>JAFNVC010000028.1 GCA_017379935.1 Clostridia bacterium
ATATGTAAAATACTACAACGCTGAACGCCCTTCTACCAAATGTGGCAGAAAAAGTCCTGTTCAGTTTAGAACTGAACAGGACTTTGCATAGGTTTGGTTTAAAAGTATTTTTTATTGTCTACTTTTACTTGACAACTTCACTCCGGTAAGGGCGTTTTTCTTTTTATTGTTATTATAAGAGATTGCGAAGATTGCTCTTGCCTGTCTTCACGTTGAAGCGGAGAGTCTTCTTCTGCTCGTTTTCAATGTAAACGATTTTTACATCCTCGGGTGTTACATACTCGGCAGAAAGCACCTTTGCTTCGCTGGGCTTGAAGAAGAGCTTGAGGTATTCCATAGTCTCGTCGTCATAGTCACCCGCGTTATCCGAAACGAAGAGAACGCTTCCGAAAAGGTTGTTGATCTTTGCGAGAAGAAGCTTCTGATCAAGTGTAAATTTAAGGTTGGTGTTACGAAGGAAGAATACGTCAGGATCGTTACAGAAAACTCTCTGGTCAAGATGACGGCGAAGGAAGGAGTTGTTCATCGCGTGTCTTGTGTTGACGATTTCCATATTGAGAAGAAGCTTGTCGATGAAGTTGAATTCGAAGTGCGGTGAAACGTCACAGCCGATACGGCAGGCATCAACAACACCGAAGGACGGTCCGAGAGGCACACCGCAGCCAAGGATAAGCTTATCTTCACCTACGCACTCGCGAAGGAAGTCCATGGCCTCGCACATAATTGTGCCGCGTGTCTTGCCGTGTCTCGGGAACATAGCCTCGGAGTAGAGGAAGTCGAGCTTAACCATATCGTAGCCCCACTCGTTTACGATAACGTCGAAGAAGTGGCGGATATATTCTCTTGCTTCGGGATGATAGAAGTCGAGCGTGTATGCACCGCCCCAGCCCTGACAGCCGAGGAGAGGCTTGCCTTTAGCATCCTTGATGAGCCAGTCGGGGTGCTCCTTGGCGATTCTTGAAACGCGCTGAACGCTGAACGGAGCGATCCAGATACCTGCAAGGTAGCCCTTGTCGTGCACCTTGTCAGCGATATACTTCATACCGTTGGGGAACTTTGCGGGGTTGGGATCGAGCCAGTCGCCGACAAAGGTCTCGTAGCCGTCATCAATCTGGAAGATTGAAACGCTGTCCTTTGCTCTGTCAAGACCGTCAAGGTCGCGGAGGATAATTTCCTCGTTGATTTTCTGATAGTAGTTGTACCATGAGGTGTAGCCTGCAAGGTAGTTGATCTTCGGCTTTCTTAAATCCATTGAGCCGAAGTATTTGTCGAACACCTCGTCATACTCACCCTCAAAGCAGACAACATCAACAAGAACGGTCTCGCTGTCAAGAGTACAGCCGACGATATCCTTTGTAATGCTGAATTCCTTGTCCTCACAATCCATATCGAAGATTGTGTAGCCGTTACGCTCGCTCTTTGAGCCGAAGAGAACAAGCTTTTCGCCCTCTCTGAAATAAGTGTATGTATAGGAGTGGAATTTGCCCTTCTTTTCATACTCTGTGAAGTGGTAGTCACCCTGTACGCCTGCAAAGAATTTTGTGAAATTGTTGAGCTGAGTGATCTTGCCGAGACCGATGATTGTATCGTCAGCGTGGCACTCGTAGCACTTTGTCCAGGACTGGAAGCCGTTAGCAAAGAAAACCTCGTTCTTGCCGAGCTTCTTGTCAGCCTCGAGCTTGAATTCGAGCATTTCCATGCTTACCTTCGGCTTGAGAACGCACTTTACGGCATTGTCGCTTACCTGAAGGTCGAGTGTATAGTGCTTGGTCTCGAGGTCGTCACTCTTGCAGACCTTGCCGTTGACCTTATATTTGATTTTGGGCTCAAACTTAAACATAAATGTAACTCCTTTTATGCAAATTTATACATTTATTATTCTAACATAAAACATACAACAAATCAATATTTTTGCAAAATTGGTTTGACACGGACAGACCATAGTGATAAAATGTCGAATATCTGAAGGTTTAGGAGATTTTTATGCTCGGAGTTATTGTTAATATGCTTGCGGCGGTTGTCGGCGGTACGGTCGGCACGCTGTTCAAAAAGGGGATACCCGAAAAAATAACAAAATCAATTATGATTGCCGTCGGACTGTGCGTTATTTATATCGGCATTGACGGTGCGCTCGTCGGCGAAAACACGCTTGTGCTTATCGTGTCTATGCTTGTCGGCACAGCGATAGGCTCGCTTATCGACATCGACGATAAAATCAACCGTCTCGGCAGCTGGGTTGAAAAGAAATTCAACAAGGGCGAAAAGAAGGTGTCGGTTGCCGAGGGCTTCGTCACCGCAACGCTTCTCTTCTGTGTCGGCTCAATGACGGTTGTCGGCTCGCTTAACGCGGGTCTGCTCGGTGACAATCAGATGCTTTATACAAAATCCCTGCTCGACCTTATTTCGGGAACAATGATTGCCGCGAGCTGCGGAATCGGCGTTGTATTTTCCGCTGTTTCCATTCTGGTTATTCAGGGTGGGATTGTGCTTCTTGCCGAGCTTCTCAGCGGAGTGCTGACAACTCCTGCAATCAACGAGATGACGTGTGTCGGCTCGGTTATCATTATTGCTCTCGGACTCAATCTTGTCGGAATTTCAAAATTCAGGGTTGCCAATTTTATGCCCGCAATCGTGCTCGCACCGATTGTATGTATGCTGTTTGAGCTTCTTCCTTTTTCCCTGTAAATACAGTTGAAAAAGCTGTCGGATTTTGATACAATAATAAAAAAGAAATTTACAGAGGATGCTTTATGAAAAAGATCAATAAAAAGGTTATAATTCTTGCCCTTGTCGCGGTTGCCGTCGTCGGCGCAATCGTCGCTGTGATTGTCGGACAGACAACGAAGCTGACGAACGAATCTTATGCAAACTGCGCCATCGGTGATGTCAACGGTGACGGCTATATCAATTCTCAGGATGTCCTGCTTATCAGAAGCTCACTTGCGGGACAGACAGAGCTTTTTGAAAATCAGATTAAAAACGGCGACTCCGATGCTGACGGACAGCTGACAGAGAAGGATGCAGAGATTATTCTTAAATATGCAACGGGAGAAATCCGCAAGCTGCCGTATACATCGGATTCCTCCGCAGGCATTTCCGAAAACGATAAGATGATTCAGAGCTCGGGCGATGAGAGCGAAACAACGGTTAAAATCGTCAACAAATGGTCAAACGGCGACGGAACGTATTCATATCAGCTCAATGTGAGCGTACGCAATCTCAAGGAATCGAGCTTCCGCGGCTGGGAGACGGTCATCACAATGAGCGGTGATGTTGAAGAGTCGAAGAGCTGGGACTGCGAATGTGAGGTCAAGGATAACACAATCACAATCGAGGGCGAGTCAATCCCTGCCGAAACAGTCGGCGTATGCGGTGTTATCGTTATCGGCGAAGAGAATCTTAAGCTTGAGAGTGTCACAACGGAGAATTAAATAAGATTTGATGAATCCAAATACTGTCTTGGCAAGATGAAGAAGCCGCTTTTTATGCCCGTAGGCGTATAGTGTATACGTCGAGGGCGTAAAAGGCGGCTAAAAAGAAAAGTTTAAAAAATTTTTCTTTTGTTCTTCGCTTACGAAGGCAGTATTTTATTCTTCCATTTGTCTGCCGAGGAATGACGCCGCAACCTGCGCGAGCTTGATTTCCGTGGGAGAAATCTGCGTTCCGTCACCGAAGAGAAAGACTACCGCACCGAGAATGTCGCCGTTGCTGATAATCGGCGCAACGATTGACGCGGCGTAGGAAATGCCCTCGATCGGATAGAGCATATTATCAACATCGCCCGTGTAAAGCCTGCGCTCCTCCATCACGTTTTCGAGCTCCTCGCTGATGTGCCTGTCCATAAAATCACGCTTGGAAACACCCGCGCAGGAAATAACGTGGTCGCGGTCGCAGATGAGAACGGGCGTGCTTACGCTTCTGTAAAGCACGTCAGCGTAATGCTCCGTTACATCGGAAAGCTCGCCGACGGGTGAATATTTTTTGAAGATGACACCGCCCTGCGTGTCGGTAAAAATTTCAAGCGGCGCACCCTCGCGGATGTGCATTGTTCTGCGGATTTCCTTCGGGATTACAACGCGCCCGAGGTCGTCGATTCTTCTGACAATACCTGTTGCTTTCATATATAAATCTCCTTTGCGTCTTTTTGTAGGGAAGGCATTTATGCCTTCCGATATCAACGGAACGGATAAATCCGTTCCCTACATTTTCAAATTGTGATGTTAGTATCTGTAAAGTGTGGAGATTTATACTTGATGATTTACTTTTCGCTTATTCTATGCTATAATCCATGTGGTGATACTATGAAAAAGTATATAGGTATCGACATCGGGGGCACGAAGTGCGCCGTGATTGTCGGTGAATACGAGAATGATGAAATCAGAATAATTTCCCGCACGGCTTTTGCGACGGATATCGACGAAGAGCCGACGGATATAATTGAAAAATTCTGCGAAATCATTTCAGCAGAAAAGGATTTTTCTGCTATCGGCATTTCCTGCGGAGGTCCGCTCGACAGCAGAACAGGCGTTATTCTTTGTCCGCCGAATCTGCCGAAATGGATTGACGTTCCGATTGTCGAAATGCTTTCTTCGCACTTCGGCGTGCCCGTATTTTTGCAGAACGATGCGAATGCCTGTGCGCTTGCGGAGTGGAAGCTCGGAGCGGGCAGGGGAACGCAGAATATGATTTTTCTCACCTTCGGCACGGGCTTCGGCGCAGGACTTATTCTTGACGGCAGGCTTTACGTCGGCACGTCGGATATGGCAGGAGAGGTCGGACACGTCCGCTTAACCGAGGACGGCCCCGAGGGCTACGGCAAAAAGGGCTCTGCGGAGGGCTACTGCTCGGGCGGCGGAATACGGAATATCGGCAGACTTTTCGGCATTGACAAGAGTGCAAAGGATATCGCGCTCGATGCGAAAAACGGCGACCCGACCGCGCTTGACATTTACCGTACAAGCGGAAAATATCTCGGCAGAACGCTTGCGATTCTTGCAGATATTCTCAACCCCGAGTGTGTGGTTATCGGCAGTGTTTTTGCGAGAAGCGAGGAGCTTCTGCGTCCCGCAATGCAGGCTGAGCTCGAAAAAGAGGCGCTTTCTCATACCGTGAAATGTCTCGATGTGCGCCCTGCCTTGCTCGGTGACGAAATCGGTGACTATGCCGCACTTATGACTGCGGTTTACGGAGCTTTAATTTGAAAACGATATAAAAGCCCTCCTTGTGTAAAGGAGGGTGGCAGACGAAGTCTGACGGGAGGATTGTAAGGAACAATCCCTCAGTTTCGCTGTCGCTCAACAGCTCCCTTTACTCAAGGGAGCCTGAAACGCAACAAAAATGGGGTGCGATATGAAACTACAAGACGAGCTTGTGAAACTGTTCAAAGATAACGGTGTTGCTGACGTCGGCTTTTCGGCTGTTCCGGACGGGCCGTTCGGAGACAAAACCTATGCCGTCAGTATTGTCGTCAAACTGTCGGATGCAGTTATTGACGAGATAACCGACGAGCCGACCCACACCTATTTTCACCATTACAGAACAGTTAATGCATTCATTGACCGCGTGCTTCTGCAGGCAGGCTTTATATTGGAGCAGAACGGATATAAATATATCCCTGTCGGCGCATCGCAGAGCATCAACAAGGACGGCTGGAATTATAACGGCAGATATTCGCATAAGAAGGCGGCTTCGCTCGCAGGTCTCGGCGGAATCGGCAAAAACAGTCTTTTCCTTCATAGGGAGCACGGCGCACGCGTAAGGCTCGGCACGATTTTTACGGATTGTCCGTTTGAGTGTGAGCCGAAGGAATACACATCACCCTGCACTCAGTGCAATTTCTGCGTTGAGGCTTGCCCGTCGGGCGCAATCAACGGAGCGCTGTGGCAGGAGGGTATGGAACGCGAGGATGTTTTTGACCCCGAAAAATGCAGTGAATATATGAAAAAGAATTTCAAGCATATCGGCAGAGGTGCCGTGTGCGGAATTTGTATGAAGGTTTGCCCGATAGCAAAGGCGTCAAAATAACACCTTTGCAATGAAATACGACCTGCGGTCGTGTGAAATATTGCTGTCGCAATGTGAAATATCGGCTTTGCCGATATGAAATTTTTGCCTGAGGCAAAAGTTAAGGGTCTGCGACGCTTAATTAAAAGTGTTTTAACGGAGGAAAAATAAATGGATCAGAAGAAAATTGACAGAATCAACGAGCTTGCACGAAAGGCGAAGGTGCAGGAGCTGACACCCGAGGAAACAGAGGAGAGAGCTCAGCTTCGCGCGGAGTACGTTGCGGCATATAAACGCAACCTCGTTGCGACACTCGAAAGCGTGCGCCTGGTTGATGACAAGGGAAACAAAAGCCCGCTTAAAAAGAAGAATTTACAATAAAAGGCTTATCCGACAGAAATTTTGTGAAAAATTTTCTGTCGGATTTTTGTTTTTGTACAAATTGCAATTTTTGTTCATTTTGTCCACTAAAAAACAAAATATTGTGTCCGAAACGAGTTTTCCACCGTATTTTTCACAATAAATGGTGATTTTACACAAAT
The DNA here is from genome assembly GCA_017379935.1 of Clostridia bacterium. Taxonomy (GTDB): domain Bacteria; phylum Bacillota; class Clostridia; order Oscillospirales; family Acutalibacteraceae; genus CAG-488. Next base: position 6,546 of record JAFNVC010000028.1, read on the forward strand.
GAAAATACACGGAAAAGCGAGGGAATATTTGTCACTTTTTGATAAAATAAGCAGTCAAAAAGCCGATTTTTCAAAAATATTTTCAAAAAATCGCATAAAACACTTGCCAAACACCCTGTAATTGTGTAAAATGTATATGTTTAGATTGGCATTTTGTATAAACGACTGAACGCTTCGTCATTTTCGACAAGCGCAGGTATTTTCAGATGTTAATTATTCATAAGTGAGGAGTTTTAATATGTCAAACAGACTTTTCCAGGGCGTTATTCATCAGATGAAGAGCGCTATTGACAGAACTATCGGTATCATTGACGAGTCAGGTACTATCATCTCTTGCAGTGAGCTTGGCAGAATCGGCGAGGTTAATTCCATTGCGGCGGCTACAACCTTTATGGATTCCGATGTCTGTGTTGTAAACGGTTGTACATACAAGACCTTCGGCAATCAGGTTCACGCCGAATATGCAGTATTCGTTGACGGTGATGACGAGCTTGCTGAAAAGTACGTCAACATCAGTGCTGTTGCTCTGAGCAATCTCAAGCAGTATTTTGACGAGAAGTACGACAGAAACAACTTCATAAAGAACGTAATTCTCGATAACATCCTTCCCGGCGACATCTACCTCAAGGCTCGCGAGCTTCGCTTCAACAACGATGCTTCAAGAGTGGTTCTTCTTATCAGAATCCCCGAGCAGTCAGATGCTTCCGCTTACGACGTTATCCAGAATCTCTTCCCGGACAAGTCCAAGGATTTCATTGTAAATGTAAGTGAGTCGGATATCGCACTCATCAAGGAAGTCAAGAGCAACATCGAGTCAAAGGACCTCGAAAAGCTTTCACGCTCAATCGTGGATTCACTCTCGACAGAGCTTTATGTTCACGCTCAGATCGGTATCGGTACTGCGGTTGTCGGTATTAAGGAGCTTGCACGTTCGTTCAAGGAGGCTCAGGTTTCTCTTGAGGTCGGCAAGGTATTCGACACTGAAAAATCTATCGTCAGATATGACAGCCTCGGCATCGCACGTCTTATCTATCAGCTTCCGACAACGCTTTGCGAGATGTTCCTTCACGAGATTTTCAAGCGCGGCTCAATCGAAAGCCTTGACCACGAAACATTATTTACAATCCAGAAGTTCTTTGAGAACAACCTTAACGTCAGCGAAACTTCAAGAAAGCTGTTCGTTCACCGTAACACTCTTGTTTACCGTCTTGAAAAAATCAAGAAGCTTACGGGTCTTGATCTCAGGGAGTTTGACGATGCAATCGAATTCAAGGTTGCACTTATGGTTAAGAAATATCTTGACGCCAATCCAATCAAATATTAATTTTCAGAGGCAATAAGTATGATTGACTTTAAAAATGTGTCAAAGGTGTATGACAACGGCACAAGGGCTCTCAGCAATGTCAATATACATATTGATAAAGGCGAGTTTGTTTTTGTTGTCGGCGCATCGGGTGCAGGCAAGAGTACCTTCCTCAAGCTTATGATGAGAGAAGAGGTACCCTCCTCGGGCACAATCAGAATCAAGGATTACAACCTCGGCGAGATGAAAAAACGTAAAATCCCATATTTCAGACGAAATATGGGTATCGTTTTTCAGGACTTCCGATTGATTCCGAATATGATTGTTTACGATAATATCGCATTTGCTATGCGCGTTGTCGGCGCGAAGGAAAAGGAAATCCGCAAAAGAGTTCCCTATGTTATCAATATTGTAGGCCTTCCGCAGAAGGCGCACAGCTACCCGAGCGAGCTTTCGGGCGGTGAGCAGCAGAGAGTTGCTCTTGCGCGTGCGCTCGTAAACAATGCTGATATCATCATCGCGGACGAGCCGACGGGTAACGTTGACCCGCAGATGTCACTTGAAATTGTCGAGCTTCTCAAGCGTCTCAACGAGACGGGAACAACCGTTATTATGGTCACTCACGCTCACGACCTTGTCAAAAAATTCGATAACCGTGTTATCGTGCTTGACAGCGGCGAGGTTGTTTCCGACGGTCTTGTTGACGGAGGAGAAATCCCGATTCATTCATCGTCACACCTTAATCTCCAGCCTGACGGCAAAATCAAAAATAAATTTACAAAGAAATTCGGCAAGAAAAACAAGGCGGAAGAGCCTGCCGGAGAGAAGGGCAAGGACGATTCCTTCCTCGATGCCCTCGTAGGTGATACGGACTCCTACCGCGTTTATCTTGAAGAAGAAAAGCCCGAAGAGGTTACTGCCGAAAATACGGAAGGCGGTGACAGCAAATGAAAAAGGGAGGAAGCTTAAGCTACCTTACAAAAGAGGGCTTCCGCAATGTGTGGATCAACCGTCTTATGTCCGTCGCGTCCATCGCCGTTCTTATGGCGTGTCTCGTTATGATGGGCTCAGCCTTTATGGTGCTCGTCAACGTTGAGGGCGTTATGAAGGAAATTGAGGCAGAGAACGTTGTTATGGTTTACCTCGATATGGATGCAACGGATTCTGAGGTAAAGCGTGTTGAGCAGGCTATTCTCGAAACACCGAACGTCCTTCGCTGTAAATACACGAGCAAGGAAACGGCATTCAATGAGGCTATCGCAGACCTCGATACGGATGCAACCTACTTTGAGGGAGTCGAAAATCCCTTGCCCGATCTTTACGAGGTTTCTATTTCCGATATGTCAAAATTCAACAGCACGGTTGATGCGCTGTCGGCTATCGAAAATGTTGACATTGTGCGCGACAATCAGGAAATCGCGAATGTTCTTGTAAAAATCCGTTCATCAATTTCGTATGTCAGCATCGGCATTATTGCCGTTCTGCTTATAATTTCACTGTTTATTATTTCGAACACAATCCGCATCACGATGTTCAGCAGAAGACTTGAAATCAACATTATGAAGTCTGTCGGCGCGACCAACTGGTTCATCCGCTGGCCGTTCATCGTTGAAGGCATGCTTCTCGGCGTGATTTCTGCGGTTATTTCCCTCGGCGTTGTATGGGGTATTTACGCTCTGCTCGAGCCGACGGTCGATTCGATTTTCGGTATGATAAGCAAGAATTTTGAAATCGCTGATTTCATCGTATATGCACCGTATATTTTGATTGCCTTTGTGGTGATAGGCATTCTTTCCGGCGGCATCGGAAGCCTTATTTCCATTCAGAAGTATCTGAAAGAAAAAGGAGGAATTGTTTATGATGAAGCAGAATAATTCTGTAACAAAAATAATATCATTCTTCCTTTGCTTCACTCTCGTTTTTGTGTCCTTTGCGGCGATTGCACCCGAGGCTCAGGCGAAAAGCCTTTCATCTCTTCGTGATGAGCAGGCGGCAATCAAGGATAAGGTCAAGGACAGCGAAGCCAAAATCAAGGAGCTCGAAAAGCAGCAGAAGAGACAGGAAGAAATCATCAACGAGCTCAATAATCAGATTGCAATACTCAACGATCAGCTCAATAACGTGCGCGGTCAGAAAAATATCATCAACGGTGATATCAGAGACACGGAAAAGAAAATCGCCGAGCTTGACGAGGAGATAAAACAGCTCGATGCCGAAATCCTTGCAAAGGATAAGGAAATCGAAGATACAATCGCAATTTTCTGCGAGAGAATCAGAGCGAACTACGTTGCAGGTGAAACATCCGTGCTGGAGATGTTCACGGCATCGTCCTCTGTTTCGGGATTCCTTAACCGTCTTGAGCTTTTCCGCAGAGTAACTCAGAACGATCAGGCACTCGTTGACGAGCTCAACAGGGAGATTGCCGAGATAGAAGAGATGCAGAAAAAGCTTGAAGAAAAGAAAAAGTCCGTTGAAGCGGAAAAGGTGGCTCTCGTTGTTAAAAGAAATGACCTCCAGTCTGCTGAAAACGAGCTGAATGCAACTCAGTCCACAATCATGGCAAAGTCAAACGAGGTTAACAAAAAGCTTGCTGATCTCAATTATCAGACAAAGAAGCTTGAAGTAAGCCTTGATCAATACAATGCCGATATGGATAAGATTGAAGACGAAATCGAAGCCTTCCTCAAGGAACAGGCATCCTCGGGCTCATCGGGCTCATCAGGCTCATCGGGCTCATCAAATGCGGGCTCAGCCTCGTCAAATATCAGCACGAAGGGCTGGCAGTGGCCCGTGCCGTATTCAAATTCATATATCACATCACCCTACGGCTACAGAAATGACCCGATTTCGGGCGCTTATAAGTTCCATAGCGGTATTGATATTTCAATGGCGGGCGCCCACGGCAAAAAGCTCGTTGCGACGAAGGGCGGAACGGTTATCCGTGCCGTGCACAGCAATTCGGGCTACGGCAACTACGTTATGATTGACCACGGCGGCGGATACTCCTCTCTTTATGCGCATTGCAGCGCGCTTGCGGTTTCCGTCGGTCAGAGAGTTTCGCAGGGACAGGTTATTGCTTACATCGGCTCATCGGGCTATTCAACGGGACCTCATGTCCACTTTGAAATCCGTTACAACGGTGAAAAGCAGAATCCGTCACATTATGTTTCAAAATAAGATTTAAACCGCTTGCTTCGGCAGGCGGTTTTCTTTATTGACAAAAAACGTTTATTGTGCTAAATTCAAATTATAAAAAGGAGGGTGCCGTATGTTGGATAAAATTGTTGAAGCTCTCGGTCTTGTTTACCGCGAGGAATGGGCGTTGAGAGGTATTTTTTCTCATCTTCACGAAATGTTTACGGGCTTTTCGGTCAAGGGCTTTTTTGCAGGACTTATGGCTGTTGTCGAGCTTTTCGGTATGCTTGTTTTCGGATTACCCACAACACCGCGCGGTCAGGAGCTTGACCTTACGGGCTATGAGCTTGTTTTTTATGACGAATTTGAGGGTGACACTCTGAATTACGATAACTGGTATCACCGCGGCGAGGGCGCGCAGAACGGCGGCTATTCCAACCTTTCTCAGGTTTCTCTGCGTGACGGCAATGTCGTGCTTACGAGTGAATACCGCGAGGACGGTGCATACGGTCCGGGATGGTACGGTGCTGAGATTGCGCGTACGCAGTGGTATACCAACGGCTACTTTGAAATCCGCTGCATCTGCAGCAGCGGCGAGGCGTTCTGGAGCGCATTCTGGCTTCAGGCTCACCACCCCTACGAGGCTGAATATTCGCAGGGCGGTATCGGCGGTGCGGAGCTTGACATTTTCGAATGCTTCAGCAAGCCGGGTCAGCTTTTCGGCGGTAACAGCGTAACGTCGACAATCCATTGTGCAGGTGTGAACGGCGTTCAGGAGGGCTTCCAGTCCGCAATCCTCGGTGATTTCAAGGGCAGAAACGTCTTTGAGGAATATAACACCTATGGTCTGGAATGGACTGAGGAGGAATACATCTTCTACATCAACGGCGTTGAGACAACGCGCTCAACCTTCGGTAACGGTGTTTCGAGGGAGGAGCTTCTTCCGATAATTTCGCTTTGTGTTCCTTCTGCTTCAAAGCTTGACGGAGTTGAGAAGGACTACAAGACAGAATACATCGTCGATTATGTGAAGATTTATCAGAAATAAAATTAAGGTCGGTTTGTGGGATGCAAGCCGACCTTTACATTTATTAACTTTAATTATATTATTGAAAAAAGTATCGCTTTGTGTTATTATATTTTTGTATAAACCTATTGGAGGTATAACAATGAGTAAAAAGATTATTGCATTTCTTCTTGCACTCGTTCTTATCGCAACAACCTTTGCGGCTTGCGGCGATTCAAAGACACCCGGCACGAAGAATGATGACGAGCTTGAAAAGGCACCTGAAAACATCGGCATTGTAACCGATGATGACCTTATCAAGGCAGAGGATGTTACCGCTATCACGGGCGCAACGGATATCAACGGTAACGTTGTTGACCGCGTCGGCATCGTCGACAAGGCAGGCCACAAGATTTATTCAACAGGTCAGAAGGACAGCGCAGGTCAGCTTATCTATACAACAGGTAAGGTTGACTCAAAGGGCAACGTTCTTTACACAAAGAACAACGTCGATTCCTTCGGCAATCTTATTTATTACACGGGCAAGTATAATTCCGACGGAAAGCTTGTTCTCACTCCGACAACAGCAAAGCCGGATTACACAACGAACGAAAGACCGAGCGTAATCAACACATCCACAACGACAAGCACAACCGTCGGCATCGAGGGCGATGCTTCTCTTAATGTTGATGATGTAAAGCGTAACAATGTGCAGTACTTCGGCGGTAAGAGCATGGATTTGTTCTACGGCGTAAAGAGCTGTGCTGACGGCGGCTTCGTCACAGCAGGCTATTCACAGTCCTATGACGGCGATTTTCAGGGCATCAGCAAGGATTGGGCAGGCCACGGCGCAGTTGTAAAGTATAACGCTGACGGCTCATTTGCATGGAAATATATCCTCGGCGGCGATTCCGAGGTTTCCTTCACGGATGTTGCAGAGCTCAAGGATAAGTCAATCGTTGCAGTCGGTCACACGATGGCATCGGATATTGATGCTCCGCTTAACAATCAGGGTGTTTCCGCATTGATTGTCCGTCTTGATAAGAACGGCAAGCTCATCTGGATGTATTCCTTCCCCGGTGACGAAACTCAGAACGGTGAATTCCTTGAGGCTGTTGCAGCAACTCCCGACGGAGGCTTTGTTGTCGGCGGTAAGGCTGTTTCAAGCGGCGGCTTCTTCAAGTCTGAGGACGATACAATCAAGGCTTTTGTCTTCAAGTTCGATAAGAACTGTAACATCAAGTGGCGTAAGACGCTTGAGGGTTCAAAGTCAAACAACTTCACGGCACTTTCAGTCAACGAGGACGGCGACATCTTCGCAACCTGCGTTACTGTTTCAACAGACTATGATTTCGCAGGCATCAGCTTTGCTGCACCTCTGACAAAGAACACCGTTCTTGTAAAGCTCAATAAGAACGGCGGTCTCGAATGGTCACAGTATCTTCAGGGTACGGGCAACAGTGAATACAACGCAGTTTATGCAACGTCTGACGGCGGATGCGTTGTCGGCGGCTCGTTCACAATCAACAAGAAGGTTGACGGCATCTATAACAGAACCTACGGCAAATCCGACGGATATGTTATCCGCTACAATGCGAAGGGCGATGTCTGCTGGGCAAGACTTATCGGCGGCTCGGGTGTTGATTATATCAATGCAATCACCGAGTTCAACGGCGGCTTCATCGTAGCAGGTCAGACAACATCTGCTGACCTCGACTTTGCAGGCGAGCCTTCAGGCGGCGAAGAGGACGGCTTCGTTATGGTTCTTAACGAAAAGGGTCACACAACCTTCAAGATGCTTCTCGAGGGCGAAAAGACAGACAGCGCAACAGGCGTATGTGTGCTTGAGGATGGCTCGTTCGTTGTTTCGGGCTGGACAAAATCCGATAACGCGACCTTCAAGGGCTCAAAGACAGATAAGCAGAGCAAGGGCTACGTTGCAAAGTATACCGCAACATTTGAATAATCACACGGTCTGTCCCGTCAAACGGGGCAGACCTTTTTTATGTACTTTTGACAATTTACATATCGGTGCATTGGTGCTAAAATGAACTTATAAATTTTTGGAAGTGATGTTATGAAAAAGCTTTTATGTATCATTATGTCTGCCTTGATGCTTGTTACGTCGCTCACCTGCTTTGCTTCGGCGGCGGGCGAGGTAGAGGGAGAGTTCAGCGATTATCCCGTGATTATCGTTCCCGGCTACAGCTCGACTAACCTCTATTACGGCGACAGTCTTGAGACGGGCGAGGCAGTATGGGGTCTTGATTTCGATTATGTTATTGAGCGCGTGCTTGCGCGTATTGCTGAGCTTGCAATCGGTCTCGGCACATTTGCCTTCGATAACGCGGAATATATAACGGATGTTGTCGCAAGTGAGCTTAATCCTCTGCTTGAAAAGCTTCGCTGCAATCCCGACGGCACGAGCGCGTACGAGCTTCATCAGGATTATACTGATGCGCTTCATAAGAATAACGCATATCTTATCGCGAACCGCACGGATACGATGTACCGTCAGGAGGTCGAAATCTCCGAGGAAATCGCACAGTATATCGGTCACGAGAATATCTATAATTTCAGCTGTGACTTCCGTATGGGTGCCGAATTCTGCGCGGGTCAGCTCGACGATTTTGTTCAGTCAGTCAAGGAACACAGCGGTAAGGATAAGGTTAATCTCTTTGCAGTCAGCCACGGCGGACAGGTGACGGCAACTTATCTTGCGCTTTACGGCTACAAGGGCGATGTTGATAACGCGGTGCTGACAATTCCTGCAATCGGCGGTGCAGGCATCGCTTACGACGCTCTTATGGCTTGTGTCGAGTTCGACGAGGAATGTCTTCTCCGCTTCGTTGAAAACGGAACGATGACCGAAGAAAACTACAACTGGTTCGTCAAGGCACAGCCGCTCGGCTTTGTTGATACTCTTCTTAATACTCTCTTCCCGAAGATTTTCCCGACAATCGGATATTGGGGCAGTCTCTGGGATTTCATTACGGTTGATAAATATGAGCATGCGAAGGAAACGCTTCTTGACAGCGAGGAGAGCGCAGGTCTTATCGAAACCAGTGACCGCTTCCATTATGAAATTCTTCCCTCGATGCCCGAGAAATTTGCCGAGTGCATTGAAAACGGAATGAATATTTCTATTATTTCAGGTACGGGTAACCGTGTTGTCACGGGTATGAATGAGAATTCTGACGGCATTATCACAACTGCGGCATCGACGGGTGCGACATGTGCGCCATACGGTCAGCGCTTTGCGGACGGATATCAGCAGATAATTTCGCTCGGCGGTAAGGATAAGGTTTCGCCTGCGATGGATATTGACGCTTCTACGGCATACCTTCCCGACAACACGTGGTTTGTTGACGGACTTTTCCACGGTATGACGTATAAGGATAACTACACAAGAGTGCTGATGATGACACTTCTTCTGACGGACAACATCACGGATGTTTATTCAGACCCCGCATATCCTCAGTTCAAATATTCAACAAATGCATCACACACGGTTCACGCATCCTTCAAGGGCTGTGACGAGGGCTTTATCACAGGCGGTGCAGACACTCTCGTTGTTATGAACACGAGCGCTAACAGCACGGTAAGAATTGCGGCTGTTGAATGTGATGCACTTGACCTTAAGTTTGAGCTTAATCCCTTTGTTGATATTGCACCGGGCGAGAGCATTGAAATTCCCTTCACGGGTGATATTCCTGCTGTTTCGGGTACCGTGGCGAATGTTACCGTTTATTATGCGATGGATACCGTAACACCGATCGGCTACAGAACGCAGGGCTTCCGCATCGATAACGGTGAGAGTGCAGAAAAGCAGGACGGATTTGTCAGCATCGCGCCGACAACACCATTTGACGGACTGCTCGACAATAATCTCAATGTTATCCTCAGAAGCTTCGGTCTTAAAGAGGTTTTCTCAATGCTGTTCAATATTGTTTATTATTGGTTTAATGTATTAAGAATTCTCTGATAAAGAACAAACAAAAAGCAGAGTTGATTTTTTCAACTCTGCTTAATTTATGCCTTTTTTCTGTGGAATTTAATCGGAATTGCGGGCACGCCGACCGCCGTGCAGTCGGACGGAAGATTGCGGATAACCGCGGAGCCTGCGCCAACGATTGTATTTTTTTCAACCGTGAGTCCCTGAATGATCTGCGAGCCTGTTCCGAGCTCACAGCCGCTTGCGATATGCGTATTACCCGAAAGCGTAACGCTCGGGTAAAGGGTGACAAAATCGTCAACGACCGCGTCGTGTCCGACGGTACAGTTGGCACCGATATAAACGTGATTGCCGATTTTTATATCAACCGTAATATACGTGTATGCGCAGACAACACAGCCCTCGCCGAAATCAACCTTGTCGCTGTGTATGCAGGCGGGGTCAATGAGTGTTGCGAATTTTACGGGTGCATACGAAAGAACCTTTTCCGCAACGATTTTTCTTGCCTTCGCGTTACCGATCGCACAAATATAATATGCTTCGGGATATTCAACCACAGCTGCCGTTGTTCCGAGCACGGTATAACCGCTGACTGAGGTACCTGTCAGCTCCGCGTTATCGTCAATAAAGCCGAGAATATTCCATTCGGGGGAGACAGCGTTGATTCTTTCGGCAATCCACATTGCTTCTCTGCCGAGACCGCCCGAGCCTATAATTATCAGATCCTTCATTCTGTATCTCCTATCTGAGTGTAACTATGCTTACTCCGTCCTCACCTTCGCCGAAGGTACCCAGACGGTGAGATTTAACGAACGTGCTTTTTTTGAGATATTCGCGCACAGCGGCACGGAGAACGCCCGTTCCCTTGCCGTGGATTACAGTAAATTCACCGATTCCCATACGAAGCGCGTGGTCGATATAACGGTCAAGCTCGAGGATACCCTCGTCAACCGTCATTCCGCGAAGGTCAAGGCTCGTCTGTGCGGACATATTCATCTTGCTTTCCATTCTGCCCGTTGCGACGGTTCGCTTGCCGACTGTCTGCTGCTTCTTCTGCTTTTCAACAAGTCGGAGCGTCTTTTCCTTGACGCGGGTTTTCATCGTACCCATCTGCACGGTTACGAGACCTTTTTTATCCGCGAGAGTAACGACGGTTGCCTCGTTGCCGATATCCGCGATAATAACGCTGTCACCGACCTTGAGCGGGCGGGGAAGAACATAATCCTCGTCGCTGTCGAGTGTTCCGATGATCGGGTCGGCGGCGGAGTCGATTGCATCGATACCCTTTTTGACCGCCGCTCTTGCACGGCGCGCCATTTCTACAGCATCCTTTTCCTTGGCCTGCTGCTTGCGAAGCTCCTCAAGCTCATTAAGAAGCTGATAAGCCTCGCGCTTTGCCTGCTCTGTTATCCGCAATGCCTGTGCCTTGGCGTTTTCCATTTCTTTTTCGCGCATCGTCTGAATGTCCGCCTTCATCTGCTTTGCTTTTTCAAGCTCTCTGTCGGCGGCGGCGCGTATTTTAAGAGCCTCGTTGTGCTCCTCTTCCATCCTTTTACGGCTTTGCTCGAGTCGGTCAACAACGTCCTCGAAGCGTGTGTTTTCGGTCGAAACAAGCTCCTGCGCGTGCTCGATAACGCTGTCGGAAAGACCGAGCCTCTGCGAAATCGCAAAAGCGTTTGAGCGTCCGGGCACACCTATAAGCAGGCGGTATGTAGGACGAAGCGACTGTACGTCAAACTCACAGCTTCCGTTAGTTACGCCGGGTGTCTGGAGCGCATAAGCCTTAAGCTCGGCATAGTGGGTGGTCGATGCAATTTTTGCGCCCTGATTTCTCAGCTGCTCAAGAATTGCAATCGCGAGTGCCGCGCCCTCAACGGGGTCAGTGCCTGCGCCAAGCTCGTCGATGAGAACGAGACTGCTGTCGTCAGCCTCATCAAGAATTTTTATGATATTCGTCATATGTGACGAGAAGGTCGAGAGCGACTGCTCGATGCTCTGCTCGTCGCCGATGTCTGCAAGTACCTTTGAAAAAACGGAGATTTTGCTTCTGTCATCAACGGGGAGCATAAGACCGCACATCGCCATAAGCGAAAGCAGACCGATGGTTTTTATCGAAACCGTTTTACCGCCCGTGTTGGGACCCGTGATAACGATTGTGTCAAAGTCCTTGCCGAGCTGAATGTCAACGGCAACGACCTTCTTCTTATCGATGAGCGGATGTCTCGCACGGCGAAGCTCGATAACTCCCTCGTCGTTCATTTCGGGCACGGATGCCTTCATCGCATAGGCAAGCTGTGCCTTTGCAAAAATGAGGTTGAGCTCGACAGCACATTCGTAGCTGCTTTTGATAGCATTCGCGAAGCTGCCGACGGTTGCGGAAAGCTCTGCGAGGATACGGTCAATTTCGTCCTCCTCCTGATTTTTGAGGAGCTTTATCTGATTGTTTGCTTCAACAATCGGCATCGGCTCGATGAAAATTGTTGCGCCGCTTGCCGAGGAATCGTGAACGAGACCGGGGATTTCGCCGCGGTATTCGTTCTTGACGGGGACAACGTAGCGTCCGTTACGCATCGTGATGATGTTGTCCTGAAGATATTTGGAATAGTTTGAATTGTGAGTGTATTTGCCGAGCTGCTCTCTGACCTTGCTTTCCTGCGCCTTGATTTTACGGCGGATATCGGCAAGCAGGGGAGAAGCGTTATCGGCAATTTCTTCCTCTGAAATAATCGCGCTTGTGATTGTCTCTTCGAGGTATTTATTCGGCACAAGTGCGGAAAAATAAATATCGAGAATTGTTTCAACGCCCTCGTTAGTGCTGCGCCAGCTGATAATATTTCTGATAACGCGCAGAACACCCGCGATGTCAAGAAGCTCGCGCAGGCTTAAGGTGCTGCCCGCGTCCGCACGGAAAAGCGCGTTGTTGACGTTTGTCAGTCCGCCGAAGGACGGGCCTCCGAAGCGCGCAAGAAGCATATGCGCATCTCTCGTCTGATTCATCAGAGCCTGCGCACTGTCAAGGTCGGTCTCGGGGGTAAGCTCAAGCGCGGCAAGACGCGCATCCTCACACGAGGTGTGAGAAGCGAGCATACCGAGAACCTTATCGAGTTCAAGCGATTTATGATGTCTGTTCATATCGCTTATCCTTTCATCATCTTGTAAAAATCTAGGGTTTTAAGCTTTTTTGCCGTCTGTGTCAGCAGGAACTTTTCCGTCACGTCCGCGAGAAAGCTCATACTTTCCTCAGGAAGGGTGAAGCTGAAAAGCTTTGCGTTTTCGACATAGCAGATATGTCTCATTGCGGAAAGAACGCCGTTCGGCAAGGCGATGCAGGTGTGATCTTTTACACATTCACCGCAAAAAATCTGACCCTCAACGGGGCTGAAAAACATTCCGCCGTCCGAAAACTCACTGCAGTCACCGCAGGCGACAAGATCGGGCATATAACCCGAAAGGCTCATCATCCTCAGCTCGACGATTGCTTTAAGCTGAGCGTGTGAGCGCTTGTTTTTTGAAAGCATATGTAAAGCGTTGAGAACGAGCTTGAGATATTCGTCAGCGTCATCCTCAACGGGGGCAAGCTCGCCCGCAAGCTCACAGAAATACTGCGCGAGCGAAAGTGCCTCAATGTCGTTTCTTAAATCGAAAAAAATCTCTATCGGCTGTGCCTCGTCAATCGAGTAGGCATCCTTGCCGCGGTAGATGGAAAATTTGCCGTATGCAAAAAGCTGAGTCGCGCTCTGCGACTTGCTTTTTATCCTTTTTGCACCGCGCACGAAAGCGCGCAGCACGCCGTAGTCACGGGTGAGTATGGTAACAAGACGGTCATCCTCGCCCGTCTGCTGTTCCCTTATTATCAATCCGTCCGTGCTCAGTTTCATTTGCCGTCTCCCGTGAAATGTGTTTGTATTGCAGATAGTCGCAAATCTTACCGCTCTGTGCAAATTTGTCCCAGGCGGCAAGCTCCTTGAAGTTTGTGTTCATAAAATATCCCTCCGAACATTATTGTTTGCAGGGAGGGATTTTTTATTATATTTTAATCAAGACCAAAATTATGAATTAAGCCCTCGCGGTTACGCCAGCCCTCTTTGACCTTTACCCAGCAACGAAGGTTGACCTTGCACATAAAGAAATTTTCCATATCCTCACGCGCTCTTGTGGAAACACGCTTGAGCATTGCGCCGCCCTTGCCGATGATGATTCCCTTATGGCTGTCCTTTTCGCAATAGATTATTGCTTCGACGTCCATAATGTCCGAATCCTCGCGCTCGCGCATTTTTTCGATGCTGACTGCAACACCGTGCGGAATTTCACGGTCGAGGTTGCGAAGGAGCTTTTCGCGGATCATTTCTGCGGCAAGCACTCTTTCGGGCTGGTCGGTGAGAGTATCCTCGGGGAAGAAGAATACGCTTTCCTCTGCAAGCTTGTTGAGCTCACCGAGGAGTGCATCCGTATTGATGCCCCTCATAGCGGATACGGGTACGATTGCCTCGAAATCATATACCTGTGAAAGCTCGGCAATTCTCGTCATCAGCACTTCCTTTTCGGGAAGGGTATCAACCTTGTTGATTGCGAGAATCACGGGCATTTTAAGCTTTTTGAATTTTTCTATCAGCTCAAGCTCAGCAGGACGCAATTCTCCCTGAGGCTCAACAACGAACAGACAGGCGTCGACACCTGCAACGCTGTCGCTGACCGCCTGAACCATTTTTTCGCCAAGCTTGGTCTTCGGTCTGTGGAAGCCGGGAGTGTCGGTGAAAACGAGCTGAGTGTCGCCCTCGGTAAGGACGCCCATAATTTTTGTACGCGTTGTCTGCGGTTTTTCGGAAACAATCGCGATTTTTTGTCCGAGTAAACGGTTAAGTATCGAGGATTTGCCGACATTAGGGCAACCCACAATCGCAATAAATGCGGTTTTAGTCATCAGATTTCCTCCGTGTAATAGCTGTCGCTTCTTTTAAGTCCGAGCTGTGTAAGAACTGCCTCTTCCTTTTCGCGCATACGCACCATTTCGAGTCCGCCGTTCTCGTGGTCATAGCCGAGAAGGTGGAACATTGAATGAACCGTAAGGAAAGCAATCTCACGCTGAAGAGAATGGTCGTAGAGCTTGGACTGCATAATAGCGTGCTCGATGGAAATTACGATATCGCCGAGCATCTTTGCGCCCGTGTCGTGGTTGATGTCGTAAACTCCGTTTTCACCGAGAGGGAAGGAAAGCACGTCCGTGCTGTTATCGACGTTGCGGAATTCCTTGTTGAGCTGATGGATGATTTCATCATTGACGAAGCGCACGCTGATTTCAGCCGAGCCCTCGAAATTCTCGTTAATCAGAACAGCGTTACAGCAACGGCGGACAAGCATTCTTACACCTGTAGGAATGCGGATGTCCTTCTGATCATTCGTGATTATTACCTTGATTTTATCTGTCATTTTCTTTTCCTTGCCTCCTCATATTTTTCGTAAGCCTTGATGATGTCCTGAACCAGCTTGTGGCGGACAACATCCTTTTCGGAAAAATGTACTATTTTAACATCTTCTACGTTTTTCAGAATTCTTGTCGCTTCGATAAGACCCGAGCGCTTGCCGTCGGGAAGGTCGATCTGGGTGATGTCACCCGTGACAACCATTTTTGAATTGAAGCCGAGACGCGTCAGGAACATTTTCATCTGCTCGGGGGTGGTGTTCTGCGCCTCGTCAAGGATAACGAAGCTGTCATCGAGTGTTCGTCCTCGCATATAGGCGAGGGGAGCAACCTCGATGCTTCCGCGCTCCTGATAGCGCTGGAAGGTCTCTGCGCCGAGCATATCGAACAGCGCATCGTAAAGCGGTCTCAGATACGGGTCAACCTTCTGCTGAAGATCACCGGGAAGGAAGCCGAGCTTTTCGCCCGCTTCAACTGCGGGACGGGTGAGGATAATACGGTTGATTTCCTTTGCGCGGAAGGCGCTGACCGCCATCGCGACGGCAAGGTAGGTTTTACCTGTACCTGCGGGGCCGACACCGATTGTGATTGTGTTTTCGTCAATCGCGCGGACGTATTTTTCCTGACCGATTGTCTTGGGCTTGACAGGTCTGCCCTTTGTGGTGATGCAGATACAGTCGCCGCTCATCTGTCTGAGCTTATCCTCTGCGCCGTCATCGACGAGCGATGTTACGTAGCGCACGTTCTGCTCGTTGAGAGCCTCGCCCTTATTGATAAGACCGAGCAGTCCGTTGATTGCTCTTGCGGCAAGGGATACCTTATCCGCTTCACCGCTGATTTTAAGGTCAGAGCCGCGGCAGACAACGTTGACCGAATATTTTTTCTCTATAAGCTTTATGTTTTCGTCAAAGCTGCCGAAAAGACTGACGGCCTGCTCCATACGGTCAAAGTTGATTATCTGCTCGAACAAAAGGATGACCTCTCTTTGCGGGATTGTTTTTTTGGCGGAACCTGATACATTTAATTTCCACCAAACCTTATTATATCATACATCTCATAAAAAGTCATTTAAAAATTGAAAAATCACAAGAATTTTTGCACATAATTTTTACTCCTCATTTGGACATTTTGCATACAGTAAAATAATCAAAACAATCTTGACTATTTACGATAAATTTGGTATCCTATATTAGATAATGGAAGTATGCAAAAGAGGAGGTATGGATATGAGCAAAAAGAAGCGTAATTCAGCAGAGTCTGAAGTTATCAAGGAGCGTCTTACTCTCCCGTGGCTCATCATTTCTATCGCTTCGATTGTTTCGTTTATGGCGTTCCTCATTGCGATGTTTTTCCAGTTCCATACAGCGGTGTTCTTTGCCGTGTTCCTTCTTGTTATCGCTTCCGCTGTTTTTCTTGACGGACTTCACAAGAAGAAGCAGAATTATATTTCCGGAAACATCAACTTCATTATGACAATTCTCTGTATCATCTGTGCGGTGGTTGTCATCAGCATGTAACAATGTGCAAAAGGCGGTACGGAAGCTGCCTTTGAATAAAAAATCAAAACGGAGGTAATCCCAATGAAAGAGACAATAATCAAGTCCGTTACCGCTATCATTTGTGTTGTAGTTCTCTGCATCACATCATCAGTAGCAATCGGCAACTACAGCGATGCTGTCAAGGAGGCTGCAAAGCTTGCTCCCACAGTATCAGCAGGCAGCAACGTGTCAACTGACGACAACGCTGATGTTCCTTCAGACGACACAGCAGCTGACGTTCCTTCAGACGATACAGCAGCTGACGTTCCCGCTGATGACACAGTAACAGATGCTCCTGCAGCTGACGACACAGCAACAGACGCAACAACACCCGATGCAGGCACAACAGATGCTCCTGCAGCTGACGACAAGAAGCCTGCTGCTATGACAAAGGCTGACGTTATCAAGCTCTTCAATGCAGAGACAGCTAAGGCTGCCAAGGGCTCTTACAAGATCACAAGAGGCGGTAAGTTCGTTAAGAACATCGATGTTGGTTCAGCAACAAACGCTCTTAATTCAATCATCCACGGCGTTGACAAGAATGCTTCTCTCGACTCAGTTGTCGGCGGCTTCATCGGTGTTAAGGCACAGCCCATGACAGGTACAGTCAAGGCAGGCAAGGTTGACGGCATCGACGCTAAGTATGCTATCAAGGGTATGAGCCTTACTGAGGCTGATGTTACATCCTTCAAGGTAGACGGCAACAAGTACACAATCACAATCAAGGATTGTACAACTCCGAACGCTTCAAGTGCATTGGCTCACGCTTCAAATGACTACATTACATTCTCCGAGGTTAACCAGAGCATCGCTAACGAGGTTGGCAGCGCAGTTAAGGTTGTTGAGAACGAGTCAAAGGCAAACTACAAGAAGATCACATTTGTTGCAACTATCGTTGACGGCAAGATGACAAACCTTGAGTATTCATACACATTCGATGCAACACTTAGCCTCAAGCTCGCTATTATCGGCGCAACAGGTACAGGTGAGGCTGCTATCACAGGTAAGTACACAGACATCAAGTACTAATCCATACTTAAAATCAAGGCATCGTCGCAAGGCGGTGCCTTTTCTTCTATGAGGTGTGTTTTTATGATTCTTTATATTATCAGACACGGCGAGCCGGATTATTCCGTAGGCGCCCTGACCGAAAAGGGTTGGGCACAGGCGGAGGCTGTAGGCAAAAGAATGGCAAAGCTCGGAGTCAATAAAATTTTTGCGTCCCCGATTCTCCGCGCACAGCAGACCGCTGAGCCTGCCTGCAGAATGCTCGGACTCGAAAAGCAGACCGAGGAATGGGCTCACGAAATCGGTGACGAGAGGCTTACTCCCTTCCCCGACGGAAAAATGAAATCTATTTCTTTTGTCCAGAATACTTATTTCAGACATAACGGCAACCTTGACCTGCCGTTTGACAAGGCGTATGAGTGCGAAGGCATAAAGCAGTCGGAAATGAAAAAAGCTGTTGATTATATCGAGAAAAACGGCAACGATTTCCTCGAAAGACTCGGCTATAAGGAGGAAAACGGAATATACCGAATCGTCCGTCCGAATGACGATAAGGTTGCGCTTTTCTGCCACGCCGCTTTTTCAAGAGCGTGGGTTTCCGTGCTTCTACATATTCCGCTACACATTATGTGGGCGGGCTTCGACTATGATTATACAGGAGTCACGGTTATTGAATTTGAAAATAACGAAAACGGAGTTACCGCACCGAAATGTCTGACTTATGCGGATACGGGACATCTTTATGCCGAGGGCATTGATTCTGCCGTCAATGATATTTCGCAGATGTGACATCAGGATAAATCTGCAACAGTTTTCTGAAAATTTGTATGGATTTACATATAAAAAAGTGATATGATAAAATCAGTTAAAAAACAGGGGGTCATATCAATGAAAGAAACGATTGTAAAATCAGTTATAGCTATGCTTTGTGTTATTGCGATTTGTATCACATCGTCGGCAGCTGTCGGCAAATACAGCGATGCTCTTATTGAGGCGGCAAAGCTTTCGGGCAGCACCTCTGCGGTCGGCGGCGGTACGGCTGAGAATGACACTGATACAGTAACACCCGATATCCCGACAGATGAAACGGATGAAGCCGTTACTGACGCTCCCGCTGACGGCACGGATACTGTCCCCGAGGAAAACACACAGCCGGATGCTTCCGCTCCGGATACGGGCGTGACACAGCCCGAAAAGGACGAGACGGCGAATGCTCCGACATCTTACTCAAGGGAGCAGGCTGTCAGATTTTATACCGACAGTATGAAAAAATCCTTCACCGCACCGAAAACAACAATCAAAGCAACCCAGACAATCGGAATCAGCGTTGATGAGATGGATCCGAAGATGGCTGAAAAGCTTGCAAAGAAGATTGTCAATGCTTATGCCAAGACTACGGAAAGCACGCGAAGCTTCGCCAAGGGAATTGCAACCGATGACGGTGAGGGCAAGGCGTCGGATCACGTTTTCCCCGCAGACCTTGACCCGAAGGGTGCAAAGACTGCGACGGTTACGAAGAAGGGCAACGATTATGAAATCAATATTCTGGTTGTACCCGAGGATGCTACGCTTGAAAAATTCCCCGTTTACAACAGACAGTGCTCCTTCCCGCTCAACCTTGCAACGGTTGACCTCTTCGGTCTGACGATTACGCAGGCGGACTTCACCTACGAGGGAACAAAAATCAAGGCAACCGTCGGCGCGGACGGATATGTGAAATATGCGGAGGTTTATATGCCTCTTGCAGGTAAGGGCGGCGGAAACTTCATCGGTATCGGCGGCAGTGCAACCGTATCGGGATATATGAAGAAAACAGCAACATTTACATACTGATAAAAAACAACGGAGACAGCCTGAGCCGTCTCCGTTGTTTACTCTATTTACTTAAATTATGCTGCAAAGTTTGCGAAGAATTCCTTGATGATATCAAGAATACCAGCTGCTTCGAACTCGCCAAGGAAAGCAAGAAGCTCTTCTACCATTGCAAGAATCTGTGCTACGAAATCCATTATTATGTTCCTCCTCAATAGTGTCAGCCGTTCCCGACTGCATAAATATAATAGCATAAAAAATTGCAACAATCAATTCGCACAATAACAGAAAAAACAACGGCAATGCTTAGACATAGCCGTTGTTTTGTATAATATCACCTAACAATATCGTCAAGTTTTTCCTTCATCGCGCGTTCTGTATCGCGATAATATTGTGTTTTTGGGTTAGGATGCTTGTTTTCTGCCCATAATTTATCGGCAACGGGCTGCCATTCCTTTGAGAACTTGTCGCATTTTGCACAAAGATGCTCAACGCCCTCCTGATTGATAAGGTCGGTTGACTTTGCGCCCGTTATCTGAATGATTTTTCTCAGACAGTCGGGGTTTTCGAGCATCGGACAGGGACGCAGATGATTGTCGTTGAACGGCTGGTTGTGGTGGAAAGCCATAAACAACGGACTCTGCAGTGCCTCGAGGATTGTATGGGTGCGGATATTTGAATCCGAGAAATGCACGAAAACGCAGGGCTCCATATCGCCCGCGGAGTTGATGTGGAAATAGTTTCTTCCGCCCGCGATGCAACCGCCGACATATTCGCCGTCGTTCTGGAAATCCATAACGAACATCGGCTTGCCCGTCTTGCTGTTGCGGACTCTTTTAAGCCAGTTGTACATAAACGTTCTCTGCTCGGGCGAGGGGATAAGCTCAACGTCGGCATTTGTTCCGACGGGCATATAGTTGAAATAAAGACCGAACTTGACACCCTTGGAAATCATAAGGTCAAGGAAGCTGTCGCTTGTGACCTCGTCGATGTTCTTTGCTGTATAGCAGACGGAAATACCGTAAAGGCATCCGTTTTTCTGCAGAAGGTCAAGCGCCTTGACAGATGTTTCGTAAGCACCTTCGCCGCGGCGGTAGTCGTTCGTTTCCTCTGAGCCCTCAATGCTGATTGCGAGCGCGAGGTTGCCGACATCCTTCATATCCTCACAGAATTTCTGATCGATGAGTGTTGCGTTGGTGTACGCAAGGAAGGTGCAGTTCGGATGCTTGCGGCAGAGCTTTAAAATATCGTTCTTACGGATGAGCGGCTCACCGCCCGTGAACATATAAAGGTGAGTGCCGAGCGCCACGCCCTGAGTTACAATGCTGTCAAGCTCATCATAGCTGAGGTTGAACTTGTGACCGTATTCAGCCGACCAGCAGCCCTTGCATTTGAGGTTGCAGGCGCTTGTCGGGTCGAGAAGAATGATGAACGGAATGTTGCAGTTATATTTCTCTCTGTTCTCACGGACAGCCTTCGTGCCGTGATAGCCTGCGCCGAGAGCAAAGGAAAGGAACATCTTTTTGAGATTTTCGCGGTCAACATCGTTGACAAATTTCATCGCATAGTCAAACCAGACGTTGTCCTCGTCGTTAAGGGCTGCACGGAATGAGTCAAAAACCTTTTTCGGGAAGGTTTTTCCCGAGATCTTTTCAGCGATGTTTACAAGCTTGATAATGTTCGCCGCAGGGTCCTTGTCGATATACCTGAGCGTTTTGTCAAGGATAATGCTTGCGCCGAATCGCAAAAGCTTTTCTTTGTTCAATTCCGTCACCTCCCATAACAATATTCTTATTTATTTTCGCACATTTCACGTTCATTGTCAACCTTAAATAATTACACCTATGTATATTTTTGGCAATTTGACAAAATTATTCAGGTTAGGGGAATGTTTGTTGACTTTGAAATTTTTTTGATTTATAATTATTGAGTAAGTAAATTTACGGAGGTTTTGTTATGAAAAAAGTATTAAGCGTTTTTCTTGCAATCGTTATGTGCTTCGCTATTGCGATTCCGGCTTTTGCAGTAAACACAAAGAGTGATCTTCAGTTCGGCGCTGACGGAAAGTTCAAGATTATGCAGCTCGGTGACACTCAGGATATGATCCTTAAGGATGTTGCTGAAATCAAGCTTATCGAAGCAGCGCTTGCTCAGGAGCAGCCTGATCTCCTTGTATTTACAGGTGACCAGCTCACAGACTTCTTCCCGGGTGCAACTGAGGACGGACTTAAGAAATGTCTTTCAAATCTTTTTGATATTATTGACAGCTACGATATCCCGTTCATTGTAACTTTCGGTAACCACGACCACGATTACGAGGATTTCTTCACACTCGAGGAGCAGCTCGCTTTCTATCAGCAGTATGAAAACTGCATCGTTCCCGAGGATCGTTTTAATCCCGGCACATATAATATGCCGATTATGTCTTCGGACGGTAAGAGCATTGCATTCAATATCTATATGATGGATACCAACAACAAGCGTGCAGACAGCGACCTTCTCACAGGCTACGAGGGTGTTAAGCCCGAGCAGGTTGAGTGGTACAGAGAGACAAGTGACGCTCTCAAGGCTGCAAACGGCGGCAAGACAGTTCCGTCACTTCTTTTCCAGCACATCCCCGTTAAGGAAATCTATCAGTTCCTTGAAAAGGTTTCATTCAGCGAGGCAGGCGACGATGCTGTGTTCAGCATTGACGAGTTTGCATGGTTCAAGCTCAACGATAAGGTGATCGAGGGCGTGCTCGGTGAGGTTCCCTGCTCAGAGCCGCTTGAAAGCCACACAGGCCAGTATCAGGCTTGGGTTGAAAAGGGCGATATCGTAGGCGCTTTCTTTGGTCACGACCATGTTAACAGCTTCCGCGGCAAGACAGATGACGGTATTGTTATGGGCTACAACGGCGGTACAGGCTTCAGCTCATACGGCAGAGGCGGCGACCGTTCAGTCAGAATTTTTGAAATCGACGAAAACGATCCCGCAAACTACGAGACATACGAGCTTACCTTCAACGAGATGGTAATGGATATTCCGTTCTATTTCCTTGATGCGTTCTCACCCGTAATGGTTACGGTTCTCGGCAAGCTTCTCAAGGTTCTTCTTCCGGGCTTCCTCTGGGATCTTATCCTCGGCGCATAATTTGATGTAAAAAATTAAGGCACTCTCCGCGGAGAGTGCCTTTTGTTATGCTTATCAGTCCTCAAAATAGCTCCTGACAAATTTTGCAAGGGACGGGACGAACGATTTTATGTTCATATCCGTTGTATTGATGCAAAGGTGATAGTTTTCCTTTGCGCCCCACGTCCTGTCGGTGATGATCTTGCGCTGTCTCTTTCTGCCCGCATCGACCTGCTTGATTTTTCGTGCAAGCTCCTTGTCGTTATATTGCTCATTCACCGGAGC
The DNA here is from genome assembly GCA_017379935.1 of Clostridia bacterium. Taxonomy (GTDB): domain Bacteria; phylum Bacillota; class Clostridia; order Oscillospirales; family Acutalibacteraceae; genus CAG-488. The sequence goes on from JAFNVC010000028.1 coordinate 29,118, forward strand.
GCGCCAGCGGCATCTTCTGAGTTTGGATTCCATTGAAGCGTATACGAAAAGGTTAAGCGGCTTGTAATCCTCGAGGATAACGTCCGCACTTCGTCCGACGATAACCATATCCTTTCCGCTTTCTGCAAGCGAGCGGATGATTTTCTGCTCCGCGACGAGCAGGGCGGTCATATTCTGCTGGATGACGTCGTTGTAGATGAAGGTTCTGCCGAACGTCACGGGAAGGCTGATTGCAAAATTACCGCTGAGCATATTTTCAACATAGCTTTCGTCGAGACTGCTTTCCTTTGCAACCTGTTCAAGAATTTCTCTGTCGTAATATTCGAAGCCGAGCTCATCTGCGAGCCTTTTTCCGACCTCGCGGCCTCCGCTTGCGAATTCACGGCTGACGGTAATGATTTTTGCCATAACATACACCTCCGCTTATTTTCTCAGAAGCTTTTTCAACAGACCGGGCTTCGGCTCCTCTGAGCTTTCACCGATATCATCGGTGGGCTTCCAGAGGTGGATAACACCCTCGTCGTTGAGAAGCTTGACAATGATTATCATAATCGGTACAAGGAAGATACCGATAAAACCGAATAACTGCGAGCCGACATACATACCCATAAGAGTTATGAAGGACGGAAGACCTACCGTTCCGCCGACGATTTTCGGCTCGATTACCTGACGGACAACGTAGATGATTGCATAGATTATGAACAGTCCGATTGCAAGACCTATCCTGCCTGTTATCAGCGAGTAAATCGCCCACGGAATCATAAACGTACCCGTTCCGAGTACGGGAAGAATATCAAGAAGGGCGACGATGATTGAAATAATGATGATGTTTCCGCCGTCATAAAGTCCGAGAAGGGAAAGGATATTCAGACCGATGAATATTTCTGTTCCCGTGATGCAGATGATCAGTGCGTATGAGTGGAAAAGCTTGCCGAGTGATTGGAAAACAACGCGCTTACTTATTGAAAGCTTGCGCTTATGCTCGTCAGAGAGCTGCTTTTTGATGAAGCCCGCAATCCAGTCGTAATCAGCCGCCATAAAGCAGGACGAAAGGATGCAGATGATGATTGCGACAAAAACGGAAGGGATTCTCTTTGCCGTGCTCCACAGACCGCTGAGCGGAGTTGTGAGCGTTGAAAGTGAGAGCTTTTCGTCACCTGAAGCCGATCCGACGATTGTTGCGGCAATTTCGGTTGCACTCTTTTCGCGGATAAGGTCAAACCAGTTGCCTGCCGCGGTGACGAATTTTGCTTCGGCTTTATCGGGAAGGAACTGTGCTGTGCCGATAACCCAGTTTTTGATATCGTCAATCAGGCTCGGCAGGTCAGTTATTTTTGCGGTGATAAAATCAATCGTGTTTTTGATAACGTCAACGAGCTTCATTCCCAGAAGGGAGATTATTCCGCCCGCAAGCACAAACAACAGAAGGATGAGAACGGTGGAGGTTATCCCTTTTTTCAGCTTCGTTTTCCTTACAAGGAAGTTAGCGGGCTTCTGTACGATGACTGCAAGCAGAAGTGCGAGCAGAAACGGAAAAAATATCCAGAAGCAGTACCTGACGAAAAGATAGCCGAGTCCGAGTATCATAGCGAGGTAAACGATGTTGATAATCCGTCCTCGCCTTAGTTCAATCTTGTCCATAAAAATGCACCTCATTTCATTTACACTTTCCCTGTTTATCTTTATCTTATACCAAATTGAACTTCAATGCAATTAAAAAGATATGAATTTTTTTCAAAAAAGGTAAGATTTTTTCAAATTTACTCTTTATTATTTTTAATATTTATGTTACACTACTTGAGTATGTAGCAAGGAGTGAAAAAATATGGAAATAGCAATTATGGGCTACGGTGTTGTAGGCTCGGGTGTTGCACAGGTTATTTCGATGAATAATCAGAGCATTGCCGAAAAGAGTCTGCAGGATTCTTTAAACGTAAAATATATTCTTGACCTCAGGGATTTCCCCGGTGACGAGAATGAAAGCAAGCTCGTAAAGGATTTCAACATCATCCTTAACGACCCCGACGTTAAAATCGTTGTCGAGGCGATGGGCGGTCTTAATCCTGCTTTCGATTTCGTTTCCGCTTGCCTTAAGGCAGGCAAGAGCGTTGCAACCTCCAACAAGGAGCTTGTTGCGGCAAAGGGCGATATTCTTCTCAAGTTAGCGGAGGAAAACAACGCAAACTTTATGTTCGAGGCTTCCGTCGGCGGCGGTATTCCCGTTATCCGTCCCCTCGCACAGTGTCTTGCGGCTAACAGAGTTGACGAGGTTGCAGGTATCCTTAACGGTACAACAAACTTCATCCTTACGATGATGATTTATAACTCAATGAGCTTTGAGGATGCGCTCAGACTTGCGCAGGATAACGGCTATGCGGAAAAGGACCCGACAGCAGATATCGAGGGCTTCGATGCCTGCCGCAAGATCTGTATTCTCGCGTCTCTCGCATTCGGCAAGCACGTTTTCCCCGAAAGCGTTTATACAGAGGGTATTACAAAAATCACTCTCGAGGACGTTGAATATGCACGCTCATGGGGCGGCGTAATCAAGCTTCTCGGCAGAGCAAAGCGTATCGGCGATAAAATCTCCGCTATGGTCAGCCCTGCATTTGTCCGCAACGAGAGTATTCTTTCAGGCGTAAACGATGTTTTTAACGCTGTCTTTGTCCGCGGTAATGCGGTCGGCGACTGTGCCTTCTACGGCAGAGGCGCTGGCAAGCTTGCAACTGCAAGTGCTGTTGTGGCTGACGTTATCGACTGTGCGCGCCATATCGAAAAGCGCAAGGTCTTCGGCTGGGGCGATGCGATTGAAAATTATGTTGTTGACCATAAGACCGTCGAAGCATCATATTACGTCCGCGCAAGGGGCGACAAGGTATTCGCACTCAGAAGGGCAGAAGAAATCTTCGGTGATATCAGCATCCTCGCCCGTGAGAATGCACCCGAGGACGAATTTGCATTCGTAACCCCCGTCAAGGCGGAGGGCGAGCTTGACGCAATGCTCGCAAAGCTTGAGGATATTGAAATCCTCTCAAAAATCAGAGTAGAAAATTATTGATATAAAGTGGTGAATTAATTATGGGACTTATCGTTCAGAAATTCGGCGGCAGCTCAGTTGCTAATGCCGAGCGTGTGATGAATGTCGCTAAAATCGTTACTGACACTTACAAGCAGGGCAACGACGTTGTTGTTGTTGTTTCCGCTCAGGGTGACACAACTGACGACCTCATCGCAAAGGCAAAGGAAATCAACCCCGGCGCTCCCAAGCGTGAGATGGATATGCTTATGGCAGCAGGTGAGCAGATTTCAATCGCTCTTCTTGCAATGGCTATCGAAAAGCTTGGCTACAACGCAATCTCTCTTCTCGGCTGGCAGGCAGGCTTCAGCACAGATTCCGTTTACTCTGCTGCAAGAATCAAGAAGGTAGACACAAAGCGCCTCAAGACGGAGCTCGGCAACAAGAAGATTGTTATCGTTGCAGGCTTCCAGGGACTTAACAAGTACGATGACGTTACAACTCTCGGCCGCGGCGGCTCAGATACAAGCGCAGTTGCAATCGCAGCAGCTCTTCACGCTGACAAGTGCCAGATCTTTACTGACGTTGACGGCGTTTACACGGCAGACCCGAGAAAGGTCAAGAATGCTCAGAGACTTTCTGAAATCACTTATGACGAGATGCTTGAGCTTGCAACCCTCGGTGCACAGGTTCTTAACAACCGTTCAGTTGAAATGGCTAAAAAATACAACGTACAGCTTGAGGTTATTTCAAGCCTTAACCCGATTCCGGGCACAATGGTAAAGGAGACAGCTAAAATGGAAAAAATGTTAGTAAGAGGCGTTACAAAGGACGCAGACGCTTCAAGAATTTCAATCACAGGTCTTAACGATGTTCCCGGCGTTGCTTTCAAAATTTTTGCAAGCCTTGCTGCAAAGAACATCAACGTTGATATCATCCTTCAGTCAGTCGGCCGTGACGGCACAAAGGACATCGCATTCACAGTAAGCGAGGGTCACGCTGACGAGGCAGTTGAAGCAATCAACAATCTTCCCTTCATCGGTGATGCAAAGGTTGTCCGCGATGATACAATCGCAAAGATTTCTGTTGTAGGTGCAGGTATGGAGACACATCCGGGCACAGCATCAACAATGTTTGAGGCTCTCTTTAATCAGGACATCAACATCCAGATGATTTCTACAAGCGAAATCAAGATTTCTGTTCTCATCGACCGTAAGGACGCTGACAAAGCAGTTGCTGCTGTTCACGAGGCTTTCTTCGGTAACGACTGATAATAAAATCATACAAAACTGCACGGCTTTGTCTGTGCAGTTTTTCTTATTGCATTTTTAAGGGGAATAAAGTAAAATATATAAGTAAAGTTATGCACTCATTTCAGTTTGGAGGAAGAACTATGAGAACTATAAACAAAATCAATGCAGGCTGGGCTTTTTCGTCTGAGGCAAAGAGTGTACCTGCATCATATCCCGCAGAGTGGACTCAGCTTGACCTTCCCTACACATGGAACGGCAAGGACGGTCAGGACGGCGGCAACGATTATTACAGAGGTACCTGCTATTTTGCAAAGACAATAAAGGCTGACGAGCTGCCCGAGGGTGCTGTAAGGTATCTTCAGTTTGACGGTGTGAACTCATCCTGCGAGGTTTTCTGGAACGGCAAAAGCATCACGAAGCACGACGGCGGTTATTCAACCTTCCGTGCAAAAATTGATGAAGTAAAGGACGAAAACCTTCTTACCGTTGCAGTTGACAATACTCCGAACGACAGAGTTTATCCGCAGAATGCTGACTTTACCTTCTACGGCGGTATCTACCGTGACGTCAGCGTTATCGGCGTGCCTGAAAAGCACTTTGACCTCGATTACTACGGAGCACCCGGAATTATGGTTACACCCGAAATCAAGGGTAAGGATGCCGAGGTTGAGGTAAAGGTATTTATCAACGATGACAAGGACTGCAAGGTCAAGTATGAAATTATCGCAGACGGCGAGGTTATCGCGTCAAAGACTGACGACGATGATGACGTTGATTTCACTATCGAAAACGTACACCTCTGGGACGGTATCGACGACCCGTACCTCTATACGGCAAAGGCAACTCTCATCGTTGACGGCGAAGAGGTTGACGAGATTTCAACACGCTTCGGCTGCCGTTCGTTCAAGATTGACCCCGAAAAGGGCTTCATCCTCAATGGCAGAGAGTATCCCCTCCGCGGTGTTTCCCGCCATCAGGACAGACCTGACATCGGTAACGCTCTTCTCCCCGAGCATCATAAGGAGGACCTTGACCTCATTCTCGAAATGGGTGCAAACACAATCCGTCTTGCTCACTATCAGCATTCACAGGTTTTCTATGACCTTTGTGACGAGGCAGGTCTTGTTCTCTGGGCAGAAATTCCCTATATTTCAAGACATATGCCCAACGGCTACGACAACACAATTTCCCAGATGAAGGAGCTTATTTCTCAGAACTACAATCACGCTTCAATCTTCGTATGGGGTCTTTCAAACGAAATCACAATCGCAGGTGCAGACGATCCGCACCTTATCAAGAACCACAAGGAGCTCAACGAGCTCTGCCATAAGATGGATAAAACCCGTCTTACAACAATCGCATCCGTTACAATGTGCTCAATTGATTCAGAGTATGTTCACATCAGCGATGTGCTTTCATACAACCACTACTATGGCTGGTACGGCGGAACAACAGATATGAACGGCCCGTGGTTTGATAATTTCCACGCGAAGTATCCGAACAAGCCTATCGGTATCAGCGAATACGGCTGTGAGGCGCTCAACTGGCATACGTCAGACCCCGTTCAGGGCGACTACACCGAGGAGTATCAGTCATACTATCACGAGGAGCTCATCAAGCAGATTGCGGAAAGACCGTATCTCTGGGCAACTCACGTATGGAATATGTTCGACTTTGCCGCAGACGCACGTGCTGAGGGCGGCGAAAACGGTATGAACCACAAGGGTCTTGTTACCTTTGACAGAAAGTATAAGAAGGATTCCTTCTACGCTTATCAGGCATGGCTTTCAAAGAAGCCGATGATTCACCTTTGCTCGAAGAGATATATCGACCGCGTTGAGGATGTAACAAAGGTTACCGTATATTCAAACTGTGATGAGGTTGAGCTTTTCGCAAACGGTGTCAGCGTCGGTAAGCAGACGAAGGGCAAGTATCCGTTCTTCTACTTTGACGTCAAGAACGAGGGCGAGACAACACTCGTTGCAAAGGCAGGCGACCTCGAGGATAGCGGTGTTATCCGCAAGGTTGACACACCGAACGAAGCATATATTATGAAAGAGGAAGGTCAGGTTATCAACTGGTTCGAAATCAACACACCTGACGGACGCTTCTCAATCAACGATACAATCGGCGACATTCTTTCAACAATGAGCGGTAAGCTTGCCGCTGTGAAGATTGCTCTCTTCCTTAAAAAGGCAATGTCCTCGGGCAAGAAGGGTGAAAAGGGTAAGGCTGAGGTTGCAGGCTTCGATATATCAGGTGTTAAGGTGACCAAGTCAATGCTCAAGGGTCTTTACGATATGGCATCGGGCTTCACGGTCAAGCGTGTATTCACGATGATCGGCAACGGTAAGTTCACCAAGGAGCAGATTCTTGAGGTTAATGCTATCCTTAATAAGGCGAAGAAAAAGTAAGTTGAAATTTAAAAACTGCAAGTCTGTTTTCTCAGGCTTGCAGTTTTGTTTTTACTGTTTTTTCAATTTCGGCTTTAATATAAAATCAAATATCGGTGTCAGATATTTTGACGAGCATATAAGCATAATTATCACCGTCAGCGGCAGGATAAGAGCTTTTGCACTGATATCTGTTGCACTCTCAAACCACTCGATAATATCAAGTCTGCGGTAAAGAAGATGTATGAAGAAATAATGCAGAGCATATACCTGTACGCTACGCGCACCGAGCTTTGCGAACGTGCCCTTGCCGAGGTTGTTCGGGATGAGCGATATTATCGCAGCGCCGAGGAGAAATGCGATAATGTAATATCCGAAGCGGAAAAATATACCGTAGCCGTTCAGCTTTTCAAGCACCCAAAAGGAGTTTCTTCCGCTGAGGAGCGGCTGTAAAAAGCGTATATTGTCGTACTGCCAGCAAAGCAGAGCGATGTAACCGATAATAAATACGGCGGCGCAGATTTTAATTGATTTTTTATTGAGTCTTTCTGCAACGGTATTCGCGTCAAGAGCGTAACCGGCATAGAAGAACGGGTAGAAAACGACGATTCTTGACGAAACGAGAAAATCGTTCAGGCTGCTGTCGTAACCCGCGAAGCACGCGAGGATTACCGAGATAATGAAAACATATTTCGGGTCAAGCTTTCTGAGAAAAACCGTGATAAGACAGAATGCAAAAATTGCAAAGGCGTACCAAGGAACACCGCTTTCGTAAAAGAGGCTGAAGCTGACCGTATCCATATTTACAAAACGGCTGACACAAAGAACGAGCTTTATAAAAATAAACAGCACAAAATATGTAAAAATCTTATCATACCGTTTCTCGTTGATTGTTTTTTTGCTGAAAAGTCCCGAAACAAAAATGAACAATGGCATATGGAACGAATAAATAAAAAAGAAAAGTCCGCCCATTCCCGCGTATTGCTCGGAGATGTGTCCGAAAACGACGAAGAAAATCAGAACGAATTTCAGAATATCCCATTTCTGTATTCTCTGAAGCATATTACCCCTCCTGTTCACCGCCATTATAATCAAAAATTAATTTAATTTCAATATTATTTGAGCTTTCCTTGACTTGATTTTTTAGTGATGTTATAATTTTTTTATCTAATTTCAGAGGTGATTTTATGAAATTCAGGGATGCGTCTCTTTCCCCCGAGGTCAGGGCGCAGGATCTTCTTTCGCGTATGACTCTTGAGGAAAAGGTTGCACAGCTTGATATTTTCCGCGGCGTTGAGTTCACAACCGTTCCGCACGAAAAAAATCATTGTGCCATCGACGAAAGCTCAGAAATCAAATATGATGAATTAGCAGAAATTCTCGGCGATACAGGCATCGGCTTTATGCACGATGCGTATTCGGTTCCTGCGGTTTTCAACAAGTATCAGAAATATATTATGTCAAAGAGCCGCTTTGGTATTCCGTGTATCTTCACGGGCGAGGCACTCCACGGCATCAGCTGGCCGGGCGCTATGATTTTTCCTGTTCCGCTCTGTCTTGCGGCATCCTTCAACCGTGATGTTGTTCACCGCACGGGTAAGGCTATTGCCGCGGAGACACGTTCGCTCGGTATGCACGAAATCCTCGCACCCAACCTCGACGTTGCGCGCGAGCCACGTTGGGGCAGAGTGGAGGAAACCTTCGGCGAGGATACATATCTCTGCTCGGAAATGGGATATCAGATTGTTACGGGTGAACAGCAGAACGGTGAATTCAGCCGTGACGATGCTGTACTGACAGAGCCGAAGCACTACTGCGTTCACGGTATTGCGGAAAACGGCATCAATTGCGCTCAGGCGCGAGCAGGTAAGCGCGAAATCGAGCAGTGCTATCTGCCCGTTTTCGAAAAGGCAATCACCGAGGCGGGCGCAAACAACGTAATGGCTTGCTATAACGCAATCGACTCCGAGGTTGTTATCAGCTCGAGATATTATCTCTACGATGTGCTTCGCACACGCTACGGTATGAAGGGCTATGTCCGTGCGGACTGGGGTGCAATCGAGCGTCTTGTCAAGGCTCACCGCACCGCCGAAAACCACGTTGATGCAATCCGCGACGTTGTCAATGCGGGTCTTGATATGCAGGGCTGCAGCGACTATTCAAATGCATTCTGGCAGGGCACGATTATTGACCTTGTCGGCAAGGGCGAAATTTCTTCTGAAAGAATCGACGAGGCTGTGTTCAGCGTTCTTCGTCTTAAGTTTATGCTCGGTCTTTTTGAAAATCCGTTCACGGACGAAGAAAAATATAAATCCGTCATCCGCTGTGAGGAGCATAAGGCACTCGGACTTGAGGGTGCAAGACAGGGTATGACACTCATTGAAAACGACGGCATACTTCCCCTCGGAAAGAAATATAAAAAAATTGCACTTGTCGGCCCTTCTTCGGCAAGGCAGAGAGTGGGAGGGTATTCCTCCATACCCTGCGGCTATGAAATAAAGAGTGTTTACGATGAGCTTAAGGCGATGCTCGGTGACAGCTGTGAAATCGCGCAGGCATCGGGCTGCGGAATCCCCAAGGGCGTTCAGGCTATCACGGCAGAGGACGGTCAGTTCCATCTTGTTGAAATTTACGACGAGGACGAGAATGCAAGCTTTGAGGATGCAATCGCCGCGGCGCAGAACAGCGATGCTATCGTCTTTGTCGGCGGTGACAACACCTCGACCAGCGGGGAGGGACACGACCGCTCCGACCTCCGTCTTGCAGGCAGACAGCGCGAGCTTATCCTCGAGCTTGCAAAAACGGGCAAGCCTCTCGTTATCGTTCTCGAAAACGGCAGAAGTGTTGATCTTTCCGAGGAAAGCAAGGTTGCAAACGCAATCCTTCTCTCGTGGTTCGGCGGTGAATTTGGTGCAAGGGCTATTGCGGAAACTCTCGTCGGCACGAACAATCCCGCGGGCAGACTTCCTGTTTCCTTTCCGCAGGATACCAACCGCATCCCGTGCTACTATTCTATCCTACCGAACTTCTTTGACATGATGTTTGAGGGCGAGAGAAACGCAAAATATCCCTTCGGCTTCGGTCTTTCCTATACGAATTTTGAATATTCAGATCTTCTTATTGAAAAGACAGGCAAAACGGACTTCACCGTTAAGGCAACCGTTAAAAATATCGGTGATCTTGACGGCGACGAGGTTGTTCAGCTTTATGTCAACGACGTTGTTTCATCTGTTATGACACCGCTGAAGCTGCTTCAGGGCTTTGAGAGAATATCACTTAAAGCGGGCGAGGAAAAGACGGTTGAGTTTAAGCTCAATTTCAATTCATTCAGACTTCTTAACAAGGATTATGAATGGGTGGTTGAGGACGGCGATTTCGAGATTATGGTCGGTGCCGCTTCAAACGATATAAGACTTAAAGAAACAATTACTATAAAGGAGTAATCGCTATGTATTTTGATTTTATTGATAAGATTAAATATGAGGGAGCAAAGAGTGAAAATCCCTTCTCCTTCAAATTCTACGATGCTGACCGTGTTATCCTCGGCAAGCCTATGCGCGAGCATCTTCCCTTTGCTATGGCTTGGTGGCATAACCTCGGCGCGAACGGCGTTGATATGTTCGGCAGAGGCACGGCAGACAAGTCCTTCGGCGCAGCTGAGGCTACAATGGAGCACGCGAAGGCAAAGGTTGATGCGGGCTTCGAGTTTATGAGTAAGCTCGGTATCGAGTATTTCTGCTTCCACGATGTTGACCTCGTCCCCGAGGCTGAGGACATCAACGAAACAAACCGCAGACTTGACGAAATCACGGATTATATCCTCGTGAAGATGCAAGAGACAGGCATCAAGTGCCTCTGGGGTACTGCAAATATGTTCTCAAATCCGCGCTTTATGAACGGTGCAGGCAGTACGAACAGCGCAGAGGTTTACTGCTTTGCGGCGGCACAGATAAAAAAGGCTCTCGAGCTTACGGTTAAGCTCGGCGGTAAGGGCTATGTTTTCTGGGGCGGACGCGAGGGCTATGAGTCTCTTCTTAATACAGATGTTAAATTCGAGCAGGAGAATATCGCGCGTCTTATGAAAATGGCTGTCGAATACGGCAGAAAGATCGGCTTCACGGGTGACTTCTTCATCGAGCCGAAGCCGAAGGAGCCTATGAAGCATCAGTATGATTTTGATGCCGCAACCGCAATCGGCTTCCTTCGTCAGTACGGTCTCGACAAGGATTTCAAGATGAATATCGAGGCTAACCACGCAACTCTTGCGGGTCATACCTTCCAGCACGAGCTTCGTATTTCTGCAATCAACGGTATGCTCGGCTCGATTGACGCCAACCAGGGTGACTATCTCCTCGGCTGGGATACGGACGAATTCCCGTTCGATGTTTACGAGACAACAATGTGTATGTACGAGGTGCTCAAGGCAGGCGGAATGAAGAACGGCGGCTTCAACTTTGACGCTAAAAACCGCCGTCCGAGCAACACCAAGGAGGATATGGTGCACGCATTCATCCTCGGTATGGATGCTTTCGCACTCGGTCTTATCAAGGCGGCAAAGCTCATCGAGGACGGCAGAATTGATAAGTTTATCGAAAAGAAATATTCATCCTTCAACGAGGGTATCGGCAAGACAATTCTTGACGGCAGCGCAACGCTTGAATCCCTTGCAGAAAATGCCGCAAAGCTCGGTGCTTGCACAGATCCCGGCTCGGGCAGACAGGAATATCTCGAGAGCGTTGTAAATCAGATTTTCTTTGGTGAATAATTATGAAATATGTATTGGGAATAGACCTCGGCACCTCCGCAACAAAAACGGTGCTTTTCGACGAAAAGGGCAGTGTAATCTGTTCTGCGAGCCGTGAATATCCGCTTTATCAGCCGAAAAACGGCTGGGCGGAGCAGGAGCCTGTCGATTGGTATAATGCAGGAATCGAGACTATCGCCGAGGTTGTAAAAAACAGCGGCGTCGCGAAAGAGGATATCGTTTCTCTCGGCATTTCCGGTCAGATGCACGGACTTGTTATGCTCGATGAAGACTGCGAGGTGCTCCGACCGTCAATCATCTGGTGCGACCAGAGAACGGGCAGGGAGTGCGACGAGCTGACAGCTAAGCTTACGCGTGAAAAGCTCATTGAAATCACGGCAAATCCCGCACTCACGGGCTTCACCGCTTCAAAAATTCTTTGGGTGAAGAACAATGAGCCCGAAATTTTTGAAAAATGCAGACATATCCTTCTACCGAAGGACTACCTGCGCTTTAAGCTCACGGGCGATTTTGCAACAGAGGTTTCCGACGCTTCGGGAATGCAGCTTCTCGACGTGCCGAACAGATGCTGGTCAGAGGTTATGATTGATGCTCTCGGCATTAAGGAGGAATATCTTCCGAAGGTTTACGAGTCTCCCGAGGTTACGGGAAAAATCAATAAGGAAACGGCGGAAAAAACGGGACTTTCAACCGAAACTCTCGTTGTCGGCGGTGCGGGTGACAATGCCGCGGCGGCAGTCGGTATGGGTGTTGTCAGTGAGGGTAAGGCCTTCACGACAATCGGCACCTCGGGTGTTGTTTTTGCACATACTGATAATCCCGTTATTGACAAGTCGGGCAGAGTTCATACCTTCTGCTGTGCCGTTCCGGGCAAGTGGCACGTTATGGGCGTTACTCAGGGCGCGGGACTTTCACTGCAGTGGTTTAAAAGAGAGTTCTGTCAAGAGGGCACGAATTACGATATTATGACAGCCGAGGCGGATAAAATCCCCGTCGGCTGTGACAGACTTCTTTATCTTCCCTATCTTATGGGTGAGAGAACACCTCACCTTGACCCCGATTGCCGCGGAGTGTTCTTCGGCATTTCCGCAATGCATACAAGGGCGCATTTTATCCGCGCGGTGCTCGAGGGTGTCAGCTATTCGCTTTATGACTGCGTTTGTGTGCTCAATGAAATGGGAATTACGCCGAAGGAGATGCTCGTCTGCGGCGGAGGCGGTAAGAGTGCCTTCTGGAGACAGATGCTCTGCGATATCTTTGCAGTTCCCGTCAGAACAGCAAGGTCAAGCGAGGGTCCTGCCTTAGGTGTAGCCGTGCTTGCGGCTGTGGGTGCAGGGCTTTATCCGAGCGTTGAAAAGGCGTGCGAGGTAATGGTGCAGTATAACGATGATGCGGTTTCTCCCGACAGCGCAAAGACGGCACAGTATATGAAATATCATAAAATCTACAAATCACTTTACGCAAATCTTAAAGATACATATAAGGATTTGGCTCAGGTGTGAGGCTCAAAAAAACGGTGGCAGATTTAAAAATCCGCCACCGTAAATTTATTTTTTTATGGAAATGTCTCGTATCATATCACCGTTGATGATACGTGTTCTCTTTTTTTCTTCAACCTTAATCCAGTTTTCTTCGACGGCAACTATCTTGCCCTGAACACCGGCGATTTCGTTGAAAAGAGTTATAATGCAGTCCTTGTCGAGAAATTCCTTAAGCATTTCTGTCGGCATTTTTCTTTTTACTCCTTGTCTTTTTCTTTTGATTCTGTTGACACCGAAAAATCTGGTGAACACAACAGAGCTCCAGCAGATTATAACTGCAAAAAGCAGAATGATATAAGTCGTTTCTATGAGGACTCACCTCACTTGTTAAGGTCGTGTTCCTTGATGAAATCGACAACCTCGTCAACTGTTGTGAATGCGAGTGCAACGCTTGTGTCTGCCGCGCCGTAGTAGATTGCGATTTTACCGCTTTCTGCGTCAGCAAGTGCCGCGCAGGGGAAAACAACGTTCGGGACGTCGCCGACAAACTCGTAAAGCTCGTGCGGTGCGAGCAGGAAGCAGTCCGCTCTGTGGAGAACCTTCCACGGCTCGTCCTTGTCAAGGATTGCCGCGCCCATAGCGTAGGTAAAGCCGTTACAGCTTGTAAGCACGCCGTGGTAGAACATCAGCCAGCCGTCCTCAAGCTCAATCGGTGTCGGGCCTGCGCCGACCTTTGTCATTTCCCAGTTCTTGACGGGGGACATAACAAATCGGTGCTTACCCCAATATGTAAGATCCTTGCTGTGACTTAAGAAAATGTCGCCGTAGGGTGTGTGGCCTCTGTCACAAGGACGGATAAGAAGAAGGAACTCATCGTTGACCTTTCTCGGGAAAAGCACGCCGTTTCTTGCAACGGGATAGCATGCATCCTCGAGCTGTGTCCACTCCTTGAAATCGGTTGTGTATGCGATGCCGATTGTTGTGCCGTGAGGTGTAAGGTTAACCCACGAAAGGTAGTATTTGCCCTCGATTTCGCAAAGTCTCGGGTCATAGCCGCGGAAAATCACCTTTTCCTCGAGCTCCCAGTTGATTGCATCCTTACTGTAGCCGACGACGAGCGTGTGGTCACGGCTGATATTATCTACTCTGAAAACGCCTGCAAAGCCGTCACCGTAGGGCACGACCGCAGAGTTGAAAATGCTGTTTGCACCGTAAAGATTGTCTCTTGTGATAACGGGATTGCCGTCATAACGCCATACGGGATATTTATATCCTTCGGGCTTGTCCTGCCACGGGATATTAGGGATAGCCTGTCCGATAATCTTTGCCATAGTTCTACCTCCGAAAAAAGTATGACAGTATTATACAATAAAAGGCATATGATTGCAATATAACAAAAAAATCTTGTTTTTTTACCGCTTTGGGTTTATAATTACGATGTATATGTATATTATGGCACATCTGTGTCCAAAAGGAGCATTCAATATGAGCAATTTTAAAGATAAGGTACTTGTCATCACGGGCGGAACAGGCAGCTTCGGCAATGCGGTGCTCAACCGCTTTCTGACATCCGATATCGGAGAAATCAGAATCGTTTCCCGCGATGAGAAAAAGCAGGACGATATGCGTCACGAGTATCAGCTCAGATTCCCCGAATATTCATCAAAAATCAAGTTCTACATCGGTGATGTGCGCGACTACAACTCTATTGTCGGCGCGTTCCGCGGTGCGGACTATGTTTTCCACGCGGCGGCACTCAAGCAGGTTCCCTCCTGCGAATTCTATCCGATGGAGGCTGTAAAGACGAATGTTGTAGGCTCGGATAATGTTATTACCGCCTGTGTTGAAAACGGCGTAAAGAAGGCAGTTTTTCTCTCAACGGATAAGGCGGCATATCCTATCAATGCTATGGGTATGAGCAAGGCTATGATGGAAAAGAACGTTATTGCGCGCTCCCGTCAGATGCTCGAGGGTGACCCCGTGCTTTGTCTTACACGCTACGGTAACGTTATGGCGTCAAGAGGTTCGGTTATTCCTCTGTTCTGCGAGCAGATTGCGGACGGCAAGAAGCTTACCGTAACCAACCCCGATATGACACGCTTTATGATGACTCTCAACGATGCGGTTGACCTCGTTCTTTATGCATTTGAGAACGGTGAGCAGGGTGATCTTTTCGTACAGAAGGCTCCCGCCGCAACAATCGAAACTCTTGCAAAGGCTGTGCTTGAGCTCAAGGGCTCTGATGTAGGTTACAGCTGTATCGGCAGCCGTCACGGCGAAAAGCTCTACGAGGTGCTTGTCACAACGGAGGAAATGCTCCGTGCTGAAGATCTCGACGGCTTCTACCGCATCTCTGCAGATAACAGAAATCTTAACTATGATATCTACGTTTCGAACGGCAACAAGGAGCTTGAGACGGTTGATCAGTACACGTCTCATAACACCGAGCGTCTAAGCGTTGAGGAAATGAAGCAGCTTCTTCTTAAATTAAAATTATTTGGTGGTTTGTACTGATATGAAAATACTTGTAACGGGTGCGGCGGGATTTGTCGGAAAAAATCTCTGCGAAGCACTTAAAAATGTACGCGACGGCAAGGACAGGACTCATCCTGCCCTGAATATCGAAGAAATTTTCGAATACGACCTGAACAATACGTCCGAGGAGCTGGACTCTTTCTGTGAAAAAGCAGGTTTTGTGTTCAATCTCGCAGGCGTGAACAGACCTGTCAATCCCGAAGAGTTTATGCAGGGAAATGTTGAATTCCCAAACGAGCTTCTGTCACTTTTACAGAAGCATTCCAACACCTGTCCGATTATGCTTGCAAGCTCCGTTCAGGCTACACTTATCGGCAGATATGCTGAGGGTGATTACGGCAAGAGCAAGCGCGCGGGCGAGGATTTATACTTTGATTATTCCGAAAAAACGGGCGCAAAGGTGCTTGTGTACCGTTTCCCGAACATCTTCGGCAAATGGTGCAGACCGAACTACAACAGCGCGGTCGCGACCTTCTGCAATAATATAGCAAACGACCTTCCGATAACGGTCAACAATCCCGAGACTCAGCTCGAGCTTTTATACATCGATGACCTTGTTGACGAGATGCTCTGCGCGCTTGAGGGCAACGAGCACCGCTGTGAGTTCGACGGTGTAAACGCAGTTCTCTGCGAGGACGGAAAATTCTGTGCCGTTCCCGTAACTCATAAGGCTACGCTCGGCGAAATCACAGATTTGTTATATGCCTTCCACAATCAGCCGGAAACTCTGCTTATGCCCGAGATTCCATACGGCTCGTTTGCGAAAAAGCTTTATTCAACATATCTCTCATATCTTCCGAAGGAAAAGGTGTCATTTCCGCTTAAAATGAACGTCGATGCACGCGGCAGCTTTACCGAGCTTCTCCGCACGGCGAATAACGGTCAGTTCTCGGTCAATATTTCAAAGCCGGGAATCACAAAGGGCGAGCATTGGCATAATACAAAGTGGGAATTTTTCATCGTCGTTTCGGGCAGAGGTCTTATTCAGATGAGAAAAATCGGCTCGGATGAGGTGTTGAATTTTGAGGTCAGCGGTGAAAAAATCGAAGCTGTTCATATGCTTCCGGGATACACACATAACATCATCAACCTTTCCGACACCGAGGATATGGTGACGCTGATGTGGGCTAACGAATGCTTTGATCCTGCAAAGCCCGACACATTCTTTGAAAAAGTTGAAGCAGAAAAGGGATGCTGAAATGAAACTTGATTATTCAGATTGCTCATTTAAAAATAACGGCAAATTAAAGCTGCTTATTATCGTCGGCACAAGACCGGAAATCATCCGTCTTTCCGCGGTTATAAACAAGTGCCGCAAGTATTTTGACTGTATGCTTGCTCATACGGGACAGAATTATGACTATAATCTCAACGGTATTTTCTTCAGGGATCTTAAGCTTGATGATCCCGAGGTATATATGGATGCTGTGGGAGATGACCTCGGCGCGACGGTCGGTAATATCATCAACTGCTCATATAAGCTGATGTGCGCCGTAAAGCCCGATGCGCTTCTCATCCTCGGCGACACCAACTCCTGCCTTTCGGCAATCTCGGCAAAGCGTCTGCATATTCCCGTATTCCATATGGAAGCCGGCAACCGCTGCAAGGACGAGTGCCTTCCCGAGGAGACAAACCGCCGTATAGTTGACATCATTTCTGATGTAAATCTCGCTTATTCCGAGCATGCAAGACGTTATCTTGCCGACTGCGGCTGTGCGCCCGAAAGAACCTACGTCACGGGCTCGCCGATGGCAGAGGTTCTGGCGGAAAATCTTGATTCAATCAGAAGCTCCGATATTCTTACGAGACTCGGACTTGAAAAGAAAAAATATATCCTTCTCTCCGCACACCGCGAGGAGAATATCGATTCGGACAAAAACTTTATTTCTCTTTTCACGGCAATCAACGAGATTGCGAAAAAGTATGATGTTCCCGTGCTTTATTCCTGCCATCCGAGAAGCCGTAAGAAGCTCGAAAGCACAGGCTTTGAGCTTGACGAAAGAGTTGTTATGCACGAGCCGCTCGGCTTCCACGATTACAACAATCTTCAGATAAATGCGCTTGCAGTTATCTCTGACAGCGGCACGCTTCCCGAGGAAAGCGTGTTCTTCACCTCGGTCGGTCACAGCTTCCCCGCAGTTTGCATCCGCACCTCGACCGAAAGACCTGAGGCGCTTGACAAGGCGGGCTTCATCCTTGCGGGTATTGATAAGGCTTCCCTCCTGCAGGCGGTGGAAACTGCAATCGAAATGGGTGACTGCGCTGATTACGGCATTATGGTGCCCGACTATGCGGACAAAAATGTCTCGACAAAGGTCGTCAAGATTATCCAGAGCTATACGGGTATCGTCAACCGTGTTGTGTGGAAAAAGCTTTGAGGGAGGTAAATTATGTCTGACAGAATTTATAAAATCAAGCCGAAATACATCCTGCGCGAAATCGCGGGCGAGTATCTCGCAATCCCTCTTGAGGGTGCGGACGACAGCGCAACCTCGCAGATAATCATTCTTAATGAGGTCAGTTCGTTCTTCTGGGAAAGGCTTCAGCAGGGCGCGACAGAGGCTCAGCTTGTAAGTGATTTGACTGCGGAATTCGAGGTCACACGCGAAGAGGCTCAGGCTGATTTACAGGAATTTCTTACAATGCTTGAAGAATCGGGATTTTTTGAATAAAAACTGAATAAATATAAAAAAAGACAGCTGACGCTTGCGGAAAACAAAATCTGCGGGCGTTTTTTGTATATTTTGGCAATAAAATAGAAAGGTGTAAACCTTGACACTTAAATGCTCACTGTAGTATAATAAAGTAGATTATAAGAGTGGGTTATTGTCCGATGAAAAAGTATTATTCCGTTTGCCAACAGAATATTTGCATCGAATCCCCGTTTTTTCCGGATGAAAATCCGGATTGGAGGCTGTTCGAAATCGCACCGACGGATACGGATATTTTTGTGAGCTGTCACTTGTGCGAGACGCTTCCGCCGTCATATCCGACGGAACGCGGTATAGGTAACGACACCTTTGTTTCTCTTGGTGACGGGGGCGTATGCAGACGTATTGATATGGCAATTCATCCGGGCGTAAAAACCTTTTATAACCACCTTGAAGGTAAATCGGCTGAGGCTTATTTTACAAAAGAAAGTCTGCCGATAATGATGGACTCACGCTATATGTGGAATTCGATAGCGGCGGCACAGCTTCTTTTGTCGCACGGCGCACTGTTTATGCACGCGTCGTATATCGAGCATAACGGCAAGGCGATTCTCTTTTCGGGAAAATGCGGAATCGGCAAGAGCACGCAGGCGGCTCTTTGGGAAAAGCACCGCTCGGCGCGCATCGTCAACGGTGATAAAGCGGGCTTGCTTGTCACGGCTGAAGGTGTTTCAGCATGCGGACTACCGTTCTGCGGAACGAGCGGAATCTGCAATAACGTCACGATGCCGCTCGGCGCGATAGTCCTTCTCTCTCAGGGTGAAAATAACAAAGCAGAACGCGTTACGGGTGCTCAGGCGCTGGTCGATGTGATGTCGAATATTTATCTCGATTTCGCGGTGCCCAACGAGCAGCAGCTGTGCGTTGACCTGCTGTTACGTGTTTTTAAAAAAGTACCGGTGTTCCGATTGACGTGCACGCCTGACGAAAGAGCTGTCCGTGCGCTCGAGGAGGCACTCGGGAAGGAGGCGGTCTGATGCCCTCAGAATATGACCGTCTGATCGACTCGCTTTTCACTAAGGCGGAAGCGACGGGTGTACCGCTTTCGGGTACGTTCGAGCTGACGTCAAGGTGCTCGCTGGATTGCAAAATGTGCTACATCCACCGCAAGGAGAATGACCGCGAAGCGATGCAGTGCGAAAAGCCGACCGAATGGTGGCTTGAACTTGCAAGGACGGCGAAGGATGCAGGAATGTTACTGCTGCTGCTGACGGGCGGTGAGCCGCTTGTGAGGCGCGATTTCGAGGAAATCTACCTCGCGTGCCGTTCGATGGGCTTGCTCGTGAGCGTGAACACGAATGCGACGTTGATTGACGAAAAAAAGGTGCGGTTTTTCAAGGAAAATCCACCGCAGAAATTAAATATCACGCTGTACGGAGCGTCGGAGGAAACCTACGCAGACCTCTGCGGGGACGGCAAGGCGTACGGCAGGGTAATAAAAGCGATCCGCGCGTTGAAGGAGGCTGGAGTTAAGGTCAGGCTTAACTATACACTGACGCCGTACAACGCGAAGGATAAGGAAAAAATATTTGAATTCGCAAAAGAGGAAGGTCTGGAGCTGCAGGCGGTGAGCTATATGTATCCGCCGGTAAGAGCGAAGGGCGCAGAGGACATCGAACGCTTGTCCGCGAAGGATGCGGCGGCGGCGCAGTTCAACTGGCAGCGCAAGAGGCTGGGCGACGAAACCTTCCGAAAGCTGCTCGAATTCAAGGTAAACAGCCCGATAGTAACGACGGCTGAAGAAGGCTGCGGCGAGCGCATCAGCTGCAGAGCGGGCTCAACAGTGTTCTGGGTAACGTGGAACGGAGTGATGACTCCGTGCGGAATGATGAACGAGCCGAAGGCGCAGATAGAAAAAGCAGAGGATTTTAGCGCGGCGTGGGAGAAAATCCGCGCAAGGCGTAAAAATATAATAATGCCGGTCGAGTGTGCGCGGTGCAGATGGCGCAGGATATGTGACCTGTGTGCGGCGGTATCGTACGCGGAGACGGGCAGATTTGACGGCAAGCCGCAATACGCGTGCGAGAAGGCGCACGAATACGGCAAGCTGTGTCAGGAGTTTTTGAACCCCGGCGAGAAAACATAAGTTTCGCAAGAGACGGAACTCACAGGAGGTAATTTTATGAAAACATCAAAGAGAATCGTATCATTTTTGCTTTCAGCGATAATGGTTGTAACAACCTTCCTCGCTGTCGGCCCGGTGTTTACGATCGAATCGGCTGCTGCTGATACTCCGATAACAATCGGCCATATCACCCAGCAGAGAGTTGTTTTTGATGCGGACGGCAAGTACGATCTGTTATATGAAGGCTATCGTAACAGGTTTTTTACCGGTGCAGAATCTAACGGTCCGACAAACTTTGTCATTCCCGGATTGGCAGAGAAGGACAACTATACTCCGCAGGGTATGACGTATTGGGCAGAGAAGGAATGGATTCTTATCTCAGCTTACCATGCTGCATCGAGCAACAAGAACAATTCTGTTATATATGCCCTTGATGCCAAGACAACGGAGTTTGTAGCATTGTTTAATATTCAAAATGCTGACGGCACATGGAACTATAGTCATGGCGGTGGTATCGCTGCGTCTAACTATAACTTCTACTATGCTGACTCTGCGTCGGGTTCGGATGAAGGTAGCCGAATAAGTTACCTTCCTCTTTCTGATATGGATGTAACACCCGGAACGGTGAAAACGATTAAAATATATGATTCTATTGAGTGTAGTGCGGAACTCAACGGCGCAAACACATCATACTGCTGTTACAATGAAGGTGTTCTCTGGACGGGCAATTTCCATTTCTGGAATGAAGACAAATATGACCAGTGGGCACACCCGGAGTATAAGAGCATGCTCGTCGGATACAGACTTAGCGGTAACGATTCAACTGAGGAATGGAACAATCTGACTAAAGCTGAAAACGGAGAGGCGAAATCGGACTGTGCGGGTAACCCGACATATGTAGTTGCGATTGACAACAGTATCGACCGTATTCAGTATGCGATGGTTGATAAGGGTAAACTATACATCAGCCGTTCATGGTCTCGATATGAGTCAGACAACCACATACGAGAGCTTGATGTCTGTGATTTCGACCTTAATGATCCCGGTAACATAGAGATTACCATAAATAACGTAAAAAGACGAGGACATTATGTAAGCTTGGATAATGTAACACGTTTTGGTGGAGGTAAAGGTGAAGCAGGCGCCAAAAAGTGTCTGTATATGGGCGAAGCTCTTTGTGTTATTGATGACTATCTCTATATTTTTGGCGAGGGTGCAGCGTATAACTATCGTGTGCTTAAATCAAATGATCACACTTGTGAAGAGCCTATCGATGTTATCTGGAAAATCGACCAGCATGCTATTATAGGCAATCACCGACCGGCTGAAGAGCTTGATGCCAGCCATTACGAAAAGGTGAACAGTCTCAGTGATATTACACCTGAGGATGAATATATTATTCTTCATAAATCTCAGCTTAAGGACCCTGTTACACAGAAGGAGATACTCTATCTGCTTAATTCCGATGGCGGTTACGGCATCCGCAAGCTTCCTAAGGATGATAATCCTACCTCGCTGAGCACAGGCGACTCTGTAGGTATGCTTCCGTATACTATCACAAGATATTCGGAAGAGGATAACGGAGAAATCCTCCATATTGAAAGCACGGATGACGAAAACCGTTCAATAAGATGGAAAATCAGCGGAGCAAATTCAGGCAATCTCAGAATTGCTAATGTGGATAATTATTACGAAAATCACCCGTATCTGTTCTTTACGGGTCGACATATTGTAATGTCATCGACAAGCAATACACTTTTGTCGGGAATGCAGCTGTTACCGGTTGAAGGTAAACCCGGCACCTTCTACATTGCAAGCACAAGAGCTAATTTCTATGAATCTTATCTCTGGTGTAATGACGGTACTGTTCCCGAATATATAGATAAGTATACAAATTATTACCAGAGCTATGCATACAATTTAGGTAACTATAACGGCCACGTTGAGGTTACAGGTACATTCCACCCGGATGCAACCGGTACGGCATACGGAAAAGGAGATCAGGGATCCGCAACAAAAGACCTTATAGGTACAGCCATTACCGAGGACCAGTATTATCTCGGCGAGTTCAACATTTACAAGAGAATAGAGAATCAGTCGGCATCTACTGCTGAGACCCGTGTGTATACCGATCTTGACCTTGCCTTGCAGGCGGACGGCACTTATGACCTTACTCTTGAGGCTTATACAGTAGGTGATAAGCAGATCGCAAAAACAGAAAACAACTCAAAACCCACAGACTATGTTTTTGTTGTTGACGCATCCTCGAGTATAGCGTATGAGGAAGGTGATGGTAGACATGGAGATTCATCGGGATTCATACGTTGGGGCGGTACTGACAGACCAAATGAAGATTTGCGCTACAATTCAATTGCGGCAGGTAAGATATATGCGCTTCATGCCGCTGACGGTAAATATTATAAATTAACGGTTGGTACAGATGTAGAAGGAGATGAGCCATCGCAACATGGTTGTGAGAGCAAATGCACTGTATGGATCTCTTATTGGCATGAGCCGACCCAAACAAGGTATTATGCAAATTATAAGGTGGGAGAAGATTGCATAGCGACGTTTACAACAAATAGGCCCCAGAAAGGCAATGACGATGCTCTTAATATAGCTTGCAAACCGGATAAACTTGACGATAACAATCCGATTGTCTTAAAAAAATTCCAACACTTTGAAAAGTATACCGGTAATGCGAGCCGAAGGGCAGCTCTTAACACTCTTGTTATTGAAATGTCCAGACAGATTTTTGAACAGGATACTAAGAATCGTGTTGCTTTTGTTCAGTTTGGCACATCGCAAAATGCGATTACGGGCTCTGCATGGCAGAATTCAGGCTTCTATACCAATTCTTCAACATCTATGATTAGCGCCGGTACCACGGCGACAAATGCACAGTATGCGGCAGCCTTCCATTCAGAGTCACAGTTTGCTAATCTTCAGCAAGCAGTTTTGACTATGCCTGTAGGTGGTTCGGATAAACAGGCTGAGGTAGGAATGGATTTGGCAAATAAAATCCTCAAAAACAGCGGCTACAAGTATTCTGCTGATGATGAGAGAAATGCATGTGTTATTCTCATAACAGATAATGCCGCAGGATACAGCAATGATAAGAATCAGACAACCATAAATGCAACAGGCTGTTGTAATTCAACGGTTATGAATGCAAAATACATTAAAGATCAGCACGCTATTGTTCATACGATCAGATTGCGTGAGGATGCAAATCCGTCGGGCTTTGACGTTGACGGATATCTTTCCTGTGTATCATCAGAATACCCCGATGCGAGAAGAATGACAAACCGAGGTACAAAGAGTGCATTAAATATTGATTATACCCATAATCTGACTTCATCAAGCTTTGATTGTTTTGCGCTTTGTACGGAAATTTTCAATTCCATTCAGCCTAGTAAGGACTATACTACGATGAAGCTGGATGCGGATACATATATCCGAGAAAACATCAATCTTGAAGCCTTCAATATGGCCGTAGCAACGCCGGCTCTGATTGCTACGGCGGATGGTCACTATGACGGCTTAGGCAGATTGTATTTTGATGAGCCTAAACCGGTTAGCGAATCTAGCGGCATTAAGTCTTCTATTACCACCGAGGCGGACGGAACAAGCTCTATCGTTGCTCACGGCTTCAACTTTACGGAACACTATCTTTCACCGGACAGAGCGAGCGGAACCGGACAAAAGCTTGTTATCAAATATTCAGGACTTACACTTAAATATAATCCGGACAGCACAAGTGATTATATTGTTAATACCGCTATCGACAATCCTAACAAGACTGCGCTTTACAGATCTGAAGCGTATATGAAGGCGAATGATCCGTACAAGGGCTTCCCGTCAGAGCATCTGTCCGTTCCGCAGTACACATACGTTCTTGACTACGGTATTGATATGCTTGACAGAGATATTAACGGAAAGCTGATTTCTGTTGATACAGATTTGCGGAAGCAGAGCTCCTATAAAGACAGTGTGACTTCGGAAAATGCTCAGTTAGAGTTTGTTGACAATTCCGAGAACATGCTCTATCGCATTGGAACCGATGCAACCGATATATCTAAGCAATACGTTCTTATCCAGCGACCTAACGGTGATTATGACTGGTTTGGCATTAATATTGTTCCTGCATCAAATGTTTATTATGAAGATGCACAGATAACCGTACCTGACCGAACATCTTCAGATGAACACAAATGGACGACAGAAGGAACAGCAAGCTTTAATTCGCAGGCCGTTGAAATCCAGAACGATATTTACGGTTACGATAAGAATTACGCAAATGATGATTCGAATTTCTCCAATAACACGGCGCTTAAATCTGTCGTCAGTGAATCCAACAGACAGAGCGACAAGGCAACGTTTACCTTTACGGGTGAAGGCTTTGATCTGTATTCTGCCTGCGGCACAACAACGGGTGTTCAGGTTATTGCCATCAGAGATTCGAGCGGCGCTTTAGTGAAATCGTATGTCATTGATACCTATTATAATCAGGCGGACTATAACCAGACATTCACTCAGGTTCCGATCCTCAGATTCAAGTGCCCGGCAAACAGTACCGGAAGCACTTACGGCACATATACGGTTGAGTCCACCGCAGCATACCTTCCGAGTATTTCGGGCGCAATCAAGGCTCAGAGCGTTTCGACACAGCTGATCGACGAAAACGGTGTTGTTTCTTACCCCTCAGAATACGCCGAAACATATGAAAACGAAATTCTCAGAGAGCTTGGCTTCGAAGAACTCATCGGAGAGGATGTAGAATTTATCAGCTTCAGCGATGATTCCGTTCTCAACGGCGGCGAGGGTCCGTTTGCGGTTGAAGAGGGATCCTTTACCACGCAGTCTGTAACAGAGCTCGAAAACTACATTGACGGCTACCGCATCTATAATCCTTGCGGAGATGACTCCGAAGTAATGGCTCATTATCCAAATTCGGAAAAGGGTGCGAAATATTATAACGTAATAGATATCCTTGATGATGCAGACAGCTTTGGCGGCAGCGCTTCTGATGGAATTTA
Organism: Clostridia bacterium; assembly: GCA_017379935.1. Lineage (GTDB taxonomy): Bacteria > Bacillota > Clostridia > Oscillospirales > Acutalibacteraceae > CAG-488. The sequence continues at coordinate 54,376 of JAFNVC010000028.1, forward strand.
TTACGAAAACACAGGCAGTGTTCTTGAATCTGTGACATATAAATCTGTCGGAACACCGAAAAATGAATTCTATCTCAAGGCATCAAATGCAAATACCTTATCGTTCAAGATTCCGAATTGGGATAAGAATACGATGAGTGTAATGGTTTCAGCTCGAGCTGCATACGGCAGCCCGAAATTAAAGGTACACACCGGCGAAATGGCTATTGACAGCAAGACGGAAATGTATTATAATGTTACGGATTTCATTACAGATGATGGAAAACTTGTTATCAGCAATTCTGGCGATGGTCTTTTAGCACTTAACAATATCAAGATAGTTGATCCGTCAAGTGCTCCGAGCTTTACCTTCGAAACAGCAGGTACCGCTGAAGAAATTCAGCTTTTGCTGGATGTTGATGCAGAGTTGGTAGATTTCAATGCTCCGAAGGTTGAAACAGAAGACTATCCGCTTCCGGAACCTGACATTTTTGTTCCGGGTGTTTCAGATGATTCGGATGACGACGCAGATGTTCCTGATGAAAAACCTGAAGAACCCACCAATGACGGCTTCTTTAACAAGGTTGATAATTTCTTTACAAATACCGGAAACTTCTTCAAGAACATCATCAAAAAAATCACCTCATTTTTTAAATCTTAAGGAGGGTGAAAAGTGAAAAAATATATGAAGCCCGTCTTCAACATTGCGGCAGCTGTTCCTAATCCGCATCCCGGCAACTCCTGCACGACTTCGCAGGAAGATATGACCTTGATTGCACAAATTTTAGGAATGACCTGGGAGGAGTTGTCTGTATCAAAAGCTTTTGCATTATCTGAAGGCTGCGAAACCGTAGTTCCGTTGGATATGTATTGCAAATTCACATCTGTTTCAGCAACAGGCTCAGCCGGCGTAAAAGCCTTCCTTTCATAAAAAATCCAAATAATTTTTCCGCACCCGTGTGATTCGTCACACGGGTGTGTTTTTTGCTTTTCCAATTTACGGAAATCGACAAAATTACTGCAATTTTGTTGACTTTAAACCCCATATATAGTATTATATAATTAAGTATTTATGTAAAATCGGAGGGGTATGATGTTTGATATTCACTGTCACATTTTGTACGGTCTTGATGACGGTGCTGACAGCCTCGACGATTCAGTAAAAATGATTTCTCTTGCCTACGAGGGCGGTACGCGTGCGATCATTGCAACCCCGCACTGCAATGTTCCGAACTCCTACCGCAATTACCGTTCGCCGCTCTTTGATGAGCGCCTTGCGCAGATTTCAGAAAAGCTCGCACGTCAGAAAATTGACGTCAGACTTTATCCCGGCCAGGAGGTTTTCTGCTCCGGCAGACTTATCTCCATGCTCCGTGAGGGTAAGATTATTACGCTGAATTCCTCACGATACATCCTCGTGGAATTTGATTTCACCGAGAATTCGGCTTCAGCTTATGTTAAGCTTGAGCAGCTTGTTGCGGAGGGTCTCGTTCCTGTTGTTGCACATCCGGAGCGCTATGCCTTCGTCTGTGAGGAGCCGGATGCCGCGATGCGGATGAAGGATATCGGCTGCCTTCTTCAGGTTAACAAGGGAAGCATCAAGGGTGCCTTCGGCAGGTCTGCTTTCGTTGCTGCGAGACATATTCTCAACGAAAGGCTTGCTGATTTTGTAGCAAGTGACGGCCACAGCCCTTACGTCAGGACTCCGTACCTCGCGGACGCCTTTGAAATTGTTTGCGAAGCTTGCTCAATGGATTATGCCGAAATGCTTTTTGAGGAAAATCCGCTTGCTGTTATTGAAAACAAAGAGATTTTCCCGTTTTAAAAGAATATACCTATCCTACAGAGGTGTTTTATAAATGATCAGAATTTTAAGAATAGCGGTGCTCGGCCTTTTTGTTGTCGCGACTGTTTTTTCGGGTGTGCTGTTCATCAAGGACAAGGTCACAACCGACACTACAATTCCGAAGATTACAATCGAAGAAGAGGTTCTCGAGGTTGCGCTTAATGCTAAGAACGGTGATTTGCTCAAGGGTGTTACTGCTGCAGACGAGAAGGACGGAGACCTCACGGATAAGGTCATAATTGAGTCGATTTCGAAGTTTATCGAAAAGGGTGTCTGCAAGGTTACCTATGCGGTCTGCGATAATGACAACAATGTTGCGACGGCTGTCCGAAAGGTACGCTATAAGGGCTATAAGTCACCCGAATTCAAGATGACGGGCTCACCGTGCTACTCGCTGTATGAGTATATTGACCTTTTTGATATCATCAGCGCGAAGGATTGCATTGACGGCGACATCACAAAGGATATCGTCATCACATCGAAGGATTTTGCAGGCTCAACCGCGGGTGTTTTCAACATCGAAGCAACCGTTACCAACAGTAAGGGTGACACAAGCAACCTCAAATTCCCGATGGTTGTTGAGGATCGTACTCCGGGCGCTCCCGTAATCGAGCTTAAAAACTACCTTGTTTATACATCGGTCAACAAGAAGATTGATTTCAAGCAATATCTGCTGAAGGCAACGGATAATCACGACACTGACCTGACTCAGGCGGTCAGAATTGAAACAAACGTTGATTTCAGCAAAGAGGGAACGTACTCCGTGCATTATTACGTAACGGATGAGGCAGGCTCTCAGGGACACACAATGCTTATAGTGACTGTAGGTAAGTAATTTATGAACAAAAAGATTACAATTGAAATTTATAGCATCCTCAAGGATCTGATAAGAAACGCGTGGGTTGTTCTGCTCAGTGTTCTCATCGGATCAATGGGTGTTTATATTGCGAGTGAGCAGCTCTACACTCCCGAATATACATCTTCGGCTACGATTGTTGTTAACCAGAAGAGCCAGATTTCGGACAACTATTCCAGCTTTGGTATGGCAAGCGAGATGTCGTCGATCATTACACAGATTCTCGTTGAGCCGACTGTTAAAAGCAAGGCTGCCGAATATGCCGAGAAGAGCTATTTTAACGGCTCGCTGACCGCTGAGAATATTTCGGACACGAATTTTATCGATATCCGCGTTACCTCCTCAAGCCCGCAGACCTCATACGAGCTTCTGACGGCAGTGCTGGCGGTTTATCCTCAGGTTTCGGATAAGGTTTTCGAAAATGCAGTTATCACCCCGCTGACACTTCCGACAATGCCGCACGGCCCTTCAAACAACCCTGCGCTCGAGAACAAGAATCTGGTTATGTCAGCCTGTGCGCTGTTTTCAATAGCACTGATTGTTGTGTTCTCAATCATCCGCGACACGGTCAAAAACGAGCAGGTTTTTGAGGAAAAAATTGATGCAAAGCTTCTCGGTGTTATTCCTCACGAGAGGAAGTTTATGAAGCTGAAGGATATATACGAGAAAAAGAAAAAATCCCTGCTTATCAACGGCAGCAATCTTGTCGGTCTGCGCTTCAGTGAGGGTTATCACAAAACCGCCGCAAAAATCGAGTTCATAAAGCGCAGAACGGGACACAAGGTTTTCGCGGTCACAAGTGTTGCCGAGAACGAGGGTAAGTCCACAACGGCTTCCAACCTTGCGCTTTCTCTTGCAGGAAGCGGAAAGAGCGTCATTCTCTTTGACCTGGACAGAAAAAAGCCGGCACTCTACAAAATCTTTGAGGAAGAATACAAAGAAAATTACGAGCTGGGCGAGCTTTTCAACGGCAAAACTCCGTATTCAAAGTTCTGTCTGAGAACACATAAAAAGACGTCGATGTTCCTTGGTCTTAACACCTATGTTCATCAGGACTATGACAAGTGGATCAAGAATGGTGAGGTTGCCAAGGTTATTGACTACTGCAAGAAGAAGGTTGATTACATCATCATCGATACAGCGCCTCTTTCAGCTGACTCGATGGTTACGGATATCGTAAAGCTTGTTGACGAGACAATTATGGTTGTCCGTACCGACAGAGTTCCCGTTGCGGCAGTCAATGACGCCATTGCAACGATTGAAGAGGTCGGCGGAACAGTTGCCGGATGTATCCTTAACGATGCATATCCGAGTGTTTCGATGTTCGGTATCACGGGCGTTGACGAGGGTGGCTACTATTACGGTAAGAAATACGGCAAGAACAAGTATTACAGCAACTATTATGCATACAATGCGCGTGAAGCCGCAAACGACAGATTGGTACAGGATCTTGATTTAATTTCAAACCTGCAGGAGAATGATTGATTAAATGAATCAGACAGAAACAAAAATGAATAACAGGGAAAGACCCGACTCGAATGAGGTCAAGATTTACCTCAGCGACCTTTGGAACGGTGTCAAAAAGCTGTGGTGGGTGTGCCTGCTGATTTCCGCGATTTTGGGCGCGTCAATGTTCATCAAGGCATATTCGTCCTATGTACCGATGTATACGTCATCCGTAACACTGACAGTTACAACCCAGAAGTCATCGTCGGTCAACAGCATTTCGGTTTATTCCTTCTACTACGATGCATCAACCGCGGCACAGCTTGAGACCACATTTCCGATAATACTCAGAAGCAACCTTCTCCAGGATGCAATCTGTGAGGATATGGGAATTGACTATGTACCTGCGTCACTGAACGCGACGGCTGTATCGGGAACGAATATGTTTACGATGACGGCAACCGGCAGAGAACCGCAGATGACATACGATGTGCTTCTTTCTGCGATAGAAAAGTTCCCGTCGGTTGCGAAATATGCTGTCGGTAATATCAGACTTGAGCTTATCTCGAGTCCGCAGGTCCCCGAAGCTCCGTCGAACAGCTCGGACTATATGGACAAAGCGGTAACAGGTGCTCTTATCGGTCTGATTATCGGCGTGATAATTATTTTGGTCTATATGGTTATGCGAAGAACGATAAAGACCAAGGATGACATAAAGAAGGAGCTCAACGTTGAGCTTCTCGGCTCAGTCCCCGAGGTGCATTTCAAGAAAAGAACGAAGCAGGTTGACGAATCCGTGCTGTTTACGAACAACAAGACCGGAACAAGCTTCAAAGAGTCTCTCAGAGTGCTTCGGAATCTTTTTGCAAATGCTCTCAAGAAGAACGAAAAGGTGGTTATGGTTACCAGCACCGCTCCCGGCGAGGGAAAAACAACCGTTTCGACCAACCTTGCGCTTGCTCTTGCGGATTACGGCAAGAAGGTGCTTATCGTTGACGCTGACCTGCGCCATCCGAGTGTTCTCGGTCTCCTCGGTGAAAATGAAGAAAACATTGACTTTTTTGCCGTGACACCGCAGTACAAGATCGGCGAGCTTGAAAGGTTCGATGTTTCCTATATGTCTCTTATTAAGCAAAATAAGGATAAGCTTTTCCTTGATGTCGAGGAGCTTAAGGAAATCTTCAATACCGTACGCGATGATTATGACTATATTATCGTCGATACCCCGCCTTGCGGTCTTGTTTCCGACTCCTCCTATGTTGCACAGGCTGTTGATGCTGTTGTTTACGTTGTGCTTCAGGATACTGTCAGAATTTCAAAAATCCGCGACGGTATCGAAAGCCTTCTTTCAACGGATGCCAAGGTGCTCGGCTGTATTCTCAACGGGGTCAAGTCCGGTCTTTCGGGCTACGGCTACGGTTATGGCTACGGTCGTTACGGCTATGGTTACGGAAAATATGGTTATGGTTATGGCTACGGTTACGGCTATGGATACGGCTACGGAGAAAAGAAAAAGCCGTCATTTATGCGACCGAAAGCAGAAGAAAAAAAAGAACAGCCGCAATAATGCGGTTGTTCGCAGACTTACATAAAGAGGGATGTTATGATACTTCGGAAATGGGAGGATCTGCCGACACGGATGCAAACTCCTGAAGTAGAGCGGTATTACAACATATTAAAGAGAAAAAAAGCACAGCTTTTGATAAAGCGTATTTCGGATGTTCTGATATCAGGTGTTTTGCTTGTGCTGCTATCACCGGTTTTTGCGGTGACGGCGCTCGCAATCAAGCTTGATTCAAGAGGTCCCGTCTTTTACCGTCAGGTAAGGGTGACACAATATGCGGAGCGCTTCAGCATCTTTAAGTTTCGTTCAATGGTGACGGATGCCGATAAGGGCATACAGCTTACCGTGAATAACGATTCGAGAATCACGCGCACGGGCAGGTTCATAAGAAGACTGAAAATTGACGAGTTAAGTCAGCTTATCGACGTTTTCAGAGGAACGATGACCTTCGTCGGAACGCGACCTGAGGTTCCGAAATACGTTGAAAAATATACTGACGAAATGATGGCGACGCTTCTCCTGCCTGCAGGCATTACATCTCTTGCCAGCGTATATTACAAGGATGAAAATCAGCTTCTGGATGCAGCCGATGATCCCGAAGGAATGTATCTGGAAACGGTTCTTCCCGATAAAATGTATTACAACCTCAAGGCGATTGAGGAATTCGGTCTTGTTGAGGAGCTTAAAATCCTTATTATGACAGTGCTTGCTGTTATCGGTATGGATTTTGCCAAGAAAGAATCGCAGACAATAAAGAAATAAAGCTTACGGTGATATAAATGAGCAGAAACAGACTTATTGCTGTTTTGACGAACAATGATGATGATATATATTGCTTCAGAAAAGAGCTGATAGAGGGCTTGATTCAGGAGGGCTTCAATGTGCTTATCTCCTGTCCCTACGGTGAAAAGTTCGAGCTGATGAAGGATATTGATTACATATACGATGATCCTGAGATTGACCGCAGAGGAACAAATATCGTAAAGGATATAAAGCTTCTTCTTCACTATTTCAGCCTGTTCCGAAGGCACCGCCCGTCAGTGGTTCTGACCTATACGGCAAAGCCGAATATCTACGGCAGCTTTGCAGCAAGGGCGCTCGGCATTCCAGTTATAAACAATGTTACGGGCTTCGGAAGCGTTATCAATCATTCGGGTCTTACGCAGAAGCTCGTTATGACTCTTTTTAAAATCGCGTACAGCTTTTCCTCGTGCGTGATGTTCCAGAATTCAACAAATATGAAATATGCCGAAGAGACGGGTCTTGTAAAGGGCGAGCATAAGCTCATTCCCGGCTCGGGCGTCAATACAGAGAGATATCCCGCCGCAGCCTATCCCGACGGAGGAAACGGCATTGAGGGCGAAAAGGTAGTTTTTAATTACATCGGCAGAATTCTTCATGATAAGGGCGTTGATGATTATATCAGCGCGGCGGAGATTATTAAAAAGAAATATCCCGCGACTGAATTCAATCTTCTCGGCTTTATCGAGCCGACAGAAAGTCATTATGAGAATGATCTCAAGCAGCTCGAGAGCCGCGGGATTGTTAAATATCATGGCAGTCAGAAGGATATAAAGCCATTTGTAGCGGCATCGCACGCGACGATTCATCCTTCGACCTACGGTGAGGGAATGAGCAATGTTCTGCTTGAAAGCGCATCATCGGCACGACCTCTTATTACAACGGACAACCCCGGCTGTATGGAAACGCTGATTGATAACGAGACAGGTTTTATGTATCACGGCGGTAATGTCAGTGAGCTTTGCGAAAAAATTGAAAAATTCCTTGCACTTTCCAACGAACAGCGTAAAGAGATGGGTCTTAAGGGCAGGGAATATATAGAGGAAAATTTCTCAAGAAATATAGTTATCAAGGCTTATCTTGATAAAATTAACGAAATATTAAACTGAATTGAGGAGTAATTGTTATGTCAGAATTTACAGGCTTGTATGAAAAAATAGTCAACAGAGAAGAGAAGATTTCTCTTGTCGGTCTTGGCTATGTAGGTATGCCGATTGCTGTTGCTTTTGCAAAAAAGGTTGATGTTATCGGTTACGATCTCAATGCGAAGAAAATAGAATTGTATAAAAACGGAATCGACCCCACTCGCGAGGTCGGTGACGAGGCAATCAAAAATACGACGGTTGAGTTTACTGCTGATGAAACACAGCTCAAAAACGCAAAATTCCATATCGTTGCAGTTCCGACTCCCGTAAATGATGACCACACACCTGACCTTTCTCCCGTTGAGGGGGCAAGCCGTATTCTCGGACGAAACCTCACAAGGGGCTCAGTTGTTGTATTTGAATCAACGGTATATCCCGGTGTAACGGAGGATGTGTGCGTGCCGATTCTCGAAAAGGAATCAGGACTTAAGTGCGGTGAGGATTTCAAAATCGGATATTCTCCCGAAAGAATCAATCCGGGTGATAAGGTTCACCGCCTTGAAACTATCAAAAAGATTGTTTCGGGTATGGATGAAGAAACCCTCGATGTTGTTGCAAAGGTTTACGAGCTTGTTGTTGATGCAGGTGTTCACCGTGCAGAGACAATCAAGGTTGCCGAGGCGGCAAAGGTTATCGAAAATAGCCAGCGTGATATCAATATCGCATTTATGAACGAGCTTTCAATCATCTTCAATAAGATGGGTATTGATACTCAGGCGGTTCTCAGAGCTGCAGGCACAAAGTGGAATTTCCTTAAATTCTTCCCCGGTCTTGTCGGCGGTCACTGTATCGGTGTTGACCCATATTACCTTACATATAAGGCAGAGATGCTCGGCTATCACAGCCAGGTTATCCTCGCAGGCCGCCGCATCAATGATGATATGGGCAGATATGTTGCGGAAAATGTTGTTAAGAACCTCATTGCCGCAGACAAACAGGTTAAAAACGCAAGAGTAGCGATTCTCGGCTTTACCTTCAAGGAGAATTGTCCCGACACAAGAAATACAAGAGTTATTGATATCGTCAATGAGCTTAAGGAATACGGTATTTCACCTGTTATTGCAGACCCTCAGGCTGACGCTGAGGAGGCACTCGCAATTTACGGTATCGAATTTGCAGATATGTCCGAAATCAAGGATATGGATGCTGTTATTCTTGCAGTTGCACATGATGAATTCAAAAATATCACAATCGCTGATACAGATAAGATGATCAGCGGCAAGAAGGTTCTTCTTGATATCAAGGGTATCCTTGACCGTAAGGAATATGAGGATGCAGGCTATAATTACTGGAGGTTATAAGAATGGGCTATAAGGATTTGAAATTTCCCGAAAACTCATTGTTTCTCGTAACGGGAGGAGCAGGCTTTATCGGAACAAATCTGTGTGAGGCTATTCTCAATCTCGGCTACAGGGTGCGTTGCCTTGATGATCTTTCAACAGGCAAGCAGGAAAATGTAGATTTGTTGATAAACCACGAAAATTACGAGTTTATCAAGGGAGACATAAAGGATTTTGATACCTGTCTCAAGGCTTGTGAGGGTGTTGATTATGTTCTCAATCAGGCGGCGTGGGGCAGTGTGCCGAGAAGCATTGAAATGCCGCTGTTTTATTGTGCCAATAATATTCAGGGCACTCTCAATATGCTTGAGGCGGCAAGACAGAACAGCGTTAAAAAGTTTGTCTATGCATCAAGCTCATCCGTTTACGGCGATGAGCCGAACCTCCCGAAGAAGGAGGGCAGGGAGGGTAACCTTCTTTCCCCCTATGCACTCACCAAGATGTGCGATGAGGAGTGGGCAAAGCAGTATACAAGACACTACGGTCTTGATACCTACGGACTGCGCTATTTCAATGTTTTCGGCAGAAGACAGAGTCCTGACGGCGCGTATGCAGCTGTTATTCCGAAGTTTATCAAGATGCTCCTTAACGGAGAAACACCGACAATCAACGGTGACGGTATGCAGAGCCGTGACTTTACTTATATAGAAAATGTAATTGAAGCTAACCTCAAGGCTTGCGCCGCACCGCACGAGGCGGCAGGCGAGGCTTTTAATGTAGCTTACGGCGGACGAGAGTATCTTATAGATATCTACAACGGACTTACACAAGCTCTCGGCGTTGACATCAAGCCGAATTTCGGGCCCGACAGACCGGGCGATATCAAGCACAGCAATGCGGATATCTCAAAGGCTAAGGAGCTTCTCGGTTATGATCCCGAATGGAGCTTTGAAAGAGGTATCAGTGCGGCAATCGACTGGTATAAGGAGAATTTAGCGTGAGCCGCGGAACGATTATTTATGTCGGCGAGTTCGCCTTGCCCGACAGGTCTGCTGCAGCAAACAGAGTGGTGTCTAACGGCAAGCTGTTCAATTCACTCGGATACAGAACCGTGTTTTTGGGTGCATCAGCTTCAGCAGAGAATTTCGCCGGAATAAGAGCGATAAGCAGTCATAACGATATGTATGAGCAGGCACATCCCGAAACTGCGTTGCAGTGGATTCGTCATACACTCAGCACGAAGGAAATTGTTTCTCTTGTCGAAAAATACAATGACGTGAAAATGGTTATCCTTTACAATCTGCCGGTTATTACGCTTTGTCTTGTGAAAAAAGAACTGAAAAAGCGTAATATTGAAGTGGCGTATGACTGCACGGAATGGACAAATACGACAACAGGCTCTTTTATAAAAAAAGCTTTTAAATATATTGACGAAATTGCCGTGCGCAGACTCGCGCACAGAGTTGCGGACAGAATGATAGTCATCAGCCGGATGATGGAAAAGAATTACCGCAAGGCGGAAAAGCTTCTGCGCCTGCCGCCGCTGATTGATACGGATGACGAAATCTGGCATCAGATGCCGGAAGAGCATAACGGTGTTTTTGAATTCTGCTTCGCGGGTGTTCCCGACGGCAAAAAGGAAAGCCTTGACAAGGTTGTGGAGGCGTTCATCGGCATTGCTGACGAAAACATTAGACTCCGCATAATCGGTGTAACGGCAGAGGAATTCAAAGCTATGTATCCGGATATGGTGACTGATGCTGAGAAGAGAATTATCTTTATGGGAATTCAGTCTCATAAAGATACAATAAAATACCTCAGAAGCTCGGATTGCTGTGTGTTTTTCAGAGAATCCGACAGAAGAAACAATGCGGGATTTCCAACAAAATTTGCGGAAGCGTACACGTGCAATATTCCGATTATTACGACCGATGTCAGTGATATCGGTGAATATATGAAAAATGAAAACTGCGGTCAGCTTATCAAAGCGGCGCAGAAACAGACAATAAAAACGGCAATGCTTGCCGAAATCCACAAGGGCTGCCGCAAAAGAGCGGGCATCAAAACAGCCTTTGATTACAGAGCGTATCAGAAAGGCTGCAAAGAGTGGTTAGAGGATTAAAAGGATAGGAGAAGGTTATGCTGAAAAGAGGTTTTACATACGGAACGGTACAGATGCTTGCTGTGCTGTACCTTGCTATATGGACAATCTCTCCTCCAATGGAAATCGACCTTATCTACCGCTTGCTTGCCCTTGCGGCGGCGGCTGTTTGGTTCGTTGTGTTACTGCTCAGAGAGAATCCCGTTGTTCTCGGCAAGGAGCAGGTAACTGCCTTGTTCTTTATGCTGGCGGTTATACTGGTTACATTTATTCAGTCGGAAAGCTTCGAGGATATACTGAAGCAGATAGCGATATATATGCTGGTAATCTGCTTTATTATGAATTATTTTTATAAGGACAAGTGGGATGAGCTTTCGGGAATATTGGTAATCGTTTTCATTCTGCTTATCGTATATAATTTCAGAACTTACTCGGCACTCGTTGAGGATCTCACAATTGCGAGAAAAATCGTGAGAAATGACGAAAGCACATACGTATATCTCCGACAGGGAATCGGCGGATACAGCCTTGTTTATCCGCAGGTCTGTGTGGCTTCAGCGGCACTTGCCTGGACGATAAAGGCTTTCAGAAGAAACTGGCTTAAATTTGCTGTCGGAGCAGTATGGGCGGTTTCATTTGTATTGTTGATTTCAAAGGCAGGTTATTCGCTTGCCTTGTTCACCTCTGCAGTAGGTGCTTTGATATTATTATTTTATCGGGGTAAGAACGGAATTGCGGCATTTTTTGTCGCTCTTGCGGTTTTTGCAGGCTCTATGATGGCGATACTTTATTGGCACGATTTCAGAAATTTCCTGCTTGAAATTTTCGACGGAACGGCAGTTGCGAAAAAGATAAACGATCTTGTGGCTACGGGCGACAGCGGTGCAGCTGAGGGCTCGATTCAGGCCAGAATGGAAGCCTATCAGGGAAGCATCGATACAATTGTTCAATATCCGCTGATAGGTGCTCTCTGGAAAGGAAGCGGCGGCGGACATTCAGCCTTCCTTGATATTACGGCAAAATACGGGATTTTCGGTGCGGCGATGTTTTCGCTGATGTTTTATATAGTACCGCGCTATTATAAGAAAAAATATCGCAGCCGCTTTATCATATCAATGGCCAACTCATCATTGGTTTCCCTGCTGTTTGTGTCCTTGCTGGATTCCTTTACATACGGCTTTGTGTGTATGATCGCGCTTGTGCTGCCGATGCTTTTTGAAGATGTTATAAAATGGACGGGTGTTAAAGAATGAGGCTTCTCTGGACTGTAAATCTAATACCGACGGATATGGCTCTTGAAATGAATATGAAGCCTGAGGTTCTCGGCGGCTGGGTTGAGGCGATGTCATCACAGCTTAAAGGGGTTAAGGATATCGAGCTTGCCATAGCCTGTAAATGCGAGCCCGGCACGGATTTTTGCAGGACAGTAAACGGTGTCGCCTATTACAGTCTTGCATATTCACCGAAAACAAGTGCAGATGAGCTTGCACACAGGTGCGGGGAAATTATATCTTCCTTCAGGCCGGATATTATTCACATAGAGGGGACCGAATTCCTTCATGCAGGTGCAATGCTTACCGCAGCGAAAAAGGCGGGTATCCCCGCAGTTGCATCAATGCAGGGGATTCTGAACGGACAGTACTCGTATCAGTGCGGTCAGCTTCAGGTCGACGATATGCTGCTTTCGGGCTCGCTTACAGAAATGTTTGCAGCGGCAATATTGCATCTGAGAAAACGTAAATGGTACAAGCCGAGAATGAAGACAGAGCGAAAGATAATTGAAGGTGCCTCATATGTTCTCGGACGAACAACCTGGGATCGGGCTCATACCTATGCAATCAACCCCAAGGCGAAATATTTTTCCTGCAACAGAGTTCTCAGGCAGCCGTTTTACGGTGAAAGCTGGGATAAGGAAAAAATGCAGCGGCATTCCATTTATGTCGGTAACGGATATTTTGCACTTAAGGGCCTGCATTTTGTTGTTCAGGCATTACCTGAGCTTATCAGAGAATATCCCGATGTGAAGGTATATGTTGCCGGCTATGAGCCGTACAAGAAAAATGACAGCAGAGCCTTTTTTAAAAAGGGATATGCGGCATATCTTAAAAAGCTTATCACTGATCTCGGCGTTCAGGATCACATTGAGTTCACGGGACCGCTGAAAGCCCAAGAGGTAGCGGAAAAGCTTGCAACGGTTAATGCGTATGTTCTTTGTTCGGCTATTGAAAACAGTCCGAACACCCTGGGCGAGGCGATGCTGGTCGGCACACCATGTGTTGCAGCTTATGTCGGCGGAGTGCCGGATATGGCAGATGACGGTAAGGAAGCACTCTTTTACAGAAATGATGATCCTCAGCTGCTTGCATGGAATATAAAAAGAATTTTCGACAGCGATGAGCTGGCACTCAGACTTTCGGAGAACGGAAGAAAAAGAGCAAGAGTTACACACGATCCGAAGCTGAATGCGGATACCTTACTGTCGGCTTACCAAACAATTCTGTCTGAAAACACAAAGGAGAAGCAGATATGAACAATGCACCGGTGATAATGTTTGTGTACAACCGCGCAGATCATTTTATGCTTACCTATAAGGCCCTTGCGGCGTGCAGAGGCGCCGCGGATACAGAGCTGTTCATATTTTCTGACGGAGCAAAAAATGAAGGTGCGGCAGAAGGCGTACGAAGAGTGCGCGAGGCAGCACAGAAAATAAAAAATTCAGATGATTTCAAGGCTGTTGAAATTACGGAAAGCAAAGTCAATAAGGGGCTTGCAAGATCGGTAATTGACGGTGTAACAAGGGTTATTGAGAAATACGGCAGGGCGATTATTGTCGAGGATGACTGCGTGGCATCACCTCATTTTCTTGAATATATGAATACCTGTCTTGAATATTTCAAGGACGATAAATTAATCGGTGCTATTTCAGGCTATGCACCGGCAATTGATTTTCCGCAGGATTACGAAAAGGATATTTTTACTGCATACAGATCCTGCAGCTGGACATGGGCAACCTGGAGTGACAGGTGGCAGGGTGTTGACTGGGAGCTTCGCGAAATGAAGGATTTTTACAAGTCCCCGAAGCTTATCGGAAGGCTCAATTCCAACGGAAGCGACAGGTTTATGCGTTTGTACAGACAGACAAGAGGAAACGGCAGCTCGTGGTCAGTAAGATTCGGCGCTCACCTTGTGAAAAACGGACAGCTGACGGTTTATCCGAGATATTCGTATATCAGCAACATCGGCTGCGATGAGTCCGGTGTCCACAGCAGAAATGAGGATGCCGAAAAAATGAAGGTTGATCTTTCAAAGGCGATTGCTCAGCCTGAAATAGAAGCGGTGGCATTGAATCACAAAATACAGAAAGCTCTGAAAAAGCACTATTCCTACGGCTTGCTTTCGGAGGCGAAAAGATTTGCGGCAACAGCTTTTATTGTTGCCAAAGAAAATATCAAGGGCTGATTTGAATGAAAAATGAAGTAACGGTCAGTGTGGTTATCCCTGTCTACAACGTGGAAAAATATCTGCGCGAATGTGTGGACAGTGTCCTCAGGCAGACATACACCTCTTATGAAATTATACTCGTTGATGACGGCTCGACAGATTCATCCGGCAGTATCTGCGATGAATATGTTGCAAAAGACAGCAGAATAAGCGTTGTTCACAAAGCAAACGGCGGACTTTCTTCTGCGAGAAATGCGGGCCTTGAAAAGGCTGAAGGCAAGTATGTTTATTTTCTTGACAGTGATGATTATATTATCGAGGATGCGATAAAAGCTCTTACGGAAAAAGCGGAAAATGATAATTCGGATATTGTCTTTTTCGACGCTGTTTCTTTTGCTGATGATGAGGATGATTTTAAGGTCAGTCAGAATTACAGGCGTAAGCACAGCTATAAAACCGATAAAGGTACTGAAGTTTTCGCTAAGTTGCAGAAAAATGATGAGTTTCACAGTGCGGTTCAGTTGATGTTTTTTAAAAGGTTGTTTTTGCATCAAGAGGGAATATTATTTGTTGATGGCATATATTATGAAGATATGGTTTTTTCTTTTTGCGCTTTGTGCTTGGCGGATATAGTTTCTTGTATCGACCTTCCTTTGTATTATCGTCGCTACAGAGCGAATTCAATAATGACCTCAAGAAAAAACGAAAAACATTTCATAAGCTTCACAAAGGTTTATGAAGAGGTTAAAAGCTTTTCTGAAAAGACCGGAATAGCTGATGAAGATTTCGCAAAAGCTTATACTGCGCGTTGTGCATTTAATTGCTTCAACATCTACGAAAGACTTAACGAGAACGATAAAAAGGTAAATAAAAATAAGCTCAGAGAAATCATTGCAGACATATTAAAAAACAACGCCTACGATAATACGGCGTTGCGAATGAGATGCTACGGCAAAATATTCTGGGCAGCATATAAAATGATTGAAATACCGTTTAAAAAGCTACGGAGATAAATCGATGAAGAAAAAAGTGATAATGGTAATGCCCGTAATGAAGGGCGGAGGAGCCGAGCGTGTGGCGGCGTTGCTTCTCAATGAATTTCATAAAAACGGATACGGCTGCGAGTTTGTAATAACCTCCATGAATATGGAAGAGATTATTAACTGCGATCTTAATCCGCAGATTACCGTTACCTGTATTAAAGATACGATTAAGAATAATAATTTCCGGAAGGTCGGGAATAAGGCTTTAAGGATACTTTCTTCGGTTATCTGCAGGACTTTTGAAGGATTTAAAAAAGCTGTACCTGCTGTATTCGCATATCTTTCGTTTATTTCCGAATACAGCATTGAAATAAAAGCCTTGAGAAAAATATTCAGGGATAACCCCGATGCTACGGTGCTTTCCTTCCTGCAGCCGTCAATTCCGATGACACTTCTTGCGCTCAAAGGTCTTGGTAACAGAGTTATAGTTTCAGAGAGAGGTAATCCCGAAAGACTTATCCGAAAGCGTTACGGATATAATTTTATTGACAAATATTACAGACGTGCGGATGCGGTGGTTTTCCAGACAGAGGATGCAAAAAAAATATATCCTCCCGCGATAGCTGCAAAGGGAACCGTAATATATAATCCTATAAAAAACAATTTACCCGAGCCTTATACAGGCGAAAGGGAGAAGAATATAACGACCTTCTGCAGAATATCAAGACAAAAGAATTTATCTGTTTTGGTTGGTGCTTTTGCCCTTTTCAGTAATGATATTCAAGGCTACCGATTGAAAATAATCGGCGAAACCCAGAATAGTGATGATGAAGCATCATTTGCAGAGGCGATGAGTCTTGCTGAAAAGCTCGGAATAACGGACAAGATTGATCTTTTGCCGTTCGATGCACAGATTCATAGTACGATAATTCGTGATGCGATATATGCCAACTCCTCCGATTACGAAGGCATGTCCAATGCAATGCTTGAGGCAATGGCTATCGGAATGCCGGTTGTATGCACGGACTGCCCTGTCGGCGGTGCGGCGGCGGTTATCAGAAACGGCGAGAACGGTTTTCTGACGGAGGTCGGAAACAGCGAAGAGATGTGTGAAGCTTTCAAAAAAATAGCAGGAAACAAGGCGCTTTCAGATAGGCTGTCTGAAAATGCGGCGAAAATCCGTGAAGAGCTTTCACTTGAAAATACAGCAAAAAAATGGATGGAGCTGTTATAATGGAGAAAAAGAAAATATTGATAGTAGCTCACCACCTGACTGTCGGCGGAGTACAGAAGTCTTTGATCAGCGCCCTTAAAGCACTGGATTATGATAAATATGATGTGACACTCTACCTAAGAAAGAACAGGACAGATTTGTTGCAGTTTATAGACGGACGGGTCAGAGTTATTATCAATGAAGATTCTCACCATTATTACAGAAAACCGTACGCAATTTTGTTGCAGACACAAGAGCTTTTATATAAGCTGTTGAAAAACAACAAGAAGGCTGAAAACGCGAAAGCGAAGCTGGCGCGAAAAATAGCTGATAATTCAATGCAATATGAACATCACGCGTATTTCGTAACAGAAAAATATGACGTTGCAGTTGCGTACGTTCAGGGTTATGTTGCTGAGTTTGTAGCTGATTACATAAATGCGGACAAAAAAATAGTATTTTTTCATACAAGCACAGATGATCATCACGAAATGCATGAAAGGATTTTACCGGTGTTTGATACTGTGGTTGCATTACATGAGCAACAGCAGGCACTGATAGAAAAATGGTATCCCGAGACTTGCGGGAAAATAAAAATTGTAGAGAATTATTCTGACGGTAATCTGGTAAGGGAGCAGAGTAAGGCTTTTGAAATTGATAAAACAAGCCGTCTTTGCTTGTGCTCATGCGGACGCCTTGCTGTGGTCAAAGGCTTTGATCTTGCCGTACAGGCTGCGGAGATTCTTAATAATCATAGACTTGATTTTGTCTGGTTTTTTGTAGGTGACGGGCCTGAAAGACAGCGACTGGAAAGGCTGATTTCAGATAAAGGTCTTGAAAAAAGAATCGTTATCACGGGAATGAAGAAAAACCCGTACCCGTATATGGCGGCGTGCGATATATATGTACAGCCGTCGTATGAGGAAGCGTCACCAATGACAATTTCAGAAGTGTGCATACTAAAAAAGCCGATTGTTTCTACTGCAACGGTCGGAGGGAAAAAGCTGATTGATGACGGTGTCAACGGACTGCTTTGTGATATCAATGCCGAGGCGATTGCGGAAGCCGTCAGAAAGCTGTCGGACAGTAAGTCTTTATATAACTCTGTTAAAGGCAACTTAAAAAATCAGGATAATCTATCGGAATTTGAGGCTTTTAAATCGCAGTGGAAGGATATTTTAGAGGGGTGAAACGGTTATGAAATTCAGCATACTTGTTCCGGTTTATAATGTTGAAAAATATCTGGAGCAGTGTGTCGATTCATTACTTTCACAGGACTATGACGGTGAGTACGAAATAATACTCGTTGATGATGGCTCAACAGACAGCTCGGGTAAAATTTGTGATAAATACGCAGAGGAAAATCCTGAGATTGTAAAAGTATATCATAAAAAAAACGAAGGACTTGTATCAGCTCGTGAGGCCGGCATAAAAAATGCAGCAGGTGATGTGTGCCTGTTTGTTGATTCGGATGATTTTGCAGATAATTGTCTTCTTGCAAAAATATCAAATGTTTATACACAGAATCCTGATGCAGATATCGTAATATATTCTTTTTCATATTTTACCGATGGCACAGTAATCCCAAGAAAACGTATTATATCTGAAGCGTTGGGCACTTATGAAGGTGAAAGAAAAAAAGAGCTGTATTCAAGCCTGCTATTTTCAACAAGCACCATTCCGATTTGGACGAAAGCGGTTAAAACAGAATTGCTTAAAAAGGATGCAACCGATTACAGCTTGTATTACGAAAAAAATATGGCGGAAGATTGGTTCAGATCAATTAATCTTATAACACTAGCAAAAAAAGTTGTAAACACCAATATTTCATTGTACAATTACAGAACTAATAATCAAAGTATTTCCCGAAGCTTTTCGGCTGAGAACATCGACAAGAAAAACATACTCTATGTCTATGAAAGATTAACCGAGCTTCTTCCCAAATGGGGAATGGATAATGGAGAAAACCGTCAGAAGCTCAAGGCACGGTGGCTGAATGAAACGATGTATACCTTTTCCAAGTATATGGAAAACGCGAAATGCTTAAAAGATATAAAATTGATTCTGAACTATAACTGGTCATCGATGCTGCCCGAGGGTGTTGAAAACAATCCGAACGAGTATGAAAACAAGACATACCGAAAGCTTTTTGAAAAATTGAAGAGCAAGGAATATTTCTCAATCCTTCTTTTCTTTATAAAGAAAAAAACAGTCCGAAAAATCCGAGATTTAAAATCGAAGGTGCTTGGCAAATGAACAAACAAATCGTATTTCTAATAAAAGTAATGAACGGCGGCGGTGCTGAGAGGGTAGTTTCTCTTCTCAGCAAAGCTTTTACCGAGCAGGGTAAGCAGGTGACTCTTATCCTGACACACCAGTCGCTTTGCGAGGCTGATCTGACGAATATTGATAAACGGATATGTGTTATTTCTCTGCCCGATGCGACAAAAGCTTCTGCGGATTCATCACCGGAACCGAAGCTGCTTATGCTGTGGGCAAGGCTCATCGGAAAGTTAAAAAATAAGCACAGTGCGGAGAAATCATCAATTCTTAAGTATTACTCACGGAATTTCGGACAGATTGAATGGCTGAAGAAGTATTTTAAAGATAATAAAAATGCAACGGCAATAGCGTTTCTTTATGATTCCATTTTTTACACCTTACTTTCTGCAGGGAAAACAAACAGAGTAATCATCTCCGAAAGAGGAGACCCGTGCCAGTCGCTTGCAAGCAAGACGACGATGGCTTTTTTGAAAACAAAATTCCGGGAAGCAGATGATATTGTTTTTCAGTCACCTGATGTAAAGAAATGGTATGAACAGAACATCGGTGTCAGCGGAACTGTTATTTTCAATCCTGTAAAAGCAGACTTACCTGAGCTGTACAGCGGAGAAAGACAAAAAAAGATTGTAAACTTCTGCAGGATTTCAGATCAGAAAAATCTTTGTCTTCTTGTGCAAGCTTTTGCGAAATTCAGAGAGGTTTTTCAGGATTACGAGCTTGAAATCATCGGAGATCCAGTAGGTAATGGCGTGGAAGGCTATCTGCAGACGGTAGAGGATGAAATCAAACGCTGCAAATGCGAGGATTATATCAGAATTCTGCCTTCCAGAAAAAACATCCACGAAAGCATAAAAAATTATGCAATGTTTGTGTCTTCATCTGATTATGAAGGTATGTCCAACTCAATGCTTGAAGCGATGGCAATAGGATTACCGTGTGTATGCACCGATTGTCCTGCAGGCGGAGCAAGAGCTGTAATAAAAGACGGCGAAAACGGATTGCTTGTTCCTGTCAGAGATGCTGAAGCTCTGGCGAACGCGATGAAGCGCATAGTTGAAGAGGACGGACTTGCAGAAAAGCTGTCTTGCAATGCCGTTAAAATCAGAGAAGAACAGTCGTTAAATAAAATCATACAGAAGTGGATGGAAGTAGTAAATGATTAAAGTCAGCGTTATAGTTCCGATTTACAATGCGGAAAAATATCTTGAGCAGTGCCTCGACAGTGTTGTCAATCAGACACTCAAAGAAATCGAGATCATTCTCATCGATGACGGTTCAACAGACGGCAGCGCCGAAATCTGTAAGAAATATCTTGATGATGAGAGGGTAACGTATTTCCGCAAAGAAAATGAGGGACTTGCCGCTGCCCGCGATGACGGCATGAAGCTGGCACAAGGCGAATATATCGGTTTTGTAGATTCAGATGACTGGTCAGAGCCGGATATGTATGATAAAATGTATACGGCCGCTAAAACAAACGATTCGGATATAGTTTTCTGTAACTGTATGCAGAACGAGAACGGATATGTCTTTACGCCTGAAATGCCTTCGGGAGCATACGACCGAGAAAAAATAAAATCTGAAATTTTACCGCACACCTTGGCGTATGTAGGTAAAGGCGGCAATAAACGTGCACTTCGTTGGTCTAATTGCCTGAGACTTTATAAAAAAGAATTGCTCGACAAAAATGGAATAAAATTCGACCGAAGACTTCGCAGAAGCCAGGATTTGCAGCTTACTTATGAAGCTACATTGGTAGCACAGAATTATTATTACATTGCTGAACCGTTGTACCACAACCGTGTCGTAGCGGATTCGCTTTCTCGCGGATACACAAAAAATATGTGGCCGCTTTATACATATCTTATTGAAATCCTGTATAAGGATACAGAGAATTTCAAAGAGCTTGATCTTATGGATCAGATGCATCTACGTGCGTTTTTCTTTGCGACAGATTGCATTGAAAATGAAATGAAGCCTCTTTGTCCGAACAATATAAGTAAGCGTATTGAGCTTATAAACGAGGTTATCAATGACCCGATTTGCGAGCGCTTTAAGGGTCATATACAGACTGATAAACTAAGTCCTCTTTACAGGAAGTATTATGAGTTTATTGTGAAAAAGAAAGCGGAAAAGTTTATTCCGTATACCGAACGATACAAGCGAAACGCAGAGTTCAGAGGAAAATACATTAATCCGCTGATTGATGCGCTTACAGAGAATAATGTTTACAAAACGATAAGAGGAAAGCGATAATGAAGCACATAGTTTTCGTGGTTGGCAATTACAAAAACGGCGGAGTTCCGATGCGTTCAACCAATCTGGCGAATGCGTTTGCTAAAAAGGGATTTTCCGTTGATATACTTGTCACGGGAGAAATTGCAGAGGATGTGTTTTTTAAGCGCGAAGAAGGGGTAAATCTTGTTTCTTTGAAGGATTTTAAAGAAGCTTATAAAAACGATGATGATTTTGTGAGAATTAAAGAAAAATATAACAACAAAATCAGTCTGTTAAAAAAGCTTAGATATATCACAAAAAATATACCCGTGGTTGATGAAAAGCTCGAAAGAGCAATACGCGATATCCGGAAAGGTGAGGCGTTGATTCCATATGCCATTAAGCATCGGGACAGCATATATATAACTTTCGGAATCGGTTATTTTGATATTACTTATTGTGCAACAAAAAAGTTTGGCAACAGGATTATCTATGCGGAGAGAAACGCTCCGGAGATTGATTTTCCTGAAGATGAAGCAAAGAGACAACGCTTGTTGCATCTGCTCAAAAACGCATCGGGTGCAGTCTTACAAACACATGATGAGCTTGAATTTTTTGGGGATACTTTTAAAAATGCAGCTGTCATCCGAAATCCGGTGAAGCCTGATTTACCGGAACCTTATACAGAAGAAAGACGCAAGGTGGCGGTTAATTTCTGCCGTATTGCCGATCAGAAGAATCTTCCGATGATGATAAGAGCATTTATAAAACTGCACGAGAGATATCCTGAATATACTCTTGAAATCTACGGAAATACAGTAGCGGAAAATGAAGAGAAAATTAAAGAAGAGCTTATCAGAATGTTAGCAGAGCTCGGCGCAGAGAAGTATATTAAAATATTACCTCCCCGCGGAGATATTCATGGTATTATCCGTGACTGTGCGATGTTTGTTTCGTCCTCAGATTTTGAGGGTTTGTCCAATTCTATGATTGAGGCTATGGCGATTGGCCTTCCGTGCATATGTACAGATTGTCTTGGCGGAGGGGCAAGGGAAATGATCCGACACGGAGAAAACGGCTTGCTCGTTCCGATGAACGATGCGGATGCTCTTTGTGATGCAATGAAGTTGATGATTGAAGACGGTGGATTAGCCCAAAAGTGCTCGCAGAATGCAGCAAAAATCAGAGGTGAGCTTTCTGCGGATCGTATTGCGCAGCTATGGATAGATTTTATTGAAAAAATAGCGCAGGAGAAATTATGAAGGGAATTTATATAAAAAGAAAACTGAATAATTTCCGTCAATGGATTCAGAAACGACCGTACGAAATCAGACGATTTTTCACAAAGCTGTTTCTGAAGAACAAGGATTTCACGATAATTTCCAATAACTGTTGGGCGGGGAGAGCGTACCAGTATCTTGATATGCCGTATCTGTCACCTACGGTAGGCTTGTATTTCTTTGCACCGGATTATATAAAGTTTATTTCGGATCTGCGCAGATACCTGGATATGCCGTTGAAATTCATTGAGCCTGCAGAATCCAAGTATTATGAAGAAGTACAGAAGCGCAATCAAACAGATAAGCCTATCGGAATTCTTGGTGATGTTGAAATAGTTTTTCTGCACTACAAATCGCAGGCAGAGGCTCTGGAAAAATGGAACAGAAGAAAAGCAAGAGTGAATTTTGATAATATTTTTATCAAAATGTCGAGGATGGATTTGTGTACGGAAAAGGAAATCCAAGAGTTTGATTTGCTACCTTTTAAAAATAAATTTTTTCTAAATAATCGCCTACCGCAGAAGTATACAAGCGAAGTTTACTGGAATGAAGAGTGGCATGATGAAGGAATCTATAGAGATACCGAGCCTTTTCCGGGAAACATAAGCTTGATACAGTTATTAGGAAAGCGTCCGGAACAGTATAAAATTGTAAAAACCAATGGAGATGAGAATAATGCTGTTGATTGAATCGCTTTATAAGTTAAAAAGAGATCTTATAAAATTTTATAAAAAATACTTTACTATAGAAGGAACTTATACCTGCATTTTACCGGATAAGATTTATTTGAAAAAGCTGTATAAGCAAAGAACGGGTAAAAAGCTCAACTTAAGGAACCCGAAGACTTTTAATGAAAAGCAAAACTGGCTTAAATTATATGACCGACGACCTGAATATACTGTAATGGTTGATAAGTATAAAGCCAGAGAGTATATTGCTGAGAAAATCGGAGAAGAGTATCTTGTGCCTCTTTTAGGGGTATGGGATTCCCCAGACGAAATCGATTTTGATGCTTTGCCAAACGAATTTGTTCTCAAATGTAATCACGATAATGGTGTTATTATATGCCGTGATAAGAGCAGGTTAGATATTGAAAAGACGAAAGAAGAACTTCGATATAGACTGAGTCGTGACTATTATAAGAAATTAAGGGAATGGCCTTATAAAAAAATCAAAAGAAAAATTGTTTGTGAAAAGTATATAAGTGAAATCGACTCGGATTGTTTAACGGATTATAAATTTCATTGTTTTAATGGCATTCCCCAATATATGTATGTTGTGACGACCCAAAACAATGAAACATATTTAGATTATTTTGATATGAGTTACAAACCGTTGCCTATCATTCATTCAGTTCATCCGCGTTCACCGGAGAATTCGTTTTTTTCTAAACCAGATAACTATGAAGAAATGAAAAATATTGCAGCGAAATTATCAGAGGGTCTTCCGTACGTTAGAGTTGACTTGTACAATTTATCGGGGAAAATATATTTTGGAGAAACCACATTTTTTCCTACAGGAGGGTTTGCAGAACTTTTTCCGGAAAAATGGAATTTAATACTGGGCGATTGTTTAAAACTTCCACCCAAACACAGGAGGTAACTATGGAACAAAAATGGACGACGATTGTAAAAACGGAAAACAAGTTTTTTGATATGGACATCAAGGGCCTTAAAAATTGCAAGGACCTTATATTTCTTTTTGTCCGAAGAACCTTTGTTGCTAAGTATAAGCAGACTGTTCTCGGCCCTGCTTGGGCAATTATACAGCCGTTTTTTACAACGGTTGTTTATTCTGTGTTCTTCGGAAACATTGCGGGACTTGGCGCATCAGGTGTTCCGAATTTTATATTTTATCTCTCGGGAACAATAGTGTGGACACTTTTTTCAAGCTGTCTTACCGAAACCTCGCATACTTTTACAGGAAACTCGGCTATTTTGGGTAAGGTGTATTTCCCGCGTCTTGTTATGCCTATTTCAACAGCGATTTCGCAGTTTATAGGCTTCTTTATTCAGTTTGCTTTTATGCTTTGCTTCCTTGTTTACTATATGATAACCGATGCAGGTGTTTCCCCGAATCTCTATATTCTTATGACTCCCGTTCTTCTGATTCAGCTTGCTGTGCTTGGTATGGGTTTTGGTATGATTATATCTTCTTTGACAACAAAGTATCGAGATCTTGCAATGGTTGTTTCTTTTGGTGTTAGTCTTTGGTCATATTGCTCTCCGGTTGCTTATGATATGTTCAGCCGTTCACAGCTTGCGCCGGGAACTTTGTTGTATAAAATATATATGCTTAATCCGGTTACTCCGTCAATCAATATTTTCAGATACGCCTTTTTAGGGACAGGTGAAATTGACTGGATGTTTTATACGATCAGCTGTGTGACGACGGTGGCGGTGGCGCTGTTGGGTGCAGTAATGTTCAGTAAGTCCGAAAAGACATTTATGGATACGGTGTGAGGTGCGCTATGGAAGAGCTTGCAATCAAAGTTGAAAATGTTTCTAAAGAGTATCGCCTCGGCGCAATCGGAGGCGCAACGCTTAAGGGTGAAATACAATCAGGCCTTGCAAAACTATTACATAAAGAAGACCCGAATCTGAAAATAGGTGAGAAGGCACACGGGAAGAACGAGAGATTCCTTGCGCTTGATGATTTGTCCTTTGACATAAAAAAGGGTGAAACTGTTGGCATTCTCGGTCATAACGGTGCAGGCAAATCAACTATTCTTAAGCTGATTTGCCGTGTTACCGCTCCGACAAAGGGTAATATTTATCTTAACGGCAGAATAACCAGTATGCTCGAGGTCGGAACAGGCTTCCATCCTGAGCTTACAGGCCGCGAAAACGTATATCTTAACGGCGCCATTCTCGGTATGAGTAAGGCGGAAATTGATAAGAAATTTGATGAAATCGTAGAGTTCTCGGAGGTTGGACAGTTTATTGATACTCCTGTCAAGAGATACTCCAGCGGCATGAAGGTTAAGCTTGCCTTCTCTGTTGCATCACATCTTGACAGTGAAATTCTTATTATGGACGAGGTCCTCGCTGTCGGTGATATTAATTTTCAAAATAAGTGTATTAACAGAATGAATAAGGTTGCCGAGAAGGACGGCAGAACAGTTGTTTACGTCAGTCACAATATGGCAACGGTTAAAAGCCTCTGTCAGCGCTGCATAGTTCTCGGTCACGGAAAAAAGATTTTCGAAGGCTCAACAGAAGAGGCTATTGCCGTTTATATGCAGAATGACGAAATGGATAATGCGGTATTCTTTGATACCTCAAAAGCAAAGAGACATCCCAAATGCAACAAGCGTCATTTGCTTCAGAATCTTCATCTTTATGAAACGGAAACCAATAAATTCAGCTATGGGGACGTTGTGCCGTTCCGTATTGAGTGGAACAGTGAGAATGACGACGAGCGTCTGCTTATGAAAATGGTAATCAACGGAATTGATACAACACCTGTAGGTGTTATTTTCGGCGGGGAGCTGGAGCACAAAAAAGGTGTTAATACCGCAGAGTATAAGCTTGATACATCCTATCTTGTTCCCGGTAAATATACGGTGGATGTGATTCTCTACGATCAGGATCAGGCGGGCTCGGTAATGTTTTATGATCGCGCGACTGCATTACGCTTTGATGTTGAGCACGGTGATAAATCCGAAAACCTCAAACACTGGTTCAAGGATTGGGGTAACGCGGTTTTGCCGTGCATCGAAAGAATATAAAATCAAAAGGAGGTTTGTTTAGTGGGTAATTGGGATTTTTTGAATTCAACTGAACAGACGCTCCTTTTTCTTGTTTCGGATGCGTTGAACGGGAATGCGCGTCCGCTTGATACGGACAAGCTCGACTGGACTGCGCTGAAATACGAGGCGTACATTCAGACGGTGTCTGTGCTGGCGTTTTCAAAAATCAACAGTGAATTTTGCAGTGAAGAGGAGCTCGGGAGCATACGGCGTTTTCTCCAGATGCAGATGAGCCGCAACATTGCCGTCAACAAGGCGCACGTTTTCCTGCATTCTGTGATGCATTCGGCGGGAATTCCGTATAGCATTATCAAGGGTGCGGCTTCCGCGGCATACTATCCGGATCCGTTTGTCCGCTCAATGGGCGACGTTGATTTTCTTATAAATCGCTCGGATTACGAAAAAGCGGATGCTCTGCTTACCGAAAAAGGCTTCAGACGAAGCGACAGAGGACACTTCTATCATATTGTTTATGAATATAACGATTGCCGATACGAGATGCACTTTGAGCCTGCAGGTATTCCCGACGGAAGGGTCGGCGCTGTTGTGCAGGGCTACCTCGCGGATATCCTTGACTGTGCACGTGAGCAGGAGACTGTTTTCGGGGAAATCACCGTTCCGTCCGTTTTTCATCACGGGCTTATTATGCTTCTTCATATGTCGCATCATATGACGACAGAGGGAATCGGACTTCGTCACCTGTGCGACTGGGCGGTGTTTGTCAAGGGCTTTACTGACGAGGAATTCTGCTCGGTTTTTGAGGAAAAGCTCCGTCAGATCGGCTTATGGGATTTTACAAGGCTTATCACAAGAATCTGCACGCTGACACTCGGCTGTCCCGAAAAAAGCTGGGCGGGCGAACGTGATAAAGCACTCGAAGAGGGTATCGTCAGAGATATGTTCAAGGGCGGTAATTTCGGTCAGAAATCGGGTGCCAGAACGCACGAAAGTCTGCTCATATCAAATGCATCAAAGGGCGGAATTGAGGAAAAGTCAATGGTCGGTCAGTTTATTGAATCGGTCAACGACATTATATATGTAAAATGGCCGGCGGCGAAAAAATGCAAGCTGCTTTTGCCTTTCGGATGGCTGTTTTATCTCGGCAGATATGTTCTGCGATCACTTTTCGGCAAGCGGACGAAGATTGAGCCGAAAAAAATCGTTGCCGAAGCAGCAACAAGAAAAACATTGTACGGCAAGCTGAATCTTTTCGTCACAGACAGTAAAAAGCAGGACGGAGAAGGGTGATTTTTATGTCAGAAAAGTGGGTGCAGACCTGGGGTCAGGCGCATTCGGCACTGTCTTTTTTCTATTATCCGCCATGTCCCAAGACCTATCGTATGGTTGTTTCGTCAGCGATATCCGGCAAAATGATAAGGCTTGAGCTTTCCAACGAGTACGCCGTAAACGATGTGAAAATCGGTGCGCTGACCGTTGCAAATTGTGATGAAAACGGAAGCTTCTGTGGTACATACAAGGCCTTGACGGTCAACGGTCAGACGTCATTTATCATTAAAAAAGGTGAAATTGTGAAGACTGACCCTGTGGATTTTTCGGTTGAGGTTGACGGATATTTCTGTGTCAGCGCGTATGTTGAAGAGGGTGCACTGCGAAGCGGAAATCTTATTGATAACGTCGGACTTATTACAGCAAAGGGTAACGTTACTGCACAGCAAAGCGTAGTGAACGAAAGACGCCCGCGCGACACGGTCCGGGAGATTGCGTCGAAGGTGCTGGGAATGTACTTTCATAAGCCGATTCCGCTGTTTCAGTCTGTTGAGCTTCTCAATGAAACGGGAGCGACGGCAATCACTGTTTTCGGCGATTCAATCAGCCAGCAGGGCTATTGGACAAATGCTTTTACGGAGAGGATCCGTAAGGAATACAATGGAAGATATTCGGTTATCAACAAGTCGATAATGGGTAATCGTATCCGTCTCGATTTCAGCCCGCGCTTTATCGCGAAGGGACTTTTCGGCATCAGCGGTCTGAACAGGCTGCAGCGTGATGTCCTAAACTATGACGACACGGAATACGTTGTTTTTGCTCTTGGCACAAACGACTTTTTACAGTACGGAACGATTTCCGCACCAAGGTCGGAAAAGCCGACGGCGAAGCAGGCGCTTGATGCGGTTGTCTCCGTATCTGACAGACTCCAAGAAAAGGGCAAAAAGATGATTGTATTCAATGTCCTTCATTTTGGCTCAACTCCCGATTCAAATGCGGAGAAGGTTGCCATTCTGAAGGAATATAACCGACTTCTTGAAGAAAATAAAGGAAAATTCTACGCCGTTTATGACCAGGCAAGCCTTTGCCTGAATCCGGAAAAGCCGGATTGCTCGAAGGATGAATATCTCGGCAGAGACAAGCTTCATCCGAACAAAAAAGGCGGTCAGGTTGTCGCGGATGCGATCGATCTTGGACTTTTCAGATAAAAATATCCCCTGAAGCTTACAGCTTGCTGCTGCTTCAGGGGATTTCTTTTATGCTCTGTAGCCGACAAGCCCGCGGTATCTTTCCTCAAGCTCGTTGTAGTGCGTGTAATATTTTTTCTGCTCAAGGTAGCTCTGTGCATCCGTGTAAGGCTTGATGATGCGCGTGTACATTGATTCCTTTTTAAGGAAAACGCGAAGCTCACGCTTGATTTTTATAGATTCGATAAAGCCGGAGGCTTCCTTGTTGATAAGTGCCTCCTTAACCGATTCGTCGGGCTCGGAAATATTCTCTATGCCGAGACGGCGGATAAGTGATGCTGATTCCTTCTTAACCCGTGCGCATTTGATTGCATCTGAGCGGATAGCTTTTTCCTCCTCGGTCTTTTTCGGAAGCCTCTTTGCCGCGCGGAATTCATTCTTTGCGTTTTCGTAAAGATGAACCTTGCCGTAAGAAGCATCCTGCAGCATTTGTGATGCTTTTATCTGTGCCGCAGAGCCTGTAAATTTGTTGAGATCCTCCATAATAATCGGGGCGCGCTCAATTGCGAGGTTTTCTTCCCTGATTCGGTGAAGCTCATCCTTTGCAGCTTTAATTGCCTGCTTACGGTAAGATTTTTCTTCTTCGGTTTTCTTCGGCAATTTGCGTGCCGCCTTTAAAGCGGTTTTGTCAATCGGAGTCTTTTCCTTGCCGTAGAGCTCTTTTGCCTGAAGAATAAGCTCCATTGCATCCTCGAGCTCGGCATCCTCAAGCTCTCCGAGAGCGTGGTTCTCGAACATTGCGCGGATTTTAAGAACGCTTACGTATGCCTTGTGCTTATTTTCCGTCAGGTCATAGAAGCAGAAGGGGATGAGGTTGAGGAAGGCGCCGACAGCGGAGCAGATGATAAGAATTTCAAAAAGGTTGTTGCGCAGACTGTCGTTGTAGAGAACATCATAATTCTCCTGCAGGCCAAGCTTTTCGTAAATGGCAGGGTATACCATACCGGTGAAAAAGCCGATAACCGTGCCGATCATACCGAGAGGACCGAAAAGTCCGTCAACGCGGACACCTGTTTTCCACTGGTGATAATCCCTCATATCTGCCTGAATATTGTGCTGAACGATGTTCCAGAAGGTGTTTATAAAGGTGTTGAAATACCACAGCACACAAATCAGAATCAGATTTTCGTAAACGAAATAGAGGATAATCATAACGAAAATATTTATTGTGTTTGCTGTGATAAGCAGGTTGCGCTTTCCCATCCATTTGATGACGAACGGCGCAGAAAGCATTGACCAGAGTGCCGCATTGCTGATAACCGTGTTTGCGATGCCGAGCATTGCGTCATATTCGCCGCCGTGACCGTAAACAAACGACCAGCCGAGAACAACACCGTATCCCGATTCAAGGAAAACAACCCAGCCTGCAATCTGAATTATCCAATAATATTTATTCTTTGCAACCTCGCGTATAGCATCGAGCATCCGCACGGGCTCGGGCTTTTTCTTCGGGAGAATGAGCCTTTCCTTAACCTTGCGGAAGAAAACCAGACTCATTATGAGACCGATTACCGAAAAAACGGGATAAATCACTCTGTACGTCCAGATGTTATCGAGACCCCACGTCAGACCGGCAATTGTCGGAACTAAAAGGTTTGTGATCGTGGGTGCCATTGAATAAACAACCTGCGAAAGGCTCATAACTGTTGCGCGTTCCTGAGCGTCGGGACTGATGATCTGCTGAAAATATGTATAGCTTTCGTTATAGAAGCTGAGAAAAACATTCAGCAGAAGATACATAATTTCGACGACGATCACCTTTGTGATGTAATCGAAATTTTCATACGGCAGCCAGACAAAAATCAGCGGGATGAGTGCGATCGGCACAGCCGTGGACTGAATGAACGGCAGGAATTTACCGCCCTTGAGGTGATGATTGTCATAGTACCACGCGCGGAAGATGCCGAGCGGAATGCCGATAAGATTCGCGACATTGAGCATAATCTGCAAATCCATAGGCTTGAGTCCGATACAGGCACCGACGAGAAAGTTGGAGGCGTTAAGACCGATTGTGCTTGCGAGAAGCGTCAGCCAGTGAACGCCGAAGCCTGCACCGCTGAGGGATGCAATCTCCTTGTAGGGAATGTAGTTGCCCTTAGGCGGAGTTGTCCAATACTCCTTGGCGGTATTAAAAATGCTTTTAGCCTTATCTACGGCTTTGATTTTACCCATTCGGCCACCTTCTTCGGAAAAATATATGTTAATTGTAGCACAGCTTAATGTGATGTTTCAATTGAAAAAGTGTACAAAAAAACTGCCCGAATTTTTCGGGCAGAAGAAAATTCAATTCAGTTAATCCGTACGTAACCGCATTCTTCGATAAGAGTCTGTCCCTCGTCCGAAAGTATCCAGTCAATCAGAACGGGGATATTTTCGTTTGTATTATCGGCGCGGTAAATCGCATAAAACTGCGCAACAACGGGATAGCTTGCGTTACGGATATTTTCCGCGCTCGGATAAACACCGCCCAGCGAAAGCATCTTGACATCCTCGTTACCGACAATGCCGTCCATATAATATCTGAAGGAAAAGCCGATCGCTCCGCCCATAAAAGCGAGAGGGGATTTCGGTGCGATTTCGCGATCCTTCATAAAGGCGTCCATAGCGGATTGGCTTCCGCTTCCCTGCATTCGGGTGACGGGATTTATAATTCGGTCAGCTCCGCCGACATCGGACCAGTTTTTATATTTGCCGCCGTAAATATCCCTGACCTGTTCGACGGTCAGGCTGTCAACGGGATTATCCTTGTTGACAAAAAACACAAATGCCTCGAGCCCTACGGGAACGTAGACAAGCTCAACGCCCTTTTTCTCGGCGTATTGCTTCTGCTCTGCCGAGGGTGCGGCGCAGAAAAGAATATCCGTCGTGCCGTCAACGATTGCCTCATAACCGCGGACGGTGTTTTTGTATTGCATTTTACTGTCCTCGGCAAAATTTTCTCCGTAAAAATTATCGTCGGAGAATTTACCGCCCTCGTAGGTGACCGAGCCTTCGGGATAAACCGCGTCGATAACCGAAGCGTAGACGGGCACAAGCGCCGCCGCACCGTCGAGCACGGGCAGATTTTCCGACAGCTTCAGCGAGGAGTTGATTTTTGCCAGCTCTGAGTTTTCTTCGTGCGGAAGATAGCGGCTGACGTCAATCATTTTTGATTGCGAGGTATCGCTGAAATTATTGGAAAGACGGACTGTAAGCAACGAGTAAATGCCGAGATTGAAGGCTGCGAACAGAAGTATGACAAAAAATATGGTCAGAAGCTGCTTTGATTTTTTCATATCACCACAGCTCCTTTGCAATAAAATGTATTATCGAGCAATGCTGGTATGCATAAAAATCATATATCAGATGTGCAACCGTCAGCACGGTGCAGACCGCGATAACGGCAATCAGAATTTTTAAAAATCGGCGTTCGGTCATATCTGCCACCTCACATATAGGCGATGCCACCATAGAACAAAACAGCAACTGCAATTGCGGACACGACCATAAAAGCCGCAAGGCAAAATGAAATTATAAAGCTTCTTTTGCGAGACTTTAATTCTTCTGCGCTGTATTTGTCGGGGCTTTGCCTGCTATTCTTTAACGCATAGCTGTAGCTGACAGTGCTTGTGATAAAATAGATAACCGAAACGACGGGGAGGGTAAGAAAAGCACAAATAGCTAAATAAAACATAGTTCAGCCTCCTTGGATATGAGCTTTTACAGTTACAGTATATCACAAATCCGAAATAAAACAATAAAAAGCGGATTGAAATCATTTAATCTCAATCCGCTTATAAATTTTATAGGATTAAAGCTTCATTGCAACGTCCCATGCGCCCCAGATAACGGTACGAAGGTTACCGACCTTCTTTGCGTCACCGATAACGTGAACGTGCTTTGCCTTCTCTGCAATAGGAGCGGGTCTGTAACCAACTGAAAGGATAACGTTGTCAGTCGGGATTGTGATTGACTTGCCGTCCTTTGTCATAACAGTTACGCTTGTGTCTGTGATTTCGGTTGTCTTTGTCTCAAGATAAACGGGAACCTTGTTTGTTTTGAAGAAATCACGGAGGTAGCTTGTGTTAGCGAGAGCAACACCCGGAGTTGTGATAAGGTCATCCTGCATCTCGATGATTGTCGGATTCTTACCCTGGAGGTAAAGCTCATAAGCGATTTCACAGCCTGTAAGACCGCCGCCGACAACAACAACGTTGTCGCCTACTGTCTTTGTGCCGAGAAGGAAGTCAACTGCTTCAATTGCCTTTTCAGCGCCCTTGACGGGAATCTTGTTTGCAACTGAACCTGTTGCGATGATAACCTCATCAGCGCCGAGAGAAGCGATATCCTTAACCTCTGCGTTCATATGAATCTTGATAGCGTCGTAACGCTTAACCTCGCGGTTGTACCAAGCGATAAGGTCACGGTCCTTCTCCTTGTATGAGGGAGCAGCTGCTGCGATGAATACACCGCCGAGCTTGTCGCTCTTCTCGTAAAGATCAACCTTATGACCGCGCTGTGCACAAACGATAGCAGCTTCCATACCGCCGATACCGCCGCCGATAACAGCGATCTTCTTACTCTTCTTAGCGGGAAGAATCTTATACTTCTTGGACTGCATTGTCTTCGGGTTGATTGCGCAACGGGAAAGTCCCATTGTGTCAAAGAGATCCTGAGTATTAGCGTGGCCCTTTGATGATGAGAAGTTGAAGCAGCCTGCGTGACAGCAGATACAGGGCTTGATGTCCTCTACACGGTCCTCAATGAGCTTTGTGATCCACTCGGGGTCAGCAAGGAACTGACGTGCAACGCCGACACCGTCGATCTTGCCCTCTGCAACAGCCTGAGCGCCGACGTCGGGCTCCATACGGCCTGCGCAGACAACAGGAATGTCAACGAACTTTTTAATATGTGCAACATCATCAAGGTTACAGTTCTGAGGCATATACATCGGCGGATGTGCCCAGTACCATGAGTCGTATGTACCGTTGTCAGCGTTAAGCATATCGTAGCCTGCATCCTGAAGGTACTTTGCAGCCTTCTCTGATTCGGGCATTGCACGGCCGACCTCTGTGTACTCCTCGCCGGGCATTGCGCCTTCGCAGAAGCCCTTCATCTTTGATTCAACGGAGTAACGGAGTGATACGGGATAATCGTTACCGCAAGCCTCCTTGATAGCCTTAACAACCTCAACTGCGAAACGGTATCTGTTCTCAAAGCTTCCGCCGTATTCGTCAGTACGCTTGTTGAAGAATTCGATTGCGAACTGGTCAAGAAGGTAACCCTCGTGAACAGCGTGAACCTCAACACCGTCAACGCCTGCATCGCGGCAGAGCTTTGCTGTCTTTGCGAAAGCCTCGATGATCTCGTGGATCTGATGCTTTGTCATCTCGGGACAGATGATATCGTGTGCCCAACGTGAGGGCTGCGGGCTGGGAGATGCCAGCTCGTGTGATGTATCAAGAATCGGCTTAACAAGTGCGCGGGTGAACTTGTTCTTATGAAGCGGAGCAACAAGCTCTGTGATAGCCCAGCTTCTGCCCATACCTGCAGTCAGCTGAACGAAAAGCTTTGCGCCTGTCTTATGGATTTCGTCCATAAATTCCTTGAGCTCTTCAAACATCTTCGGGTTCTGCCAGAGCCACTTGCCCCAGAACGTATCACGCAGGGGTGCGATGCCGGGGATGATGAGACCGACATTGTTGTTAGCTCTTTCGAGGAAAAGCTTTGCAGCTTCCTTGTCAAAGTGACAGCCGCCGAGCTCGAACCAGCCGAACAAGGATGTACCGCCCATCGGACACATAACGATACGGTTTTTGATTTCGACGTTACCTATCTTCCAGGGGGTGAATAAAGCTTCGTACTGCTTATCCATTTTTAAACACTTCCTTTATAAAGTATTAAATTTCATACATAAATATAATAAAATAAAACGGGTTCAATGTCAATGAATATTAAAAAGTTTGTTATAAAAATAACTAAAAAACTGCCCGATTTACGGGCAGTTAAGTCATAACTTTTTTCGTTTTTGTTTAATCAGGCTGACAGCCAGATTATAAAGCGGTACAAGGTAGAGATAGCAGGCGGTCAGTATACATGCGGACGGGGCGCTGATGTTCGTCAGCGGAACGGTCGCCGCGATTGACCACGGCACGAGCGGAGCCATAACTACAGCCGTATTTTCGAGGCAGTAAGCCATTTTTTTGCCGTCCCTTTCGATGTCTCCGCAAAGCTGATGAGCGAGCATAATCGCGAGAGTCTGGTTGCAGGAAACAAGGCTTGACAGTATCGATGTTATGAAAACACCGCCGAAGGGAGTCAGCTTACGGCTGAGCTTCATAAGGATGCCGTGGATTGAGCGCAGAAGCCCCGTCCCCTCAAACATTCCCGAATAGCACGCGGAAATAAGAACGATTGCAAAGGCGTTTGCCATCGAAAGCATACCGCCGCCCGCGAGCAACGAAGCAACCTCAGGCGCTTCGGGAGCATATCCCGTAACGGACATACGCATAATTTCAGAAAACGGAATATCCTGAACGAAGGCGCAGATGAGCATAGCGCAGACGATGCTGACGCTCATTGTGATTTTTACATTGATTTTAAAAAGCGAAAAAACAATAATCACAACCGCAGGGATAATCACCACGGGGCTGAGGACAAAATTGTCGGTGAATAGGCTTTGTGTTGTGCCGATGTTGAAATCGGATTCGAAGCCGCTGCCGATGACCGCGTAAAAGACGGCGGTTATCACGAAGGGGATTGCCGAGGTGCGCAGCATCATTGCGATGTTTTTGAAGAGATTGGTTTTGGTAAGCGAGCTTATTAGAAGAGCGCTTGTGCTCATCGGCGAGCAACGGTCACCCCAGAATGCACCCGACAGCACAGCACCGCCGGAATAAAGAATCGGGATTCCCATACTGTTTGCGATGGTTATGCAGATAACGCCCATCGTTGCGGATGTTCCGAAGGCGGTACCCGTCAGGAAGGAGATAAGCGCGCACAGCAAAAAGCAGATAAGCACCATCGCGTGCGGATTGCAGAAGCGTGTTGCATGGTAAACGATGTAAGGTATCGTTCCGCCTGCGCGCCAGACAGCGGTTATGATGCCGATAAGCACGAAATTGAAAAGTATGTTACGGACGGTTTTTATGCCCGAAAGCGCGAGGGACAGCATTTCGCGGGCGCTGTGCTTTTGGTAGATGCCGTAGAAAAAGAGAAGAAAAAATCCGAAAATGAGCGCAAAAAGTATGGAAGCATCAAGCGCAACGCAGGCAAAAAGTGAGCCCACGAACAGAACAAGAACAGCAATTTCAAGCATAAAATCACCTCCGTTAAAAAATTTACCAACCCGAATACTATATCACAAAATCCGACGGATTTCTACATTTTGAAAAAATAAAAACGGCGAAGCCTCGCCGTTTTTTGCAAATTTACATTTTTTTGAAGCCGCCGTTGACTGTCAGGGTGTTGACCATAACAATTGACGTTGAATCAACGGGCTGACCGAAAGCCTTGTAATTATCAAGGCGGATGTCAACCGTGTACTGCCACGTTCCGTTGACGATTTTACCGTTCGGGTCAATAAGCACCTGTACCGTGGCATTTGTGTAAGTGATTTTAGTCTCGTCGTAGTTGATTTCAAGCGGGAGCTTATCCTCGAGCTGCTTTGCGACAGAGCCGATGTCACCGACCGCCGTTACAGCGTGACCGACAGATCCGCTGTTTGCATCCTCACTCGGTCCTGAAACCTGCTTTTTCATCGTCATTTCAATAACGAGGGCGCTGCCGTTTCTGTACGCCTTTGCGCTTGCAACGTCAGATGCGGTCAGGCTGTCGTAACCGCCCGTTATGCCGTCCTTGTCAGTTTCGTTGCTTTTGAGGAAGGCGGACATAATCGGCACAACAAAGCCGATTTCCTTGCCGTTGACGAGAACCTCCTTCATTTCAATACGGTGCTGTGATTTTACTGAAGAATGAGTTCTTTTTGCGGCCGTTTTGTAGGCTTCAACAATCTTCTCTGTTGTCCAGTCCGAAGGCTCGTCAGACTTCTTCGTCGTTGCATTTGCGGGGACGGAGGAGACTTCGCTTTTGTCGGCTTTTGACGGCTCGGTGCTTACCGTGTCTGAAGCCTCGGGCGCTTCGGCTGTCGTACCCGTTGTGTCCTCGGGAAGGCTGTTTTCCGTGGTCTGACTGACGTCGGGTTCAGCCTTGACGGTTGTGTCCTGCGGAGTGTCGGGCGCTTCGTTTTTTCGGCAGGCCGCCAGCGACAGAAGCAGGAGAATTGAAAGAATGAAAGCAAAAAATTTTTTAATAAGCATATAAATCCTCCCGATTATATGTTATGGAATTTCTGACAAAATTATACTACAAAAACACCGAAATGTAAAGAATAGAATTGGTGTTGTAACGGTTGGTTATATTTACGCCTGAAAAGCTGATAAAATCGGGCTTTTTACGACGGTTAAGGCGGTAAAAATTGCTATAAATGCATAATATTTTTCTTAATATTATTGAGTTTTACTTTCTGCTGTGATACAATCTAATGGGTATCAATATTTAATAGTATAATAAGGCGATGATTCCGTGACTGATAAAGAATTAAAAAGGCTGAGCAGACTTGAATTACTGGAGCTTCTGCTGCAAGAAACGCGCGAAAACGAAAAGCTCAGAGCAGAGCTTGCGAAAGCAAAAAAAGAAAACGGCATAGAAAAAAGTGCTGTAATTCTCAACGAAACCGCAAAGCAGCTCAACGAGGCTCTGCAAAGAGTAGCTTCACTGGGTAATGCACCGTCCGACACCGTCGGCAACAAGGCCTCGTCGGGCAAAAAACCGAAGCTGCTCGGTGCTTTTTCAAAGAGCATATTCAAGTCGGATTCAAAGTCCAGCAAGAAATCTAAATTCCAGAGAAAACCGAAGATATAATAAACATAATTCTTCTGGCATATTAACGGAGGTTCTTTCAACAGATGGCATTAAGAAGAAAGAAAAAAGAGCTTCAGCCTCCCACATCAGGGCAGATTGAAAAAGCGATTGCAAAAGAGCAATACAGCCGTAAGTATAAAAAGGTGCTTAAAAGCACAATTTCTTCGCTTATCGTTGTTGCGGCGATAGCAGTGCTTATCGCAACGCTTGTTTTGCCGGTTTTGCAGATACAGGGAAGCAGTATGGAGCCGACACTAAACGATGAGGAAATTGTTGTTCTTATCAAAACACCGACACTCAAAAGGGGACAGCTGTGCTGCTTCTCCTATCAGAACAAGCTTCTTATAAAACGAATAATCGGTATACCGGGAGACAGCATCAACATCAACGAAAAGGGCGATGTTTATCTCAACGGCGAGCTGTTGGATGAGCCTTATGTCATCGACCGCGCTCTCGGTGAATGTGATATTAAATTTCCTTTTCACGTAACCGAAAACCACTATTTCATTCTCGGAGACCACCGCTCAACGTCAATCGACAGCCGAAGCTCGGTTGTAGGTCTTGTAAGCTCCGAGCAGATTGTCGGCAGAATTTTCTTCAGAATCTGGCCGTTTGACAAGATGGGCAGCATAGAGCCTCAGGGCAATACCGAAAGCCCGGAGGAGCCGCAGGCACAGGAATAAGCCACTCATAAAAAACACAGAAAGGGGGAAATGCAATTATGGCATCCGTAAACAGCGAATATCTCAAAGACCATAAGCTGTACAGAGTACGTAACAAAAGAATAATTGCTTTATTTCCCCTGGTTGCCGTTATTGTTGCAATTTCGGTTTTCTGGTGTCTTAAGCTGGTCGGCATTACGATTACGAGCGACGCGCTGTGCGAGCTGGAGGAGCATACACATATCAGCAGCTGCTATTCAGGCGAGGAGCTTATCTGCTTCAAGCCCGAGCACACTCACACCGCCGAATGCTTCCCCGACAGAACGGTTGACACGGAAACGGCAAACGATTGGGTAAAAACGCTCAGCAAGGTTACGCTGACAAACAATACTGCTGAAAATCTTATTTCCGTTGCGATCTCGCAGGTCGGCTACAGCGAAAGCGACCGTAACTATCAGTACAATGCACTTGCTGAAAAGAGCAGCTACACCCGCTACGGCGAATGGTACGGAAGCCCTTACGGCGAATGGAACACGATGTTCGTTTCCTTCTGCATCGGTCACGCGAACATCAACGGCGCAGAAAGTCTGTCAAGCGCATCTGCCGAGTCGTTGAGACTTGCGTGGGAGAACCGATTGGCTTATGCCTCTGCCGAAAGCTATGACGGACAGAGAGGTGACGTCGTCTTCTTCGATACGGACGCGGACGGCAGGGCTGACCGTACGGGTATTGTTTCTTATAAGTCGGAAACACTCTTCGGATACATCGAGGGTGATGTTGAAGGTAAGGTTGAAAGCATCGTTACGAAGAAAGCCGAGAGCATTTTAGGCTACGGCAAAACGAGCACGCTTTCTGCGGCGGAGAATATCACATCAACAGATGCCGGACAGTCCGGAACAGGTACAGTCAGACCCGTGCTTGAGGGCGAGCTCGTGCGTTATATCCCGAACGAGGTAACACGCACTACATATAATCTCAGACGCTCTGCCGTACAGAGCATATACGACAGCGAGCCGCTGGTGATGATGACGGCATCAAACAACAATATCACCTATACATCTGACCTTACGGGTGTGCTTTCAAACGCTGTGTTCAAGGATACGGCAGGCAACCCGATCGAGAACAACGGAACGGTTTACATCGGACAGACGTACGTCATTTCTCTCGAATTCAGCGAAATCAATACGGGTAATAAGTGGATTCAGTTTGAGCATAATGCGAACGGCGTATTGACTTATCAGATACCCTCCAACCTTCAATGTGAGCCATTCGACAGCTGGCATAAAATTTCTGCCAAGACAGAAAACGGAATGATCACGGACGTTGGTGAGTATTACATTGACGAAAACGGACTTTTGCAGGTTAAGTTCTATGACGATGCAAACGGAGAGAACTTCGTTGATAAATATTCAAACGTTGACTTCGTAATTGATTTCAGCGCGACGGTTGCGGAATCGCAGTCGGGCAACAAGACAGAGGTTGATTTTAACGATAATATCCACATTGACCTCAACGTTGACGGTAACGCGGGCGTGTCGGTCGAAAAGGTACACGGCGAATATAATGACGAGGATGCTACGGTTGATTTCACCATCAAGGTTGAAGCAACTCACGGTCTTGTAAAGGATCTCTTTATCACTGACGATATCTGGGAAAACCACCACGCGCTCAGAGACACGATAGTGGTAACTGACCTTGACGGCAATCCGATCGTTCCTCAGCCGACAATAAGCGACCATACTAATCCCCAGCTGAACGCCGGCTTTTCGCTTTCCGGTTTCCCCGATTTTTCGGCCGGTGAAGGCTTCCTTATTAAATATAAATCACAATTCAACGACAACATTCTCACTCAGGATTCGGGCGGTATGTGGAACCAGGCGAACGCTTTCGGTAACAATGCCAACGGCGGTTCGATCACAAACAAGTACGATGATGACTGGATTTCGGTTGAGTTCAACAAAATTGAGAAAGACGGTAAAATGACTGTTCTAGAGGATGCAAACGGCAACAAAATCCCCGTGATCGAGTGGGGCGTCGGCATAAGAAAGACTGCTACAGACATCCAGGGCACGGTTGTTATTGATACACTCGGTGAGGGTCTTGCGTATTATACGGATCAGCCGATTATTATCAAGCGTTATGATGCCAATGGCAAGGAGCTTCCCGATTCATACCTCAGCTGGGATGACGTCACAATCACAACCACCAACGGCAACACCTCGATGCAGTTCGCTCTTCCTTCGGGATATGCCTTTGATATTATTTATTACACGACCTTCCCGCCTCTTGCCGAAGGCGAGACGGCAACACATACAAACCGCGTTGAAGCGGTAATCAACACGAAGCCCGAGGGTACATACGGCTCGGCAGACGTTATCGGCTTTGTTCCCGAGCTTAAAAAGAGCGCAAGCGGTGACGACGGCGAATATGTCAACTTTTCACTTGAGGCTGATGTTTCCAAGGCAATCAAGGATTGGGGTTACTTC
Source organism: Clostridia bacterium (assembly GCA_017379935.1). GTDB lineage: Bacteria > Bacillota > Clostridia > Oscillospirales > Acutalibacteraceae > CAG-488. The sequence continues at coordinate 95,085 of JAFNVC010000028.1, forward strand.
TACCTGACTGACCTTGCGGCATTCTGGGGCTACAAAAACAACGAAGCCGGATATCTCTACGTCGAGAACTTCCCCGAAGACCTCGTGATAACCGCAACAACAAAAAGCGGACAGGTGATAACCTTCACTCCTTATGTCGAGGGTCAACCCGCGGAGAACACGTATATGCTCGTTGCTCCCGGATTCAGTAAGCCGGGAGTCGAGGATTTATACCATACCTTCAACATACTGTTCAACACAGCGGATAAGACGTATGAATCGTCAAAATGGTTGCTGGACGAGGATGCAACTCTTAAGATAACCTACAAGCTTCCGTTCGATGCGAAAACAGGTACCAACTGGACAGGAATGCTGGACGGAGACAAGACGGTAGAGGATGTGCTTCTTGAGGGCTACTCTTTATCAAACGAAGCTTACCTCAATTTCACGCAGGCTATCACGGCGGTTTCCAGTGTAAACTATAAGTATTCTCCGATGCTAACCAAGAAGGCACATGTCAATGAGGACGGCACTATTGATTACACGGTTGTGTTCAACAACACGGTTCCCGGCTCGGGCGGTAACACAGGATACCTGAACAGCGGCACGTGGAACATTGTATTCAACGATACCTTTGACGATAAGCTTGAATATGTCAAGGATTCACTTACGCTGACCGCCTATGACCCATGGAACGATAACCGATGGTATGCGAAATATAAATATTACGGCGAGGCGGACGGCAACACTCTTGAAATCCCCGCAGATGAGCTGCTTTATTATGATTTCAACGATGACGTAACCTGGACGGATATTAAAAAAACCAAGAATTTTGCAGAGTATTGCAAAATGGTCACCGCGGGCGGCAGGCACATTTACACCTATCAGCTTAAGCTCAAGGATGAATATATCAACACGACCGATTATTCAAAGCTGCAGCTTGATAACGTGGCTGAGCTGACGTGGAATGCGGATAAAACCTCCGGCCCTGCGGACGAAACGGTCGAATTTGAAACGGGACTCCTTGACAAGCAGGTTGTGCAGGATCAATCAACGCTCGACTTCGGCGTTCACATCAATCGCGGCGCGTTGGATCTTCTCGAGGGCTCGGAAACGCTGACGATTGAAGATACGATGACGGAAAATATTTCCGTTTACTGGGAATCAATCAAGCTTCAGTATTATGACGAGCAGAGCCAAGCCTGGGTTGATTTCGACTCGGCGCAGAGCAGATATACCTACGATATTACCTACGACCCTGCGAGCAACAAGCTGACGTTCGTAGTCCCCGATGAGCTTCATATCATCATCGATTATAAAACGCTTATAACGGAAAGCGGCTACGTTTCGGTTAAGAACTCAATCGTCGTTGTCGGTAAGGCAGAGGTCACGGATATGGTCGATGCGGTGTTCAAGGTTGAAGGACACAGCGGCGGCGCCTCAGGTTCAAACCGCGAGATAACGCTGCTCAAGCAGGACGGTCTGACGAACGCACGATTGCCGAACGCAACGTTCGCGCTCTACGGCCAGATGAGTGACCTGAACCTGACTCTGCCGAGCGGTGTTCCGAGGACAATAGTCACTGAGGACGGCATAACGCTCACCTACATCGGCTCTTACACAACAGGCGCGGACGGCTCAGTCAACGTTGAATCGCAGTACCTTACCCCGGGCGGACCGTACGCGTTCGTTGAGCTTGTCGCCCCCGAAGGATATGAGCTTTTGGATAAGCCCGTATACTTCTACTTCTACGATACGGATCCTGACGGATTCATTCAAAGCGTTACCACCCTTATAGCAATCGAAAATTTCTCGGGAGGCTTTCTCATTCCCGAAACGGGTGGTAACATATTAATCACGGCAATAATCGGCTTTGCCGCAACGGCAGCTCCGATTTTGTATAGTTTGATTCGTCGTAAACGGGAAAGGAGGCTTAAAAACCTCCTTGGCTAGGGAAACAGTACAAATCCGAACCCGTCTGAAAGTCGTTATTTTATCGGCTTTTTGGACGTATCGGGTTTGAAAAGGAATAGGTCTTACTGTACCCTAAGCCACTGAAATTTCTGAAAGCTTTGTTGCAGGGGGACAGAGCTTTTCAGAAATTTAATAGGTTGTTAATCTTGGCGAAACACAAAAATCTCTCCGATTTTTTGCGCTTTGCCGAAGGGGCGGCGAAATCCGGCTAATAAAACGGGCTCGGATTTTAACTGTTTCCCTATGCTGACCCGAATATGATGAAGAAAACAAAATTGCAAATTAAATTATAGAAAGGAAGTAAGTTTATGAAGAAATTATTTGCAGTTTTAATGGCTATCGCACTCGTTCTCTCTATGGGAACAACAATGGCATTTGCAGCAGGTGACGGCACAATTACAATTGAAGGCGCAATCGATAAGTCAACTTATTCTGTCTACAAGATGCTTGACTTTGCTCCTACAGCTGGCAGCAATGATAAGGGTATCTACACAATCGCTAACGGTTGGGAAGCTTTCTTCGTATCAGCACCTGCTACAGACTACTTTACTAAAGTTACACAGGGCGGTCAGACAACAGTTGTTCTTAAGGACGGTGTAACTGCTGTTGATCAGACTCTTGCAAAGGCAGCAGTTGCTTATGCTAAAGCAAACAGCATAGGCGCTACAAAGACTGAGACAGCTAACGGCGAAACTGTAGAGTTTACAGGTCTTGATCTTGGCTACTATGCAATCGACACAACTGTAGGTACACTTTGTGCACTTACACCGACAAGCACAAACTTTACAGCTATTGAAAAGAACGAAAAGCCTGACATCGACAAGTTCGTTCAGGAAGACAGCGAAATCAACAACGCTGACGAAGGTTGGGGCAAGGTTAACGACGCTGATATCGACCAGAAAGTTAACTACAAGTCAACAATCACAGTCGGTAAGGGCGTTACAAACTATGTAATGCACGATACAATGGAAGCAGGTCTTACATTCAATAACGACGTAACTGTTGAGCTTGCTGACGGCACAGTTGTTGATGCTGATAACTACACTGTAACAGTTTCTCCTGCTGATGGTCACACATTTGATGTTGCATTTAAAAATGAATTCATTGCAACACTTGCACAGGGCATACAGTTCACAGTTTACTACTCAGCAACTCTTAACGAGAATGCTAACATCGTAGATGACGGTAACGACAACACAGTTAAGCTTACATACGGTGAAGACAACACTTGGGAAACAGCTGAGCACAAGACAACAACATACACATGGAAGATGGATGTTTTGAAGTTCACAAATGACGGCACAAACAATGTTCCTCTTGCAGGCGCTAAGTTCCAGCTTCTTGATAAGGATGGCAAACCCATCACTTTCTCAGAGGTAGCAGGTGCAGCAGTTCCTACTTACAAGGTAGATGCTGAAGGCACAGTTACAGAGATCACAACTACTGCGGACGGTAAGTTCGAAATCGTTGGTCTTGACGAAGGCGCATACAAGCTTCGCGAGACAGAGGCTCCTGCAGGTTATAACAAGATCGCAGCAGATCTCGATGTAATTATCACAAGCGAGTACGATGAAGCAGCTCTCACAGCTACATACGAAATCAACGATGCAACTCCCGCAACAATCGAAGTAGAAAACAAGACCGGCGGTCTCTTCCCCGAAACAGGCGGCATCGGTACAACAATCTTCTACCTCGTTGGCGGTCTCCTCATGCTCGGCGCATTCGTATTCCTCGTTTCAAAGAAGAGAATGGCTACAGCTGCTTGAAGGGATAAAGAATCTGAAGATTCCGAAGAATCAGAAGATTCTGATAACTCCGAAGAATCATAAGATTCCCGCGGCGAATGCTGCACAGTAAAAACTAAAAATCCCCTACCGGCCCCCTGCCGGTAGGGGTAATCCCAGGAAACGGTCACTTAAAATTCTGACCGCTGTTACCGAATTTCGGCTGCAGCGTTGAAAATTTTAAATGAATCAAGAGATATATTATGAAAGAAAATAAACAGCAAAAAGTAAAAAAGACCAAAAAGAAGAAAAAGAAAAGCGGTCTCGGCTCAACTATCGCTCTCGTCGCTATCTTTTTCGTTGGCTTGTGCGTTCTGCTTTATCCCACGATAAGTGATTTCTGGAACGAGAAAAGACAGTCGCAGGCGGTTATGAACTACGAGGACTTGATTGTTGACCTCACTCCCGAGGATTTTCAGGATTACTTCGACAAGGCTGACGACTACAACCGCAAGCTCCGCAAGATTTCCTTCCCGTTTATCGGATACAGCGCGCTTGACGATCAGTACTATTCAACGCTTGATGTCAACGGCGACGGAATGATGGGATACATCACGATTGACAAAATCAAGATTCAGCTTCCCATTTACCACGGCACGAGCGATAAGGTGCTCAACTCCGCGGTCGGCCATATGGAGGGCTCGAGTTTTCCCGTCGGCGGTGTCAACACTCACAGCGTGCTTTCCGCTCACCGCGGTCTGCCATCTGCAAAGCTCTTCACAAACCTTGATAAAATGGAAATCGGCGACATCTTCACCATAACTATCCTCGACCGCACAATCACGTATCAGGTCGATCAGGTGCTTATCGTTCTCCCCGGTGAGGTTAATAACCTTTATGTTGAAAAGGGACAGGATTACTGCACTCTCGTTACCTGCACCCCATACGGTATCAACACTCACCGTATGCTCGTGCGAGGCACACGAATAGAGAACATTGAAGAGGAAAAGAAGATTAATATCTTCACCGAGGCTTATCAGATTGACCCGTTCATCGTTACGCCTGCCGTTGCGGCTCCGATTCTCGGCGCCCTCCTGATTTACCTTATGGTCAAATCCTCAAAGGAAAAAAAGAAGAATGCGGCTCTGGCAAAAGAAAATAAAAAGAAAAGTGAAAACAAAGAAAATGAATAACAAGACAGAAAGGCGGCGGAAAAATGAAAACTAAAGGCTATGCAAGGCTCATTGCGTTGATGATGGCGTTTCTGATGCTTTCTCTTGCGTTTTCCGTAACTGCCACAGCAAGCCTCAGCAAGGATGCAAGCATCACTCTTAACATCAGGGATACTCAGACGGGCGTTCCGGTTCCCGATATGAGCTTCAGACTCTTTTTCGTTGCGACAGCATACGAGACCGCCGACGGAATTGATTTTAAGCTTGTTCCGCCATACGGCGAGGCAGGCGTTGATCTTAAGAATCTGCAGGATTCGTCCCTGCCGATACATCTCGCTTACTTTGCCGCATCGCGTTCGCTTGAGTTTGCCGAAAAAAGCACGGACAAAAACGGTGTTGTAGTTTTTGATAAGCTTACACCGGGCTTGTATCTCATTGTGCCGTCTCAGGCGGCTGAAGACCGATGCAGTGTTTCGCCGTTCGTTGTCAGCGTCCCCGAGTATGATCGAGAAAGCAAGCAGTGGATTTATGATGTCAGTGCAAGCCCGAAAATCAACGGTGACATCAACGGTGAAGGTAAGGATACTTATATCAGCGTTGTGAAAAAGTGGGAAACTGACGGTGAAATCCCCGAAAGCATAACGGTTGTGCTTCTCCGCGATTTCAGGGAGTATGCAAAAATTCAGCTCAACGAGGATAATGACTGGTATTACCGTTGGGACGGACTTTCAAAAAATTACGTGTGGAACGTTGTTGAATCGATTGTTCCCGACGGATATACGGTTTCTTACGAAACGTCGTCAAACACGGTTACGATTATTAACAGAGATACCGAGGAAGGTACGACCGAGCCGGGAACCGGACCGGGAATCGAACCGGGAACCGAACCGGGTGAGGGGACAACCCGCCCGTCGGACGGCGGAGAGGATGACGACGGCAAGGATGATCTTGCGGATACGGGCCAGCTCAACTGGCCGGTACCTGTTCTTGCAACGGCAGGTCTCCTTCTCTTCAGCATCGGCTGGGCAGTACTTAACTTAGGCAAAAAAGAAGGCTAATAAAAAAGATCGGAGAGCATAGTATGAAAAGAAAAGTCGGTATTTCACTGATAGCCATTGGGCTGACACTGATTTTCTGTGCGGCAGCTCTCCTTATCTATAACAACTATGAAAGCAGCAGAGCAAAGGCTCAGGCGGATGCATTGATGGGCTCGATTGTCGATGAGATTAACGCCAATCAGACAGCCGATATCGACCCGTTCGACAAGGAAATGAAGGTTGTTGACATCGATGGCTATGGTTATATCGGGTATATTTCCGTTCCTGACCTTAAAATCAATCTTCCCGTTATGTCCGAGCTCGATCAGGGACGGTTGAAAATCGCGCCCTGCCGTTATTACGGCTCGTCAAAAACGGATAACCTTGTTATCGCTGCCCATAATTACAGAAGCCATTTCGGTTATCTGGGCAAGCTGGAAATCGGTTCAGCAATTTCCTTCACCGATATGGAGGGCGAGAAAAAATCCTACATCGTAACGTCGGTAGAAATCCTGCCCCCCTCCGACTCCGATAAAGTAAAGGATACGGGCGACGACCTCATCCTGTACACCTGTACATACCGAGGCGTCAGCAGAATTGTTGTAAGATGCTCTGAAATTTAAAATAATGGGACATAAAAAGCCAACCGGGATCTGATGATCTCGGTTGGCTGCTTTAATATAGAATTTGGTTTATGAATTATTCCCACTCACTTAAGTTCATTATTTTAAATTTTATGAAACCGCGTAAAATCAAGCTTTTTTAAAAGTCGGGATAGGGGGAAAAGACCGCTTTTGACCACTTGATACTGTACTTTCAGTATCACCGACACTTTTTCTGAGCCGAAAAACAACCCCACCAGCCTGAAAATATATATTTCACGATTCCAAATGGATTGTACCATATAAAAAACCAAATGTCAACACTTTAAAGCGATAAAGTGTTATAAATCACAGCTTTGTTCCTGAGATTACATACATATCGTTATCGGAAATGCAGGTGTCGATATTGAAATACGGTTTCATAATTTCTTTTAATTCACTTATTTCGGGGAGAATGGTCGAAACTGATTCCGCTCTGCCTGAGTGGTGACGGGTCAGGTCCTCTCTGCTCATACCGTGAGCAATTGTGATGCGTCCGCTATCGTTGAGATGTGCCGACAGATTTTCAAAAAGAAGAGTGCGGTTTGCAAAATGCGGAAAAGCGTTGTAGATGACAATACAGTCAAAGCTTTCTGAAAATTTATATGTTTCTGCATCTTCACAAATATAACTGATGTTTCCGTAACCCCAAAACTTGTTTTTAGCAATTTCTATCATATTGTGTGAAATATCAATACCCACATATTTACGGACATTTCTACTTATGTAATCGGGGACAAGCACGCCTGTACCGCAAGCAACGTCAAGTACGCTCTTGCCCTGTGTTACTTCAGCAATACTGAGTATCCGGTCAATTTTCCATTGATTTTTTATCATTTCTTCGTCCCAGGATTCAGCAAGTGAATCGAAAAACGATGCAATTTCTTTCTTATCCATCGCAACCTCGTGCTTATAATTAAGATAAGTACAGTATACCACACTAAAGCTACTGTTTTCAATGTCTTTAAATGTCGTAAAATTTTGGGTTATGATTGAAGAAAAAGTAAACTTGTGTTATATTATATATGACAAATTTTCAGGAGTGACAAAAAGATGAAAGAAAACGCAACAATAATAGCTCTTTCGGGCAAGGGCGGTGTCGGTAAAACTTCGATTTCAGCCGCAATCGTAAAGCTGCTCGTGGAGGCTTATCCTGACAAAAAGATACTTGCCATTGATGCGGACCCTGCAGTAGGACTTTCAACTGCACTCGGCATTGATGTTAAAATGACTATTGATGATATCCGCAAGGAGATTGTTGAAACTGTTGAAGATGGACAGACAAAGGCGGCAATCGAATTGCTCGGCGATGCAAGATATAAAATCTTTGATGCTCTCGTTGAAACCGACGGCTTTGCTTTCATTGCTGTCGGCAGACCTGAAAGTGCAGGCTGTTACTGTAAAATCAATACCTACCTCAAGGAAGTAATAAGCATACTTTCAAATGAGTTTGACTTTGTCGTTATTGACGGTGAAGCAGGCATTGAGCAGATTAACCGCCGCGTTATGGAAAAGGTTACGCATCTGCTTCTTATCACAGATGCAAGCAAAAAAGGAACGCAGGTTATTTCAACCATCAAGAGTGTTGCTGATGAACTTGTTATGTACAAGAAAATCGGTGCAATTGTCAACAGAATCCCGGACGAAAGCGTTATTCCTTATATTGACACAAACGGAATTCCTGTTTTGTCATACATTCCTACTGATTCAAATCTTGCAATCTACGATATTGAGGGTAAGAATATTACCAAACTTCCCGATGATTCAAATGTTGTTGAGGGTGCAAAAAGAGCCCTTATTGAAATGGAGATTTTAAAGTGAGAGATTTAAAACATCTTTATGAATTTGAAAACCTGCTTCAGGAAGCAAACAACGCCCTTGTACAGCAGGCAAAAAACGAAGGCGGAATAGCACTCGGCTATACCTGCTACCATATCCCCGAGGTTTTACTCAACTGCGGAAACTGCTTTTCCGTCAGACTCCGTGCACCGCGTACGGGCTCAATGGATATTGCTACATACTATATGAGTGCCTTCCTCTGCGGTTTTTCAAAGGCTATTCTTGAGCGAGCAATTGAGGGCGGATACAATTTCCTCAACGCACTTCTTGCAAGTGAAACCTGCTCCGAAATGAACAGGGCGGCAGAGCATTTTGAACTTCTCAAGCTTGTTGAAAATGACAAGTTTTTCCTGAGCTTTCTTGATATGCCGTTCAAAATTGCTGACCACACTGTCAAGCACTATGTTACACAGACGAGAAATAAAATCCTCAACAAAATGACTGAGGTTTACGGTGTTGATACATCCGATGCGGCATTGCTCAAGGCTGTTGAAGAACACAACGAGGTCTGCCGTCTTATAACAGAAATCGGCGAATACAGAAAAGAGGATAATCCGAGAATAACAGGATACGAGTATCATATTCTTAATCTTGTTACATATTGCTGTCCCAAATCACTTATTCTGCCGAAGCTCCGTGAAACTGCAGAAGAGCTCAGGACAAGAGAGCCTGATGCAAAAAAGAATTTCAGAGCGAAGATAGTTGTTGTCGGCTCGGAGATGGATGACCCCGATTTCACCGCACTTATTGAAGACAGCGGTGCATTGGTTGTTGCGGACAGATACTGCTTCGGTGCTATGCCCGGCAGAGAAGAAATAAAAATCAATCCCGATGAGGATGTACTCACACAGATTTGTTTGCATTACCTTAAAACAAGCCAGTGTCCCCGTTATATGAGCCACGAAAAGGTTCAGGAACGCAGGGATTACGTTAAAAAGCTTGTTGACGATTATCATGCAGACGGTGTTATGTACGAACAGCTCAAGTTCTGCGAATACTGGGGCTACGAAAGAGCACTTGCTTCATACGTTATGAGTAACGACTACGGTGTACCCACCGCTGCGGTTGACAGACAGTATACAGCTTCCGCTTCGGGACAGCTGCGTACACGCGTTCAGGCTTTTGTTGAAAGCCTTGAAATCAAGAAAATCCAGAAGGAAAGGCAGGCGAAGGAAAATGGCTGACTTCGGTAAGCTTTACAGCGATGACCGCAAGGCTCTGCTCAAGCACAGAGAATGGCGTGGCTTCAAGGATACGATGTATGACTACTATCGCTGGCTTGTAACCTGGAAGGATATGATAGTCATGGTGCTCAAGGCACCGATATCAACGGTAAAGGGATTGTGGAAATACCGTTGGATGGCATCCTATCTCTCTACACCTTCATTTATCGACAGACACACCGCAGGACTCAGGGGCACACACCTGCGCATTGTTCACCTGCATTTCAATATGATTGTTAAGCACGCAACAGGACTTATTCACACTTCCTTTGTTGCTGACGAAAAAATCAATCCGAACAACAAGCTTTCAAAAAAGATTGTTCTGACGGACGAAATTATTCCGAACGAAATCTTCTCAGGTTTCCCGAATCTTAAGGTTGTTCCGTTGCAGACTATTCCCATTTTCCTTACATCAATGGTTGACCAGCAGATAACTCCGCCTTACCTCGAGGTTACGGAAAGCTTCGGTGTGCCTGCGGACGTTTGTCCTCTTCCCTCTGCTGAAGCAGGTGTTGCAATCGATGACGATTATCCGAAAATGGGTTGCTGTATGGTTGCAACAAATATGCCGTGCGACGGCTCGGTTATGAACTCAACCTTCCTTGACCGCAGACTCAATCTTCCCGTTCATCTTTTCAATATACCGCTTCGTTATAACGATGAAGATGTTCAGGAATATGCCGTTGAAGAGGTAAAAGAGCTTATTAAATTTATCGAAGAGCAGACAGGCGAGAAGTTTGACTGGGACGTATTCTTCGAGGCTCTTAAAACCTCAAACGAACAGCTTGAATATGAGCTTGAAAAATGGGATATAAACAAAACGGATTATCCGCAGATGACAGGCGCAGCATTCTGGCTTTACAGAATCTACTATTTCAATCTTTCGGGCGGTGTTGATAAGCGTTTCCTTAAGGTTGATAAGAAGGTCAACAAGCTTATGCTCAAGGGTTATGAGAAAAAAGAACCCGTTTCCAAAGAGATGCGCCACCGCGCAGTTGTATGGAGTTGTCCTGCAAACTACTACACGAGCTTTGCAAACTGGCTTGAAAACTGCTGGGGTATGAATGTTGTTATGGATATGGAAACAATGATTTCTTATATCAAATACAACACCGAGGATAAGGAGCAGGCACTCAAGGATGTTGCCAAAACATATCAGCGTTCAATTATGCGTAAGCACACAAAGGGCGGTTACAGAAATGTTGTTGACGAGCTCTGGCGCATAGTTGAAGAGTACGGTGCGGACACGGTTATTATGTATGACCAGATTTCGTGTAAGGGTATGGACGGACTTGCAGGTATATTTGACGATCAGGCAAGAGAACGCAATATCAATTTTATCTGGGTCAAGCAGGACCTTATGGATCCGAGAACAATTTCGAGACGAGAAATGCGCGACCAGGTCAACAAATATATGCAGACTGTTCTTCAGGAAGAACCGATTGATCCCACACTTGTTGATTTTGAAGACGACTTAGCTTGGTAAAGGAGAAGAAATTTATGAAATATTTTGGCGGATGTGACGTCGGCTCAACATATACAAAATGCATTATTCTTGATGAAAACGGCAAAATTGTTGCCAAGGTCACAAACAGAAGTAAAATCAACCCCGTTGCAAGTGCTGAAATTGCACTCGCTGACGCTGTTGCACAGGTAGACGGTCTTAATTCTGCAGAAGAGCTCACTTATCTTATCGGTACAGGCTACGGCAGAAACAAGGTGCCCTTTGCAGACGAAAATATTTCGGAAATCAGCTGTCACGCTATGGGTGTTCACGTTACAAATCCCGAGGTTAAGGCTATTATCGATATCGGCGGACAGGACGTTAAGGGTATCTCAATTGATACAGACGGTACTGTTAAAAACTTCGCAATGAACGATAAATGCGCTGCAGGTACAGGCCGATTCTATGAAGCTATGGCAAATGCTTTTGAAATGACTCTTCCTGAGTTTTCAAAGCTTTCTCTTCAGGCAAAAAACACTATTCCCATCACAGCTCAGTGTACTGTTTTTGCCGAGAGCGAGGTTATCTCGCTTGTCGGTGAAGGAAAGCCTATGGATGAAATTGCTGCAGGTATTCAGCTTGCTGTTGCAAAGAGATGCTTTGTTATGGCAAAGAAAGCAGGTGCAACAGACAGCATCACTCTCACAGGCGGTTGTGCAAAGAATGACGGCCTTAAAAAAGCTATCGAAAAGGTGCTTAAAATTAAGGTTGTCGAGCTTTCAACTGACCCGCAGCTTATGGGTGCACTCGGTGCAGCTGAATATGCACGTCAGAAGGGAATGGATAAATAAGATGGAAATTATTTTTATAATTCTCGGTGTTGTCCTTGCACTTTTTGTTCTTACGTTTATAATCTATTTCTTCAATCTTGATATGAAGCTTATCCGCAAGGTTTACGACCTGCTCGGTAAGCATTACGACACAATGAAAAGGGATAAGAAGCTCTGATGAAATTTTTTGATTCGTTGATTGCTGAAACAGAAAACTTGATATTACCCTTCAGAAGGAAAGAGTTGTCCTTGTGTGAGCCTTGGTGCGATGCCGGTCAGACGCAAGTTATCTTACGGCGCGACACAGCATACGAGCTCGAGGGTGTAGGCTTCAATCTTGTCACATCATCAGATATTTCTGACTCGGTAGTTGTTGTCGGTGATGATCTTGAAGCAATAAAGGACAGTCGTAGCTTTGCACGGATTTGTCTTGTGCAGATTGAGGACAGTGGTGATGAGCAGAAGTCATATAATCTGATTAAAAAGATTGACTATGTGAAATACCATACATTTCCGGACGGTTATATGATGCGAAGCACCTCACGCTCACATAAAGAGGCAGTACGTGTTTCAAAGCAGGCACTGAAAAGCGGTATTTCTTTTCAAAAAATCGGGTCTTTACTGATTAAAAACTACAAAGAAATTCCGTCAGTCAAAGGTGTCAAAGTTATATTTATTACTGCAGACGGTGCAGATTACAACGAGACCGAAAGAATTGCAGAGAGAAATCACGCCATAACACAGACACTGAACCATATTATGAACAGCGTAAACTTTGATTGTGATACCTGCAATCTCAAAGCAATTTGCGATGAGGTGGAGGGTATGAAAGAACTTCACTTCAGTAAAACCGACAAGGAGTCATTCTGATATAAAAAATACCTCTCTCGAATGAACTAAGTGTTCAAACGAGAGAGGTTTTCTTTTGTATGATTTTATTGTGAACAAGCCGTATACAGTATCATTTTTGTATCACGAGGCTTTCTGAAAGTCTCAAAACCCTTGATATATAAGGCTTTGCGAGCTTTTCGTTTCTTATTCCCATTCACTTAGTTTTGATATTTAACTTGTGAAAAGGCACGTAAAATAAGGGTTTCTGAGGGGTCAAAACTGATGTTTTTAAGTTTTTTGCCCATTTGCTGTATCAAAACCAGTATCACGGAGCAAAAACACTAACCCCGGCGGATTCACACCCACCTGAAACACACTGTATTTACAATTGCAAATGAATTGTAGCACATATAAAACAAGATGTCAATACTTTAAAGTGGTAAAGTTTAGCCTTCTGTTTGTTTTCTGATTAAACATACCGAATACTTAAAATGCATCCGTTCTAACTCTTGTGCTGTTAACATCAGATTCACCTTGCTAAAGAAAGGTAATTTTTCATTTATATCTGTATCCTTATCATCTATAATCGCATATATAATCTCATACTCATTTGAGCTAGGCTTTAATGAAGCATCAAATGGCATCGACCCAAATTTTGCGGTCGCAATTTCAGATACTTGTTTTCGGAATGATTCATCACTAGAAAAACACTCTGCTGACACTTTACCTTGAGCAAATAAATGGCTAAGCTGTGAGGATTGTCCTTTATTTTTAACATGTATAAACTGTTTGCTCTTTGTATAAATATCGCACGCTTCTATCTTTTTGGGACTACCATCAGCTGAAAGCATTTTACAATCAAATAAACAATAATCATCGTTACCATCTGCAACCATTTGATTGTATTTGCCTTCATTTTTGTCTTTAGGACATTCTGGTAAACTAATTGATGATATAGGAATTCTATTACGAATAAAATTGTTGACCTGGTTAAAAAACGATGTTTCCACTTGGTACCATGTACCTGAAGAAAAAATATAGTTTCGTCCTTCGTATTCAGTTTGAAACACTAGTGCTGCATATATGCTACAAATAGCAAAAGGTACACCATCCGAATTCATCGCATAAAGTTTATCCCTTCGAATCTTAGCATATATGTTACACTTTTCTCGAATACTATTTACATATTCCTCTATATCTAAATTCAAATTATAGCTTTCAGGATCATCTGGTTTTTTGCCAATCCCAGAATAACAAAAGCCTATAATCCTATCCCAATCGGTTGTTTCGGGAGGAGCAATATGTAAATGATTGACATTGTGTTTTTCAATAGTATCCGTAAGCAAAAAATCAAGGTTTTCAGAAAGTACAGAGTCTCTAACTTCAGCAACATTATCAACCCATTCAAAACCGATTCTTTTATAGCGATCATCAGTATATGCAGAATAATATAATTCTAACTTATCTTTTAATTCATTCAACTCCATTGAAACGGAAACAACGAGAGAATCTTTTCCACTAATGTGATTACCATATTCTTCGTCAAAAGGTTCTCCCGTGATACCCTTCATAATATCATTAGTTACATTTAATCCGAATTCATCTTGTGATGTGCTATAACTTGCCTGACGTTGAGTGGTTACCACCATATCTTCTATAGTAGCAGCATTAACACTACGCATTTTGTTTGGATTGATTGTATTGAGAGCAACTTTAAAACCAAAGTTTCGTTCAATGCATTCTTCTTTCAGGAACGACCTGCCATAACCAAAAACAACAGCCATTATTCGATTTTTCAATTTAACTAGCATTATTGCTTTATTCGAGGCGTTATCAGAAATATCAATAGTGTCCGTTGCCCATTGGTCAAGATAGGGTTTCCACCGAGGTGGTTTTTTCTTACTATCACAATAGTATATAATTCCATCCATTCCAAAAGTTGCTTTTATTTTTGATTTTGAAAGATTGTCTGGAGATTTCATACAGTCTTTGAAATCCTTAATATAATCCTTAATAAGAAAAACAGTAAGATTGATAACTTGTTTATCCATAATATTTCACCTCACTTAGTAGTTAACGCGCATATATTTTACATTCATCGTACACTGTATTACAATAACTTCCTTCGAATATCTACTTCTTTTAATTTACCGAGTTTCATTTTTTACACCTCTGCATTATCTGTCCACATTTCGCACTGGCTGATAACCGTTTCAATAGCGTTTTCGTACTGCTCCGGCGGGTACTTATACTTCTTCAACAGGCGTTTAACCATCTTGCGCATAGTAGCTCTTGCTGTTTCTTTTTTCTGCCAGTCTATAGTACGGTTTTTACGAAGAAGTTCCGTCAATTCACGTGTCATCTCAACAAGAACATCATTTTCATAGAAATCCTTAATAGCTTCAGGCTTTGTAAGAGCATCATAGAACGCAAGCTCCTCCTGCGTTAATCCAAGAGTTTCACCTGCCTGATAAGCTTCCATAACCTTTTTGGCAGCTTCTAACAACTCTTCAATGGTTTTCTCATTGTTAATATGTCCGTTGTAATATGCATTCATTATGCGAGTAATCATCTCTGAAAACTTCTGAGACTGCACAAGATTAGTGCGCTTATACAATGATACCTGTTCAGCAAGCAATTTTTTGAGAATCTCAACAGCGATGTTTTTCTGTTTCATCTTTGAGATTTCCTCAAGGATATTCGGGTCAAACAAAGAGAAGTTTTCTCCTACATTACGACAGTCAAACAAACTGATAACACCATCGCTCTGTATGCTTGCTTTTAAAAGCTCGTTTATCTGTGCATTTATTTCTTTAAGTGATAACGGTTTACCGCCATTACCACCATAAGTTAATTTAACAACTGTTGAGCGCACAGCTTCGAAATAAGCCTGTTCTCTGCGTTCTTTATCAGTAGTCATACTTGAGCAAAGAGACATTGCCTGCTTCATAAGCAAGGCTTCTTTTAAGAACAAGTCTTTGCGGTCTTTAACTTTCGGATCTAATACAAAGTTAGCACCTTCAGAAATAAGCTGCGCCATAACCAACGGAGTACCTGTAAGGAATCCGCTATAATCGAATCCGTGGAACAAATCACGACATACCTGCAGTTTCTCCTGGAACTTAGGATAAGCCGTTTTTGCAATATCCATATCTCCGTACTTTGCGCGGTCACGTGCGGTATACTCATTCATTGCTGCTTTTAAAGCACCTGCAATACCAACATAGTCTACAACAAGACCGCCTTCTTTATCTTTGAATACACGGTTAACACGGGCAATTGCCTGCATAAGATTATAACCGTGCATAGGCTTGTACACATACATAGTATGCATAGAAGGAACATCGAAACCAGTAAGCCACATGTCGACAACAATAGCTATCTTCATAGGGTCATCGTTATCCTTGAATTTTCTTGCTAATTCATCCTTGTGGTGTTTGGTACCGATTATTTCTTTCCAATCTTCAGGATCGTTATTGCCGCTGGTCATTACAACACCGACTTTTTCTTTCCAATCGGGTCTGACTTCCATCAATCGGCGGTATATCTTCATAGCAATAGGACGTGAATATGCCACAATCATCGATTTACCTGTAAGAAGATTTGCTCTGCCGCTTTCATAATGCTGAACAATATCATCAACAAGAGACTTGATTGTAGAATCAGCACCAAGAACACTCTCCATCTGACCGAGCATCTTTTTGCTCTTCTCAATAGTTACAGAATCAGCCTGCTGCTCTAAAACATCGTATGTAGAGTCAATAAGCTTAAGTGTATTTTCATCCAACTTAAGATGAATAACACGGCTTTCATAATAAACAGGACGGGTTGCACCGTCTTCAACAGCCTGTGTCATATCATAAATATCAATATAGTCACCGAACACTTCGCGGGTGTTACGGTCTTTTGATGAAACAGGAGTACCTGTAAAGCCGATAAATGTTGCATTCGGAAGAGCATCACGAATTATACGGGCATTACCGATTACTATTCTTGCTTCGGTTTCGCCCTGCTCATTTTCACTCATAACAACACGCTCGTCCATGCCGTACTGTCCACGGTGGGCTTCGTCTGCCATAACAACAATATTACGACGAGTGGACAGCGGTTCTTCGCTTTCCTCGAACTTAAACATAGTAGTGAAAATAATACCGTTAGCTTCTCTGCCGGCAAGTAATTCTTTTAAATGCACTTTGCTTTCTGCCTGAACAGGTGTTTGACGCATGAAAGCTGCACACTTAGAGAACTGAGAATACAACTGGTCATCAAGATCTATTCTGTCTGTCATAACAACAAGAGTAGGACTGTCTAATGCTTCCTGTAATAAATGAGCATAGAAAACCATAGACAATGACTTACCACTGCCTTGTGTATGCCAGAAAACGCCGCCTTTACCGTCTGTTGATGTGGCAATTTTTGCTTTTTCTACCGCTTTGCGAACTGCAAAATACTGATGATAACCAGCAAGAATCTTAAAAGCCTTTGCCTGCTCTACCGAGAAGCAGATAAAGTTTTTTATAATATCAAGCAGACGTGCTCTGTCAAACATACCTTCATAGAAAGTGTCAAACTGAGCCAATGCAGTGTTTTCATAACTGCCGTCTTTGGTCTTCCACTCCATAAAACGGTCAAGACCGGAAGTGATTGTACCTGCCTTATTTGTAGTAAGGTCACTGATAACACAAATTGCATTGTAATTGAAAATTGAAGGTATATCCTGCATATAGTTTCGTATCTGATTATATGCATTTTCGGCGTTAACTTCGTCTTTGGAAGGACTTTTAAGTTCCATAAGCACCAAAGGTAAGCCGTTGACAAACAGAATAATATCAGGGCGACGGTTATTGCCGTTTTCTATGTATGTAAACTGGTTAACTGCATAAAAACTGTTATTCTGAACATTCTTATAGTCTATCAGATACACAATAGATGTGCGTTCTTCGCCCTTTACAAAGTATCTTACAGGCACACCGTTCTGCAGGTAATCCATGAACTGCATGTTTTTCTGCAACAGACTACCTGTATCGAAGTTGCGAAGCTTATTCATCGCTTCGTTGATTGCATCAAGAGGCAAACCTTTATTAAGTTTTACAAGGCTATCCATAAGGACAGAATCCAGCAGAGGGCTGGAATAATCACGCTCCATATCTGGTGCGTAGATGTGGGTATAACCCATATTCTCCAAAAGCTCTATGACAGCTTGTTCAAACATGTCTTCTGTAAAATGCATTATGATGCCTCCTGTAAAATGTATTTATTCTTCTGTTGCTATCCATACCATATGTTTCTGCTTAATTGGTAACTTTTCATCAAACAATCTATGTTTAGTCCTCATATAAACGATAATTTAGCGGCTTAAAACCGGATGTCAGAAATATCGATTTCACCAGATATGAGCTTCGGCAATAGTAAGTCTCGCAACGCAGTCAAACGCTCATTTTCGAGAAGGTTATTCTCAATTTGAGGTATAATAGACCACGAGAAGTCAGCAAACGCTTTAAGTGATTCCTCATTTGCAAGAGGAATTTCAAAAGCAGCGATCATCTTAGTTGTCAAACTACCTCGAATACTACTTGAGTCTGAGATTGCTCGAAGTTCATCATACCGATTTGCTAAATTCCAAAACAGATATGGCAGAACATTCCTCTCAGCATGAATGACGATTACGGACTGATTGACATAGGTATCAATCAAAAGCATAGAGGTCTGACCTCGCGTAAACCCTTGACCGGCAGATGCCATGACAATATCGTGTTTCGTAGCAAGTTTGGTAGATGAATTATTCACACCAGCTTGAGTGATGGTCTTATCTGTTGTGATCACAAAGCGATTTCGCGTCTCACCGGATGAAAACCAACCAAACGCACCATTCCAATATGCATCGTTTGATGTCGTTGGAGTTCCACCACTGTATATGTGCTTAGCATAGCTGCCGATTGTGGTCATTTCGCATTCAACCTCCCTGAAAAGTGATATGTAATAGGCGTTGACCATCTCATATAAATTATCGTTTATCTTATTATTAAGTGCAATTTTGTCTTCTAACAAACGCAAAATGCTGGCTATTTTTTTTTGATCCTCAATACTTTCGGGCACCACAACTGGCAATGTGTGGATATGGTTTCTGTTGAGTGTGGGAAC
>JAFNVC010000029.1 GCA_017379935.1 Clostridia bacterium
AATTTTTTATAAGGATATTCTATAAAATTATACAGATTGTGTCAAGGAGTGCGAATAATCACTTTTTATCAGATAAAAATATCGATGTTGAAATGCTGTGTCTAATTATTTATTGACATTTAGGTGTCGGTGATATATAATATTTTAGATAAATTTTATAGGAGTGTGTAAAATTATGCCCTTAGTAAATGCAAAAGAAATGCTTACAAAAGCAAAGGCAGGCCACTATGCAGTCGGCCAGTTCAATATCAATAACCTTGAGTGGACAAAGGCAATCCTTCTTACTGCACAGGAAATGAATTCTCCTGTTATCCTCGGTGTATCCGAAGGTGCAGGTAAATATATGTGCGGCTACAAGACAGTTGTAGGTATGGTTGAGGGTATGCTCGAAGGTCTCAACATCACTGTTCCCGTTGCTCTTCACCTTGACCACGGCTCATACGAAGGCGCAAAGGCTTGCATCGAGGCAGGCTTCAGCTCAATCATGTTTGACGGCTCTCACTATCCTATCGATGAAAATATCGAGAAGACAAAGGAGCTTGTTGCAATCTGTGAGGAGAAGGGTCTTTCAATCGAGGCTGAGGTTGGCTCAATCGGCGGCGAGGAAGACGGCGTTGTTGGTGCAGGTGAATGTGCAGACCCCAACGAGTGCAAGATGATTGCTGACCTTGGCGTTACAATGCTTGCAGCAGGTATCGGTAACATCCACGGTAAGTATCCCGCAAACTGGGCAGGTCTTTCATTTGATACTCTTGCAGCTGTTCAGGAGAAGACAGGCACAATGCCTCTCGTTCTTCACGGCGGTACAGGTATCCCTGCTGATATGATCAAGAAGGCAATTTCTCTCGGCGTTTCAAAGATCAACGTTAACACAGAGTGCCAGCTTGCATTCCAGGAAGCAACCAGAAAGTACATCGAAGCAGGTAAGGACCTTGAGGGTAAGGGCTTTGACCCGAGAAAGCTCCTCGCTGACGGTGTAGAAGCAATCAAGGCTTGCGTAAAAGAAAAGATCGAGCTCTTCGGTTCAGCTGACAAAGCATAATTTATTGTACAGTCAAAACTAAGACCATCGGCATCAGCCGGTGGTCTTTTTGCAGTTGCGGAGAATATTTAAAAGTGATATATTGTTTATATATTTTAAATTTTTTTCAACTGATGCAATTTTTTGTCGGGTTCAATCGTGTTATAGGTGAAAGGAGGAATGGTCATGACTATTTTTATAAAGGGAAAGGACGCTTTCTCGTTTGCTTTCAAGCAATTTACGGACACTGTTTACCGCGTGGCCTTACATAACACCGCGAATTTTTCTGATGCGGAGGATGTTACACAGGAGGCTTTTATCAGGCTTCTTGAAACAAATAAGCCTTTCAGGGACGGTGAACACCTTAAGGCGTGGCTTATCAGAGTTACCATTAATCTGTGCCGTGATAAAATGAAGAAATCAAGCCGTGAAACTCTTGTCGAAAACGTTGTCGAGTATAAATCGGGCGAAGATAAGACGGATGTTCTTGAGGCGGTAAAGTCCTTGCCTGAGAATTACAGAAATGCCGTTTATCTCCATTATTATGAAGGGTACACTGCCAAGGAAATCGGCAGAATTCTCGATGCTAAAGAGAATACGGTTTTGTCATGGCTGAGACGGGGCCGTGAAGCCTTGCGAAAAGAACTTGACGGAGGTTTTGATGATGAATAAAAACGATTATATCAATGCGGTGGATAATATTACCGCACCAAAGGAGCTTCTTGAAAAAATTGAAGCGCTTGACCTGCCTGAAAAGAAGAAAAGACCGGTATGGAAAACCGTGACGGCTGTTGCTGCCTGTTTTGTTGCAGCGGTGATTGCTTTTTCGGGAATCGTAGGCGGCTCACTGAGGGCGGAAAGTGAAAATATGATGCCGGGCAATGGCTACGATATGCTTGCTGACTCTGACGATAAGGAAATGACTAACGAGTCCCAGAATGTCATAGTTGATACAAGCTCAACAGCGACAGCTGACCGGAAGATTGTTAAAACTGCATCGCTGAGCATAAAAACAAAGAGCTACGACGTGTTTTTGAGTGCTGTCGGTCAGAAGCTTGAGCAGTACGGCGGATATATTGAGCAGAGTCAGGAATATAACTATGACAATGCTTCGAACAGAAGCGCCGAAATGAGGGTGAAAATCCCTGCCGATAAGCTGGAGGCTTTTATTGAAGAGCTTGCCAAGGTGGGCACAATAACCTCGAAGGTAATCGGAAGAGATGATATCACGGATTCATACATTGACGTTGAAAGCAGAATCAAGGCGCTTGAAACGGAGGAGGAGACTCTGCTCGGACTTTTGAAAAAAGCTGAAAGTCTTTCGGATGTTATCGAGCTTCAGCAAAGACTCTCTGCCGTCAGATCAGACCTTGAAAGCATAAAGGCGAGAAAGCGGAGCTACGATTCAATGGTCGCGTATTCGGGAGTTACGCTTGATATCCGCGAGGTGGAGAGAGTTGTAGAGGATGACGATTCCTTCCTCGGTGAGGTCAAGGAAAAGCTGATGAACAACCTCTATGAGCTTGGCGATTTCTTCCGCGAGCTTGCGATAAATCTTATTGCAGCATTACCGTATATAGTAATTATCGGTGTAGTTGCGACAGCTGTGATTGTTATTGTTAAAAAGGTGAGACGAAGATAAATATCTGAAAATTAAAACCGAGAGAACTCTTCTGAAAAGGATTCTCTCGGTTTGTTTTATACCTTTGTCACATCGCAGTATTTGCCGATGATGAACTTCGTTTTCGGAAAGAGGACTTTTCTGTCCCTGACCGTGATGCCGTCAAGCTCAACCTGCACGGTGTTGGTGTCGCTGTCCGTGCCTGCGATTTTCGGCTTCATATACGAGGTGTAGGAAATGTTTCTGAAAACAACATTTTTTATCTCAAAGCTTTCGGCTTCCTCATCATAAATTTTGACGAGAATCGGTCTGCCTTCGTCACGGAAAATTTCTATGTTTTCAAAAAGAACCCCGTCAATACTGCCTTCAGTCTGCTCGGCAACAACTACAAGCGAGCCGATTCTGTCGTTATTCCAGATTCCGTCGCGGTAAATGACAGCGCAATCGCGGAAGGTGACGTCCGAAATGCTTTTGCAAACCTCGCCCGTGATGCCGAAGCATCTTGCATAACCGCCCCACGCGATGCAGTTGGTGAAGGTGATGTTCCGACTATCCATTGAGCCGCCGAGTGCCTTGACCTCAAAGGTATCATCAGCAACTCTGGCGAAGCAATTGTCGACAGTCACGTTGTGGCTGTTACATATTGCAAAGCCGTCGCAGTTGCCGCGGCTGCCGAGAATGTCAACGTTATCAATACTGACGTCTGTGCAGCAGTACGCGATGAAGGACCATTCGGGTGAATTGATGATTTTTATTCCGCTTATGCTGACGTTATTACAGCTTGTGAAAACAACGCCGCGTCTTTCACGTCTGTCAAGGCGGGTAAGGTCGATTACACCTCTGCCTGTAAGCGTGACATCAGTGCAGTCGTAGAAATTGAGGAAGGGATATCTAGTAAGGCTTACCGTGTTATGCTGCAGAGCGCTTTCCTCGATGTATTTATTCTCGTCCTCGGCACTGTTGATGTCATAAAGGTGGTTAGCGATAACGTAAGCGCCCTCGCGCAGATATATGACCTGATTGCGCTGAGAAACGAAGTTTACATAATCGTAGGTGTATACGCCCTTTTCAACAACAATTACGTTTTCTGCACCGTATTCTTCGATATAGGCGGCAATCTCTGCATCCTCATCGATTTTTTCGCGGACGGTGAGTGTGTAGCCGAAATACTGATCTGCGCCATTGAAAAGGAAGGTGTAAATGCCCGTCCTATCAATGGAGGCTGTGACCGTATTGTTTTTGCAGGAAGCTTTGACTCCGTGGGATTGCGGAAGCACAACGGCATTTTTTAATTCAATGTCAGCACCTGTTATTTCTATATTGAAGGAAAAATCCTCATCCGTATCAACATAAATTTCCGAAAAAGAGTGAAGCGTACCTGTGTCGTCCGTGCGGATAAACACAACCGAGGCATAAACGGGGATTTCCTCACCGCTGACCTTAGCGGTATAGTAGGGCGAAACTGTAATGCCGTTAATGTCGTCGTGTCCGCCCGACTGGACATATTCAGGAAGCTCAGCCGAAACACGGCTGACAAGCTCGTGCTCAGTCAGTCCCGCTTCCCCGAGCGTTATGATAGCCTCATCGGGATATTGCAGAGCCGAGAAATCAAAATTTTCGCTCTCAGGTGAAACAGTCGCAGGAAAAAGCAGGTTTGAAAAAAGAACGGAAATAGTTGTGAAAGCTGTAAATATAAATTTAATTATTTCTTGCATAAAAATCCACCGTCTTATAAAAGAATATATGTTTCACCCGCCTGTGTTTCAAAGGAGACGATGCTTCCGTCCTTCTGACACGGAATTTTTATAAGGTCGGACATACGGACAACCGTTGTTGAATTACACTCAACCTTGCAGACTCTGCCGGCAAGGCTCTTGATTTTAAGGGAAACGATTTTTTCGTTTTCGAGCTTTGAGCTGACGAGAAACGCACCGTCTGCACGGAGATTTTCAAACGAAGCGTCAGATTTTCTGTCCCAGCAGGGGAAGAGGCGGATGACGCCCTCGTGGCCTTGCAGCAGCATTTCGTTGATTGTTGCGGGGATCATTGTCAGGTGCTCGATTCCGCCGCCGTGGTGACGGAACATTCTGTTCGGCAAAGCAAATTCGTCGATGTTCTGATGAATACCCTCGATAAGGAAGGCGGGATCAACTCCGATTCTTGCGCCTGCGGGAAGGTAGGAGTTTGAGCCGTTGTCATCAAGACGTCTGTCGTTGATAAAATATGTATTTCTTGCGATTTTCAGAAGCTTTTCGCCCGAATCAAAGCCGATCTGCGATGCGGGATAGATGTGCTGAAGACCGACGGTGTTATCGTCTCTCCAACGGATGCCGCGCTTTGAATAGCGGAAGCATTTTTTGCCCTTTTTGATGAAGGTCGGGAAATCGCTGAGGTTTTTGATAATATCCTCCCAGAGAGCATATTTCTCCTCGTTGAGACCGAGCTCCTTGGCCATATCGTAAACGCCGTTAAACAACAGCTTGACAAGACCGAGGGAGTTGATCGCATTTACGGCTTCGATCTGTCCCTTGTGAGTAAGATATCGGAATTTTTTGCCGCGGTAGTAGGGAATTTCGTGTGCGGCATCACCCTTTATGACGTAGCCGCTCTTTTCTCTTATAAGGTAGTCCTCCCAGAATCGGGCGGTGTTGAGCACGAAATCATAGTAATTCCCGAGCGCATAATCCTTATCGTAGGTTGAGAACCAGTGCATTATGGGAATAACGCAGGCGTAAGCCGCATGGCTCTTCTGACCGAGGAAGAGGATGCCGTGCTCCTTGCAATCGGGCTGAGTATAAACGTCGAGAGCCTTCGGTCCAAAGCTGACGGGGAAGGCATAGCCGTGACATCTGAAGCATTTTGCCATTCTTTCCGCTTCGCTCTTCATATCGTTGACGGGTGTCATATATCCGTCGAAAAGCTCGGGATGATTAGCGGAGAAAATGCAGTAATAGGGTGCCTCATAATTATAGTTCATATGATAGTCGCCCGCCCACGGGAAGAAATCGTCCGTGATGAAATTACCGAACAGTCCCGGAGGGAATTCGCGGTTACCCATACAGCCTGCAAGATGGTAAAGGCTTGAATTATAGAAGCTCTCGATCTGCTTATCTGCGAGAGTGACCTTTGAAGCGGAAAAGAATTTTTTCCATTTTTCCTCAGTGCGGATTTTATCACCGTCATAATCGCACGAAAAGACCATTGAAACGGCTTTTCCTTCATATTGCTCACTGTCAAAATTAGTTACAACTGAAATGCAATAGCGGCTTTTGCTGATGCCGTCAGCCGAAGAAGTATTAAGCGTACGAAGACAAACTGCAACGGCGGAACTCAGTGTCAGCTCCTCTCCCTCAAACTTACGGGAGCAGCAGTAAGCTCCGTTTTCAACACGGACAGAATTGACAGAGCCGCAGGTGTCGGGAAGCTCCACCGTAACCTCGTGGGAAGCACCGCGCGCCGTCATTTCGAAATAAATGCGGTTTTCAGGTGCGACAAAAAATTCTATTTCCGTATCGCCGAAGGTGCATTCGAGTAAGCCCTTGTCAAAATACTGCTTGATGTTGTAGTTTTCCAAATCAATGCCTTTGATGCGCAGACTGCCGACGGTTTTTATTCCGCCGTCCTTGTGCGCGCCCGGAGCAAATTTCCAGAAGTCACACTTTGAGATGTGAATGATAAGGTCATTTTCGTCGTTGTCGAAAACGATGCCGAGGTCCCCGTTACCGCACATTGCGCCCGCAGGGATTTTGTAAAGAACTTTTCCGTCAACAGTATTGACGGGCTTTGCTGTAATTTCATTAAAATAAGTGTTCATTATAATATCACCAACCCTGTAAATATTATAAAGCTTTTTCATTTATAGTCAAGCGGCAAATGACACGAAAAGTGTCACGCAGGTTAATGCAAAACTCTTTATTTTCCTTGATTTTTCTGTTAATTTAGTTTTACAGAAAGGTGTGAAAAAATGAAAAAAGCAAGAATGACAATTGTTCTCGGAATCGGCTTGGTTTTTGCGTTTGCCGTATGGACTCTGCTGGTAATGAGCGTGGATGTGCGCAGGGTAGGGGTGCAAGCAACCACTGTAGGCTTCGCAACGCTGAATGTACGGTTTCACTCGTTGACGGGTGTTGATATGATGCTATATAATATAACGGATTGGCTGGGGCTGATACCCGTAGCCGTCTGTGTGTTT
The DNA here is from genome assembly GCA_017379935.1 of Clostridia bacterium. Classification (GTDB taxonomy): domain Bacteria; phylum Bacillota; class Clostridia; order Oscillospirales; family Acutalibacteraceae; genus CAG-488. The sequence continues at coordinate 6,835 of JAFNVC010000029.1, forward strand.
TTCGCCGCGGTCGGACTTGTGCAGCTAGTTAAAAGAAAAAGCCTGAAAAAAGTTGATACCGATATCATACTTCTGGGTGCGTACTATGCCGTGGTGATTGCAGGATATCTTATCTTTGAAACGATACCGATAAATTACCGTCCGGTGCTTATAAACGGAATGGCGGAGGCTTCGTATCCGTCATCGACGACTCTGCTCGTGCTGTCTGTTATGCCGACGCTTACGCTGCAGAGCGACCGCAGACTGAGGAACATAAAAGCAAAAAAGCTTATAAAGGCGGTCTCGGTATTTTTTGCGGCTTTTATGCTGCTCGGAAGGCTCATTTCTGGTGTGCATTGGCTGACGGATATTATCGGCGCCGTGCTGTTGAGTCTGGGATTATTTTTGATTTATAAGGGGGCTGTGTTATGGAGCTTGGAGAAAAGCTGCAAGCCCTGAGAAAGGGCAGAGGGCTTACTCAGGAGGAGCTTGCACAGGCATTGTTCGTCTCGCGTACTGCCGTTTCAAAATGGGAATCGGGCAGGGGATATCCGTCGATTGAGTCACTCAAGGATATTTCGGTATTTTTCTCAGTTTCGATTGACGAGCTTCTTTCAGGTGAAAAGCTGATTTCAATCGCGGAAAAGGAAAACAAATCGAATGTCAGAGGTATCTGTGATTTTCTTTTCGGAATTTCGGATTTGCTTTTTACACTGCCGATGTTTTTACCGCTTTATCCGAATGCGGCGGATGGCTTCGTGTATTCGGTAAGTCTTATGAATTATGCTCAGGGGTCTGAATTTAATAAATTTGTTTATTGGATTTTATTCGCTGCGCTTACCGTGACGGGCATTGTTAAATTGATTCTGACAAAAACACAAGCAGAAAAGAAGGGGAATTTTCTGACGGCACTTTCGGTTGTCTTGAATGTCATTGCCGTGCTGTTTCTTACTCTGGCGAGGGAGGCTTATGCCGCCGCAGTTGCGTTTCTGATTATGGTAGTAAAGGGTACTGTTATTTCGAAATACAAATACCGCACACGGTAGAAAAAATTATAAAAATAAAATCGGCAGAAAGCTCTGCCGATTCGTATATTCAGAATTTTATAACCTCGTTCTTTTCAGCGGATTCGAACATTGCTTCGACAACTCTGATGAGTCTTCGCTGTTGGTCGTGGGTTACCATCGGATCAGCCTTGCCCTCGATAGCATCACAAAGGTTATTATAGAGTCTGCTCTCATCGCTGAATGAGACTCTTTCTACGTAAGGAAGCGGGAACTTCTTGATAGTGTCGTCAGTTCTCGGTGCCATCGTCTTTGTAAGACCGACACCTGCCTGAATGGGCACAGCATCCTTATTTTCCCAATCGTCAACCTTCACTATTTCACCGTTGAGGTCCCAATCGCGGATAACAGCCGTACCGTTCTCGCCCTGCATATACCAACGCGGAAGATCGATAAAGTTGCTTGTGCCCACGTAAAGGTGAACGGTAAGGTTGCCCTCGTAGCGGAGCTCACAGCTGAAGCCGTCATCGACCTCATCGTTGGTGATGTTGGTTATCTGATTGTAAACCGAAACGAGCTTTTTGTCGTCAAACAGCATCAGAATCTGGTCAAGAGTATGTATGCCCCAATCGAGAATCATACCGCCGCCCTGCGCCTTTTTCTGTCTCCAGTCTCCGGGAATACCTCTTGAGCCGCATACGCGCGATTCAATATTGAAGAGCTTACCGAGGGTGTTATCCTCGTAAATCTTTTTGATGGTAAGGTAGTCGGGGTCAAAGCGTCTGTTCTGATGAACGGTGAAAAGCTTACCTGTGCGCTTGCTTGCCGCAATCATTTCTTCGAGCATTTCACTCGACATTGTAACGGGCTTCTCGCTCATAACACACTTGCCGTGCTCCATTGCGTCTATTGCAATTTCGCGGTGCGCGTCATTAGGAGTTGCGACAACAACGAAATCAATTCTCTCGTCAGCGAGCAATTCCTCACGTGAGGTGAAAACGTGGATGCCGTTTTCTTTTGCAAGGGCGCAACGCTCGGGCTTGATGTCGTAAATTCCGACAAGCTCCATTCGCTCACCCATATCGCGCATCATTTTTTCTGTATGCCATTTACCCATACCGCCGTAACCGATGACGGCAGTACCTATCTTTCCGTTAATCATTGTATTTGCCTCTTTTCAGGAAAAGTTACGTATAAATCAGCGCCGCTGATTTCATTGCAAAGCTTTAGCCTTGCCTTATGCCCACCACATCTCAGCTGTGCCTTCTGTGATGAGGACGTTTTTGAGTGTATTTACAGCCTTTGTAAGACCCTCGTTCTGGCTCATAAGGCTGTCCTCGTGCTCAATGCTGATTGCATAGTCGTAGCCGACAAGACGGAGATTGCTGATGATATCCTTCCAGTAAACCTCATCGTTGCCGTAGCCTACGCTGCGGAAAATCCACGAGCGGTTGATTTCGTCGCCGTAGGGCTTTGTGTCAAGAACACCGTTGACAGCGGTGTTGTATTTATCAATCTTTGTATCCTTTGCGTGAAAGTGGAAGATAGCATCACCGAGCTTACGGATACAAGCAACGGGATCCATACCCTGCCAGATAAGGTGGCTCGGGTCAAAGTTAGCACCGATTTCGGGGCCGACTGCCTCGCGGAGACGGAGAAGGCTGTCTGTATTATAAACGCAGAAGCCGGGATGAAGCTCAAGAGCGATCTTGTTCACGCCGTGAGCCTTTGCGAACTCAACAAGGTTTTTCCAATAGGGGATGAGAACCTCGTTCCACTGCCATTCGAGAATTTCGCTGAAATCATCGGGCCACGGGCAGGTAACCCAGTTGGGATATTTTGCGCCCTCGTGGTCGCCGGGACAGCCTGAGAAGGTGTTGATCTGATGAAGACCGAGCTTCTCTGCAAGAAGGATAGTATTGCGGATTGTCTTATCGAATTCAGCGGCAATTTCCTTGTTCGGGTGAACGGGGTTACCGTGACAGCTAAGGGCACTTATCTGCATATCGTACTTTGCGATAGTAGCCTTGAACTGCTCAAGCTTTGCATCGTCGCAGAGAAGAGTCTCGGGGTCAGCGTGAGCGTTGCCGGGGTATCCGCCACAACCGATTTCTACCATTTCGATTCCGAGGGATTTGAAATATTTAAGTGCCTCTTCAAGCGGTAAATTCTGAAGAAGGCAGGTAAAAACACCAAGCTTCATATTGATTTCTCCTTATAAATTCTCTTTGAAATATTTCATACTGCGTGTGATGTCCTCAATGCCTGTCGGCACGGGATCGTCATTTTCGAGAACAAGCCATTCCATATCAATCTCTTTAGCTGCCTTGAAAACGGAGAGAAGGTCGTTATCTCCCTCACCGAGAGCTGTCGGCTTGCGGTTGATACCGTCCTTGATATGAAGAAGGATAATCTTATCTGCATTATCCTTGATATATGTATAGTTGTCAGCACCGCCGCAGTAGCTCCAGTATGTGTCAAGCTCAAGGTAAGCGCCGTCAGCGATACGGTTCATACAAAGTCTGTCGCCGAATTTGATTTCGAACTCCTCTGTATGGTTGTGATAGTAGAACCTGATGCCGTCCTTTTCGCCGATCTTGTTAGCGTATGAGTAGATGTCAACGAGAGCCTGAACCTCTTCATCGGTTTCGTGAGGAGCGCCGCCTGTACCGATATTTTTCATACCGAGAACCTTTGCGATGCGGATGGTCTCTTCGATGTTTTCGGGAGAGAAGTTTTCAACACCCATATGACAGCCGACTGCAGTAAGACCGAGCTCGTCGAGCTTTGCCTTGATAACCTCGGGCTCGCATCCGCCGAAGCCTGCGAACTCAACGCCCTCAAAGCCGATTTCCTTTACTTTTTCGAGGATTTTGAGGAATTCCTCGCCGGTTTTGTAGTCATCTCTTAAAGAATAAAGCTGAACTGCAAGTTTCATATTATTACCTCCTGAGAGAATTTTTTCATACAATCCGATTTTACAACAAAGGAAAAAGCATTTCAACACTTTAATGCAAAAAAGTATAAAATTTTTTATTTTTCGTGCGTTATAATTCACAGAATATATACTGAACGATAACAGAATGTTCATATCGGGTTAATATTTATCGGTTATTATCTGAATGTACTCAATGAGAGAGCCGCAACTCTCAGAAGTACATACCCCTCCTCAATAAACCCCTCAATTATTGGAAAAAGAAGTCGAGAAATCGGCTTCTTTTTCTTTTTTAAAAATGAATAAACAGTAAAACTGCGCCAAAACTATACCTGACGAAATTTAAGGAGCATCATTATGAAAAATTCATCAGGTAAGGATAAACTGAAATGGATTCAGACGAAGGCGTTTTACGGAGTGCTTGCATCGCTTGTGCTTGCGATTGTCGGTGTTGCGGTTGCGATTTATAACGTTTCAAAGGTGAAGAACGTTCTGCCGTACAGCGATGAGCCGGCATCGGTATTCAGTGTGCCCGAAAAAAACGAAAACACGACATCCCCTCAGGCAAATGCGAACGTGACAAACGTACCCGACGAGAGGGACGAGACAAAATCCACCTACAACGACCTTAACAGACCTTTTTCGGGATATTATATCCTGCCACTCAACAGCAAGGTCGTAAAGGATTACAGCGACGGTGATATGGTGTATTCCGCGACGATGGATGACTGGCGCACTCACGACGGAATCGATCTTGAGGGCAAGGTCGGAGATAAGGTTATCGCGGTGCAGGACGGCAAGGTGCTTGAGATCAGCACGGACGAGCTGTGGGGCGACACCGTGACGGTACAGCACGGCAACGGGCTGAAGGTAAGATATGTCGGTGTGAAGGCGGGTGTCAATAAGGATACGGATATCGAGCAGGGTCAGGTCATCGGAACGCTGACGGAAATTCCCGTTGAGTCGAAGGACGGAGTGCATCTGCATATTGAAACCGAGGTTGACGGAAAAACAGTTGACCCTATCAAGGCGCTGAATCTGCTGAGTGAGACAACACAGGAAAACGTTGAATAAAAATACTACCCGAAGAAATTTCTTCGGGTAGTAATCATTTTATTCTGCTATTTTAATTTTTGCTAACGTAATTTTGTAGCCCGCTTCACCGAACGGCGGATTATTGACGTAGTAGAGTGTTGTTCCGTCGGGACTGAAGAAGAGTGACGGGCTGTAGCTGCACCTTTCGTAGGGATCAAGGCTGTACGGAATAGGGTTATTCACGGGTACGAAGCTTTTTCCGTAATTGAAGCTAAGGAACATATCCGTGCCTGTGTCACTGCTGCCTCTTATCGGATGCTTACCTACAACGATCAGCGTTCCGCATTCACCGCCCACGGGTGTCCACGCAACATAAGGGGAAGAGCCGAAGGTCTTGCCCGCGGCACGGACGATTTTTCCGTAGTCCGAAACATCGCCCCAGTCATCGAGATTTGTGGTCTTTTTGAAATAAATGGGATTCATTCCGATACCGACCATTTCGTAAACCATAATATATTCGCCGTTACCCATTTTTACAACGGATGGCATACCGGGACGAAGTTCTGGATCATCACACGCAACGCAATCTTTCTTTTCGCTCCAGTTCACAAGGTCTGTTGTGTATTTGTAAACGAGCTTCTGCGAATGTTCAGGGTCAGAGTCGTCAGAATAAAAACAGAAAAGCCGGCCTGTTTCTTCCTCATAGATAAGATATGGCTCCCAGACGCCCCACTCTATTCCTCCCGCCTTGTCAACATTGCAGAATGCGGTGAAGCTGTGCCCGAGGTCGGTGCTTGAATAAAGCGTGATCGTGCTGTCTGTAACACCCTCACCGTAAATTGATGTTGCGGCAAGGATTACCGTTCCTTTTTTGAACTCTCCGATATCCGCGGGCAGCTCATACAAAAACGGCATCCATTCGTTCCAATAACCCTCGTTAAGATTATCCCTGACCGTGCAGAGATAATTCCACGTTTCGCCGTCGTCCTCGCTGCTATAAATCGGATAGGTATCCGCCCATTTTTCAAAGGCGGCGAGAAGCTTGCCGTTATCGGCTTCGTTTTCCTGATGACAAAGCCGAACAATCGTAGGATATTCCTGCACGTTCGTGCTGGTTTCATCCTCGGGAACATAGATATCGTTGATACTTTCAATTTTGAATGTAATCGGCAGTCTGTCATAATCAACGTTATTGATATTCGGAAAAACAAAGCCGATTACCGTCAGAAGAAATGTCAGTATTTTAAAGAAAAAACTGCTCATTAGTTATACTTCCTTGTTTTTGGCATTATCAATCAAGGGCATCTGCGATTCCGCCTAAAATTGAACTGAGCGCACCGCCTGTCTTGGTGCCGGCAGAAGCGGGTGCTGACGGAGCTGTAGTAGAAAACGGGAAGTCACCGACAGTCTTATCAATCGGTGCAAGAAGGATTTTACCCGTTCCGCGGTAAACGTTGACAAAGCCCTCACCTGATGCAGCTGAACCGATAAGCGTTTTGCCCGAACGCTCAACTGTGAATTTCAATGAATCACTCCAAGCGATAGCAAAGCTGCCGTCAACCTTGAGCTCATCGTTTTCCAATGTGACTTCAATCAGCTCCTCCTGCGGACAACGGCACTCGAGCACAGCGATACCGTTACCGTCAAGAGCAAGGTTGAATAAGCCTTCACCGCCGAGAACGGCAGAAGAAACATTGGAACGGGCAACCAATTTTTGCTTAACGGAAGCGTCGCAGGCAAGGAAAAGACCGTCATCGAGAACAACCTTGCCGTTCCACATACTTGTGTCAAGCAAAATAATGTGTCTGTATGTCGGCTCTAATACCAGCATACCGTCACCTACATATTCGGGTTTAACTGCACTTTCTCCCGTAACCTTACCCTTAACAAATTTTCCGAGGAAGTCAGCAGCACCTTTAACTCCCGTAGAGGCACTGACATTACCGACAGTCCACTGCATTGCTCCTGCCTGACAAACGATGCCGTTTGATTTTGAAAGGTCGCAGATAACCTGTCTCTTGCGGATATTCATTTTGTCACAGAAATAAGCCGTTACCGCAGTGGAGGGCGATACACTCAGATCTCTCTTGTACTGAATAACCTGAAAAGGTCCTTGTTCAGCAATGATTGTAACATCGTCATTGTTTGTGAAATTGTTGATTTTAAACATTTTTATATCCTCCTGAATTTAATTTGTAAATCCCTTATATTTCCTTGCCAAGAATCTTTGCACTCTTAACAAGCTTTCTGATTCTGATATATTCATTCTTGCCGGGGCAGATGTCGTAGATTCCGAGCGTGCCGAGAATGTACCACGATGCGGTTGCGCCGTTGTCCTCGTCACCCGGGAAGCCGTCATCCTCAAAGCTGAATGCCTCGCGGCAGAGCTTTTCTACCCAGTATTCCGTCTTCTCTTTTTCGCCGAGAACATAGTAAATATACGGAAGGTGGAAGCTCGGCTGATTGGAGATTGCACACTGACCGAAATCAACCGCCGCCATTTCCGTCATTTCGTGGATTTCACAGCCGTAACCGCCGACATTGTATTTCGGCTCGGTGCTGAACAGCTCGTCGAGCTTTGCAATAAGCTTATCCTTGCCGCCGTAAAGCTCTGCAAGACCCTCGAAATCGTGAGGCACGGCAAAGGAATTCTGCCATGCACTGCCCTCGGTGTAATCTCCGCCCCAATCGAGAGGATCAAAGCCGTCCTCAAATGAACCGTCGAGCTTTCTTCCGCGCATAAAGCCCGATTCCTTATCAAAAAGCTTTTCGTAATTCTTCGAGCGTGCCATATATTCATCAATCAGCTCGTCGTGGCCAAGCACCCTTGCTACCTGAGCGATACAGAAATCACCGTAAGCGGAGTCGAGAGTGAGGTTGACATTATTGCCGAAAAGATCCTTCGGCACATAGCCGAGCTTGCAGTAGTAGCTTGCTCCCTCTCTGCCGTAATCCTCATCGTCTGAATCATTGTTAGCGTGGTGAAGCATACCGCGGAGCGCTTCCTCGAGAAGCTCACCGCCGATAATTCCCTTAACAGCCGCATCCGCAATAATTGCATCAAGAAGTGTTGAGGGCATACAGCCTCTTTCACCGATAGACGGCCAGCGCGGAAGCCATCCGCCCTCCGTATAGTCAACGATGAAGCCCTCGAGCATCTCGGCATATTCCTCTCTGCCGATTAAGGCAAGAAGCGGGAATTCCGAGCGGTATGTATCCCAGAAGCCGTTGTCGGTGTATCGTACACCGCCGTGCACCTTTCCGTCACACGGAGCATAGTGGATTTTGTTACCGTCCTTGTCGATTTCGTAAGCCTTGTGAGGGAAAAGTCCAGTTCTGTACATACACGAATAGAAGGTTTTAAGCTGTCTTTCGTCATCGGTTTCGATTTCGATTCGTGAAAGATACTCCTCCCAGAGTGCTTCTGCGTTTGCCTGCACTTCCTCGAAGCTCTTGCCGAGGCTGTCCTGCTTCATATTTTCGAGCGCCTGCTCATAGCTGATGTAAGAGCTTGCGACGTCAGCGGTAACAACGCTGTCACAAAAAGCAATATGCACACAGTTATCCTCGCCGAGGCGTGAGCTTGCTTTATCAATAGCACTGTCAAATTTAACGATAAGATAAGTCCTGAAATCAACAGCAGTGCCGCCGCTCTTGCCGTTTGTCCAGGCTCGGAGACAGTTATTTTCATAGTCAATTTCGTAGCCGTAATCACCCTTGACGGGGAAAAGGGTAAGATAGCCCTGTCTGTTTTCGGGGAAGGTCAGACGGATTTTACAGCCGCGCACACACGGTGTCAGTTCGAAATCTGTCTGTGAACGAAGGAAGCGCACCTTCATATAATCGGGGCGCATAACCGCATCCTCGGGACGGAAGCCTGACCACGCACGGTCAAAATTATCGTAAATTCTGTCCGTCTGCGGAGTGAAAAGGAATGTGCCGTAGTCATTGATCCACGGACTCGGCTGATGTGTCAGACGGATACCCTCGAGGAATCTGTGCTCGGGGTAGTAGTACCAGCCACCCTCATATTTCGTCTGCAACGAAAAACCGCACATTGCAAACGGAAGCTGAACAAGGGGCAGAGTGTTACCGCTCGAATAGCGGTGAACGGATTTGGTGCCCTGCTTGATATTTACCAAAGGAATGTATTTCATTTTAAACACCTCGCCAATTATATGGTTGATTTAATTTTATCACATCGTATATATAAAGACAAGTCTGTCTATTGACTTTTGTTTGACTCAAGGTTATAATTTTACCATACAATAAATTACGGAGGATACAAAAATGAAATCACTTAAAAAGATTCTTGCAATCACACTCGCTGTGATTATGTCACTCGGTATTGTTTCAGCAGCTGCTTTTGCAGAGGACGAGACAGAGGTTGCACCTGAAGAGACTGTAAACGAAATCATCTCGGTTGTGGACGTTACGGTTGCTGAGCCCGTTGCAGGCGAATACGCAACAGGCGACTGTGTGTTCGAGGGTAATGACTATGCAGTAGATTTCCTTGAGTGGGTCGGCTTTGAAACAGAAAACATCTATTTTTCAACAGATCCCGAGGATGTTATCACTGAAGAGCCCTTCACAGCAGGCAACTCATACGTTGTATGCATTACTGTTGAAGCAGCTGAGGGCTTCGCTTTCGATGCTCAGGAAAACCTCATTGTTTCAGTAAACGGTTACGAGGCACAGATCTATGACCTTACAGAGGATGGCAAGGAGCTTTCCTTCTCCTGCCTTTTCGAGTGCGAGGCTGAAGAGGACATCGGCGGCGGTGACGAGGGAGACACAGACGGCGGCTTCTCCTTTGATCAGTTCCTCGAGCTTATCAAGAGCGTGTTTGTAACATTCATCCGCTTCATCGGTTCACTTCTCGGAATCGAATAATCCGAAATATTACTGTCATACGGACTGCCTTGCTTTGCGGGGCAGTTCTTTTTTGCTGAAAATCCTTGAAATACAGGGCGGAATATTATATAATTTTATTGCTATTTTTTCAGAATGGAGGCGGAGATTTTGTCAACACCGCTTGCACAGCTTATAAGACCGCAGACGATTGATGATGTTGTCGGTCAGAAGCACTTAATCGGCGAAAATATGCCGCTTCGTAATATAATTGAATCGGGAAATCTGCCGAATATGATTTTCTACGGCCCGTCGGGTGTCGGCAAAACTACGGTTGCATCAATCATCGCAAAGGCGACCAACCGCAAGCTCTGTAAGCTCAATGGTACGACTGCTGGTACGGCAGATATCAAGGCGATTGTTGCTCAGCTCGATACCTTTGAGGCGCAGAACGGAATCCTCCTCTACCTCGACGAGATTCAGTATTTCAATAAAAAGCAACAGCAGGTGCTCCTCGAATATATCGAGGTCGGCTCGATAACGTTGATTGCATCCACAACGGAAAATCCGTATTTTTATGTATATAATGCGATTCTCAGCCGTTCGACGGTCTTTGAATTCAAGGCGGTTATGCCCGAGGAAATCGAGCCCGCTGTCAGACGCGCGTTCTCCTTCCTCGAGCAGGAGGGCAGAAAAATCAGCGTTGACGGTGACGTTGTAAAGCACATTTCAACTGCCTGCGGCGGTGACGTCAGAAAGGCAATGAACTCCGTTGAGCTTTGCGTGCTTTCGACGAAGCCCGATGCGGACGGCGTGCTGAATATCACGCTTGAAACTGCAAAATCACTCACACAGAAAAGTGCAATGAAATATGACCGTGACGGTGACGAGCATTACGACATTGTCTCGGCTTATCAGAAGTCGATGCGCGGCTCCGACCCCGATGCGGCGCTTCATTACCTTGCAAGGCTTCTTGATGCAGGCGACCTGCCTTCCGCGTGCCGAAGACTCGTTGTCTGTGCGGCAGAGGATGTAGGACTTGCTTATCCGATGATAATGCCGATTGTTAAATCCGCCGTTGATATCGCGATGATGGTCGGTCTGCCTGAGGCAAGAATACCGCTTGCGGACGCGGTTATAATGGTCTGCAATGCGCCGAAGTCAAATTCGGGCGAAGCGGCAATCGACGCCGCCCTTGCGGATATCCGCAGAGGTAAAAGCGGACCGATTCCGCGTCAGCTGCAGAATATGCACTATGACGGCGAGGATAACAAGAATAAGGGACAGTTCTATATCTATCCCCACGATTACGAGAACCATTGGGCACCTCAGCAATACCTGCCCGATGCGCTGAAAAACGCAAAATATTACACCCCCGGCGACAACAAAACCGAGCAGGCGTATAAGGAATATTGGGATAAGGTAAAGAAGAAAAAATAAATTTCAACTTTTGCCGAAGGCAAAAATATCACTTTGCGCAAGCAAAATATCACTCGCCGAATGGCGAATATCACATCTGCTATAGCAGATATATCACTGCAAAGCCGTGGCTTTGCATATTCGGGCCCGTAGCTCAGCTGGGAGAGTACTGCATTCGCATTGCAGGTGTCGTGAGTTCGAATCTCATCGGGTCCACCAGAAAAAGACCTATGCTTTGATACAAAGCATAGGTCTTTTTCAACGAAATAAATCCCTTGCGGGATTTGTGAAATACGCTTCGCGTGTGAAATATTGCTTCGCAATGTGAAATGCCTGCGGGCGTGAGTGGATTTATTTCATTTCACTTGATGCGTAGCATCAAATTTCACAATTCACGAAGTGAATTATTTCACATTTGCCGCAAGGCAAATATTTCACTGAGTTCAAATCGTTAAAA
>JAFNVC010000030.1 GCA_017379935.1 Clostridia bacterium
AGTTTTCTTCTCTGTCACCCTTGAGATAGAGTAGCGTGTTGATTGCGATTGCAACGAAATGAAGAAGAAAACCGAAGCCGACAGCGGTAAGCAGACTGAGTCCCGTTTCCTTTGTGAATTCCTGTGTCACAAAGGAACGGATAATAACGCAGGGTGTGATGATATAAAACAACAGGTCAGTGCATTTTTTTGCAGTCTGCTCGGTGAAAAGTCCGATTTTATCGCATATTGCACCGACGAGCACGATGATATAGAGTATGCCGACCTGCTGAGCAGCGATTTTTACATTTTCGAAAAACATAGAAAATCCTCGATTTTTTGCTTTTAGTTTTGGGGTGCTTTTGCTTTGATTGCAGTAAAGCAGGTGTGGATAGCGTAGATTGCGAAGGTCAGATCACAGAAATTTGCTGTGTAGAGGGGATTGAGCTGTTCGCTGTTACCTGTAATAACAAGAATGAATCTGGGTACGAAGCAGACAAGACTGAGCATAACGGCGGGGAAGCCGTAAGCAAAAAGCTTCCAGAAAACAGTGCTTGCATCAACCTTTGCAATAACCTGAGCAAGTGCAAGGAAGAATGTCATTGAGAAAACAATTGCGAAAAGCTCCAGAAGAAGATCGGAAACGTTTACGAAGCTGATGGTTCTTCTGAATCTGAAAAGCAGTCTGAGTATACACCAGATAACAGGCAGTATAGTGAAAAGTCTGAGCTTCGGAAGAATAGTTCTGTTAAATGCGGCAAGACCGCTTACAGCGAAATAAACAGCGGTCAGGATGCCGGAAGCAACCTGAGCGAGCATAATTGTACCGCCCTGAGCTGAGACATACTCTGCTACGGAAATATAACCGCCGTTCGATGTTGTGAACAAAGCTAAATAGTCGCTGAGAACGCTGAAGGCGTCTGTGGCGATACCCGCTGCCATAATCAGCGAAACGATAGCTGATCCTTTGCCCGAAAAATCAATTGCTACCGGCTTTATTGATTTGTGCTTGATATATGCGAATATAACGCAGACGGCAATACAAACGGCAAGAACAGCGTAAAGGACTGCTATCGAAAGATCAGTGCTGTCAAAGAAGCCTGTGGTCGGATTGATGAGCTTGCAGTAATGATATGCTCTGAGAGGTATACAGATGAGTGCTGCAACCAGTGTTGAAAAAAGAGGAAGCTTATAAATGATGTTGTTATCCTTTAACAAGTTTTTCATTTTGTTATCCTTTCTTCGAACGGAACATAGTCAGACTCGAGCTTGAATTCATCAACTCTGTCTTCAAGCTTGATATATTTTCTGCGTGTGGAAACGCTCTTGTATGCCGGACGTACAATCTTACCGCCTGTCATAAGCTCCTCGAGACGGTGAGCTGACCAGCCGGCAATTCTTGCTGTGGTGAACAGAGGAGTGTAGATATCCTCGGGAATCTGGAGCATTTCGTAAATAAGGCCTGAATAAAGGTCGACGTTTGCACACATCGGCTTTTTGATGCCCTTGACCTTATGGAAAATTTCGGGTGTAAGGCGTTCGATCATATTCAGAAGCTCAAACTTCTCCTCAAAGCCTGACTTATATGCAAAGTTTTTTGCCTCCTGCTTGAGGATGACAGCTCGCGGGTCGGAAAGTGTGTAGACCGCGTGTCCCATACCGTAAACAAGACCTGAACCGTCACCGGCTTCCTTTTTGATGATTTTGGTAAGGAAGTCAGCGATCTGACCCTCGTTTGTGATATCGGAAACACCTTTCTCAATATGATGAATCATCTCGGAGGTTTTGATGTTTGCACCGCCGTGCTTTGGTCCCTTGAGGGCGCCGATGCCTGCAGCGATCGCTGCATAAGTATCGGTTCCGCTTGAGGTGAGAACTCTTGTCGCGAAGGTAGAGTTGTTACCGCCGCCGTGCTCAGCGTGAACCATAAGGCAAAGGTCAAGAAGCTTTGCCTCCTCGTCCGTGAAGTTCTTGTTTGAACGCATTGAGCGAAGAACGGATTCGGCTGTGGACTGATTAGCCTTGGGCGGATGGATGTACATGCTCTTCTTGTAGTAATGACGTCTTTTTACCTGATAGGCATAGGACATAATTACGGGAATCTGAGCAATAATCTGGATTGACTGTCTGATAACGTTTTCGATTGAAGAATCATCAGGATTTTCATCGTATGAGTAAAGCGCAAGAACCGAACGCGTGATTTTGTTCATAATGTTCGGGGAGGGCGCCTTCATAATCATATCTTCAATGAAATCATCGGGGAGAGTTCTGCACTCCGCAAGGATTTCACTAAATCTGTTCAGCTGCTGAGTTGTAGGAAGCGAGCCGAAGATAAGAAGCCATGCAACCTCTTCAAAGCCGAAACGGTTTTCTTCCTTACAGTTTTCAACAATCTCCTGAAGATTAACTCCGCGGAAGTAGAGCTTACCTTCCATAGGTACTCTTTCGCCGTCGTCGATATAGTAACCGTTAACTGAACTGATTTTTGTAAGACCTGCCATAACACCTGTACCGTCAGCATTGCGGAGTCCGCGCTTGACGTTGAACTTTGAAAAGTCGTTAGGGTTGATCTGATTATTTTTAACGAGCTCTTCCACAAGGAAGTCCACGTTTTCGTTTGTAATGGGAGTAATGTAAGATGCCATAGTTTCACCGCCAGATAATATTTCAGAACATTATACAATATATTAGGTGATAAAGTCAAGAAAATTGCAGAGAAATTCTTGACCGGAAACAGTAATTTTAAGATGCTTGTCTGCATATATTTTGGCGTAGGAGGAATGGAAAATGAAACGAAACTTTACGCTGTGTGCCATACTGGCGGCGGCCATGCTGCTGATACCGCTGACAGCGATACAGAAAAGCCCAGAAATTCCCGTTGCAAGCGCAAACGATGATGCTTATGACGGCTATATCAGTGTTATGAAAGCGGCTGACGGTATGGTTGAGGAGGTGCCTGAAAGAGAATATCTTATCGGTGCTCTTGCGGCTGAAGCCGATATGTCTCATCACGACGAGGCGTTGAGGGCTCAGTGTGTTGCATGCTATACCTATGCACTTTACACAAGAAAAAATAACAGCACGGACAAGGCTGATATTTCCGACGATACAAATGTGCATCAGGGATATCTTACAAAAAACGAAAGAAAAGAAAAATGGGGTGATGCTTTCACCGCAAATGAAGAAAAGGCAACAGAGATAGTGGAATCGGTGCTGGGCGAGGCGATATATTACGAGGATGAGCCGATAATGGCTGTTTATCACGCTTTGAATAACGGTACAACCCAGAGTGCTCAGACTGTATGGAAAAAGAGTATACCTTACCTGACAAGTGTCGAAAGTCCGGGGGATAAGCTGTCCGTTGAGCTTGAAAAGAAGTATGATTTTACATATGAGGAATTCAGAGAAAAGATCACAAAAATAGACAGAGTTGCGCTCAGTGAGGACAAGAAAAAATGGATCGGACAAATTGAGAAAAATGCGGGCGGCTATGTTTTAGGTGTGTATATCGGCGGAAGTGAGCTTACCGCAGCAGATATCAGAACAGCGCTGGAGCTCAGAAGCTGTTGCTTTGATATAAGCAGAAATGATGACTGTATCACCGTAAAAACCTACGGCTACGGCCATATGGTGGGAATGAGCCAGTACGGAGCTGATTATATGGCACGACAAGGCTCGGATTACCGTGAAATTCTGTCATATTATTATCCGCACACGAATATAAAATGAACTTTCAATGAATTTTTCTGAAAACTATTGCATTTTTTTGCGGTTATGATACAATAGTGTCAAATCTGGGACAAGGAGGATGGACAAAATGGCATTTAAGATTACTGATGATTGTATTTCTTGCGGTGCTTGTGAGGCAGAGTGCCCGGTAGGCGCTATCGCTGAAGGCGACGGAAAGTATGAGATCGATGCTGATGCTTGCGTTTCTTGCGGCGCTTGTGCAGACGCTTGCCCGGTTGCAGCTCCTGTTGAGGAATAATCGATTTTCATTTGCAGGGTGGATTTTCCACCCTGTTTTTCTTTTGACATAAATTCACTTTGGTAGTATAATAGCGCAATAAAGCTGAAAGGGTGATATGATGGCAGAATTCAGAAAAGAATATCTCGGCAGTGATGTTTACGTCAGTGTATCCGATGAGCACGGCTTCGGTACGGATGCTGTCCTGCTTGCTGATTTTGCTTCACCCAAGCGTAAGGAAAACGCCTGCGATTTCGGTACGGGCTGCGGAATTATTCCGATGCTTTGGTACCGTAACGGCGATGCGAAGCATATCTGGGGACTTGAGCTGCAGCAGCAGGGCTACGAACAGGCAGTGCTGTCTGCTCAGATGAGCAACGCGCAGGAAAAAGTGACATTCATGAAGCTTAATTTAAAGGATGTCCGTGAAAGATTTGAGCACGCTTCTATGGACATTGTCACAATGAATCCACCATATAAGGCAGCGGACGCGGGAATTAAGAGTATGACCGATGCGGCGCTCATTGCCAGGCATGAGGTTGAATGCAATCTTTCGGATATTACTCAGTCAGCGGCATATCTGCTTAATTTCGGCGGACGGCTTTGTATGTGTAACCGTCCCGAGCGTCTGAGTGATACGCTTTATGCGATGAAGCAGGCAGGTATTGAGCCGAAGCGTCTTCGCTTCGTTGTCAAGCGTCCCGATACGAGACCGTGGCTGTTTCTGGTCGAAGGCAAAAAGGGGAGTAAATCCTACCTTAACGTTGAGCCGATGCTGATTATGTACGGCGATGACGGTGAGCTTTCGGATGAAGTTGTAAGAATTTACGGCGAATATAAGGAGAACACAAAGTGAGTAAGTTATATATAGTCGGAACACCAATAGGCAATCTCGGTGATTTTTCTCCGAGAGCTGTCGAAACATTGGAGAGCTGTGATTTTATTGCAGCGGAGGATACCCGCGTTACGGTGAAATTGCTCAACCATTTTGGTATAAAAAAGAATATGGTCAGCTATTTTGAGCATAACCGACGTGAGCGCGGTGAGATGATTGTTGCAAGAATTCTGGCGGGGGAGAGTTGTGCGCTTGTTACCGATGCGGGAATGCCTGCAATTTCGGATCCCGGTGAGGACCTTGTTAAATTATGCCACGAGAACGGTATTAAAGTCGAATCAGTGCCCGGCCCGTGCGCATTTACTACGGCGCTCGCACTGTCCGGTATGCCGTCGGGAAGATTTACCTTTGAGGGCTTTCTGAGCGTTAATAAACCAAGCCGCCGTGAGCATCTCGATTCTCTTGTCAATGAAACGAGGACGATGCTTTTTTATGAAGCACCGCACAAGCTCGGAGCAACTCTCAAGGATATGTATTCTGCCTTCGGAGACCGCGAAATTGCTATCGTCAGAGAGATTACAAAGCTGCACGAGGAAGTGATAAAAACAACGCTTTCAAGGGCTGTCGAGCTCTACGGTGAAGGCGGCTTGAAGGGCGAAATCGTACTTGTGATCCACGGCGCAGAGGTGCAGAAAAATGACGAAAAATTAACCCTTGAGGACGCCGTTGCACTCGCAAAAAAGAGTGCAGAAAACGGACTTTCCTTAAGCGAAGCGGCGAAGCAGGCGGCTAAAATTTCGGGCTTCAGGAAGGGCGAAATTTATAAAAATTTATTAGGAGAATAAGTCTATGTTTGAATATATTTCACAGCATCCGATAGCAGGAATTGCCCTTGCTTTACTTGCGGTTCTGACTGTTTTTGTCTGCCTTAAGGCGATGATTGCAAGCCGTAAAAGAAGTGAGGAGCGCGAGAGAATTATTGCTGATATCGAGAAGGAAAAAGCACTCAGAAAAGAGTTTAAGCACGTTGATGAAACAACGTTTGAGCAGGGTAAGGATAACTACCGTCTGATAATCGGAATGTGCGCTCATATTCAGCAGAAAATCGAGAAAAAAGAGGATATGACCTCCGCTTTTTATGAGCTGTCTGATATTGAAAAAAGTGTGTATGCGCTCGGCTATGCTTTTGAAGACAGCAAAAACGGTCTTTCCGACTTTTTCCGTGCCAACGGCGAGCCGTTGCTTTCGGCTGCAGAAAAGGCTGTCCGAGAAATTATCGGCGGCAGATTTTCGGAGCTTTTTACAGCTGAATTTATAATGCTTGATGAAAATGATGAAACTACATCTGTTGACAATGACGCGCTTGCAAAAATGGATGAGGAATTTAAAAATATTCTCTCTGAAAACGGCGACGGAATTTACTTGACGGTCGCTGAATATATCCGCACCGGCAAGGACGTTTTTTTGGCTTGATAACATCTTTATGCACTCCTTTTCAGGGGTGCATTTTTTGTTCAAAAAACTCAGATTTCTTTGCAAATTTACTTTATTTTATTCGCATTATATGTTATAATACACGCGTGTATTCAGTTTTGCACATCAATGAAAGCTTAAAGGAGCGGTTTTTATGGCACATTTTATTTTTTCTGCATTCTGTGATGAAGCGGGAGAAGCTACAATCGGCGGTCAGATGGCTGCCTGTAAACTTAACGGAATTTCTCATATGGAGCTCAGAGGCTTCGGTAAGGAGCTTAATATCAATATCTTGTCCGTAGAGCAGGCCAAAGAGATGAAGGCTGAAATCGACAAAGAGGGTATGAAGGTTTCTTCTATCGGCTCAGGCTACGGCAAAATTAACATAAAGGATGATTTTGAGCCTCATTTTGAAGCTTTTAAAAATACGGTTGAGGTTGCTAAGATTCTCGAAGCAAAATATATCCGTATGTTCAGCTTTTTCTTTGACGAGGGTGACGATCACTCTCAGTACAGAGATGAGGTTATCCGCCGCGTAAAGGCAATGGTTGACTATGCTGATGAGCACGGACTTATCTGCTGCCACGAGAACGAAAAAGGCATTTACGGTGATACCGCAGAGCGCTGTCTCGACGTTCTTGAGGCTTGCGGCGGCAAGCTCAGAGCGGTTTTTGATCCTGCAAACTTTATCCAGTGCGGTGTTGATACCGTAAAGGCTTACGATATGCTTGAGGATTATATTGAGTATTTCCACGTCAAGGATGCGCTTTATGACAGTGCCGAGGTTGTTCCTGCAGGTCAGGGTGACGGCAGACTTGTTGAAATTCTTAAAAGATTTGATAAGCGCGAGCAGGTTGCAATTCTTTCGCTCGAGCCTCACCTCAAGGTGTTTGACGGTCTTTCAAATCTCGAGACTGATGATGAGACTGCGAAAGCTATGAAGGTTCATACCTATGCAACTCACGCTGATTCCTTCAAGGCTGCTGCTGATGCAATGCACGCTGTTGCCGAGGAGGTACAGCCTATCCGCTTCGGTATCATCGGTATGGGTAATATGGGTACGGCACACGCCAGAAACTTCCTCAACGGTGATGTCAGAGAAATGCGTATTACAGCTGTGGCTGATATCGTTCCCGAAAAGCTTGAATGGTCCGAGAAAAACCTCCCGTGGGCAAAGAGATATAATTCCGCAACTGAGCTTATTGAAAGCGGCGAGGTTGATGCGGTAATTATCTGTGTTCCGCATTATTATCATCCTCCGCTTGTTGTTGAGGCGCTTAAAAACGGACTTCACGCGGTTTCTGAAAAGCCTGCAGGTGTTTATACAAAGCAGGTACGCGAGATGAATGAATTCGCGGCAAAGCAGGATAAGACCTTTGCGATGATGTTTAATCAGAGAACTAACTGTGTTTACAGAAAAATAAAAGAAATTGTTGACAGCAAGGAATACGGTGAAATCCGCCGTGTAAACTGGATTATTACTGACTGGTACCGTACCCAGGCTTATTATAATTCAGGCGGATGGCGTGCAACATGGGTCGGCGAAGGCGGCGGCGTTCTTCTCAATCAGTCACCGCATCAGCTTGATCTCTGGCAGTGGATCTGCGGTATGCCGTCAAAGATCCGTGCTTTCTGCCATGAGGGCAAGTGGCACGATATCGAGGTTGAGGATGACGTTACAATCTACGCTGAGTATCCCAACGGCGCTACGGGCGTATTTATCACAACAACGGGTGACTATCCGGGCTCAAACAGATTTGAAATCACAATGGATAAAGCAAAGCTTGTTTGCGAAAACGGTAAAAAAATCACCCTGTATGAGCTTGAAGAGTCTCTCAGCGAAAATATTGTAAACTGTAAAAACGGTTTTACCGATATTGACGTGAAAGCAATTGATGTTGAAACCGACGGAATCAACGACCAGCATACAGGTGTTCTCAATGCCTTTGCAGATCATATTCTCTTCGGTTCTCCGCTTGTTGCGAACGGTGAAGAGGGTATCCGCGGACTTATGATTTCAAATGCAGCTCACTATTCAAGCTGGACAGGTGAGACTGTTGAGCTTCCGATTGACGAAGAAAAGTATTATGAGCTTCTTATGAAGAAGGTTGCTTCATCTAAGGCAAAGGAAGACATTATTTCTGTTGTTAATGAGGATATGAGCAGTACGTTTTAACAGTACAGGGGTATGCTTATGAGAGTTTCTGTTGTAGGCTGTGGCGGAGTGTCAAAGAGTCATCTGACTGCTTTGAGTGAAATGGAAAATGTTGAAATTTCCTCCGTCGTTGATATAAAAAAAGACCGTGCTGATTCTGCGGCAAGCAGGTATAATTGTAAAGCCTATTATGATTTTGATTCAATGCTTGAAGAGGATAAGCCCGATTGCATACATATCTGCACTCCGCATTATCTTCACGCGGATATGGCGGTCAAGGCTCTCAATCGGGGGATCAATGTCCTGTGCGAAAAGCCCTGCGCAATCACCGCAGAAGGTCTTTCGAGAATAAGGCTTGCCCGTCTTATGAGTGAGGCTCAGTTCGGAGTATGCTTCCAGAACAGATATAACGAGTCCGTTCTTTTGATAAAGAGGCTTATCGAAAAAGAAGAATACGGCAGTGTTATCTCAGCCCGTGCTATGGTTCACTGGGAACGTAATGAAGACTATTACAGCGATGACTGGCACGGAACGCTGGAAAAGGAAGGCGGAGGAGTCGTTGTTAATCAGGCGATTCATACTCATGACCTGCTCCGATTTCTTGTCGGCAAGAATATAAAAGCGGTAACCGCACATGTCTGTAACGATCATCTGAAGGGCGTTATAGAGGTCGAGGATACTGTAAATGCGTTGTTTGAATTTGAAGACGGCGTGAAGGCAATCTACAATGCGACAACAGCGTTTTCGGATAACCTCCCGGTGCTTATTGATGTTATCTGCGAAAAAGCAACTCTTCGCATTGAAGGGGATAACGCTTATGTTATAACAGACGGTGATATCCGACAGCTTCATATTGCGGATAATACAGGCTTTACAGGAAAAAATTATTGGGGTAAGGGTCATACATCGCTTATCAGTGATTTTTATGACTGCCTCCTCAGCGACAGAAAATTCCCGATTGATGCCATTGAGGGCGGAAAAGCGGTTGAAGAATTTCTGGCGATATATAAATCTTCCGAAACGGGAGAAAAGGTGCTTTTGAAAAAGGAGTGATTTTATGCAAATGACTATGAGGTGGTTCGGCAAGGAGAAGGATACTGTCTCTCTTGAGCAGATCCGTCAGGTGCCGGGCGTTGTGGGGGTTATTCCCGCACTTCATGCTTTGCCTGCAGGCGAAGCATGGCCGCTTGATATGATTATGGATATGAAGGCTGAAATCGAGGCGGCAGGTCTTACGATGGAGTGCATAGAGAGCGTTAACGTTCACGAGGATATCAAGCTCGGAGCTCCCACAGCTGATATGTATATTGAAAATTATAAGACAAGCATCAGAAATCTTGCAAAAGCAGGAGTAAAGGTTATCTGCTATAACTTTATGCCCGTTTTTGACTGGACAAGAACTGATCTTGCGATGGATATGGGTAACGGCGCTACCTGCCTGAGCTATAACGGTGTTCAGGTTGAGGGCAAGAGCCCCGAGGATATGTTCCGTGAGATTGATGACAATTCCAACGGCTATGCAATGCCGGGCTGGGAAACCGAGCGTATGGGTGAAATCAAGGAGCTTTTCGAAAAATACAAGAATATCACAGCTGACGATATGTGGAATAATCTTAAGCATTTCCTTGAAGAGATCATTCCCGTTTGTGAGGAATGCGACGTCAGAATGGCTATTCATCCGGACGATCCGCCGTGGGACATCTTCGGACTGCCGAGAATCATCAAGAATATTGAGGATATCAGAAAGTTCCTTAAGCTTGTCGATTCTCCGTATAACGGACTTACCTTCTGCACAGGCTCACTCGGTGCAAGTGCAAAGAATGACCTGCCTGCGATGATCCGTGAGGTTGGTGACAGAATTTATTTTGCACATCTTAGAAACGTTCAGATTCGTGAAAGCTGGTTTAACGAAACCTCACATCTTTCCTCAGACGGATCTCTTGATATGTACGAGATAGTTAAGGCTTTGCAGGATGCAGGCTTTGACGGATATATCCGTCCTGATCACGGCAGAATGATCTGGGGTGAGGTTGCCCGACCGGGCTACGGACTTTATGACCGCGCACTCGGTGCGGCATATCTTAACGGTCTCTGGGAGGCTGTGGAAAAATCAAACAAAACGGAGGCATAATTATGACAGAGCATAAAAGTCTTAAAGATAAAGTAGCCGTTATTACAGGCGGCGGCGGTGTCCTTTGCTCAGGCTTTGCGAAAACACTCGCAAAGCAGGGGGTAAAGGTTGCTGTCCTTGACCTTAACGAGGCGGCGGCGCAGGCTGTTGCTGACGAAATCAATGCAGACGGCGGTACAGCTATTGCTGTCGGCTGTAACGTGCTTGAAACCGAAAGTATGCAGAAGGCGAGAGATATCATTGCTGAGAAGCTCGGCACCTGCGATATTCTTCTCAACGGTGCAGGCGGTAATAACCCCAAGGGTACGACCACAAAGGAGACACTCGAAAAAATCGACCTCATCGAAAAGGATGAGAATGTAAAAACCTTCTTTGATCTTGACCCTCAGGGTATTTCCTTCGTTTTTAACCTTAACTTCCTCGGAACGCTTATTCCGACTCAGATTTTTGCACGAGATATGGCTATGAAGGATGACAGCTGTATTATTATGGTAACTTCAATGAACGCCTTCCGTCCGCTTACGAAAATTCCGGCATATTCTGCAGCAAAGGCGGCTGTCGCTAACTTTACTCAGTTTATGGCTGTCCATTTTGCTGAAATGGGAATCCGTGTCAATGCCATTGCACCCGGCTTCTTCTCAACACAGCAGAATAAGGCGCTTCTCTGGAACGAGGACGGCACACCTACCGCAAGAACGGGCAAGATTCTTGCCGCAACTCCGATGGGACGCTTCGGTGAGCCTGAGGAGCTTTCAGGTGCGCTTCTCTTCCTTTGCGATAAGGAATATTCGGGCTTTGTGACAGGTACAACAATTGCGGTTGACGGCGGCTTCAACGCTTATTCGGGCGTATAATCTTTGAAAGGACAGTTGATTATGGATTTGAAATTAAGACCGCAGGAAGAATGCGCGTTTGATATGATTTCACTCGGCGAGGTTATGCTTCGACTTGATCCGGGCGATTCAAGAATAAAAACCGCTCGCGAATTCCGTGTATGGGAAGGCGGCGGAGAATATAACGTTGCGAGAGGTCTTCGTCGTTGCTTCGGAATGAAGACGGCTATCGTAACAGCTCTGGCTGATAACGAGGTCGGCAGACTTGTCGAGGATTTTATGCTTCAGGGCGGTGTTGACGTTTCTCTTGTTAAATGGGCAAAGTATGACGGTATAGGCAGAACTGTACGTAACGGACTGAATTTCACCGAAAGAGGCTACGGCATCCGCGGTGCTGTCGGTGTATCGGACAGAGGTAATACAGCCGCATCACAGCTCAAGGCAGGCGATATCGACTGGGATTATATCTTCGGTACTCTCGGTGTCAGATGGCTTCATACGGGCGGTATCTTTGCCGCACTTTCGGATACAACTGCAGAGGTTGTTATTGAGGCAGTTAAAACTGCAAAAAAATACGGTACGATCGTTTCCTATGACCTTAACTACCGTCCGTCACTCTGGAAGGATATCGGCGGCAAGGAAAAGGCACAGCAGGTCAATAAGGAAATTGCAAAATACATCGACGTAATGATCGGCAACGAGGAGGATTTCACAGCCTGCCTCGGTCTTGAGGTTGAAGGTAATGATGAAAACCTCAAGGAGCTTAATCTTGACGGCTACTATAAGATGATTGAAAATGCAGTTAAGGTTTATCCGAATTTCAAGGTTATTGCTACAACACTCCGTACCGTCAAGACTGCTACAGTCAACGATTGGAGTGCAATCTGTTGGGCAGACGGTAAGATCCATAAGGGTATGGAGCTTCCGGGACTTGAAATTTTTGACCGCGTCGGCGGCGGCGACAGCTTTGCGTCGGGACTTGTTTACGGTCTTATGACAACCGGTGACGCTCAGACAGCAGTCAACTACGGCGTTGCTCACGGTGCACTTGCAATGACAACCCCCGGTGATACCTCAATGGCAAGTAAAACAGAGGTTGAACGTATTGTCAGCGGTGCAGGCGCACGAGTTCAGAGATAAGGAGTTAGTATAAAATGGATAAAGAAAGAATTTTAACCAGAATTCAGGATTGCGGTATCGTCGCAGTTGTACGTGCAGAAAGCACAGATAAGGCCGAGCGTATCGTTGACGCCTGTATGGAAGGCGGAGTTGCGGCTATTGAGCTTACCTTTACCGTTCCTCACGCCGATAAGGTTATTGAAGAGCTTGCAAAGAAATATGATGAGAACGATATCATTCTCGGTGCAGGAACCGTTATGGATCCGGCAACAGCACGTATCGCAATGCTCAGCGGTGCTCAGTATATCGTCAGCCCCTACCTCGACCTTGAAACTCTCAAGATGTGTAACCGTTACCGCGTTGCTATGATGCCGGGTATTATGACGGTACGCGAGGGTGTTATGGCTATGGAGCACGGTGCAGACATCCTGAAGGTTTTTCCGGGTGATCTTTTCGGACCGAAAATCATCAAGGATATCAGAGGCCCTATTCCGTATGCAAAAATGATGCCTACGGGCGGTGTTGATGTCAACAATGTCGGTGAATGGATTAAGGCGGGTGCAGTGGCTGTCGGTGCAGGCTCATCGCTTACCGCAGGTGCAAGCACTGGCGACTACAAGAAAATTACAGAAACAGCAAAGCAGTTTGTTGCTAACATCAAGGCAGCAAGAGCTGAGCTTAAATAATTGAACCAGAGGTACTACTATGTTTGTTGACATAGCGAAAATTAAAATCAAAGCAGGTGACGGCGGTAACGGTGCCGTTGCCTTCAGACGCGAAAAATACGTTGCCGCAGGCGGACCGGACGGCGGAGACGGCGGCAGGGGCGGAAATATCGTTTTTAAGGTTAATGACCATCTTTCAACCCTTGCAGACTTCCGTTATAAGAGAAAGTACCGCGCTCCCAACGGTGAGCCGGGACAGACGGGTCACAGAAACGGCAAGAAAGGCGCCGACCTTATCATCGAGGTGCCGAGAGGAACTGTCATCCGCGAGCTTCAGAGCGGTAAGGTTATGGCTGATATGTCAGATGATGATGAGTTCATAGCCGCAAAGGGCGGCAGAGGCGGTTGGGGTAACTCACATTTTGCCACCCCGACACGTCAGACTCCGCGTTTCTCAAAGCCGGGTGTTCCCGGTGAGGAATGGGAGGTCAGCCTTGAGCTTAAGCTCCTTGCTGATGTCGGCCTGCTCGGCTTCCCGAATGTAGGCAAGTCTACACTTATTTCTGTTGTCAGTCAGGCAAAGCCGATTATCGCTGACTACCATTTCACAACCCTGACTCCCGTGCTCGGTGTTATTTCAATGGGCGAGGGCAATTCCTTCGTTATGGCGGATATTCCCGGCCTTATCGAAGGCGCAAGTGACGGTGTAGGTCTCGGTCACGAGTTCCTGCGCCACGTTGAGCGTTGCCGTCTGCTTGTTCATATCATTGACGCGGCAGGCAGTGAGGGCAGAGATCCGATTGATGATTTCAACAAAATCAACGCGGAGCTTGTCAAGTTCAATCCCGAAATGGCAGATTTGCCGCAGATTGTCGTAGGTAATAAGATTGACCTTGCAACGGATGAACAGCTCGAAAATCTCGAAAAATATTTCACCGAAAGAGGCTATCAGTATTTCACGATGTGTGCGCCTATCGTTGAGGGTACGCAGGAGGTAATCAATGCCGTTGCGGCAAAGCTTGCAACCCTTCCTCCGATCAAGAGATATGAAAAGGAGGAAATTCCTGCAGAGTTCTTTGAGAAGAATGCTGACGGCAGATTTACTATTACCGTTGAGGATGATGTATATTCCGTCGAGGCTGAATGGCTGCTTAAAATTCTGCAGAGAACAGACCTTGATGACTATGAATCCCTGCAGTATTTTCAGCGCGTTTTACAGTCAAGCGGTATTATAGCTGCGCTTGAAGAAAAAGGAATTCAGGAAGGCGACACGGTTGAAATCTATGACCTTGAGTTTGATTTCGTGCCGTAAAATAATATGGAAAGATTATTGAAAAATAAGGACGTAAAACCTAACGAATTAAGTCCTCTTACTCTTGCTTTCATTGGCGACACGGTTTTTGATCTGCTTGTACGCGAAGACCTTATCTGCACGGCAAACAGACCTGCAAACGACCTTCATAACCTTGCAGTTAAAAAGGTTAAGGCATCCGCTCAGGCTGAATTTATAGAAAAGCTTTTGCCCGTTCTGACCGAAAAGGAAACGGCTGTTTTTAAGCGAGGCAGAAATGCAAAGGTCGGACATCTGCCGAAAAACGCTTCGCAGAGCGACTATCACGCCGCTACAGGCTTCGAAGCGTTGATAGGCTATCTTTACTTATCCGATGAAATTGAGAGGATTAAGGAGCTTTACGCTATAATAACGGAGGCATAGCTTTGAATCTGAAATCTGTATTTAAAAATTTCAATATCAAGGATTTTGCAATTGATAATATTTATTACGTTCTCGGTTGTATGCTGTATGCTCTGGGTGTTAATATTTTTGCGATTCCCAATAATATCGCACAAAGCGGAATAACGGGTCTTGCTATTATTATCAACTACCTTGTTCCCGAATTTCCCGTCGGCTTAACCGGACTTCTCCTTAACATCCCGCTGATTATCCTCGCGTGGATTTTTATCGGTAAAGCCTTTACGCTGAAAACGTTATGGACAACAGTTATTCTGTCTCTTTGCATTGATGGTGTCGCATCTGTAATGGATACAGGTATAATCAGTGCATATACGGGAGATAAGCTCCTTGCCGCGCTGTTCTGCGGTGCAATGTGCGGTGCGGGTATCGCGCTTATTATCGTGCGCGGTGCAACATCGGGCGGAACGGATGTACTCGGCAGATTGCTTAAGAAAATCTGGCCTCATATGACTATGGGAACGATGATTCTTATCTGCGATGCTGTTGTAGTTATTTCGGCTGCAATCGTATTCGGAAGCGTTGACAGTGCAATGTATGCTGCTATCCTGATTTTTGCAAGCTCTGAGGTTATGGACCACATCCTTTACGGTACGGGAAGCGGCAAGATGCTGTATATCTTTACCAAGAAGGGCACAGAGGTTGCTGAAATGATAACCAAGGAATGCAGACGCGGCGCAACCATTATTGAGGGTAAGGGCGGATACACGGGCGATACGAATGAGCTTGTAATCTGCGCGGCGCGCAGTCACGAAATTCCGAGAATCAGAAAGAAAGTAAAAGAACTCGATCCCGAAACATTTATTATTCTTTCAGAAGCAAATGAAATCCTCGGCAAGGGATTTAACCCGCCTGCCGCAGGTGATTGATTTTGGATAACAAATAACGGCTGTATCGTTATGATACAGCCGTTGTTTTGCTATTCAGCTCTGATGTAAACGCACATTTCGTTTTCACCGCGATTTGCCCATTTATAATACGGTATGAATTTCAGCTTGACATCGGATTTTTCAGCTTCTTTAAAGGTTTCATAAAGACTTTCACAATCTTTTTCACGGTATCCTTCAGCAATAATATATTGCCCGTCAAGAGAAAAAGAAGTGTTCTTATCAATGCTAAGCATCTGCAAGTCTGCTCCGTTGTCAACCTCTTCAAGACAATAAATAAAAGGACCACGTGTGACAGCAATTTTTCCTATATTCGCTCTCACACGGTTTGAGCACTTTATCATTCTGACTGATATTTCAAACTGAATATCAATCTGTGTTTCATCAAAGATTTTAAAATATGCATATCCGTTACGGATTTCGCACTTGTGTGAAAATGTATATGAGTCACACCATTTGGGAATTCGCACAGCAAGTGTAAATTCTTTTTCCGGGAAAATCCGAACGCAGATCTTGCCGATTGATAAATAATCGGACAGGATTTCGAGTCTTCCCTTACTGCTCGTAATCTTAGCTCCGATATACTGATGAATATAGACTGTACTGTCGTTTTGCGTGCAGCAGTATTCACCGATTGAGGAAATAAGCCGTGCGACATTCGGCGGACAGCAGGCGCATCCGAACCATTTCTGACGGGTCGGTTTTATATGTCTTTTTCTTTCGTCCTTATGTGAAGCCTCGGGTAAGACCTCGAGAGGGTTTGCATAGAAAAAGCTTCTGCCGTCCTCAGACATACCGGAAAGAACTGTGTTGTATAATGCCCGTTCTACGGTGTCGGCAGTATCAGAATCGGGAGCGATTTCAAGCATCCGTCGGGCGAAAAAAATCAGGCCGACAGATGCACAGGTTTCGCTGTACGCAAGGTCGTTCGGAAGATCGTAATCAAAAGAAAAAGCCTCACCGAGCGCGGTTGAGCCTATACCGCCCGTGATATACATTTTTCTGTTAATGATATTGCTTAAGATTTTCTGACAGGCGGTGCTGAGCTCGTCGTCGCGGTATCGCTTGGCAATATCAGCCATTCCGCTGTAAAGATAAACGCCTCTAACAGCATGACCGACAGCCTCGTGCTGATGCCGCGGCTCGCAGTGAGCCTGATTATAGTGGTAATTATCCTCTACGGTGGTTCGCCCGAGAACCGTATCATAGTAATACGGCTTTTTACCTCTTTCATTTATGAAGAACCTTGCCGTTTCAAGATACTGCCGATTCAGTGTAACGTCATACAGCTTGACTAAAGCCATTTCGGCAATTTCGTGGCCGGGATAACCTTTGATCTTTGTCTCACCGAAGGTTTCGCAGATAAGGTCAGCAAAACGGCAGGCAGCATTCAGAAGCCTGCGGTCTCCGGTTGAATTGTAAAAGCTTATTGCCGCCTCTGTCAGATGCCCGAAGCAGTAAAGCTCGTGAAAATCCTTAAGGTTAGAAAAAATTCCGTCTCGGTTATTGATAATATACAGCGTGTCAAGATAACCGTTTTCCATCTGAGAGCTACAGATTAAATCAATAATATCCTCAGCCTTTTTCTGCAGTACGGCATCGGGATGAGAGGAAAGTGAGTAGCCGACAGCCTCGATCCATTTGTATACGTCGCTGTCCTGAAAAACCCAGCCGTGAAAGGCACATTCGTCAGCGTTCGCTTCATCATAATGCCATTTGTCGGCAGGGTAGACGGGCACATCCTCACCGTTTGACAGCTTTTTTACAATATCAGCCGCCTTAATAAAATTTGAAACGGAATAGCTTGCTTCTGCACCGTCAATGCGGTCATGCAAAGCTTCGTACTGGTAGGGTATTACCTGAGTCCTGACAAGCTCCTGCTTCTGTCTCCAGAATCGGTCGGTTATTTCGATGCTTTTAAGCGGTATGTATTCAGAAAATAGTGTTGTATCCATATTATCAATCCCACTCACAGCCGGTTACGGTATCCATATCGATACCCTTGGTGTCGTGCGTTTTTGAAACAAGAGTAATCAAAGCGGCAATGAAACCGGGCACAAGAAGCGCAAAAGAAACGATTCCGGTTACGCTGTTTCCGATAAATGTTATAAGCGGAAGACTTACGACATAAGAAATTGCTACGCCGATGGCGGTAACAATAAACTGTGCCGACATTGTTGAGGAGCGCAGGTTCGTCGGTGACGATTCGCCGATCATCATAATAATAACGTCGTTGGTTGAATAAAAGCTTCCGACGAAAGCACCGCAAAGAAAGCCTACGATATAGGGATTCAGTGCCATATTAGATCCGATTGTAAAGCCGATAAAAGCCAGAAGACAGTTTGTTGCAGTTGTGATTGCCGCCGCTTTACGTCCTTTTGAGTCGGAGATAAAGCCCATAATAACCTGTGAAACAGCACAGCCGACAGGGAACATAAATAACGCCGCTGTAACAGGACCTACGCTGACCGCATTCATTACTTCTTTGCCGAGATTTGCGAACAACCCGTTTTTAACGTAATTCTGCGCGTAGCCGTAGGACATTATAACCTGATAGTTGATAGTACCGATAAAGCCGAGATTTGCGAGCGAAGAAGTGATGTAAAGCCAGCGAAGCTGCTTGTGCTTCATCGCAAATTTCAGCGCAGGGATAAGTCCGCCCTGACTGTTCTGTGAGTTCTTTTGTTCTGCAATTCTTTCTTCATCAGTCATATGCAGGTAACGAAGTCTTGATTCGATAAATGAGTCGGTTTCTCTTGCTGTGAGTAGTGCAATAAAGCTCGTTACGAGTCCGACGATAGCGGGGATAAAATAAACCAATCTCCATTCTGAAGCCTCTGTCATAAGCAGACGTCTCAACAGCGGAACAAGCATTACAGACATATTGGCGATAAATTTGATTGAGGAATAAACCTTACCGCGGTGGTCGGTAGGGGAGGATTCCATTATGTAAACCACGTGCATATCGTGCGGTATGAAGAACTGTACCATACAAGCGCCGATAAAATAAAGGAAAATGTTGTTTGAAAGGAAGATAACAAGAAGAGCAAAGCTCATTCCGAAGGTGTTGATTATAAGAAATTTCTTTCTGCCCCAACGGTCGGCAAGCGGTCTGTATAAAAGTCCGAAAGCCTGGAAGGGTACAACAAGAATACCCAGTATATCTAGCAGACCTACGGAGCTTTCGCTTGTGAAAAGGTCGTTTGCAATTTCTGTTTTCATCAGAGTGCCTATCTGTGATGCGATTTCGTCCGTTGCATAGATAAGCGTTATGATAAAAACAAGGTAAGCGAAATAATAAGACTTTTTCGGCTTAGCTTTTTCTTTTTCCCATTTCAGGATTTCTTTTTCCCGCTTTTGATGAAGCTTTTTAAGCTTTTCGGGTGTAATCGCTTTTGTTCCCATAAAAAACTCCTTTAAAGTATTGTTCTTTTCAGCGCTTCGGCAAAGTCCTTGGTGTTGACATTCTCAAGTCTGTGAGCATCCATTCCTATGGTGAAAACAACACCGAGCTCCTTGCCGATGCTGTACATTCTCTTGATAAGCATCGGGTCTCCGGAAAATGCAGCGGCATTCAGCTCCCATGCACAGCCGCTATCATAGCCTTCCTTTAAGATTTCTGCAATTTCGTCATCGCGCCAGCAGTTGCCTAAAACGTCTGCCTCCCAGCCCATCATTTTTCTCAGGTAAGTTCCGTTGAGCGGGTGAGCAATTGTGTCAGCAGCTTTATCTTTAAAAAGATTACGAAGCATCTTTTTTGTATGCTCCTTATAAGCCTCGGGAGTTTTTTCTTCCGCCTGTTGCCAACCGGTAACGTGGAAGTGATTCTGTGCATACAAGCGGTATTCCGTTTTGATGTCGGAGCCCTTAAGTGTGTACATATCTGTGCCGTAGCAGGAAAATTCACCGCCGATAAGAATTTTTACCTTGCTGTCGAGCTCATCACGCTTGCGTCTGAGTATTTCGCAATTCTGATTGAATTCGGGCAAATCCTCAGGCTCGTAAATATGGTCGCATAAAGCGATCGTCTGAAGCCCGGCATCTTCTGCGGCTTTAACAATGTTTTCAAATGTCATTTCATCCTTTGCACAGCCTGAAAAGCAGGTGTGGATATGCAGATTGAAACGCGCTAATTCATCAATATCATATATACCTTCTGTCAGAAACAAAATATCACATCCTTTACACTTTATTCTATCAATTATAGCCTTTATTGTCAATCAGACAAATCTGCAGATAAGTTTTTTATATCTTGATTTTTTGTGCTGATATGATATAATCTATTTGTTAGTTTCCAAAAGAAAGGACTTGAATTATGGCTAAATACCTTATTGTTAATGCAGATGACTACGGAATGTGTAAGGCAGCCAACGAGGCTGTTGCTGAGCTTTTTGAAGGCGGCTGGCTTAAATCTGCTACCATTATGATGCCTTGCCCGACGGCAAAGGAAGCAGTTGAATTTTCAAACGCTCATCCCGAATATGCAATCGGCGTCCACCTTACTATGACAAGTGAGTGGGGCAAGTACCGCTGGAAGCCTCTCACGAACGGCAAGACGCTTATCGACGAAGAGGGCTATATGTGGCACGAAAGCGATCAGGTTGAGAAGAATGCTTCTTATGCTGACCTTGAGGCTGAAATCCGTGCACAGATTGACCTTGCACACAGCTGGGGTATGAAGCCTTCTCATACAGATAATCATATGGGCTCTCTCTACGGTCATTACACAGGCAGACTCGGTCTTGCAAAAATGACTCTTCGTGTCTGCGGTGAATACGGTTATGCATACAGACTTTATACAAAGCACGATAAGCGCATCTGTCCGAACGGAACACCGTATCCTCTCTATGCGGCTGTTACACTTCTTTCAAAGCGTTGGGGTAAGAAATATGATGTTGTAATTCCTGATTATCTTCTTTTCCCTGATTGGAACGATGATATGCGCGTAAGTTATGAGACCTACCGCGATACAATCCTTAAAATCTGGACAAACATTCCCGAGGATGGCGTAACAGAGACTTTTGTTCATCCTTCCGTTGAAAACGACGAGCTTAAGGGTATTACAGGCAGATGGCAGGATAGAGTATGGGAATACGAGCTTATGAAGGATCCGTATGTCCATAAGTACCTCAAGGATCACGGCGTTGAGCTTATCAGCTACCGTGAGCTTATCAAAATGAAGGGCGGCAAGCTCAAGGGCTGATTCAATACATAAACAATTAACGGTGCAGTTCACAACGAACTGCACCGTTTTTGTATAATTTATTTCTGCTTATATCCGTCAAGGAATTCGCCCATTCTTGTCATTGCGGCGCGAAGCTCATCTGCTTCGGGAAGCATAACGATACGGAAATGGTCGGGCTCCTTCCAGTCAAAGCCGCTGCCGGGGATAAGAAGGATGTTTGTCGCGTGGAGAAGATCCCAGGCAAATTTCTTATCGTCCGTGATGTTGAATTTCTTAATATCAAGCTTCGGGAAAAGATAGAACGCCGCGCTGTTCTTTACGAAGCTGATACCGTCGATTTTTTCGAGCACCTCACAGGTTGCCTCTCTCTGCTCATAGATTCTTCCGCCGGGCATAATCATCGAACGCGGTGTCTCTGAATCTGCGATAGCCGCAGGGATTACAAGCTGAGGAAGTGTGTTGGCGCAAAGACGAAGTGAGGTCATCTGAATAATACCCTTGCGGTATTCTGCCGTCAGCTCACGCGGACCGCTTAATACCATCCAGCCGCAACGGAAGCCGCAGACAAGATGCGACTTTGAAAGGCCGTTCATTGTGACAACGGGAACGTCGGGAGCAAGGGATGCGGTTGAGATGTGCTCGAGACCGTCCATAACGAGTCTGTCATAGATTTCGTCAGAGAAGATAATGAGTCCGTTTTCTCTTGCGAGCTGAACAATCTGAAGGAGAATCTCCTTCGGATAAAGAGCACCAGTCGGATTATTGGGGTTTATAATAACGATAGCCTTTGTCTTTGCTGTGATTTTCGATCTGATATCCTCAATGTCGGGGTACCAGTTTGATTTCTCATCACAGGTGTAGAATACCGGCTGACCGCTTGCGAGGTAAACAGAGTTACCCCAGAGCGAATAGCTTGGTGAGGGGACGAGTACCTCGTCGCCGTCGTTGATAAGCGGCATAAGCGCAAAGTTTACAACCTCGCTGACGCCGTTACCGATGAATACGTCATCAGGGACAATTCCTTCGATACCCTTTGATTTCTCATATTCACAGATAGCCTCTCTTGCGTCGGGCATACCCTTGAAGTCGCAGTAAGCAACGCCCTTCTGCTCGTTACCCTTGAGTGCATCCTCAAGGCTCTTGGGGAGCTTAAAGCCGAATGTTGCAGGGTTACCTGTATTAAGTCTTAAAACGTCAATTCCTCTTGCACGCATATCCATTGCTTCAACGAACAAGGGTCCTCTGATGTCAGAGTGAACGTTTTTCATTCTGTCAGCGGTTTTGATAATATCCATAACAGCACCTTCTTGTTTTAAAATACGCATAAATTATATACTTTAATGCTTTAAATTGCAATAGAAATATAGAAAAAAGTACTTGCAAATTTTGCAGGTACTTTTTAAAGCTTGATTTATAACTGTTCAAGCATATATTCTTTAACGTCTTCCAGCCTGCTCTTTTTCCAATTTCCCTTTTCAGCCTCCTCGGCAAGGGGACATATAATAAAGAAGTCGAGCGTTTCACCGGGTACGCGTCCCGTTCTCAGCTCGATAGAGAAATGCTCCTTCCATTGCTCTTCGGTTGCATTGGTGAATTCTTCGGGATGAAGATAAGTCATCTGACGTTTTGTTGCCGCAACAAGCACCTTTGCCGAAAGGGGGGCGAGGAGCTTGTATTCATCCTTCTGCACGTCAACGAAAATCCGCGGAAGCTCAGCCTTGACAATATGCTCGGGACCGCGTTCAATCTCAAGTCCCATAGGCTCCCACGTGAATTTATCTTCCGTAAAATTGATTTTTACTATCAATCCGAGCTCAGTGTTGAACTGTGAGCGCTGATAATCCGTATCAAAAATGAAGTTGCCCAGAGAATAGAAAATAACCTTATCTCCGACTGTTTCGTAATTCATCGGCACGTGCGGATGGTGCGAAACAACAATATCTGCACCCATTTCGAGATATTTATGATAACGCTCTCTTGTGTACGGTGAAGGCAGGGGAGTGAATTCTTCGCCTGCGTGAGCCACGACAACACACCAACGGCATTTTGCTTTGATTTCGTTAATGGTGTTCTGAATTGCATCAAGGTCGCTCCAGCTGTAACAGCCGGGCTTGTCAACATCTGCCTTTCGGCACGCGCGCTGATATCCTACACCGAACATTCCGATTCCGCCCGCCTCATCAAGGATAACAGGCTTTCTCGCTCCATCAATGTTCATTCCCGCACCGATAGTCTGTACATTGTTTTCTCGGGCAATTTCAAGAGTTTTGCTGATGCCGTATTCTTTTGCATCCATAATATGATTGTTACAGATGTTCCAGATATCCGCGCGCATATTTTTAAGCACCTTGACAGCGGCAGGGTCAATCGTATGCAGCAGCTGCTGAACTCCGCCCTGAACAGTATTTTGTTCTACGGGTGCAATCGGTCCTTCTACGTTTGCGACAACGTGGTCGGCACTCTGCAAAAAGTCAAGCACTGCAGGGGAGATAAGCTCATCATCCTCCCATTTGCCGTACATATATCTGTCAAAGCCGATATCGCCTGTAAAAACGATTGATGTTTCTTTTTTCATTAAAATCATCCTTTCGGATATGAATTTAAATAATTTCCGAGAAAGCCTTATAAAGCTCTTCCTTGATAAGCTGATGTCCTGCGGCTGTCGGATGAATTCCGTCAACGCTCCAATAACGGTAATTGCCGTCTGCTGAAAGACTGTCGAATAATTTCTGCAGCGGGACAAATTTCAAGCCGAATTTTTCAGCCACTCTTTCGGACTTGATCGCCATTTTTCCGACCTCGGTGCTGAATTCATCCCATCTTTCATTTGTATGTAAGCCCTTCAGAACAAACGGCTCCAATATCATAATTCTGATTTCAGGTAAAGCCTCGGTTACCTCTTCGATAAGCATTCCGTAAATCTTTTCAAATTTTTCGGGAGAAACGCCGCAATTCTGTGTAAGCTCGTGAGAAACGTCGTTCACACCGACAAGAATTGACATATAATCAGGCTTCAGATTTATAATGTCTTCCTTGATTCGTGCATAGATATCTGTGATTCTATCACCGCTGACACCGCGGTTGATGAATTCGAACTCATTTTTACGGTTTTTTAAACAATCAGCAGCAAGCATAAGGGCGTAGCCGCAACCGAGACCAAAATTGTCGTTGTTTTCATCGTCTCTGTTTGCATCTGTTATCGAATCACCCTGAAATAAAAATTTCTTCATATTAAAACCTCGTGAATTTTATTGAAATAAAAGAAAAACTCAAGCCGTATGACTTGAGTTTTTTGGTGCGAGAGACGGGACTTGAACCCGTACGGGATTACCACACGCCCCTCAAACGTGCGCGTCTGCCGATTCCGCCACTCTCGCATATTTGGTTTTTGTCCTCAGCGAACGAGTGAAATTATAGCAAAAACCAAGTAGTATGTCAAGCCTTTTTTGAAACTTTTTTAAATGTTTTTTAATTTTTTTGCGATATCAAGTAAAATATCTTTTTTGTTCACTGCTTTTTCGTCGATTATCAGCTCTAACAGCTTGTTCAGAACGGTACCGATTTCCCGTCCCTTGAAGCCGAGAGCAACAATATCCTGACCGCTGATCTCTAAATCTGAAAGCCTGAGACAGGCATCTGACTTCTCGATTTCGTCAAGCTGCTTTTCAGCAATTTCGTAGGATTTGATATCCCCCTCGTAATAATCTGGGTTTTTACCTGCGGCATCTCCTCGCATTAGCTCAATAGTCTGCCTTACCGTATCACAAGAATAATCCGCACATAGCCTCGCGATTCGTCTTTTATCTCCGTTAGGTCTTGTATCGTGCAGGCGGATGATATCGCAAATCTTACTGATTTCCGCGTTTGAGAACCGCAGTCCTTTCATAATATCCGATGCCATTTCAGCGCTCAGCTCGGGATGCCCCTTGAAATGAGCAATGCCATTATCGTCAAGATAAAATTTCTGTGGCTTACCGATATCGTGAAAAAGAGCCGCAATCCGTAAAGCAGGTGTGTTTTTAACTCCCGAAACAACCTTTGCCGTGTGTTCCCATACGTCATATATATGAAAAGGCGTGTTCTGCGGAAAACCGTCGCTTTCCTTTAATTCGGGTATGATTGTGAATATAACATCCTTATAGTCCTTAAGTATACGCTCAACGCCCTTGCCTCGTAAGAGCTTTATAAGCTCAACACGGATTCTTTCGCTGGCAACATTCAGCAAAAGGTGAGCGTTTGACCGGATGCTTTCTTCGGTACTGCCGTCAATGGTGAAATCAAGAACACTTGCAAAACGCAAAGCACGCATAATTCTTAATGCATCCTCATTGAATCGTGTGTCGGGATTTCCGACGCAGCGGATAATTCTGGATTTTATATCCTGCTGACCTCCGAACGGATCAATGAGACCGCTCGTTTGGTTGTAAGCCATAGCATTAACCGTAAAGTCACGTCTGCTGAGATCCTTTACGATATCTGTTGTGAATTCGACGTTATCGGGACGTCTGCTGTCGTGATATTCGCCGTCAATTCGCATTGTTGTGATTTCAAGGTGCACACCGTCAACGATAACGGTGACTGTACCGTGCTTGATTCCGGTAGGTATTACTCGGTAATCCTTAAAAATGCTGATTGTTTCTTCGGGGGTGGAGGAGGTCGTGATATCCCAATCGTCGGGAGCTTTACCCATAATTGAATCACGGACACAGCCGCCGACGGCATACGCGACAAAGCCGCTTTCTTCAAGCAGCCTTAATGCCGTGTCAACATATCCGGGATATTCAATAAACATTTTATCACCCTTTACAATATTAACATTTTACAGTATAATTATCAAGACTAAATACAAAAGGTGATTAAATGAATATTCAGATTTACGGCAAATCAAAGTGCTTTGACACAAAAAAGGCTGAAAGATATTTCAAGGAACGCAGAATAAAGTATCAGTTCGTTGATCTTATAAAGTTCGGTATGAGCGAGGGTGAGTACCGTAACATTAAAAGTGCAGTCGGAGGTATGGATGCACTTATTGACGAAAAGTCAAAGGCGTACGAGGATTGCTTCATTAAATATCTTGCGAGTAAGGAAGCGGTTGAAGAAAAGCTTCTTGAGAATCAGTCTCTTTTCAAAACTCCGATTGTCAGAAACGGCAAAAAGGCTACCGTAGGCTACAAGCCTGAAATATGGAAAGATTGGGAATAAAAATAAAAAACGATTGAAATCTGTTTTTTATTGTGGTATTATATTCCCGTTAATTAAATCAAAGGAGATTTTATAATGAAAAACACAATTATTTCCTGTATCGTTGCTATTCTTTGTGTCGTTGCTCTTTGCGTAACTTACGCTTCATGCACACCCGCTACCGAGGCTGATACAGCTGTAGCTGATTATCTCACGGAAGCAGAGGCTGCGGATTACATCGGTGTAACTGACGAGGTTATGGTTATGATGCGTTCTAAGCTCGGTCTTTTCAAGGGTGCATATATGACATATATGTATCTTGACGCTAACGGTAAAGAGGTAACTGATATCGTTTACAAAAAGGAAGCTCTCAACGAGGCTCTTGATAAGATTATGGAGGAGCACGGTGCTTATAACTTCAAGTTCCTTCAGGAAGCTGAAAGTAAATAATTTTTTGGCACAGATTAAATTCTGTGCCTTATTTTTAGGTTGGTGAAATTATGATTTTAAGAGATGAAAACGGAAAAGCTGTCGGCATTGAACGTCTTTCTGACATAACAAAGGAAATTGATGATATTGAAAGTATTTTCAATAAAGCAATCAAGAACAAGAAAAAAGGCGGAGCTATGTCAGAAGAAGAAAAGGAAGCACTTAAATTACGTCTCGGCGATGTAAAGGTGCTTATGGCAGGCGTTGACGACGAAGTTAAAAAGTCAGCAAATGCGATGGAGGTTATTGCTTTTATCAAATCTCTTACGAAGCTTAAAAAACTTGCTGATAATGCAAAGGCTGAATTTGAAAATGATTGATATTTTATTTGAAAACAAGGATTTTGTTGTCTGCATAAAGCCTGTCGGTATATGCTCGCAAAGCGAAAAGGCTGAGGATATGGTAAAGCTGCTCAGGGCTCAGACGGGATCTGATATTTTCCCTGTTCACCGTCTTGATACGGCTGTCGGCGGAACAATGGTATTTGCTAAGAATTCAAAAACTGCCGCATTGCTTTCTAAACAGATCACTGACGGTACATTTAAAAAGAAGTATCTTGCTGTTATAACGGGCAGGCCTGAGGAAAAAAGCGGAGTGTTGAAGGATTTACTGTTCAAGGATTCCTCTAAAAACAAGACTTTTGTTGTCAGACGTGAGCGCAGGGGAGTGAAAAAAGCATCCCTCGAGTATGAAACGCTGATGACAGCCGAAGGCTTATCGCTTGTCAGTATATTACTTCATACAGGACGAACTCATCAGATAAGGGTTCAGTTTGCATCCAGAAAAATGCCGCTTGTCGGTGACGGAAAATACGGAAGCAAGGATAACCGATGCTCGGTTGCTTTGTGGTCAAATGAAGTTTCTTTTATCTATAATTCTGACAAAATGACGTTTTTGTCAGAACCCGATAAAGCAACATTTCCTTGGAATTTGTTTTAATTTATATAAAGTTTTTCAGTTTTAATGACTTTTTTGTCCATTTTATGGTTTTTCTTGTTTTGGGTTGATTTAACATTTATAATTATGATATAATCGATGCAATGTTAAAATGGAGGTGTATGTATAGTGTCGAAGGAATACGGAAAATTTGTCCGCGGAGGTGCTCCCGAGACCGAAAAATTTGACATTAACAAACCGGTTGTAAAAACTCGTGCTTATCTTCTTCCCTTTGTATGGGCTTATTGTAATTTAAGAAGAGCTCATCATCTTGAGCCGATAAAGAAAATCAGAATGGAAGGACTTAAGCCGCCTTATATTATGTTGTGTAACCACAACTCATTCTATGATTTCTATGTTATGATGTGTGCTATTGCTCCTTACAGAGCAATTCATCCGGCTGCAGTTGATGACTATATCGGCAGAGAGTATCTGCTTCGTATTGCAGGTACCGTTCCGAAGAGAAAGTACACTGCAGATATCAGCCTGCTCAGAGTTGCCAGACAGGCACTCAAAGAGAATCAGATTTTTGGTATCTACGCTGAGGCGAGATATTCGCTTTGCGGTGTAACTGAGGTTATTCCCGATGCTATCGGCCAGCTTATCAAGCATCATAAGGTTCCTGTTGTTGTTCTTAACTGTAAGGGCCACCACATTTACGATCCGTTCTGGGGCGATCATAAAAAGAGATTTGTTACAGGTCTCGAAACAACAATGGAACAGGTGCTTACTCCTGATGAAATCAAGAACCTGACTCCCGATGAAATCACTGAAAAAGTCAGAACTGCAATGTATAACGACGATTTCCGCTGGCAGAGCGAGAATCGTGTCAAGATGTCTTACAGAAAGCGTGCTGAGGGTCTTCATAAGGTTCTTTATCAGTGCCCGCATTGTATGACTGAGTACAAGATGAACTCAAAGGGAGCGGATATCTTCTGTGAGCACTGCGGAAAGAGATGGACTCTTAACGAGTACGGCGAGCTTGTAGCACAGAGCGGTGAAACCGAATTCAAGTTTGCATCCGACTGGTATAAGTGGGAACGCGAGCAGGTCAAGAAGGAAGTTCTCGCAGGTACATATCGTTTTGAAAGTGAATGTCACGTCAACGATCTCCCGAACTCAAAGGGTTATGTCCGTCTCGGTAACGGTAAGATTGTACATGATCTTAACGGCTTCCATGTTGAGGGTATCAAGGACTATGACGGTCAGCCGTTTGAGATGAACATTGATTCTGCAGGTCAGTACGCTGTCCATGTTGAATATAACTACCGCTTCGGCCAGTATAAGGATTGTATCGACCTTAATACTCTTGACGATACCTGGTATGTTTATCCGCATGCAGAGGAGTTTTCAGTAACGAAGATTTCACTTGCAACAGAAGAAATTTATAATGAAATTTGGCGCAAGCGTAAAGAAGAACGTCTTGCAGCTTCTAAATAAGAAAGGAATATTATTATGGATATCAGAAACGACATGCTCGAAATGCTCAGAGATTACACAGATGGCAGAATCACAGAGGTTAACCCCGATGATGTTCTCACTTCAGACCTCGGTCTTAACTCTTTTGAACTCTTCGATATGATTTGCCTTATCGAGGAAAAGTATGAGATTACAATTCCCGACAGAGTTCTTCCGACACTTGTAACAGTCAAGGATGTTGTTGAATATCTCGAAGCTAACGTATAATTTCAGAAAAGACGGCCTTGTGCCGTCTTTTTTTATAAGTGAGGTGCATAGCTATGAAGGTTAAGAAAATTGATAACACTTATGTTCTTCGCCTTGAAATCGGCGATGAAATTATAGATAGCATTAAAACACTTTGTAAGCAAGAGGGGATAACGGCAGGAACTGTGCAGGGGATAGGCGCGACAGATTGCATTGACATCGGATATTACTCGCTTGAGTCAAAGCAATATCACACCGTTAATTTCAATGAGCAGTTTGAAATAATTTCTCTTACGGGAAATATCAGTGTAAAAGATAATGAGCCTTATCTGCATTTGCACGGAGCATTTTCAAGAGCGGATTATTCTGTTGTAGCCGGACATCTTAACAGTGCGGTTATCAGTATAACGGCTGAAATTTTTGTAACATCCTTAAATGCAACATTAAACAGAGCTGTAAGCGCAGAGACAGGTTTGAATATTTTTAATATAAATTAAACACATTCTACAAAAGTGTTGAAGAATATTGTTTATAATAAACAAAACGATATTGACAAAACAGTAAAAATGTATTAAAATATACTCATAATAGAAAGTAAAGAGGTGTTTTTATGCAGGCTTTGTTATCTGTTTGGGTTTCTTTTGTAATGCTTTTTGTTAATTTTGTTCCGGGCTTCGTTGCGCCGACTGTCACTGAAGAGCCTGTGAAGACTTATCCGTACGTCTTCGTTCACGGTTTTCTCGGCTGGGGTGAGGATGAAGGCATTGATGATGATATTGCTTATTGGGGTGCAACAGCTTGCGACCTTATCAAAAATATCAATGAAGCGGGCTATGAATGCTACAGTGCTTCCGTCGGACCTCTTTCGAGCAACTGGGACAGAGCTTGTGAGCTGTACGCCCAGTTGATGGGTACAACTGTTGACTACGGTGAGGCACACGCTAAAGCTCATAATCACAGCCGTTACGGCAGAACCTACGCTAAGCCCCTTATTGAAAACTGGGGAGAAAAGGATGAGAACGGTCTTATCAATAAGGTTAATCTCATCGGCCACAGCTTCGGCGGTAATACAATCCGTTTGCTTCAGACTCTTCTTCAGAAGGGCAGTGCTGAGGAATGTTCAGCATCTCCTGAGAATGTTTCACCGTTGTTTACGGGCGGTAAGGTTGACTATATCAATGCGCTTGTAACTGTATGCTCACCGAATAACGGTACAACGCTTTATTATATTGCGGATGAGCTTAATATTGCGTTGGCTCTGACAGTTCTTGCATATACATATGCAGGTGTTATGGGGCGCTCTCCTTTCAACGGATATGTTGATTTCCATCTTGAGCAGTTCGGTCTTACATATGTTCCGGGCGAGCAATCACAGGACAGACATATTTTGGATGCGATGTTTATTATGCTCCAGCATTGGGAGGACACAGCTATGAATGATATGTCTCCCGACGGTGTTAAGGTGCTTAACGATATGTCCGACCTTGACCCGCATACTTATTATTTCTCTTACGCTTTT
This sequence comes from Clostridia bacterium, assembly GCA_017379935.1. Taxonomy (GTDB): domain Bacteria; phylum Bacillota; class Clostridia; order Oscillospirales; family Acutalibacteraceae; genus CAG-488. The sequence continues at coordinate 30,770 of JAFNVC010000030.1, forward strand.
AACACATCGCAAAAGAGCAGCATCGGTAATCTCTACTATCCGCTTCCGAGCACATTTGCAGTTTTACAGCCGTTTACAGTAATGATCGGCAGCTATTACAGGAACGGAATCAGCGATTTTCCGATTGATGACAGCTGGTTGCCGAATGACGGACTGGTAAGCGTTAAATCTGCTCTCTATCCGTTTGACGATGCACATAAGGATTATGACCCCGGTGATATTCCTGCGGGCATATGGAATGTTATGCCCGTCAGCACGGGTGACCACGGAAGCGCAATCGGTATCGGAGTGTCCGAGGAGCTTACAACAGGATTTTATCTCGATATGATATCGATGATAAATTCACTTCCCGTAACAAATTAAAAAACGATTTTAAGCGGTGCTGTCACTGACGGCACCGCAATTTTTTTAAAAAACTTAATAAAAGCAAAAAAACAGGTTAAATTAAAATCGGAGGTATATTTATGCGAAAGTGTATCCGAATTTTCAGTGTGATCTGTTTTTTTGCTGCCGGTGCAGTACTGATGCTTCTGATGATTGGTTATGTCAGAATTCCCGATGTTATGTCGGTTAATGAGTTTGACAAAATCAATGTAGGAAAAACTTATGTCTGTCAGGCACTTGTGAACACATCATCAGAAAAGCGAAACACAGACGAATACATTACCTCGGTAAAGCTCTTTAACATTTTTCCCGTAAAAGATGCAAAAGTTACTGTCACACAGAGGAAATACGTTGTTCCGGGCGGCAACGTATTCGGTATACGTCTGTATACAAAAGGCGTTATGGTTATCCGCATTGACGGGGTAACGACCTCGTCGGGTAACGTAAGTCCGGGGCAAAAGGCCGGACTTAAAGAAGGAGATATGATAATTTCCGTTGAGGGCGTATCTATAACACGCAACAAGGAGTTATCGAAGCTGTTTGCAGAAAGCGGCGGAAAAACGCTTGAAATGCAAATTGAACGTGACGGTCATATAAAAGAAATAGAATTTACCCCGGTGCTGGCGGATGATTCATCCTATAAGGGCGGATTATGGATCAGAGACAGTACGGCAGGTATCGGAACAGTTACCTGGTATGACCGTGAAGACGGTGTTTTTGCAGGCTTGGGACATGCAGTATGCGATGTCGATACGGGAGAAATAATGCCTCTGTCGGGCGGAGATATAGTTGAAGCCCGTGTGACAGGCTGTTATAAGAGCACGTCGGGCAGTGCAGGTGAGCTTTGCGGTGTATTTTCTTCGGGAACTATCGGTAAATTGTATATCAATTCATCCGCGGGAGTTTTCGGAGTTCTTGATAAATATTCAGATACCGCTGAGGTTTTGCCGCTTGCGCTTAAACAGGAGGTTGTTGAAGGGCCTGCCCGTATAATCTGTACAATCGATGAAAACGGACCTGCATATTATGATATTGAGATAAAGAAGATATTTAAATCCGCTTCAACCGGTCAGCGAAATATGACTGTAAAGGTTACGGATGAAAGACTGATTAATGTTACGGGCGGAATAGTGCAGGGTATGAGCGGAAGTCCGATTATACAGAACGGAATGCTGGTAGGTGCAGTTACTCATGTTTTTCTTGATGACTGCACCGAAGGCTACGGGATTTTTGCCGAAAATATGCTGGATACGGCAAAAAATATCTCTGCTCTGGAAGAAAGAAAAGCCTCATAGCTTATTTTAAACCACGTCAGATGTATTTCTGCGTGGTTTTTTGTCGTTTTTTGAAAATGAAAAAATATAGTTTTTATCTGTATTATATTGACACTTATTAACCTTTATGGTAACATAAATGTGAAAATAATTCACGGAGGTTGATTTTATGGAAACAAATTTAAAGGTTATGGTAGCAGAAAACAGTGATTTCGGTCAGAATTGTGTCAGTTCACTCGTTTCGTTGGGATATAATGCTGTTCCGGTAGAAAAAGACGGAGCTCAGCTTCTTTCACGACTGAAATTTGAAAATCCGGATATAATCATTATGGATGCTTTTATGCTCCACATTGATGCTTTGGGTGTTATGAAGCAGATAGGTCAGATGAAGGATATCAGAAAGCCTGTTATGATAGTTCTCTCAAGCGTTGATAATCAGCATTTCGAAAACGAGGTTATTTCTGCGGGTGCGGATTATTATTTTCTTAAGCCTGTTGATGTTGCCACAATAACTGAACGCCTTTCGCAGATAACCGGCTGGAAGACGAATACTAAGGATGATGACAGATCCAAGGATATTGAGGTTATTGTTTCTGAAATTATGCATCAGATCGGAGTACCTGCACATATTAAGGGTTATGTTTACTTAAGGGAGGCAATTATTGTTTCTGTCAATAATACCGAAATGATGGGATCTGTTACAAAGCTGCTTTATCCTCATGTTGCGAAGAAGTTCAAGACTACGTCGTCGCGTGTTGAGAGAGCGATAAGACACGCGATCGAGGTTGCGTGGGACAGGGGAGATGTTGATGTTCTCAGCTCATATTTCGGCTACACTATTCAGTCATCAAGAGGTAAGCCGACGAACTCTGAGTTTATAGCTATGATTGCAGACAGACTGCGTCTGCAGATGCATGTCTCCTGATTGTATTTTAAGCGGTATTTGAAAGAGTTCAGCAGATGTCTTTAACTTTTAAATACCGCTGTTTTTTTCTTATAAAGCACTTGAAAATTATTTTAATATTTTTCAAAAATATTAGTTAAAAAGTGTTGACAAATGTATTTTACTTTGATATAATATCAATCGTTCCGCAAGGGACATAACTGAATATGCGAGAGTGGCGGAATCGGCAGACGCGCACGTTTGAGGGGCGTGTGGTAATCCCGTACGGGTTCAAGTCCCGTCTCTCGCACCACTCAAACGGACAGGACTTTAAGTTCTGTCCATTTTTGCATATCTATAATTTCAAAACAATTGATTATACTTTTCAAATATGTTATAATACACCCGTATTTTATCTAATTTTACGGAGGATTCTATGTCCGAGCTCAGAGAATGTATATATAAAATTTTTGAAAATAATATAACCAAAATGGTAATCAGCAAGCCTGTCAGCAAGCAGGCTGAATTTAAAAAAATCACTATTAATCTTCTGAAGGACTGTTATCAGATAACGAAGTTTACCGATAAGCAGGTTTTTCACGAGAATATAAGATCTGATGCAATTGCCGAAAGAGTTGCAGTGCTTACCGACGGTAATTATCTGCAGATTAACGCATGGTCGGACGATAAAGAAATCTCTGTCTCTGTAACTAAAAAGGGTAAGCTGTTCTACAAAGCAAAGAACATTTCGGGAACGGCAACCCCCGCTAAGCAGGAGCACAACAGACAAAAGCAGTATATTCTTCCCGAGGGTGAGGTTATAGCACCTCTTGTTGATATGGGGATTTTTACAAAAGAGGGTAAGGTTGTCAATTCCATGTACGATAAGTACAAGCAGATCAACCGATTTATCGAAATTATTGACGATTCCGTAAAGCAGTCCGATTATAAAAAGCTGAATATCATCGACTTCGGCTGCGGTAAGTCATATCTTACCTTTATCGTATATTATTATCTGACCGAAATCAAAAGGATTGATACGACGATTATCGGCCTTGATCTGAAAAAGGATGTTATCGAAAAGTGTAACAGGGCAGCTGAAAAGTACGGCTATAATAATCTTCGCTTTGAGCTTGGCGATATCAACGGCTATAAGTGTCCGTTTGATGTTGATATGGTTATAACGCTTCACGCCTGCGATACGGCGACGGATTTTGCGCTTTATAATGCCGTCAACTGGAATGCAAAAATGATTTTTTCCGTTCCTTGCTGTCAGCACGAGTTTAACAAGCAGATGAAAACCGAAAACCTTGAAATATTGACTCGTTACGGCATCATTCAGGAAAGATTTTCCGCTCTGCTGACTGATTCTGTCCGTGCTAATCTTCTTGAATATGCAGGCTATAAAACACAACTTCTTGAGTTTATTGATTTAGCCCATACTCCGAAGAACATACTCATCCGTGCTGTCAGAAAGCAGGGCCAATCTGCAAAGGTTAAGGGAAAATATCTTGCTGAGGTTGACAGAGCAATCAAGGAATTTAATGTAGACCCTACTCTGTACAGATTGTTGGTAAAGGAGAAAAACAATGATTAGCTTTAAGCAGAATAATGAAATTACATACGATGATAAAGACCTGATGCAGGAGAACAGCTTCATCAATGCCGAAGTTGATAAAACGCCGCTTCCTGAGTTTTCGAAAATTAAAGACCTCCTTCCTGAGCCGATATGGGAAGGTCACAATGATTATCTTGATTGTTATTACAAAGCATGGCAGATTGCCTTTTCTAATATCCGTCAGCCGAAAGAGGGAACAGGCTTTGTTTCAAATTATATTGATGCGGCATTTAACGGTTGTATATTTATGTGGGATTCCGCATTTATGCTTATGTTCGGTAAATATGCAAAGAAGATTTTTAATTTTCAGGGAACACTTGATAACTTTTATTCGCATCAGCACGTTGACGGCTTTATCTGCAGACAGATTGAAGAGGACAGCGGTAATGATATTTTTGCCCGTCACGACCCTTCGTCAACGGGTCCGGAGGTTCTCGCGTGGTGTGAATGGGATTACTTTCTGAACTTTGGCGATAAGGAGCGTCTGGCACGCGTTTATCCGTGCCTTGTCGCTTATCATCAGTGGATGAGAGAACACTTCACCTGGCGTGACGGTACATATTTTTCATCGGGATACGGATGCGGTATGGATAACTGTCCGAGACTAGAGGAAAAGTATCACGTTTGCTACGATCACGGTCATATGATATGGGTAGATGCTTGTATGCAGGAGCTGAATGCGTGTAATATACTGCTGAAAATGTCCGAGGTGCTCGGAAGAAGCGAGTTTGTTGCAGAGCTTGAGGAAGAACGTGATAATCTTAAAAAGGTCATAAACGAAAAGCTCTGGGACGATGAAACAAAATTCTATTATGATTTGCGTAAGGATAATACATTTAACTACGTCAAGCATATCGGAGCTTTCTGGTCGCTTATTTCAAAGTGTGTTCCTGATGACAGAAGCGAGGATTTTATCGCTCATCTCGACAACGAAAGCGAGTTTAAAACAGAGCACAGAGTACCGACCTTATCCCGCGATCACGAGGAATATAACCCTGCGGGAGGTTATTGGTGCGGTTCGGTGTGGTCGCCTACGAACTATATGGTTCTCAAGGGGCTTGATCAGTACAGCAAGCATCGGCTCGCTTATGACATTGCCTGTGCGCATCTTGATGCTGTTGTCAGCGTGTTTAAGGATACAGGTACGGTCTTTGAAAATTACGCGCCCGAAAGAGTTGAGGGTGTATTCAAAAGAGGCAGCTCCTCTATGAGTGATTTCGTGGGCTGGACAGGCTTGTCTCCGATATCAATTATGTTTGAATATGTCTTTGGTATAAAGCCGAATGCCGCGGAAAATAAAATAACCTGGCATATCAATCTCTGTGAGCGCCACGGCGTCGAAAAATATCCCTTCGGCAATAACGGAGAGCTTACACTCATTTGTGAGGAAAGAAATGATACGTCTCAGACTCCTGCTGTCACAATCGAAGCTGACGTTCCCGTAACTGTTCAGCTGATATGGGATGAGGGCAGAAAGTCAAAAACTATAACAGTATAAAAATAATCGCCTCGGAATTTCCGGGGCGATTGTAATTTTATTTGTATTCCTTGCCGATTAAATATCTCCACGCGGCAACATATTTTGCTGCTGCACGCGGCTTCTGACTCTGGATGTAAAGATAATAGTCAGGGGAGACAATGATGAGTGCCTCGATTGATACATTCAGGACAAGCTTGATATCCTTGTGCATCAGCGTTATTGATGAGTTTTCGCCAAGAACAACCTCGAAACGGTCTTTGTAAAGCTTTATCGTTGCGTCATCGGAAAGAGGCTTTTTACGGTGCTTGATAATCGTTGAAACAATCTGATGCTCTTCCTCAAAAACCAGCTCATCGGGGCTGTTAAGGACTCTCTGCTTCCATTCGTTTTTCTGCCACTTGTCCCAGTCGAGAATAGTGCCGAAATGAAGCCCTGTGCCTGTGTCGTGGAAGAAGCCGTCAAATTTCATCTCAACCTTATATCCGCAATGGTCGCAGGTGAGATAATTGCCGCTCGAATGTAAGCCGCCTACAGCCTTGCATTCAGGGCACATATAAAGGATGCGCTCAACGCATTCGGCAAGACGCTTACCTTTGTATTCTTTTTTCTGCTTCTTCTGGAATTCGTAGTCGTTATGATATATGTCTCTGGCGATTGCCTCGTTGACCTCTTCAACACTCATCCGTGCGAGCTCTTCAGGAGAATATTCACGGACAACCTTACCGTGAACGGGACCTCTGCGGATTTTTCTTGCCCATTTCGGTGCGTGCATATATCCGCCCGTCAGCTTGAAGGTGATTAGAGCACCGCCGCTGTCCTTGACAAGCTTACCTGTTCGGGGTGAGAAAAATCCTGTTTCGCCATTTGGAGTCATAGCACCCTCAGCGTAGATGCTGACGGGGATGCCCTGCTTTATGCTTGCGATTACCTGCTTGTTAAGCTCGGATGTGGGCAGCTCACGGTGCTTGACTATTACGCCGCCCAGCTTTTCGAGCACGATGTCGGTGAACTTACTTCGTGCAAGGTGATCGCTGATAACAAAACGGATATAACGCCTGAATGCGATGAGCTCATAGCCGGGATCCATACCGTCGGCGTGGTTTCCGATTACGATGAATGCTTTGTGCTTGGGCTTGTACGGTTCAATTTTAGCGTGGCAGTATTTGAGTGCAATCCAGCCGAACATACGGCGGATTGAGTTTACTGCAAAGCTGCGAAGTCTGTATTTATAATTCATAAGGCTTCACCATCCGGTCTTTATTTATTATGCCGCGGGTACAAAGTTTAATCCTTTAAGTGCGTATTTAAGCATCATTGATGCCCAGAAAATTGCTGTGTCAAAAATACGTGTGAATTTATCTGAAAGATTTGTGATGTTGCTCATCGTGTCAACCGTACCGTAGCCGGGGATAGTACCGTTGTTGTCATCGACCCCGTCATCGTCATAAGCGAATGAGTAAAGAAGGGGAGAGATGAGGCCGAGAATTGCATATTCAAGAGCGTTAACCTCACCGAAAATTTTAATGCCAAGCTTTGTAAGCTCGTGTGAGATTGAAGAAATTCCGAGGTTAGCGAGAAGCTGATTTGCGAGATTTACGAGGAAGAATGAATCGCCGATATTTGCGAAATCAACTCGGAGAATAAGAACGAGTGTTCTCAGAAGCATTGTTACCTCGGTGCTTTCAAGGTCGTAATATTCAGAGCCTGCATAGTGCATACCGAGGAGGCTCGTTACAAGATGCCACGGTGTTTCGTATTCGCTGTCGGGAATCTCAAGTCCATACTCTGCGGCAAGCTCCTGGATGCCGCCCTCACCGTAGAACGGTGCATCAAGCATATCAGTCAGCGTGACGACTGCTGCACGGACAAGGTTGTAATAAATCGCATCCTCTTCAATGCCCATATTGTCAAAGTTGAGGTCTCTGCCGAGTCTGTACTTGATACCGTTATGGAAAAACTCTTTTGCATAAGCTGCAAAATCCTCTGCCATAAGAGCGATCTGCTCGTCTGTAAAATCGGGTACAGCCGCATCAAGAGCGTCCGTGTCGATGCTGTCGATTGATTTGTTCTCATAACGGATTTCATCATCAGTTATGTAGAACATTCTGTACTCGAGAGGATACATTGTAAGTGATGTTGTTGCAAAGTCATAGATTACATTGCCGAGAAGACTTGTATATGTTGCGGCGTCACTGCAGTGCTCGTGACCTGTGAAAACAAGCTTGATGCCGTGGTCGGCGAAAAGCTCAGCTGTAGAATAATGCCAGCGAACGATGAAGTTACGGCTGATGATTCTCTGAACAGGAAGGTGGTCAAGAAGGTTATGGTGCATCATAACGATAGGATACTTGCCGTCTGCCTTGGCAATGTCTGCCTGCTCGAGTACCCAGCTTAATCTGTCTGTTGTCAGTCCGTCCTCAGTTGACTTTGAAGGGTCGCAGCTGTCAACAGCAATGAGACGGTAATCTTCGCCGAGATCTGCAGTATAAGAGCAGTTGTCCTCAACAACTGTTAAAGCCTCTTTGTAACCGAACTCGTAGTACACTTCCTTGAAAACCTCGGGTGTGGTTTCGCAGTCATAGCCGAGGTCATGGTTACCGTCGATAACGTAAACCTGCTTGCCTGTTTCCTTCTCGAATTTTGCAAGCTTTTCAGCAACGTCAATATGCTGCTGAAGGATAATCTTACCGTCATTTGCAAGGTCACCGGGGATGAGGACGAAATCGACGTCATCGTTTTCGGCACACTGACGAAGAAACTCATCAATAATAAAACCGCTTTCGTGCTCCATCTGAGCGCGTCGGTTAGCGTAGTAGAAAATCGGGTCATCCGTGTAGTGCTCGACAGGCTCTGTCGGCTCTACATAGTGAAGGTCAGATGCGACAGCAAAGCTCATTGTGTTGTCGTCCTGAGCGTATGCGCCGATAACAACGGCTGACATAAGCATTGAAATCGCAAGAATTACTGAAATAATCTTTTTCATACTTCAACCTCTTTCACAAAATATTTCATTTTATTTTACCATTTGCTTAATTTTTTGTCAATATAGCATATATCTTATAAAAACAAAAACTCCCGTTCCGATTAAGAACGGGAGTTGGTGACTCACCGGGGATTCGAACCCCGGACACCTTGATTAAAAGTCAAGTGCTCTGCCAACTGAGCTAGTGAATCATATGCGCATTTGACGCTTGAATATAATATATTATTTACAAGGAAATGTCAAGCCTTTTTGTTAAATTTTTTATTTATTTTATCTTACTGTTCATCACCGACAGTTTTGGCAAAAAGATATTCAAGTATACACAGATTATCTTCTATTTTTGCGATAGGGCCGCGCAGATTTATCTCCTTATTTTCAATCAGGGAGCGTATATCTTCCCGTGAATATGGGATTTTTTTGCACAGCTGTGCCGTTTCGTTTCTTACCGCTAAAATAGCCTGAAGCTGATAGGTGCTGAGTATCGGTATTGTTTTCAGATTGTCACAGATAATATTATCGCACTCATACTGCGGGTTATCTGCATATTCATAAATTTCATCTAACATCTCTAAATGATAGCTTGTCATTTTGTCTCCGACTTTCTTTTCGGTTTAAACCCGCCTGAAAAAAATCAGGCGGGTCAATTTATTGTCAGATTTTAACCTTGAAGTTTTTGATTTCGAACGGAGTTGCGTGGAAGCTGATGGAATCACCTTCATAAGCGATCGGCTCGTCGTTACGCTCGATAAGGTCGCATTCTGCAGCGTAGGTAAGGGGAGCGAAGAACTTGACGGTTGCATCAACACTCTTGCCCTTCTTCTCAACCATACGGATGATGTAAGCATCCTCTTCCTCACATTTCTTGACAGCTTCAATAGTCATGTTGTCAGCTGTAAGAGTGATAAATGAGTTGCTTGTGCCCATATCACCGCTGTTTTCAAGCTCAACGGGAACGAGAGGATTATTGATTTCAAGACCTCTTGTAAGTGTCTGAGCCTTCTTCCATGTCTCAGCGTGCGGATAAATTGAGTATGTGAAATAGTGCTCACCGCGGTCTGATGTCGGGTCGGGCTTAATGGGAGCCTTGAGGAGAGTAAGGATCATCTTATGCTCATTTACCTCGTGACCATACTTACAGTCGTTGAGGAGAGATACACCGTAATCCTCATCGGACATATCAATCCAGTTGTGAGCGTTAACCTCAAACTTTGCCTTATCATACGGATTATATCTGTATGAGCAGCACTCCATAGTAGCGTAAGCGATATCTCTTGTGTAGTTCTTTGTCTGAAGGTCAACATCAAAGAATACCTTGAGAAGCTTCTGATCCTCATGCCAGCTGATATGAGTGTCAAAGTCGATTCTGTCGAGATCGTTGTAGATGATGATGTTCTGATGAAGAACAGACTTGAGAATCTGTTTCTCAATAGAAATCATTGTATAAACATTACCTGTAATGATGTCTTTTACAACGCCATCCTTGAGGTCGTATTCACGGTCAACGTATGTTGCAACGATATCCCATGCATCGTAGCCACCGGGCATATCCTCGAAGAGTCTGAAGTCATTACCCTTGCCGCCCTTTGAAAGAACCTCACGGCTGTTTGTCTTATCATAGATTGATGTAAGAACAGCGTTGTTGTCGAATACAAGCTTGAATCTTGCGTTTTCGATTTCTTTGCCGTTTGATTCGTTATATGCGGGCTTGCCTGTTGCGGGAACCTTGTAGAATACCTTGTAGCCTACTGCGGGAATATCCTTTGCGATGAATACGAGCTTCTTCTCACCGTTGAACTTTTCGTAAAGCTGAACGGGAACCTTGTTGCCGTTTTCGTCAAGAATGTCAACATCCTGCCAGTCAAGCTCAACCTTTGAGGTTGAAGCTACGCCGAGCGAATTGAAGAGTGCGAACGGCTTGCCCTTTTCTGCATCAAAGCCGATGTTCTTTGCTATGATGTCAAGAGCTTCCTTACGGACTCTTTCACCTGTTGCGATAACCTCGTCATAGATGCCCATAAGCTTGCCGAAAACCTCAGTGATATGAGTTCCGGGAAGTGAATCGTGGAACTGGTTTGTGAGGATCTTTCTCCATGCAAGGCTAAGCTCCTCGGTGGGATATGTATAGCCGTATTTCTCAGCGATAGAAGCGTACATTTCAGCCTCACGGAAGAGGTTTTCGCAGTAACGGTTAGCCTTCTTGAGTGCAGCCTTTGTTGTATGAACACCGCGGTGCTCTTCGAGGTAAAGCTCATCCTTCCATGTTACAACCTTATCGCCTGCAGCAACAGCCTTCTGTCTCATATTCTCGAGAGAATCCTCGATTTTTGAAATCTGAGTCTCGGGAAGACCGGGGAAGCTCTTGTATCTCTTTGTATACTCGAGCATCTCGTTGTCTACACCGCCGCCGCCGTCGCCCCAGCCGTAGCAGTACATTGACTCGCCGATAGTATCCTTTTCAGAGAACTTAACCCAGTTTGTCTTAAGTGAATCAGGCTCCATTGAACCGATGAAGTGTGTCGGCGGAACAGCAGCGAATACCTTTGAACCGTCGGGACCTTCCCACCAGAAAGCATTGTAAAGCCACGGGTTTGTATCGTTCCAGATACCCATCTTATGAGTAACGAAATACTTCATACCTGCCTTCTTCATAATCTGAGGCATACAGTAGCTGTTACCGAAAACGTCGGGAAGCCAGCAGGTCTTCGGAGTAACGCCGAACCACTTTTCGGCATAACGGACACCGTGAAGGAACTGACGGACGAAGGATTCACCTGAAATGATGTTACAGTCAGGCTCAACCCACATACCGCCGATGTACTCCCAACGGCCTTCCTTGACTCTCTGCTGAACCTGCTCGAAGAGGTTGGGGTAGTGGAGTCTCATTTCCTCATACATACCTGCCTGGCTCTGTGAGAAAATGAAGTCGGGATACTGCTCCATAAGGCGAAGCATCGTAGCGTGAGTACGTCCTACCTTACGGACAAACTCCTTGTAAGCCCACATATAAACCATATCAAGGTGAGAGTTACCGATAAGGTCGAGCTTACCCATACATTTATAATTCGGGTTGTTGTAAACTCTGTCGTAGAGAACCTTCTTACCCATACGGAGCTTCTGCTTGAAGGTATCAAAGTCAGGCTCGTCAAAGTCAACGAAGCAGAAAGCCTCCTTGAGTGACTCGCGGATAAGAGTAGCGTAGTCGTTGCCCATACCCGGCATAAAGAGTGCGTTGTAAACAGCCTTGAAGTCCCAGTAAATCTCGTTGATTTCATCATCGGTTGTTGCGATGAAGGAGCACTCAAGCTTCTTGAGTGTGCTCTCGTTTGAGTGCCATACGAAGTATGATTCAATGTCGATATCAAACTCTTCGCCTGCCTTAGCACAGTCCGTAAGAACAACTGCGTTACGGAACGGGTCAAGACCCTGGAAGGGGACACCGTTAACAGAAACAAGAGAGTCGCCGCCGAAGTAAACATAGAGAGAAACCTTCTTACCCTCAAACTTCTCGGGAATAACAATCTTATTTTTAAAGAAAGCGCTCACACCGTTGCCGCCCCAATAGTCGCCGACGTTAAGCTCCTTCCACTCGTCATAGAAAAATTCGTATTCGCCGATATCCTTGTAATTGCACTCACGCATTTTCCATGCGTCAGTAAGCTCGAAATCGGTGTAGATTCTCTTTTTGAGAGTCTTAAGCTTGATCTCAGCGAGCTCATCAAAGGCAAAGATACCGCGCTGCTTGTTTTTGATAAGACCGCGCCACGTGTCGATATGAGCTTCCATACCTTCCACGGAGGGGATGGTCTTTTTTGTCTCGTCTGCCATAAAAACGCTCCTCGTTTTAAAATTAACCTATCGCTGTGCGATATAATCGTCTAATTATACCATTACTGTAAAAATATTTCAATCCCATTATCCTAAAATATTACAAAAACAGACGCTGCAGTTGAATTTTTAAAAATAAGTGTTATAATGTTTAAGCATCATTTAAGGAGGTGAGACCGTGCGTAGTAAAAAAGCATTGATGAATACAGCCGCTTCGCTGATTCTGCAGTTTGTTACTGTTATTTGCGGCTTTATTGTCCCGCGTATCATCATCGGCACTTACGGCTCCGAGGTCAACGGTCTAGCTTCTTCTATTACTCAGTTTCTCGGTTACATCACACTCTTTGAATCAGGTGTGGGCGGTGTTGTCCGTGCTGCCTTGTACAAACCGCTTGCACAAAATGACACTGCAAAAATCAGCGGAATTGTAAAGGCTACTGAAAACTTTTTCAGGAAAATTGCCCTTATTTTCGTAGGATATATGCTCGTTCTGGCAGGCGTTTTCCCTGTGCTTGTAAACAAGAGCTTTGATTGGTTTTTCACCGCAACCCTTGTTGCGATAATTGGTCTGAGTACCTTCGCCCAATATTATTTCGGTATGACTTATACCGTGTTGACCCAGGCAGACCAAAGAAGATACGTCACCGCTACTCTGCAGATTTTTACTATAATATTGAATGCAGTGCTTGTTGTGATTTTTGCCAAGCTCGGCGCTTCCGTGCATATTCTGAAGCTCGGTACTGCCGCTGTTTACATTCTGCGTCCTATCATACTGAATATATACGTCCGCAGAAAATACAGAATTGACCGCAGTGTCGGGCCTGATACTCAGGCAATAAAGCAGCGCTGGGACGGTCTCGGACATCATATTGCATATTTTGTGAATCTTAATGCAGACGTTGTGATACTGACGCTGTTTTCAAAGGTTTCGGCCGCTTTTTCAATTGCTGAGGTTTCGGTATACACTGTTTATCACGCTGTTGTTTACGGTATTGTAAATATTTCCGGTTCTATATCATCCGGTATGGAAGCAGGCTTCGGTAATATGATAGCCCTAAATGAAAAGGAAAACCTTAACAAGAAATTCGGAATGTACGAGTTTCTTTCTTATACTATTATAACAATTATGTTTACCTGCGCCGGCATACTCATTCTGCCGTTTGTAAAGGTGTATACCGGAGGTATTACGGATATCAATTATATACGACCTGCCTTTGCTTTTATAATTGTATTGGCTTATGCAGTATTTGCCGTAAGGTCTCCCTATAACATTCTTACTCTTGCAGCAGGTCATTACAGACAGACGCGTAACGGAGCTTTTGCGGAGGCGGCGATTAATGTAGCGGTTTCAATTGTCGGTGTATATTTCTGGGGAATAGTCGGTGTTGCTCTGGGTACTCTCTGTGCAATGACCTTCCGGACCGTACAATATGCCTGGTATCTTTCTAAAAATATTCTTGAAAGAAGCTTTACTGTGTTCATAAAGAGGGTAGGCACCTCTGCTTTGTCGGCAGCTCTTTCTGTTTTTGTAATGAAGCTGCTTCCGGAGTTTGTTATCGATTCATACTTTATGTGGATCTTATTTGGTGTCCTGACTGCCGTTGTTACTGCTTCGGTAACTCTTTTGACAAGTCTTATCTTTTCTAAAAAAGAATTAATTGACACAATAAAATATGTCAAGTCAACATTCCTGAAAAAAGTCAAAAAATAATTTAAAAAATTTTAATTTTTTTCTTGACATTGGCAATTTGTAGTGATATAATAACAACACTTTCCGCCGAAAAACGGCGAAAGCGGTTTAGCACCTTGAAAATTAAACAACGATGAAACAAAAACCCTGAAAAGATTTCTAGAGTTTTGCTAATAGCAAAACGTACTTTACAGAGATTTCGGTAAACGAAATGAATTAAAATGTCAGCAATGACGAATGAG
>JAFNVC010000031.1 GCA_017379935.1 Clostridia bacterium
ACGCATACGGTAAGACAGGTATCAATGTTAAGAATGGTCAGACTATCGATGGCGGTGGTCACACTCTCAACATCCAAGGCGCAGGTGGTACTTGGGACTCAGGTATCAACACTACAGGTGGTCTAATTAAGGACATTACTATTACCGGTTCATTCCGCGGGATCTTCATTAACCACAATAGCACACACAGCGAAAAGGTAGTTCTTGAAAACGTAACAATCGGTGGTAATGGTACAGTTTATACTATCTCTTGCGACCAAGGTTTGTATCAAGGTATTGAAGCTACTAACTGTACTTTCAACGGTTGGACTTCATTTGCCAAGACTGCAGGCGAAGCTAAGTTCGTAAACTGCTCATTCGGTGAAGGCTCAGGTTACAAGTACTGTCGTCCATACAGCGACACAGAATTTGTAAATTGTACATTCTGCCCTGGTTGAAATCAAGGATTGCGCAGGCGTCCCCACGCTTTATATCAACGGTGAACCGCACGCTGCCGTAGCCTATATGACTTATCTTGAGAAATTCAATGAATATGATGATTTTGCGGCAGCAGGATATAAGTTCTTTTCCGTCCCCGTTCTTTTTTCGGGCAGATGGATAAGTATAACGGACGGACTGACGCCGTTCAAAAAAGGCATTTTTGACGAAAAGGGCGCACCTGATTTTTCTCTGTTCGACGAGGCTGTTGAAAAAATTCTTGACGCCTGCCCCGATGCTTATATTATCCCGAGAGTCAATATCAGTATGCCTGTCTGGTGGGAGGAAGAAAACCCTGAAGAGCTGAACATAAAGGACGGCATACCCTGCAGAGAATCCTTCTACTCGCAGAAATGGCGCGAAGATGCGTCTGCATTCTTGCGCGAATTTACGCAGTATGTAAACTCCTGCAAATATGCTCCGCACATCGTGGGGTATCAGATCGCGGGCGGTAACACCGAGGAATGGTTCCATTTTGATATGAACGGCGGATACGGCGAATGTGCAAAGTCTGCGTTCAAGGCTTTCCTTGAAGAATATTATCCCGAAACCGAATATAAGGGTCTGCCTGATCTGACGCTGCTGAGCAAGAAAAAGAATTATATCAACGACGAATATCTCACTCGTTACATAGAGTTTGCAAACTTCAAGGTTGCCGAAGCTATAAGCCATTTTGCTCAGATTGTAAAGGAGGAGACGGGTGACAATGTTGTCGTCGGCACCTTTTACGGATATACGCTGGAGGTAACTAACTCACTGCAGGGCAACCACGCGCTCAATTATATCCTGAAGGATAAAAATATTGATTTTATATGCTCACCAAATTCATATATCGGCACTCGCGATCCCGATACAGACTGGACCGAAATGTATCCGGCGGATTCTATCAGACTTCACGGAAAAATGTGCTTTCAGGAATGTGACATAAGAACACACCTGACCGAGCCTCTTTCTCAGAAGGATCCGTCGACCGACCCGCACGGACTCCTAGAGGCTCCCGTATGGCAGCCGAGAGCGTCAAAATATCAGGCTGTAAACGAAATCAGAAGATCCTTTGCCCGTCAGCTGATAAAAGGCAATGCGCTGTGGTGGTTTGATATGTGGGGCGGATGGTATGCCGATGAAGATATAATGAATGAAATGGCAACCTACAAAAGCATATATGAGCAAAGCATAGCTGATGCTGACAGAAGCTCGGTGGCAGAGGTTGCGGTTTTCGTCGATGAAGGTGCATACAAGTATCTGACGGACAGTCCCTTCCGTAACATCTTCTTTAATCAGCGCAAGGAGCTCGGATTTATGGGCGCACCGTATGATATATACGATGTTTATGATTTTGAAGAGGTTTATAAAAATTATAAGGCGGTTATACTCCTATCAAATGCCAAAACAGCTTATATGGAAAATGCCCGTAAGCTTTGCAGAAAGAATGATGTGCCATATATTATGACCTCGTCGCTTAAGGATAAATTTACCGTAAAAGAGCTCAGAGCCTTCTGCAAGGCAAACGGTGTTCACATCTATTGCGAAACTGAGGATATTATTTATGCAAATGAAAATTATGTTTGCATTTATGCCGTAAGCGAAGGCGAAAAAACAATTAAGCTCGGTAAGCAGAAAAACGTGCAGGAGCTGCTCGCAGGCACTTATCAGAGTACATCCGACAGCATTACCGTTACGATGCAAAAGGGCGAAACGCGACTCTTCAGACTTGATTGATTTATCTTTATAATATGATAAGCAGGCTGTAAAAACCTTGGTTTTTACAGCCTGCTCTTATTCTGTTATTACAGCTTATTTTTCAAAAAACAGGATTGCGCCCTTATCCATCGGAAGCTCCTCGAGCGGGGCGGATACAACGCCGTTGCTGATTACCTTACCCGTACAGCCTTTAACGGTGAATTTTTTGCCGACGGCATTTTTAACGATAACGGAATCGGCGCCCGAAGCATTCACGATTACGGTGTTATCACTGCATACATCAACAACATTGCTGGTATAAACCGCAACAACTGTCGTGTTATCGAGCGTGCTCTGTGCCTGAGAATAATCGTTTTCAGGATTTTTCGCGGTTAATTTACCGCCCAGCAATACGTTTCTGTATTCCCTCCAGAACGAAATATAAAACCTCAGCATCTGAATATGCTCGTTCGGCAAATCCTTTATAAGCATTGAAATCTGTGGAACGGAAAAAATAATATTTGCAAACTGCAATGATGCGTTTTCCGCACTGTCGTCTGTGTTCCACATTATCATATCCGAATGGACTGCGGTCTTTCCTGATGTCAGTCTTAAATTGACTATCTGACTTCGGTTTGCCAGTATGTCACCGGGACAGTCACCGACGCGGAGCATATTGCCGTATTTTCTGATAGAAGGACCGATGTACGACTGACGGAATTCAATCAGGATATCGCTGTTGATTGCCGTCAGCTCAGCCTTGATTTCTGACATAAGAGCGTGAATAGCATCTTCAAGGGATTGAAAATCGCGGTTTTCATCATACTCCAGAGACTTACCCTTGAGAACAAAGCTGTCGATAAAATCGAGCTTCAGGCCGTCGAGCTTCCACTCGGTAACGGCTTTTTTATAAATACCGCAAAGGTATTCCCTGACCTTTTTATATCTCGGGTCAAGAGCCCAGAAATCCTCTTCGTTACCTGACCGGTCAAGCAAATAATCCTTGAATTCTTCATATTTGTGAGAATAAAGACCGACGAACGGTACGGAATACCAGAGAATTACCTTCTGACCGATTTTATGAATCTCCTCAACAAGAGAAGCCATATTTCCCATTTTTGCTTCGCAAACCGACCAATCTCCGCAGAAGGCATATCCGCGGTTGTTATCGTCCGTCTGCCAACCGTCATCGATTATTACCGTTTCCATACCAAGCTGCTTTGAAAGACGGCATTCCTCTAAAACCTCTTCTTTTTGCAGGTTCTGATGAAAGCTGTACCAAAGGGAATCCATCGGCATTTTTGCACTATCGGGAACGAAAGCCGATTTATAGCCGCACTCAGTTTCCCACCAGTCAACAGTTTCATAAATGCTGTCATAGAAGGGGATTTTTCTCATATCAATTCTGATTTTGGCAGAATATTTTTTGACCGCATTTGTAGGCAAGGTGAAAAAGATTGCTTCGCAGATGATTTCTGCCGTTTCCTCGCAATATCCCATTGAAATTTTAGTCGGAGTATCAACGTCAGAAAGCGCAACGCAGATTTTATTTTCAGAGTCGAAGGTGGTTATTTGCTGAACGGGCATACCGGATGCGAGTCTCGAAATCGCATCAACACTGCCCCAATCGGGACGGATGGTATGGTTACGGGCAAAGGAATTCCAGACACCGCAGCAGTCAGCACCGCTGATTTTCCATTTAACGGAGAACTGCTCGGGAACAGCAGCTTCGGTCTGCTCCATTTTCACATCGATAAATAAAATATCTTTTTCAACCGATTTGCTTAAAGAAATTATGCAATTGTCGTTTTTACAAGTCGTTTCAAAATCAAAATTATACATAAAACCACCGCTTTCGTTGATATAAGAATAATACGAGGCTTGATAAAATCAACCTTTTTGATTGATTTCAGCAGGCACGGCTTACGGAACAGGCATACCTTTTCAGCGGAAATAAAGCCGCTTAATGTAAATGCTTTAAAAAATACTACGGTAATTATATCATAAAAAACAAAAAGTACAACAGCTTGTATCAGAAACCGTTGTACTCAGGGATATGAAAAATTACTCTTCGAAAGCTGCCATAGTATCCTTAATTGCATAAAAGGCAGGCTTGGGATTACCGTTGATATCTGTTATTCCCCATGCTGTTTCATAGGGGCAGTCCGACTGTCCGCAGTACCAGCAGGCAGTTGAATCCTTCCAGCAAAAAACGAAAAATCCTGCTAGACATTTTATCTTTTTAAAAGCCGGCAAAAGCTCTCTGTAAAACTCAGCCTGACCCTCAGGTGTGTGTGGTATGCCGGTGAGCGTTTCATCGAGATAGCAGTAAAAATGCTTATCCATAGCCTCGAAAACCGCAGTTCCCCATGTTGCAGGGTCGGGGAATTCCTCATAGATGTGCGATTTAAGCGCATCCGGAAGCTTGGTGACGAAATTTTCAATATCCGCACGTGCTGCTGCTTCGGAATCATAGCCGTAACGTGCAAGGATTTCGGCACGCTCCGCATCACTTTTCGGCTCGCCTGCGCTGACAAAACCGAATTCAGCCACAATAATCGGCTTTTTAGTTATCCGGTTTACCTTACGGACTGCGGAAACATAGTTATGCAGCTCGCCGCCGTACCATGTGCCGTAATAAAGGTCAACGCCGACGTAATCCATATACTGCAGATACGGCTTCATAAGATAGTGCAGCTCCTCCATTACGCCTGCGGAGTTATAACCGATTACCAGCTCGCCCTTCACTTCGTCCAGAGCCTCTGCCTGAATGCCGATGAATTTTGCAGCCTGCTCCATTGTCAGCGGATATGTGAAGTTGGAAACGCCCATCTCGTTTGTTATCTGTATTCCGCCTATAATATCGCGCAGGTCATTACAGAGGAATACGGCGATTTCCTTTGTCCGCTCGGCATTTTCGTCAGCCGACGGGTCAAAACCGCCAATATCAAAATAGTATCTCGGATAAGGCGTGATTGCCAGAACCTTGATTCCTTGGTCAGCGTAGCCCTTTGCTCTGTTTTTGAACTCAATATACGAGGCGCTGATGCTGCCGTCTGCGTTGTACGGATACGGAATATCAAAACGCACCCAGCCAAGACCAAGCTCGTCAATACGCTCGTAATTTTCGTCAGGATGGCAGACTCCGTAAACGTATCCTCCCATCTTTTCCTGAAGCAATTGAGCATCTTTATTTGTGCCGTTAAAGAATCCGGCCATTGATGTGAACATAAGAGAAAAGATAATCAACACAGATTGAAACCATTGAAGTATATTCATACAAAAACCTGCTTTCTGTTTGTCTGAGTTTATAGTAGCATATACAGCCGAAAAGAGCAAGGCATAACGCGTAAAATGAAATCCGCTTTTTTACCGCCGTTTTTGGATAAAAAAACCGAAACCCCGCGTTCAAGGGATTTCGGTTGTATTACCTAAGCTGTATTCAGACTGTTATAAAAAGAGTGATTTTTATCAGTTGATTCTTATAACAAGGTCGCTTTCGGGATAGCAACAGCAAGGGTGTATGAAATTGAACTGCATATCTGCTATACGGCGTTTATCCTCGCCTTCGGGGATATAAACCTTACCGCTGACAAGCTTGCTTCGGCAAAAACCGCATTCGCCTGTATGGCATCTTGCGGGGACAACTATGCCTGCACGCTCAAACGCGCAAAGCACGGTTTCGCTGCTGCTTGCCTTAATAACGGTTTCCTCACCGCGGTTGATCACAGTAATGCTGTATTCCTTCGGATCTTCAGTCTTTTTACCTGAAGAAAATACTTCAAAACGAATATACTTTCTTTCCTTATCAAGCTTCGGAAGCTCTGCTTCAAGGAATTTATACATACCGCCGGGGCCGCAGATGAAAATGCTGTAATTGCCGTCAGGAGCATATTTCTTTATAATATCTGCACCGACAAAGCCTTTTTCGTAGCCTTCTTCATCGCTGTGGCTGAGAACGTAAATAACATTGATTTTTTCGTTTTTCTCAGAGAGTGAGTCAAGCTCAGTCTTGAAAAGAATTTCTCCTGATGTTCTGCAGCCGTAAAGCAATGTAAGGGTACAATCCTCGTCACCCTGCTCGATTGCTCTTGCCAGAGAGAGGAAAGGAGTAATACCGCTGCCGCCTGCAATAGCTACGATGCTTTTTGCATCTCTTAACGGATTATATGTCATATTACCCTCGGGAGCATAAGCGGTTACCTCATCGCCAACCTTCCAGCTGTCAAGAATATAATCAGAAACGAAGCCGTCGGCAATGCGCTTGACTGTAATCTGATATTCACCGTTTAATGCACTTGCGGGTGAAGAGGCTATTGAATATGAACGGGTAACAACAGAATTACCGATTTCGAGCTTGAAGGTAAGATACTGACCCGCTTTAAAATAGGCAAGCGGTGCTTCGCTGTTAAAATAGTAGCTTTTTGCAATATCTGCATGCTCTTCAATTCTGCTGATTACAAGCTTTTGCTCTTTCGGATGAAGGCTTTTGGCAACCTTATTTACACCAAAGTCATCAGTACGGGTAGGTAAAACTGCCGGAGCACTGTCAATAAACTGTTTTCTCTCTGTCAAAAATTTTACAGTATTCACGCTGTCCTTAAAGGTGCCGTTTACAGAAAACTTTTTCTTGCTCATTTATTTTGCCTCCTTTTCCATAGCGAGTATTGCATTCTTTGCAGCCATATCGCCGGTTGTATAGCTTGGAGAATAACCCATATGCCTTGTTGTATATCCGCCTGCAAAGTAAAGTCCCGGCATACCTTTATCTATCAGATCAAAAACGATTCTCTTAACAATACCGTCTTCCTTGCTTGCCTCATAACCGTAGATTGTGCCTGCAGGAGCATCTGTATAACGGGCATAGGTCATCGGTGTTGAGATTTCGATTTCCTCTATATAATCTCTGATTTTAACACCTGTTGCCTTTTCAAAATTATCGATCATTTTTTCTGCAAAGGCAATCTTGGTTTTATGGTAATCCTTAACAGAAACCTTGCTCCACTCGTCGCCTGCAAAAATAGAAGTCATATAAAGAATGCTTGTACCTTCAGGAGAGCAATCGTCGAACGCCCTGTTAAGACAAACTGTTGCCTGGACGTCATTTGTCTCAAGACGCTTGCTGAGCTCATAGCATTTTCTGTTATCGTTAGTCGGATAAATGAAATAGGTGTGGTTGTTGAGACCTATTTCATCTGCAGAGCGGTTAAGTCCTAAAAATACCGCAAAGCCTTTTGCGCTCAGAGTTTTAGCATTTACTTCCTTTTTAAGCTTCTCGGGAACATCTTTTTCATCCATAAGCTTGGTAAATGCATTGTACGGTGAAGCGTTGCATACAACCGCTTTAGCGTTTATCTGAGTGCCGTCATCAAGCATTACGCCTGTTGCTGCACCGTTTTTAACAATTATTTTCTTAACACTTGTGTTGAACCAGGCATCGCCGCCGTTTTCGGTAAAGGCTTCAAGCAAAGCCGTGCTTATCTGATGGCTTCTGCCTCTGGGGATAACAGCACCGTCAATAATATATGAGTGCAGCATTGTGAAATAGTGAATAACGTTGAGCTCATCGGTAGGCTGACCGAGATAGCACCAATAGCCGTTAAGGATGTCTCTGGTTTTCTGACTTGTGCCGAAAGCCTTGAGCACCTCGTCAACGGAATAGTTTGCCACCTTGAGGAAATCTGTATGCTCAGAGAAAATCTCCTTTATCATTGAAGGCTTGAAATCTTCAATGTTGCTGACGAAATCCAGGGTTTTTTCAATACTTTCAATAAGATCAAAGATCTTTGTTACGACAGCCTTTGAGCCCGGATCATATTCCTCGAGCTTGTTTATAAAGGCATCCTTGCCCAGAGGCATTAAATAGTCACACTTATCATCTTCAAGTGTGAGAAGTCTGTATGCCTCGTCAAGCGCAACCCATTCAATTTTATCTGCTGCACCGACCTCTTGGAAAATCTTCAAAAGCGGTGATTTTCCCGTAATAGAGCCGATACCGCAAAGCTCGTGAAGAGATGCCTCGAATTCAAATCTGCCTCTTACAAAGCTTGTTGCAAATCCGCCGGGTAAATTGTGACGCTCAATCAGCAGAGTCTTTTTGCCCTCTTTGGCAAGGCGGGCTGCTGCAACGAGTCCGCCGTTACCTGCACCGATAACAACTGCATCATAGTTTTTTATCATATTACCACTTCTTTCATAATAATACTATAACATAAGTATTATACCATTGATGCTAAAAGGAAAGCAATAGTTTTTTGAGCGGTTGCATATGATTGTGCGTGAGTATATGCTGTTATATGTTAAAAAAACAAAAAGCAACAGAATAACTGTTGCTTTTTGTTTTTATTAAGCTGCAAGCTTTTCTTCTGTTATGCTTATCGGAATCGGCTTAATGTTCCTGTAACGGATGATGCCGATTACAACCGAAATAAGCGATATAGATTCGCTTAACATACCGCTGTATGAAAGCGCGAAGAAGTTGTAAGCAAGAATAAGTGTCGATGAGATAAGTATTGTTTTGCGGAATTTTCTTGCATCGAAAATACCCATACAGACAGTGTTGACAACAAGTCCGAGGGTTATAAGCAACGAGTGAATACCTTCCCATGAGAAGCAGCTTACTGCTGCCATAGCTACCGCAAAAAGAACGGGCGTTGTCAGGTCTGTTTTATTATTTTTTTCACGGTAGTAGAATGCAAAATTACGGATAATGCACACAACGTTTAAAGTAAAACCGGAAGCAGCGCCTATGAGCAGATACTGAACACAGCTTAAGGCTGTTGCAACCGTCTGAATAATCATTATCTTGCTTTTTTTGGTGCGCTGGTAAGAGTAGAAGAATAAAGCGACTGAAATAAAACCTATTGTGTGACCGAGTAGTTGAATGTAGTTTTGCATAAGTACCTCTGTGTATATTGCTGTAAAATGTTTTGTTACCGAGAGTAAATTATACTTATTTTTGAACAAAAGTCAATTGGCGATGTGCAGATATTGCACAAACGAAGAAAGAGGAATTTAGTAATATTGACGAAAGATGTTAAAACAGCTTGCAAGGCATCGTTTGCCCTTACTCCTTTTTGCTTTGCGCTTAAAGAGACCGTCTCCTGAAATAAGGTGCTTATCAAAGCGAAAACGGACAGGACCAAAAGTCGTGCCCGTTTCAGCGGTGCGGTGTGGTGAAATTTGAAGCGTTAAAAACACTCCGATAAACTCAGTAAAATCAACGGAATCGGGCATTCAAGCCCCTTTTCGCAAACGTTACGCCGACGGCAAAAATGCAGAAGTTTTGATTAAAAACTCATTTAAAAACAGGGGAGTGGTTGAAAACAAGCAACCCTTTTCTGACACAACCAGATAATTATCCTTTATTGTCAGCTCTTGTAATTATTGTTGTAATTTGTTAAAATAATCTTAAATTCAGTTTTAATAAGTTTTTGAAGCTATTGTGATATTATTGTGCAAAAGCAGGAGGATATGATGTATGTTTGAAAGGCTTTTTGCCGGCATTCTTGCCTTTGTTTTTTCAATTTTTCCGTGCGTAAACAACAAGGTGGAATACACCTGCAAAGAGGCGGTTGCTGTAACAGCAGAATTCGCTGAAAATGAAAGTGTTGCGATTGATACACCGAAGCCTGTTTTTGCGGCGGATATGCCGGAATCAGAGGTTATCTCGGTTAACGGATTATCACGGCTTTCAATCAACGGTCAGCTTACATCTCCAGTCCTCTTTTTCGGCAATACGGATTTCCCTAATCCCAACGGTGTCACAACAAGTCAGGCAGGATTTGCCGCTGATGCGGGAATACATCTTCACTCCATTATTGAAAATATAAATTATTATGCCGACCTTGACAGCATCAGCGAGGCGGAATACAGACAGCTATACTCTCATCTTCACGAGAGCGTTAAGAGTATTACAGATGGGGACCCGGACGCAAAAATCCTGCTTCGTGTCAAGGTGACAATGCCCGATACAGGCTCTATACCCGAAAGCGAAATAATACAGTATAAGGATAACAGCATAAAATCCGGTGTTGTATCAATGGCGTCAGATTTATTCAATGAAGAATCAAGCAGAAGGCTTGCTCATCTGGTCGATTATGTCAGCTCCAATGATGAGCTGTCGAAGCATATTATCGGATATCACCTTGAAAATAACGAATGGTTTCAGTATCTGTACCGTGAAAACGGACAGGACTTTTCAAACGCAAGCAATGAAAAATTTGCCCAGTGGCTGAAAGTGAAATATCCGACAGACAGGGATTTGCAGAAAGCGTGGGGAAATTCTTTCGTGAAGCTTTCCACAGTGACTATTCCGGATAATCTCCCCGGCAACATTTATGACAACAGCAAGCTTTATAAAGATATTCTCTTTTACGGAACAAAAACGCAGAAATATGTTGATTATCATCAGT
>JAFNVC010000032.1 GCA_017379935.1 Clostridia bacterium
ATTATTTTTCTTACAACCTCTATCTTAAATTCAGCTGTATATATTCTGTTTTTTCTCATGTTATCACTCCTTTGTTTTACTATATCACAAAAAGAAAAAGTAGACACTTTTTTGTGTCTACTTTTAGTTTACTCTTTCACAGCTGCAGGAGCGTTTTTCTTATCCTTTGCAATAGACTTTATATAATGCTTCTCGTCCATCCCCATGACCTAACTCATGGGACACACGATCCCAGCACTTCATTTCCTCTTTCTTATCGGGTAAAGGCTCTGATCCTCTTTCCTCTTGCATACGCTCGGTGGCGTATAGCTTGCGGATAGTATGGGCGGTTTCCCTTGGGTACTTCTCGGACAATAGTTGTCCTTTTTCGTCCCTTGTATCAGCCATATAACGGCGGATCGCCTTATCTATGGATTTTGCTTGTACTGTTGTCAAATAGCCCTCTTGTGGGTGTCTATCAAGTAATTCCTTGAAGTATTCCAGATCCTTGTCCCTAATGGGGACAGACCTTTCTTTTCCGTTCTTTGCGCCCTCGGTTGATACAAAGATTGTTTTCTTTTCCAGATCAATATCCTCTCGGCGCAGATGGGCAATCTCGTCTATTCTTAGCCCAGCCCTATATGCAATCTCAAGGGCATCTTTGGCAAAGGATCGGCTGTTTTCCATACGCTCACGAAGTTTCAAAAAATCTTCGTGGCTCATAGCCTTGTCCCTTGCTGCTTCTTTGGTTTCGGGGCGTTTTATGTCTTTATCGTAAAAATGTACCTTGTCCTTGCCAAACGCTTTTTGCGCTTGTTGTTCCAGATACTTTATTCTTGTAATATGGTTTTCAAGGGTTGCCTTTGTCCAATTTTCGGATCTGTCATCGATCCAGCTTTGTACATGGTCGGGAGTGATTTCTGTGACCTTTGTTATTTCGGGGTGGTTGTGGGACAACCATTTGGAAAAGTTCTTTGCTGTGTCCCTGTATGCCGTTACAGTTTCATTTCCGTATAGTTCCCCAGGCTTATATGTACCAGCAGCTTTTGCGCTGTGCTTGCTTTGTCCAGTTCGGCTTGCTTTGCCGATGGCGTAATTAAATTGTTGTTTTATGCTTCTGATTAACAAGTTTCCTTTCTTTATTTAATTTTAATTGATACTAAGTATAATGTTATTAGATTTTCGTTTTTATCAAAACAAACAACATTGTCGTCAAAATAATAACGAAACACTTTCTTGGTTTTTTCCATTTCTTCTATATTATCTTCAATATAAAAATTTACTAATTTATGACAAACTAATGTATCTTCTACTTCCCACCAGTCGTCAATCTCCCCGTAAAAGATCACTTCTTCATACCAAGGAACACCTTCTGGTGTTACATGCTTCAAATAAATCTCGAATTTTTTATCATAATATTTATACATAAATTCTAATAGTTCCATCTTTTAATTCCTTTCTTTTGTTTTTTTCAGCCTTTTTCTTTTTTATGTCCCCATTGCGGCTACTGGACAGACAATAAATTGTCCGTCCCTCCGCCTCAATGGGGACATTAGACAGCGGCGGCGAAAAATAATAAAGGCTAACGCCTTTGTGGGTAGCAATACCAACATTAGAACAGCCT
Organism: Clostridia bacterium; assembly: GCA_017379935.1. Lineage (GTDB taxonomy): Bacteria > Bacillota > Clostridia > Oscillospirales > Acutalibacteraceae > CAG-488. Next base: position 1,604 of record JAFNVC010000032.1, read on the forward strand.
TTCGGCTAAATAGAACAGTCGCTATCCCTTGCTACAAGGGGCTTTATCTGTTCAAGCGTATTTTTGATGTAGGAATACAGAATACGCTAAAGAAAAATGTCTTGAATGTGCCTTGGATGTTATATATGTCGAAGAATGTCAAAATCTGTTTTTTGTAGGAGTGCGGAATTGAATACGCAAACAATCATGCATACCTTTTCACGGGTATCTCCTACATCAAAAAACGGATTATCCATCCTAGAAAGAAATAGAACAATCAATCATGTTGATATGTTCACTTGATTGTGACGGCATGAAGCCATAGACACTTATTAAATCTATACTTTAGATCCCGATGGGGGATAGAATACTTCCATTGTTTTTCTATTACCTAAACAAAGAAAAAGGCGAACACTTTATAAACTCTTTACTTGGGATTTCGTGAAAACGAAAATCAATATACTTTCTATATATATTATATTATAAAATCACCCTCCAGATCAATGGATCACGAATTGTGTAGAATTAGAGATCCTCACCAATATCATTTACAGGAAAGTTTGGCGCAGATGGTGCAGCAGGTACATTTTGTGCAGAAGCTTTTTCTGCTTTCTCTCTTTCTCGTTGTTCTTGCTTTTTGATTCTGTTGTATGCTCGTTTGTCGTTGGTTAAGCAATAATTATAAACGATGTATGGATCGGTTACGATTCTTTCCTCAAAGAAACGCTTATCCTCTAGGACAAAGATAATTTGATTTTTTATATAATCATTATAGATTTCCTTTATGTCTTTGTAACTGGCATCATAATTCAAACAGTAATTTTTTATAATTAAGTCAATATCGCCCTCAAAGATATAATAGCGACCACCATTAAGCATTTGAGCCTTTAGGAAACAATGGAATAAGAAATAATGAGCACCAAATTTCAAAACTTTGCGTATGAAGTTAAAATCGGTAATCAAGTCACTACGGATTGAGAAATAATCAATATTATATTTTTCATTATTCCTATATTCTTTATTCTCCTCAATTTGTTGGATTATTTCGTTATCAAGTATTATTTTTAGTTCAGTCATTTAGAATTTCTCCTTTCAAGTTTTATTATTTTTATGACATAACCAGTACAATCAAATCTATGGCTATGAACTGGAATACAGTTTTCTAATTTAGTCCAGCCCAAAAGAGGAGATCCTTAACAAAACGCCTATTATATATTTATATAATTAACAAAAATAAGTTAAATTAAAATAAGTTAAAGACTACCCCTTGATGTCAATTTGACATTTTAAGGCAAAATAAAAAAGAGCAAGACCAGATCTGCTACAAAGTTGTAGCCTATTAGACGGAGTTGCAAACCCCGTCTAATAAATCGTGTCTTACTCTTGGTAAGTGCATATTTGATTGTAACTATATTTTATCACCCTCAAAATATTATGTCAACTTTTGGCGTGTGAATAAATTGTGATTTTATTTGCTGATTTGAGATGTTCCCAAATACCAAAAATAAAGTTGTGTATTGATAGAAAATTAGCCATAGGCATGCTATAATTGGTCTGGAAATAATACAAAAAAGGAGAACCATTTATGAAAATCAAGGATCTTATTAAAGCAGCCCGTGAATGTACCGATCTAACGGAACTGGTAGCAGTAATTGAAGAAGATTTCGATCTTGAAATTGATGCTGTTAATTATATAGATGAAGCAGGCTCTGAATATTATGTTAGTGGTTATGAAAATATGAATGGGGCAACGGAAAACATGAGTATTTTTATTCATGTTTGGGCAAGTGATGAAGTATTAAACGATGAGGATTTGCTTGACGAATACGAAGACGCCCTGATGGATAAAGATTGGTATTACATTTCCGATAATTTGGCGGGTATGTATTTGGGAATCGTCATAAATGAGGAAGATAGTGAAAAATGGATCTTGGGTTACAAGGATTACGGATATACCGAAGATAGAATGATTGAATTGGCAACCCGTGTTTCCGTTAGAGATATGTAATAGCAAACCGCCCTAGCAATAGGGCGGTTTTTCGTACACAGATTAACACAGTTTTTTCTAACACAGTTTTTAGAAACACAGAAAAATAAAACTGTGTTTCTGACACAGCCACACAGAAAAAGAATGGGATCGGTATATTTCAACCGACCCCGTAAAGTTCCGAAAAACCTTGATTTTACTGGCTTTTTCTTACTTGAAATATCTGTTGAGCAGACCCTGCAGGGCTTTTCCATGTCTTGCCTCGTCACGAGCCATCTCGTGAACTGTATCGTGGATAGCGTCGAGGTTAGCTGCCTTAGCTCTCTTTGCAAGGTCAAACTTACCTGCTGTTGCACCGTTTTCAGCTGCAACGCGAAGCTCGAGGTTCTTCTTTGTTGAGTCTGTTACAACCTCACCGAGAAGCTCTGCAAACTTTGCTGCGTGCTCTGCTTCTTCGTATGCTGCCTTTTCCCAGTAGAGACCGATTTCCGGATATCCCTCACGGTGAGCAACTCTTGCCATTGCGAGATACATACCAACCTCTGAGCACTCGCCTTCAAAGTTAGCGCGGAGATCCATGATGATATCCTCTGAAACGCCCTGAGCAACACCTACAACGTGCTCTGCTGCCCAAGAAAGATTGTTCTCATCCTGCTTGTTGAACTTCTCTGCCGGAACCTTACACTGCGGGCAGAATTCAGGTGCTGAATCTCCCTCGTGAACATAACCGCATACGCTGCATACCCATTTTGCCATAATAAATTACCTCCAAAATAAATTTAAATAATTTGTTTTTATTATAAACAGCTGTTACATACACCGATAAAGGTTATCGTGTGTGATGTAATTCTGCCATCAACGAAGCTGTGCGCCTTGTTCTCGATATCCTCAAGTACGGGGTAGGCTACATCGAGAAGCCTTTTGCATTCCGTACAGAGCATATGATAATGATTTTTTGCGTTACCGTCGAAGTGATCGGCACCGCCGACCGAGATTTTCTGAATCGTTCCGTCATCGGAAAGCATATTCAGATTTCTGTAAACCGTACCGAGGCTTAAGTTCGGCATCTTCATTTTAAGAGCGAGATAAAGCTCCTCGGCTGTCGGATGGTCATGCCTTTGGCATAACTCATCGATGATTGCGTCGCGCTGCTTGCTGTGCTTCGTTACTGCCATATGAATGACCTCCTTTTGTGATCATCAGTTATCAATAATGATAATTGTTACTGTTATTATAATTGATTTTCAGGATTTGTCAATAGGTTTTTTTAAAATTTTTTGTTTTTTTAAAAAATATATTCATTTCTGCCTGAAAATCAATACTTTACTGCCATTTTTATCGGATAAATTTTAATTTGTCGGGGAGATGAAATGTCGCAGAAACCCAGTCTCCCTTTAGGCAAGGGAGGCTATGCTATACTTAAATTCAATCAAAAATTAACATCCCGACAAACTTCCAATTTGTCGAACAAACCTGAAATCGCGCGGTAGGGCGGGGGCTTGCTCCCGCCGTTAAAAAAGCGGCGCTGCCCCGTAATGCGTGCAACGCGGACTCATCATTACAAAAGAATACCTTATAACGAACAATCCGCCCTGACTTCTGTCAGAGCGGATTTCTTGATATAGTATTTTAATTGATTTTCGTAACCTTACCCTTAACAACGTGGAACTGATGTCTTGTCGCGAGGGTGAGGAGCGGTCCGTCAGATTTTAAATTGTCCGTATATACGTCGCGGATTGTGTATTCCGCCGCCTGCCTTTTCATACGCTCGATTTTCTCGCCGTCCTTGCAGTTCTTGCCGATTGCCTTACCTGTCTTCGGATCAAACTCCGTCGCGATGATAAGGTCAACTCCGAGCTTATCGCAGATAGGCTTTATCTGAAAAACAGGGGAGGCAGAGCAGACGATTGTCTTAACGCTTCTGTCTCTGTTGACAAAATACGGGTTTATTTTGTGCGCATGCTTCTGCCAGAAAAGAGTAGTTTCCTTTTCAATATCTACACTTTTAAGCGGAGAATAGAACGCCTCCTTGAATTTTTCCGTCGGAAGAATTCCGAGGAGAAATCCGATGAGCGTTACGATATGCCGCGGGAAATAAAGCAGAAATCGAGGATGCCTTCTCAGTTCGAAAAGGTAAAAATATGTGCCCGATTCACCGTTGAATATCGTTTTATCAAAATCGTAAACGTCAGCAACCATTAAAATTCAACATCCTTTTTACCGTCGAGGGTAACGTTCAGCTTCTTGTCACCGTAGATAACGACATAGTCGCCCTTACCGTCGAGAGTGAGCTTTGTAAGCTTACCCTGTGCCCAGTCGATGTCAACCTTAACGCCGCCCTTTGCCGTAAGACCGTGGATGTGACCGTCAGCCCATTTGTCGGGGAGTGCGGGGAGGATGAGAATTCTGTTCTCAAAGGACTGCATAAGAGCCTGAGCGATACCGCTTGTTGCACCGAAGTTACCGTCAATCTGGAACGGCGGATGAGCGTCGAACATATTCGGGAATGTGCCGCCTCTGCCGCGCGGATATCTCGGATTGATGTATCTGAGCTGATTGTCGATGAGCTTGATAACCTTGTCCTTATCGCGGAGTCTTGCCCAGAAGTTGATTTTCCAGCCGAGGCTCCAGCCTGTACCGTTGTCGCCGCGGATTTCAAGAGTTCTTCTTGCCGCCTGAGCAAGCTCGGGTGTATCGTCAACGTTGATAAGGTCTGCGGGGAAGAGTGAGTAAAGGTGAGAAACGTGGCGGTGATGCGGGTCAAAGCCTACCTCGTCCTTGTACCACTCGAGAAGCTGTCCCTTTGAGCCTGTTCTGAAGGGGAGAAGCTTTTCGTATTTGACCTTGATTTCGTCGATAACCTCACTCTGAGCACCGAGAATTTCTGCGCTCTTCATAATGTTGTTGAAGAGGTCGCGGATGATGCCCATTGTCATATATGTGGTCTCGCTGACGGAGCAGTCAACGTGACCGATTTTATATTCGTTTTCAGGTGATGTTGACGGGCAGAAGATAAGATATCCGTCCTTGTCCTCGATGAGCATATCAAGACAGAAGCGTGCTGCCGATTCCATAATCGGGAGTGCTGTATCCTTGAGGAAAGCCTTGTCGAGGGTATATTCATACTGCTCGTAAAGGTGACGGCAGAACCATGCGCCTGCCATCGGCCAGAAGGACCATACGGGATTGCCCTTTGACGGCGTAGGAATTCTCCAGAGGTCAACGTTGTGGTGAACACAGAAGCCGCGTGCATTATAATATTCCTTTGCAACCTCCTGACCTGAAACGGAAAGCTCCTTGATGAAATCGATAAGAGGCTGATTGAGCTCGGGAAGTGAGCAGGTCATTGTCGGCCAGTAGTTCATCTCCGTATTGATGTTCGTTGTATAGTTGGAGCGCCACGGTGAGCACATTCTGAAGGTCCAGATACCCTGAAGCGTCATAGCCTGTGAGCCTGCGCGTGAGCCCGCAATTGTAAGATAACGGCCGTAGTTGAAAAGAAGACAGTAAAGGTCGTTGTCGTTATTCTTGTTATGAAGGAACTCGTGCAGACGGCGGTTTGTGGGTGTGCCGTCCTTCTTGCTGTTGCCGAGATCGATTGAAACTCTGTCATAGAGTGCACTGTGGTCGGCGATGTGGTCTGCCTTGAGCGCGTCAAAGCCCTTTGCGCTTGCATTTGCGATTCTCTCGCGGCAGATGCCCTCGTAATCCTTCGTTGATTCTGAAAGCGGCTTGTCCCATGCCTCAAAGTTATCCTCAGCTGTAAGGATAATCGTTGCGCTTGTTGCATCAGAAACGGTGAGATGCTTCTTGTTAGCCTTGACAACACCGTCCGTAATTACCTTGAACATACAGGCGAATTCAACGCCCTTTCTGTCGCCCTCGAAATATTCAGCGACAGCGTGCGGATCGTTTGAAAAGTCGATGTGGCTCGGACAGATACCGCGCAGAATATATGTATCATCCTGAGTCTCGACCTCGTTTTTGAGATCGCAGTTGATCATAACGTTGAAGTCGAGCTTGTTCTTACCCTCGCTCTTCATTGAATAAACGAGCACCTTGTCGGGATGGCTGATGAAAGCCTCGCGGTTGTATACGGTGTCGTTTGCAGTATATTCCGCCTTGGTGACAGCCGTCGCAATGTCAAGCTCTCGTCTGTACTTTCTTGCACACATGTGCTTGTTTGTTGTGATCATAAGCTTGCCGAGCTGAAGATACCATTCGCAGTCGTCACCGACGAAGTTTTCCTCGATGTAGTCTCTTGCTTCAATCATTTTGCCCTCGAGCGTAAGCTCGCGTGCCTTTACGAAATGCTCGTATTTATTATCAACAGCATATTTATGTGAATAACCTGACCAGAGAGTGTCGAGGTTAAGACCTACTGTTTCCTTATCAACTCCGCCGAAAACCATCGCGCCGAGTCTGCCGTTACCGAGCGGAAGAGCCTCAACCCACTCCTTTGCAGGGTGGTTGTACCATAAAACGTGTGAACCGAGTCCCATAAAAATTACCTCCGTAATCAAATATAAATACAGTATACATTACATATCCGTTTAAAGTCAATTGATTGTATTGCATTTTTTAAGATTTTGTTATACAATATATAAGTATTTTTGCGTAAATTGATTGGAGAAATTATGTCACAGAAGGTTTTAATCGTCGGTGCGGGCGCGGCGGGACTTATTGCTGCGGGTACGGCATCGGCAAACGGTAAGGATGTTACGATACTTGAACGTAACGAGCGGCCCGCAAGAAAGGTCGTTATCACGGGCAAGGGCAGATGCAACGTCACTAATAACTGCAAGGAATTAAATGAGCTTATCGCGAATGTGCCCGTCAACGGCAGATTCCTCTACGGCGCATTTTCAAATTTTATGCCGCAGGATACGATTGAGCTTATCGAGGATATGGGAGTGCCGCTTAAATGCGAGCGCGGCAACCGCGTTTTCCCCGTTTCTGATAAGGCTCTTGATATCGTTGATGCACTTGTCCGCTACGGTACTGATGACGGTGCAGAAATAGTGCAGGGCAGAGCGAAGGAGCTTATTATAGAAAACGGTGAATTAAAGGGTGTCCGCACCTTTGACGGTGAGGAAATCTATGCCGACAGCGTGCTTGTCTCAACGGGCGGTATGTCTTATCAGGCTACGGGCTCGACGGGCGACGGATACGAGCTGGCTCGTCAGGCAGGACATACGATAATTGAACCGAAGCCGTCTCTTGTGCCTCTGAATGCCCACGAGGGCTTCTGCTCTGAGCTTATGGGACTTTCACTTCGCAATGTCGGAATGAAGGTCGTCGATACGAAGAAGAACAATAAGGTTGTCTACGAGGATTTCGGTGAAATGCTCTTTACCCACTTCGGTGTTTCGGGTCCGATGGTGCTTTCGGCAAGCTCACATCTGCGCGAAATGGAAAAGGGCAGATACATTATATATATAGATCTTAAGCCTGCACTTGACCGCGACCAGCTTGATGCGAGAATACTCCGCGATTTTTCGGAGAATACTAATAAGAACTACATCAATTCTCTCGGCGCACTTCTGCCGAGAAAGCTCATTCCCGTTGTTGCAAAATTAAGCGGAATAAAGCCGACAGTCAAGGTTAATCAGATAACCCGCGAGGAAAGAAGCCGACTCGTCGAGCTTCTCAAGTCCTTCAAGGTAACGGTCAAGGGCTTCCGTCCGATTGATGAGGCGATTATCACCTCGGGCGGTGTCAAGGTTTCGGAAATCAATCCGAAGACGATGGAATCAAAGCTTCTCAAGGGACTTTACTTTGCAGGCGAGGTCATTGACGTCGATGCATATACGGGCGGCTTTAATTTACAGATTGCTTTTTCAACCGGTAAGCTTGCCGGTGAGAATATTTAATTCGGAGGAAAACTACTATGGCTATCAATATCGCAATTGACGGTCCTGCAGGTGCAGGCAAATCAAGTATCGCAAAGCTTGTTTCAAAGGAATTAGGATATATTTACGTTGATACAGGTGCTCTCTACCGTACGGTCGGTCTCTATTCAATCCGCAAGGGTATTGACACAAAGGATACCGATGCCGTAACAGAGACACTGAAGGATATAAAGGTTGAGCTCGGCTTCGTTGACGGCGCACAGCACGTGTTCCTCAACGGTGAGGATGTTTCCGACGCTATCCGTACTCCCGAGGCATCAATGGGCGCTTCAAATGTTTCCGCAATCCCTGCTGTCAGAAGCTTCCTTTTTGACCTGCAGAGAGATATCGCAAAGAACAACAACTGCATTATGGACGGCAGAGATATCGGTACGGTCGTTCTTCCGGATGCTCAGATCAAGCTTTTCCTTACCGCTTCAGCCGAGGCGAGAGCAGAGAGACGCTATAAGGAGCTTATCGAAAAGGGCGAGAAGGTTGATTTTCAGGATGTTCTTGACGATATCAATAAGCGTGACTATCAGGACTCACACCGCGAGATCGCACCGCTCAAGCAGGCAGAGGATGCTCTTCTTGTTGACAACAGCGGCTGCAACCTTGAAGAGGGAACAAAGCTCGTGCTTGATATTATAAAAGAAAGACTTTAAGGGATTTTCGTAATGTCTTATAATTTTGATTTTACCGATTATAATTCCCGCCCTCTGTATAAGGTCGTGCGTCCTTTGGCGGGATTTATAACAAAAACGAAATATAAAATACGCTACGTCGGGGTTGAAAACCTTCCCGAGGGCGGCGGCTTCATTCTTGCGGCTAACCACATTACTGCGCTTGACCCTGTTATGATTTCCGTCGGCTGTAATAAGACGATGCACTTTATGGCAAAGAGCGAGGTTTTCAAAAACAAGCTCATCGGCTGGGCAATGTCACAGCTTAATGCCTTCCCCGTGGACAGGTCTAAATTTGACGAGGATGCAATCAGCTATGCAATAACTCTCGTTAAAAACGGCGGAATACTCGGCATTTTCCCCGAGGGCACGCGCTCACCCGATTACACTCCGCAGAAGGGTAAGGGCGGCACGTGTTACATAGCAAAGATGTGCAAGTGCGATGTTGTTCCGGTTTCTATTTATACGGAAGACGAGGCGAAAACGGGTACGCGTATAACGATAAGATACGGCAAGCCCATAAAGCACGAGGAACTGAAATTTGACCCGAACAGCAATAAGATGAAAGATCTGCGCCACGCGACCAATCTTATTATGGAAAGAATTACTGAGCTCTGGAGTATGAAACATGGAGATTAAACTTGCAAAAACGGCAGGCTTCTGCTTCGGTGTCAACCGCGCAGTAGATATGCTTTATAAAATGGTTGAGGACGGCGAAAGGGTATGCACCCTCGGACCTATTATCCACAATCCGCAGGTCATCGATGATCTTGCGGGTAAGGGCGTTGTCATCGTCGACAGCGAAAAGGATGTTCCCGAAAATACAAAGGTTGTTATCCGTACTCACGGCGTTGAAAAGCAGGTGATCGATTCACTTAAGGCGAGCGGAATTGAATTCTGCGATGCTACCTGTCCCTTCGTCCGCAAAATACATAAGATTATCACTGATAATTCTGACGAAAATACTTTTGTTCTTATTGCGGGCGACGCTAACCATCCCGAGGTACAGGGCATCAGAAGCTACTGCAAGGGTGACAGTATCGTATTCAAAAACAGCGATGATCTGGAAGAATATGCGAAAAAACACCCAAAAATTGCCGAAAAGGAAATAATTGTTGTCTGGCAGACGACATTTAACACCGTAGAATACGAAAAATGTTTAAAAAATCTAAAAAAACACTATACAAATGCAAAAATCTTTGATACAATATGTAGTGCTACGAATGAGCGCCAGGAGGAGGCAATGCGTTTAGCTTCCGCTTGCGACGCCATGATTATAGTAGGAGGACGGCAAAGCTCCAACACTGCGAAGTTGAAGGCTGTGTGTGAGAACTGTTGTCCGACTTACCTGATCGAAACCGCAAAGGAGCTTTCTCAGATTGATCTTAGCGGCTGCGAAAGGGTAGGTGTAACCGCAGGAGCATCGACTCCGGCGGTAATCATAAAGGAGGTACTTTCAACAATGTCGGAAAACACAAACGCAAACGTTATTGAAACAGCAGAGGAGGTGGCAATGACTTCCAAAGTTGACGAAATGGATTTTGAGACGTTACTCAATGAGTCTCTTGATAATATGAGCACGGACCAGAAGGTTCTCGGTATCGTTACAGGTATTTCACCCAGCGAAATCCAGGTCGATATCGGCAGAAAGCAGACAGGCTATGTTCCTGCTGATGAGTACAGCGCAGATCCCACAGCAGATCCTATGAAGGAGCTTAAGATCGGTGACGAAATCAATCTCATCATCATGAAGACAAACGATCAGGAAGGCACAATTATGCTTTCCAAGAAGAGATATGACGCTCAGGGCGCATGGGACAAGATCGAAGCAGCTAAGGAAAACGACGAGGTTGTTAACGGTACAGTTACAGACGTTATCAAGGGCGGCGTAATCGTTATTGTTAACGGTGTAAGAGTATTTGTTCCTGCATCTCTTGCAACAGCATCAAGAGGCGATTCTCTTGACGAGCTTCTTAAGACAAAGGTTGACCTCAAGATTATCGAGGTTAAGGCAGAGCGCGGCCGCAAGAAGGCTGTAGGCTCAATCAAGGCAGTTCTCCGCGAGGCTCGCAAGGCTGCTGAGGAAGCATTCTGGGCACAGGCTGAGGAAGGCCAGGTTTACCAGGGTACAGTTAAGTCTCTCACAAACTACGGTGCATTCGTTGACATCGGCGGCGTAGACGGTATGGTACATATCTCTGAGCTTTCATGGAAGAGAATCAAGCACCCGTCAGACGTTCTTGCTATCGGTCAGGAGATCGAAGTTTTCGTTAAGTCACTTGACAAGGAAAACAAGAAGATTTCTCTCGGCTACAAGAAGGCAGAGGACAACCCCTGGGAGATCCTTCGCCGTGACTATCCCGTTGATACTGTTATCGAGTCAGAAATCGTTGGTATGACAACATTCGGCGCATTCGCAACAGTTATCCCGGGCATCGACGGTCTTATCCACATCTCACAGATTGCTGATCAGCACATCAGCAAGCCGCAGGATGTTCTCAAGATCGGCGAGAAGGTTACTTGCAAGATCACAGCTATTGATTTTGACAAGAGCCGTGTAAGCCTTTCAATCCGCGCACTCCTCGCTCCCAAGGCTGAGGAAGAAGCAGTTGAAGAGGTTGCTGAGGAAGCAGCAGAAGAAGCTGTTGAGGAATAATCAATAACAAAAATTAAGGGACTGCATCGCAGTCCCTTTTCTTTTATATGATTGTTACCTTGGTACGGTAGGGCGGGGGCTTGCTCCCGCCGTAAAACCGAGGATTGATTAGCTGTATATAATAAATATTGCATTCGAAAAATAACTGTGCTATAATGCAGATACCACACAAATCAAATATGGCGTATTGCAAGGGAATGTTTTTTTATTTCGGTAAAAATGCATTCTCCAATTGTGCATTCCTTGTGATATGCCTGTGATTTGTGTGGTAGCAATCAGGGGTTATGCATTTTTCAGTGTGTGTGACTTCGGTTGCGCACACTTTTTTATTTTTTGGAGGTAAAGCAAATGAAGAAAATTGTAGCGTTACTTTTGGTAACAGCAATGTGTCTGGCTTTTGGTGCTTGTGGAGGAGGTTCAAAACTGGATGCTAAAAATGCCATTGCAGAAACAATACACCACATATATGATGATGCGTTGAGAAATCAAGCAAGGGCTATGGAAAATACATACTTGTTCAAGTGTGTCGTTGGCTCAGTGACTAATGAATATTTTTGTAGCGGAAATCTGCGCATTTATCTTGAGTCCAAAGAGCTTGCTGAATTAAATACGCAAGAAACGGTTTCTGTTGTAGGTAAGGTTACCGAGGTTATAGAAGAAAAGGGCGGTTTGGGCAATATTACATATTGGGTTGAAATCGGAGATGCACAGCTGTATGACGGAGAGGTTCCTGAAGTTGAACCAAGAGAACATGAGATTCTTACTGGTCTTCTTAAAGGTAAGAATAAAAAGTATGAAAACACCTGGTACATTGAGCTTGACGATAACAGCAATGTGTTAAAAAATATTACTTTTGCCGAAGGAGAAGATTTGAGCGCTTTTAACGAAAATTATAATTCGGGCGAAGAAATTAAATTCTATGTAGAAGGTTTAACCCGCTATGTGAGTCTTCCTGATGAGTTAAAGAATGCAAAAATTGTTAAATGACAGCAATAACAAAAGAAACGGAGCAGACTAACATCTGCTCCGTAAATATTTAAAGTAGGGTTCAGCGCTTGCCGATGAACCGATAATTTTGCTGCTTTCAGCGCTAGCAAGCCACCGCCCTTAATAATCCCTTAATGTAGCGTGTGTCCAACTGTGATTATATTCTATCATAAAATCTAAAACGATACCGTCGGTAACGGGTCTTACACACTCGGCACCGCGGTAATTGTAGAAATACTCATTTCCCTTGACGCCGTATCCGAAAAATATATCAGAATTAAGGTGATTTTCTCCGTAGCTGTATTGCCCGATTCCTCCTGTCTGTGCCGATGTGCCGCCGGTGCAAACAAGCCTGTCTTTAAAAATATCATCAGCTTGAAAAACTCTCAGATGAACCTCGTCGTGGTCAGGCTTTTTTAACAGAAATGCGTAATATTTTCCGCGCCTGACTGCTCGGATGATTTCCATGCTTTCGTCGCCCTCGATTCCGGCAAAATCTGACATTCTTATTATTCCTTGAGTGTCGTCAGACTTGACAGAGTAGGCATAATGATAAATAAAATATCCGCATACCGCGTTAAAAGCAATCAGCAAAACCGATAACATAACGGTAATAAGCCTTCTCCTCGATTTCTTCATAGTCTGAACGATGATTTCGTCCGAAACCTCGTTCAGCTTTTCTTTTTCTATTTTTTTACCCTTCAGAATTTCGGTAACCGTAACGCCGAGTGCTTCGGCGAGAGGCTCAAGCATCGAAATATCAGGCGCACTCCGTCCTGTTTCCCACTTTGAAACAGCCTTATCCGTAACGTTCAGCTTTTCTGCCAATTCCTTCTGATTTAAAGAAAGCTCTTTTCTTCTGTCTGCTATAAATCTGCCCGTCAGCCTGGTGTCCATAAAAACGCCTCCTGATGTGTTTATTCTATCATACATTACCCGAAAAGTCACCCTACCGTTGGTAGAATTTAAGAATAGAATTACTTTTGTTTGATAAATTTTAATTTGTAGGGATGTCTTAAATGACGCACAAACCCAGCCTCCCTTGCCTAAAGGGAGGGGGACCACGAAGTGGTGGAGGGATAGTTTGTGACACGGAAAAAGATATAGCAGTAAAGAAACTTTGTTAATATATCCCTCCGTCTTTTGCTACGC
>JAFNVC010000006.1 GCA_017379935.1 Clostridia bacterium
AGAGAGGTATATTATGAGCAGGTTTCTTGAAGATTTCGCAGAGTTTATAAAAAATAATGACGGCAGAGTTTTTTCTGTTGCCGAAATCATAGGTAATGAAAACCCCGAAAAAATAATTGTAACCCCTAATAATGCAAGTCAGAATGTATACTCAGTTTCAAAGATGTATACCGTTACCGCTATAGGTATATTGTGTGACAGGGGGATGATCAGCACCGAAGACACCGTAACTCAGATTCTGAAAGACGAGTGCCCTGAAGGATACGATCCTTATTGGGATGAAACTACGGTTGAAATGCTTATGCTTCATATGACAGGTTATCCGGGCGGTTTTGATACGGATGTTTTTGATGCATCGGAATATGATCCGGATTATTTGAAAGAAATTATGCTGAAGAAATGGATTTGTCCTCCGGATACGGAAAGGCATTATGAAGATGCAGGATATTATATTCTGTCGAGAATTGTAAGCAAGGTTTCGGGAAAACCGCTTTTGCAGTTCTGTTGGGAAAATATCTTTCTGCCTCTCGGTTTTAAAGAAGTTGCCTGGAGTTGTTGTCCGAAGGGATACTCAATCGGCGCAACAGGTCTGTATATAAGAGTTGAGGATATGGTAAAACTGGGTGCCGTTTATCTCAACGGCGGCGAATACCACGGAAAAAGAATAGTATCAGCCGAATGGGTGAAAAAAGTTCTTGACAGACATTATGAATTTGCACCCAACGGCATAAAAGATTCTTATAACAAAGGCGGAATGAACGGACAAAATCTGCTTGTAATTCCCTGTAAAAACAGAGTGGTCGCCTGGCAAGGATATGATACAAGATCTGATGGTCCCGACCTTACCTGTTTTGCGGCAGAATATAACGGATAATTGTTGTGACTGCTGCGGTTGACAACAAATTCCAATTTATCGGGCTGATTTAATTTTGACAAAAATGAGTTGTAAACACAAAAAATCCTGAACGCGACAGCGTTCAGGATTTTTACTTATTACCTATTACTTCTTCACTCTTACCTAAAATTGCATTCAGGATTTTTTGGAAAGTAATAAGTAAGAAGTAATAGTGAATAAGTGATGGCGGGACACCCGCACCCGATTGTAATTGTTACTTGTATGTGATATAATCAGTCAGATAAATAAGAATTTATAGGGATAAAAGTTATGATTAACGCTAATGAATACGGTTTTTCACCAGAAAACAACGCATATAAAAACTCCGAAGCTCTTCAGAAAGCGATTGACAACGGCGGAGTAATTGAAATTACCGCTTCAGGTGTTTATAAAATATCTGAACAAATCGAAATCGGCGATAACACAAAGCTTGTGTTTCGTGAAGGTGTTATTCTTCAGCGTGAGGCAAGCGTGACGGGCATTAACGGCAATGCATTTATCAATAAAGGTGCACTTAAAGGCGAGTATAACCGAAACATCGAAATTATCGGACTGTATCTTGAATGCAACGGCATTGAAAGCAATGACTTTGGTGTGAACAGCCGTATTGCGGGATTGCGAGCACAGGTTGCAATGATTTACGTTGAAGATTTGATAATTGACGGCTTCCAATGTCACGGTTTGCTTGAAAAAGACTATGCAATTCAGGTCAGCGCATTCAAAAATATTGTTCTTAACGATTTATACATAACAGGTAATAAAGACGGTGTTCATCTTGGTTGGGGCGATGAATTTGTTATCAGAAACGGCAAGTTCCGTACGTTCGATGACCCGATAGCACTCAACGCTTTTGATTACGCCACCTCAAACACACACATAGGCTGGATTGAAAACGGAATAATTGAAAACTGCGTTGATCTTGACGATAATACAACAACAGGCTTTTTCTGCAGAATTCTTGGCGGTGCCTGGTGCAGATGGCACAAAGGTATGCAAGTTCAGCACTCGGATACCGTTGCGGTTAACGGCAAAACATACCGTGCTTTGATGAATCCGAAAGATGGGAAGCTTTACACATCCCACATACCGCCCAACCATGAAAAAGGAATTGCAGAATATGACGGTATAAATTGGGTAGTTGTTCGCAATTCAGAAGAATTGGACTGTGGCTGCCGTAACATAATAATACGAAATTGCACTCTTCAGAAAAAGCGTGATATAGGAATTGCGATAAGTCTTAATTATGACACCTATGCACGCAGTTATTATCCCGGTTGCGTCTGCACGCCTCAAAGCGGAATCACACTTGATAACATCGTTCTTGAAAATGATGTGGATATTCTGTTACATTCAACTTACCCTTCGGAAAACATAACGCTTAAAAACATAGATTTCAAAAACTCAAAGCTTTGCTTTGATATCGTAGAAAAAGCGTACGAAGCTATCTATCCGGAGGTTTTGATAAAAACAGAGAATGTTGTTTTTAACGACAACACTATACAAGCCAGCCCAAAACATCCGATAAAAATATGCTCTATGAAATAATAAAGAAAATTTCCAATTTATTGAACTGTTTTAATTTTGACAAAAATAAGTTGTGATTACATTCCGTCTTCGACGGATTACATGCAATGCTTCGCATTGATTTCTGACGAAACCGTACCCGATTGTAATTTCATATTATGTGTGGTATAATTTGTTCTACAAATAAGAATTTGTGGAGAGGTTAAAATGGTTAGGGAAGTTTATGAAAACGAATTAATCAAGGTATTAGAATTGTATTTGCATTTACATGAGGAAACCATACCAGAAATGACAAAACATTTAGAAAGTACTTGGAACACGATTATGCAAGATAGAAACCATCATATTATTGTAAAGGAAATTGATAGTAAGATAGTATCTTCTTGTGTTTGTGTAATTATTCCAAATTTAACAAGGAATATTAGACCATATGCGTTTATAGAAAATGTTGTTACACACAAAGATTATCGCGGTAAAGGGTATGCAACACAATGTCTGAATTACGCCAAAGAAATAGCAATAAAAGATAATTGTTACAAAATGATGTTGCTTACAGGCTCAAACGAAGAAAAGACTTTGGATTTCTATGGCAATGCAGGCTATAACAGTTCAGATAAAATAGCCTTTATTCAATGGCTTGAATAATAGGACAAACCCCAATTTGCCGAACTGTGGTTCTGAAACGAGACTTACTCACAAAAAGAAAGACACGCAACAGCGTGTCTTTCTTTTTGAACTAAGTTTGCCTTACAGTTCACTTTGTGAGTGAAGTTGCATACAGCAACGGGTATATTCCGATACGATACAGGCGATTACACCGGTTTATAATGATTTATATTTGTATTGATAAGCTTATCATAATCGACTATGTGAAACAATGTGCCGTCGGGTAACGGATAAACGCAGATATCCTCTGCTTCATTGTCATAGTTAGGAAGAGAGCGTGTAAACTCTACGCTGACAGATCCGTCCGTGAGATCGACTGCAAGCACCTGCTCCGTCGTGCTGTCAGATACATCATAGGAAAGATAAAGAATACCTTCGTACACAGAGCCGCCCTGAAGTCTGTTAAGCTCTTCTTCAATAGGAATTGCCTTTATAAAGCTCATAGTTTCAAGGTCATACTGAAGTATTTCTGTAACTCCGTCAAACTTTGACGTGTAAAGATAACCGTTTTCTCTGTCTACCGCACACCATGGAATACCGTCTGTCAGATATTCGCTTGTCATATCGTAATATGTACCTGTGTATTCGAGGGTTTCGCAGTCATAAAGAAGGATAAAATTATAGAGATAACCCTCACCGTCGATTTTACCTTCAACAGGGGCATATATGTAACCGTTTGCGCAATCAATGCCGCCGATGTGATTGCTGCCGTACTTTTCATAAAACTCCTTGGGAACAGCCTTTGTTTTCTTTTGAATGCACTTCATATTTTCATCGAACTTTGCAAGTCCGGTAAAATTAATGAAGGTAAGTGAGCCTGATGTGTAAAAGTATTCTTCGTCATAGCAAAGCCCCTGCCCCGAAAACATTGAAGCCAGAGCATGAAGCTTTTCATTTCTTACGAGCTCAAAGCCCTCACTTGCCGTGCTCATTCCGAAACCGAAAAGATAAGAAAAAACCAATGCTATTGTCGTAAAAAAAGATGTTATCTTTGCCATAAAATCCTCCCGTCTGACTTTTTCATTTGTGTAAGGGATTATATCACAATTGGTTCTTTAAAACAAGATAAACCGCTGTATTTGTTTATGGCTTCAACTTGAAAAGCGCAAAGCTTCACACAGCTTAAGCTGATACCTCACGCTCCCCCACCCGATTGTAATTTCAGATTGCGGATGATATAATCATGCAGGAATTTATCGGAGCAACGGATTTGAGAAAAGCAAAAAGTAAAGAAAAAATATAAGGATTTTTGCAGTGCTTTGCATTGCATTTTTTATTTTACAGTATTATAATTGTTCAAATGAATCAGAATGCAGGAGGCTGCGTCATTATGAAAAAAATCTTGAAAAAACTTCCGGGAATAATATGTCTTATTTTGGGCATAGCTTTTGCAGTTGTCGGTTTGTATTACTACCATATGCAATATCTTTGCTACGAATATACGCCGCTTCAGTTTATTCTCGGAGTTGTTGTCTGCCTTGGCGGGGCATTGCTTTCGATACCGCTGAATAAAAAAACGGATAAAAAGAAGATAGCATTAAACGCAGCTTTAACGGCTTTGGTCTTTGCACTTGTCCTTGTCGGACTTATGTTCTTGATAAATGCCGTAATCGGCAGTGGTGATCTTGAGTTGGCGGCAATGGTTATTCCCGTGTATCTCACATTCATTATTACTTCTGTTATGGCTCTGCCTTGTGTCTTCAGAATATTTAACAGCAAGCTCCTGAAAATAATTCTTTCTGCGCTCATATTTGCAGGCTTTCTCTTCGGAAGTCATTCGTACATCAAATCGCATATTTACATTTTGCTTTATGAAGATTACACTGCCCCTGCACCTGTTATAGCAACAGTATCAAAAGAAAAGAATGATGATAAAATGATTACAGGCGATTTTTATGTCAGCACAAAAGGCAATGATAAAAACAACGGCACAAAAGATTCACCGTTTCTGACAATTGAAAAAGCGGTTGAAGCTGTAAGAAATATTGACAAAACGGGCAAAAACGGAATTACGGTTTGCATAGAAGGCGGCGAATACCGCGTATCCTCTCTTGAGCTTACCAAAGAGGATTCAGGCACAGAGGAATGTCCCGTAACATACTGCTCTTATAACGGAGAGGTTATCATCAACGGCGGTATAACGCTTGACACCTCCGATTTTAAAGACGTAAAAGATTATCCCGAAATCACAGAAAGGCTTTCAGCCGACGCTCAGGAAAAGGTTGTGGTTGTTGACCTGACAAAAGCGCCGTATTCGCTCACAAGCGACGATTGGGGCCGGATTTATGCAATCGGCTCTTATCATACGGCTGATAGCTATGACGGCGATTATTCAGGTCCTCTTTATTGTGAGCTTTTCGTGAATGACATAAGACAAACCGTTGCAAGATATCCCGATAACGAATATCTTTATACCGAAGAGGTTGTAAAAACAGGCTTGGGTAAGGAATCCGACGGTTCGCTTACAGAGGTTAAGGACTGGGATAAAATCCGTAACCCCGAGCCCGATATTTACAAGGTTAATCCTGAACTTGCAAAAAGGATTTCAGGCTGGAAAAACCTTGACGATGTGTGGATGTTCGGATATTGGAAATACGATTGGGCGGACGCTTCCTCTCCCATAGGAAGCTTTGATAAGGATAGCCGTGAGCTTTCTCCGAGGTTTGTCAGCCTTTACGGAACAAAGACCGAGGCACCGTACTATTTCTTCAACGTTCCTGAAGAGCTTACAGCACAGGGCGAATGGTATCTTGACAGAGAAAACGGATTACTCTGTATGTGGGAGCCTGAAAATAAAGATAATGCAGAAATTATTCTTTCACTCTCACTCAATCCCGTAATAAATTCCGAGGCTGATTATATCACCTTTGACGGCTTAACCGTAAAAGGAACACGAAGTGACGGCGTAGTTATAACAGGCAATAACAATACTGTTCAGAATTGTCTTATCAAAAACGTTGCAGGAAATGCTCTTGTTATGGACGGAAGCAACAATCTTGCATATAACAACGAAATCACCCGTACCGGCAAGGGCGGAATTATTATTTCCGGCGGCGATACAGAAACGCTTACTCCCGGCAACAGCAAGGCTGATAACAATTATATCCACGATTGGTCTGAAATTTATCAGACCTATCAGCCCGCCGTTACGCTTGAAGGTGTGGGAAATATCTGCTCTCACAACGAAATGGCAAACTCTCCGCACGAAGCAATTACTTACAAAGGCAATAATCATATTGTTGAATATAATCTTATCCACGACGTATGCCTTCTTTCGGATGATGCAGGTGCTATTTACACCGGAAGAAGCTGGGTGTGGTACGGCAACGTTGTAAGATATAACTGTATCTATAATGTAGGCTCGGAAAATCACAGTCCAGACGGTATTTATCTTGATGATGCGGTTTCCGGTCAGAAGATTTACGGAAATCTTCTTGTAAATATTCCGAGCAATTCAATTCACGTCGGAGGCGGAAGAGACAACGTTATCACCAATAATATCATCGTGAATCCCGGCAACAATGCTCTGCGATTTGATGACAGAGCAAGAGAGGGCGCTCTCGAAAACGGCTGGTTTACGCACGCTTATACCGGCAGCGGCGATATGTGGGAAGCACTGTATAATTCACCCTGGCGCAGTGAGGTCTGGCAGAACGCTTTCCCCGAATACAAGAGCTGCACAGACGATATTTCAAAAGCTGATTCACCTGATTATATCCCCAACCCTGCAAGCACCTTCAAAAGCAATATTATCATTAATAAAAATATGAGCTACGGCGAAATTTACAGCTCCGTCCTCAGGTTCAGCGATATAAGCGAAAACGCAATATATACTGTCGGCAAATGTGATGAAATCTTTGTTGACGCAGATAACGGTGATTATAATATCAGAGACATTGAGAAAATCAGAAAAGATGCTCCTGGTTTTAAAGAAATCCCTCTTGACATGATAGGAAGGATAAGCTGACAAATTCCGTTTTTTGAAGTTAAGAGTCAGAAATAAAATGTACTGCTCAAAAGCAAAGGACTTCATAAGGGTTGTACTCCAAAGGACAGTAACTATTGACATTTTTTTACTTGTGGTGATATTGTAAAAGTGTAAATTGCGACTTTAAGCTACGGGATAAATACCACATGCTTGACAGGTGTGGTACTATCCGGCAAATGCACTTCTGGTCGTGGTCGTTTATAGCATATGGACCCATGTTATATTTTGACGTCTGCGATTTTTGTGCAGACGTCTTTTTTGTCGCTTTTTATAAATATTATAAAAAGGGGGAAAACGATATGTTTTCCAAAATCAAACTGTCATTATCAAACATCAACTACAAACTCTATTTTGCACTCCTAATATTAGGATTAGCTCCCACAGTGTACACAACTGTGCGTGTATTTTTCCTTGGCTCACTTCCCGGAGAATATTCTTTCTCAATCGCAGGTCAACTGTCGTGGGTTAATTTGCTTTATGAAATCATAAACGAGGCAATTATTTTTCCACTTTTCTATTTTATAGGCAAGGTGGTAACCGATAAAAAAGAATTTACTAACCGAGTAAAAACAGGAATGTTAATGTCCCTGGGCATTTATCTTGTTTTATCTGCTGTTATCATCTGCCTTACAAAACCGCTTTTGTCGCTAATGGCAACTGATGCAAGTATTGTTGTGGCGTCGGCTACATATATCCGCATTGAAAGTGTCGCAAACATATTTTTAATTCTTACACAATTTGCGCTCGTTGCGCTTGTAACAATAAGCAAAAGTAAATATCTTTACGTTTTAACCTTTGCAAGACTTATATTAAGTCTTGTTTGTGATACCTTCCTTGTATCATCATTACCGTTATCTTTAAACCTTGGTGTAAATGGTATTGGCTACTCGAATATTATCGTTAATATTGTCTTGCTTGCCGTATCATTTGCTCTGCTTTCAAAGGAAAATATCAATGTGTTTGACAGAGCAAAACCAAGTTTCACTTGGACTAAAGAATTTATTAAAATAGGCAGTATTTCAGGTCTCGAATCACTTGTTCGTAATGTCGCTTATATGGTTATGATTTCCCGAATGGTAAACGTTGTAGGTGAGCAAGGCACCTATTGGGTAGCAAACAACTTTATTTGGGGTTGGCTTCTTCTGCCTGTTCTGCAACTTGGCGAACTTATAAAACAAGAAACCTCAACTAATAAAGAAAATATCCGTAAAAACAGTCTTGCATATTTTGGAATAACCGCAATTATTTGTGCATTGTGGTTTGTAAGCATCCCACTTTGGAAACCTTTTATGGCAAATATTTTGCAGTTTACTGATATTGATAAGCTATTCTATCTCGTACTTGTGCTTGTCGGGTTTTATGTGTTGTACGCTTTTCAAAATGTATTTGATTCAATTTTCTACGGACTCGGCAAAACAAACTATATGCTTTTTGAGTCAGTAGTAACCAATACGATTTATTACGGAAGCGCATTTGCCCTTTATTTGACAGGTGTGTGGACGCCGTCACTTATCGGAATTGCCTTGTTGTTTGGCATTGGCAATGCGTTTGATAGTGTTGTTTCACTTTGCGCATTCTTATATTTACTTAAAAAAGAAAAGATACGTTTTTTTAAGTGGTATAATTTTTAAAGGGTTTTAGGTTCTCCTAAGTATTGAAAAATGTGATATACATTTCCCCTGCTTGTCATTCCCTGCGAAAACAGAGTGGTTACCTGGCAAGGATATGATATAAGCCCTGACCTTACACGCTTTGCGGCAGAGTATTGATGTTGATACAATCACCTCAACAAGCTAAAATACGGAGGTAAACCGATGATGAAGCATATTGCAAATATAATCACCTCCTGCCGCATTTTCGGCAGTATTCTGTTGCTGTTCTTTCCTGCTTTTTCTTTTGTCTTTTATATCATATATCTTTTCTGCGGTTTTACGGATATGATAGATGGTACCGTCGCACGAAAGACGAATAGTGTCAGCGGCTTCGGAAGCCGACTTGATACTGTTGCTGACCTTGTATTTACAGCGGTGTGTTTGATCAAGCTGCTGCCTGCAATTCATATTCCGTGGTGGCTGTGGATATGGGGCGGTGTGATTGCGGTTATAAAAATCAGCACTATCATATGGGGATATGTTTATAAAAAACAGTTTATATCCCTGCACACGGTTATGAACAAGATAACGGGGCTGCTGTTATTCCTGCTTCCCTTGACAATATCCTTTGCGGAAGTAAAATACACCGCCGTAATCGTTTGCTCTGTCGCAACGTTTTCCGCAATTCAGGAAGGCTTTTATACTTTTACAGAAAGCGCACCCAAATAGTGCGATTGTATTTTCTGAAAAGATATGATAAAATCATAGTAACAAACAAAAAGAGGGCGTAAGGAGATTTTCAGATGAGTAATTTTTTTAAGCATACCCCCGCCGTTTTTGCGGTTGATAAATATTATCAGATTATGATGCCGCGTGAAAAAACCTGCTTTTTCTTCGTCAAGGTCGGAGATAAGGTTTATTATGACGAATCAAACGGTATTATGTGTTCAAGGAATAAGATACACAAGGTTATGGTGCCTGCCGATGAGCTTGATAAAGCCGGCGAATATACGGTTTGTATACGTCCTATCATCATAAGAAAGGCTTATTTTTCCAAGACAAGAGCCGTACTTGAAAAAACATATAAATTCTATCCCATTCCCGAAAGCGGCATCAGAGCATATCATATCGCAGATGCTCACAACCATATAGAAGAGCCTGTCAAGGCTGCAGAGGCTTTCGGTGAGATTGATTTTCTGATTTTAAACGGCGATGTTATCGAGGACAGCAGTACCCCGAAAAATTTTATGAATATATATATCATCTGCTCCCGTTTGACAAAGGGCGAAAAGCCCGTAATCTTCTCGCGCGGTAACCACGATTTAAGAGGTAATTTTGCCGAAAGGTTTGCGGACTATACACCCACCTATCTCGGTAACACTTACTACAGCTTCCGTCTCGGCAATATCTGGGGACTTCTGCTCGACTGCGGCGAAGACAAGACTGATGACCACGAGGAATACGGCCACACTGTTGCCTGCCATGTTTTCAGAGAGCGTCAGACCGATTTTCTCAAAAAGATAATCGAAAACAAGCAGAGCGAATACGAGGCTGAGGGAGTTAAGCACAGACTCATCATCTCACATAACGCTTTTGTCCACAGCTATCCGCCGCCGTTTGACATTGAGCAGGAGCTTTTTGCCGAATGGGCAAGGCTTCTCAGGGAAAACGTGAAGCCCGAGGCTATGATTTGCGGTCATGCACACGAGTTGAACATCTATTATCCCGAAAACAGCGAATGGAACAATAACGGCAGCATCTGCCCTGTCATTATCGGCAGCACAATCCGTAAGAAGGAGCCCGTTTACTTTGCGGGATGCGGCTATATTTTTAACGATGACAATATCGAAATCGCTTTCACCGACAGTAACGGCGAAACACTGAGAAAAGAACAGATAAAAATCACAGACTCTGACAAATAATTCTTCAGACAGGTGGATTTTCAAGCCTTAAGAATGCACCTGATTGTAAATCGATATTATCTGTGATATAATCAAGCCGTCAGACTTCAGCTTATACTGCAAATGATAAGGAGATGTTAAAATGGTAAAAAAATTGATATTAATCGCGTTGTTGGTTGCGGTTGTTATTTTTGTTTCGGGGATAATTTATTTTCAAATCGAACCGAAAAACACAAGCATCAACTATGAGCCTGCTGATTCGCAGAAGGTAACAGACACAACTATCAGATTCAATTCCGACGGCAAGCTTAAAATACTGCACATTGCAGACCCGCACCTTGCCAACGACAAGCATTTTGATTCATCAATATGGGTAATCGCCGAAGCCTGCGACGTTGAAAAGCCCGATCTTGTTGTGCTCACGGGCGACAACACAAAGCCTTATGATGACCCAGAAGAAACAAAAAAGATTATCAATTCTCTTATGAATATTTTTGAGTCCAGAAATATTCCCGTTGCCGTGACCTTCGGAAATCACGATTCAGAGGCAGGCCCGATGACAAGAGCAGATATTATGGAATATTACAAGACCTTCTCCTGTGTAATATCTGCCGATGACAGTACGAATTTCAAAAACTGTGCAACCTTTAACGTTCCCGTTCTTGCTTCTGACAGCGATAAGGTGAAGTTCAACATCTGGGTATTCGACTCGGGCGATTACGATGAGGATGAACCGAGACACTATGACCGCGTAAGAACAGAACAGATCGAATGGTACAAGAAAACCTACGCAGGGCTTAAAGCGGAAAACGGCGGTGAAGCGGTTAATTCGGTTGTATTCCAGCACATAATCGTGCCTGAAATTTATGACGTACTCAAGAAGGTTGATTCCAAAAAGCCGTTCGCAATCCCGCACATTTACAACGAGGATGAATATTATATGTTTGATGCTGAGCAGACCAACTACGGAATGCTCAACGAGAAGCCCTGCCCCGGATATTATAATGACGGACAGTTCGACGCACTTCTCGAAAACGGTGACGTGCTTGCGATGTTCACCGGTCACGACCACACCAACGCTTTCGGCGTAAGAAATCAGAGCATCGATATTTACACTTCACCTATGACACGCTACAAGGGCCTTGCTTATACAACTCAGTACGGCTACCGTGTGGTTGAAATCGACGAAAAGGACACATCTGTTTACAATACAAGAGTTGAACGCCTTTATGACGTATTCGACTTCGGTTACATAAAAACCGCAAGGGATAACGGAGATAAATATTCACCGAGAATTGCTTTTGAGCTTGCAGTCAAAGGAAAGGTTCAGAAAGACTTTATGAATATTTATCAGTCAGCAATAGAGCTCTTTACAGGCAGAACGGTTGCATATCCCGATTATCAGAAATAAAAAAAACAAAAGGAAGGACACAGCGTGTCTTTCCTTTTTGCTTTGCAAGCGGTCAGCTCAATTGTAATTCAATATCATATATGCTATAATCAGATATGTAAAGAAGGCTTCGCACCTTGTGTGGGATTTTTTTGTAAATCGCAAAACCATTTTCGATATTTTCCGTATTTTATTATGAAAACGTTTTCAAGGAGGTGTGCTGATGGAGGATAGCAGAATTGTTGAATTGTACTGGCAGCGCGACGAGTCGGCAATTTCCGAAACTCAGCAGAAATACGGGAATTATCTGACTAAAATCGCGTACAACATCCTTGCGGATGTAGAGGACAGCAGGGAAAGTGTGAACGATACATACCTTAAGGCGTGGTACTCCATACCGCCGCAGAAGCCGTGTGTGCTTTCAACCTTCCTCGGAAGGCTTACACGGCAGATTTCCATTGACATCTACCGCAAAAAGAACGCTAAAAAGCGTCAGGGCTCGGAATATGCACTCGCACTTGACGAGCTTTACGACTGTGCGTCCCCCCACGGCACGCCCGAAAAAGAGGTTGAGGCACAGCTTCTTGCAAAGTGCATCGGTGAATACCTCACAACGATTTCTGATGATGCCCGTAATATCTTCGTATGCAGATATTATTTTCTCGACAGCGTGCGCGACATCGCAGAGCATTCCGGCGCCGGAGAATCAAAAATCAAAAGCTCTCTCCACCGCACGCGCATCGGACTTAAACAGTATCTCGAAAAGGAGGAACTTTTATGAAGCCTGAGCAATTAAGCGATGCTATCGGTATGCTTGATGATAAAATCATTGAAGCCGCCGCAGAAAGCAGAAGATCAAAAAAGAAAAATAAGCGTTGGATAAAATGGGTTGCCGCCGCAGCTTGTCTGTGTCTGGTTGTTGTTGGCGTTGCAGGTCATTTCAACCGCACTCCGCCAGCCAACGGAGGAATTGATACAAATCCGCCGACAGTCAATTTTATGTCATATAAAATCAACGAGGCACAGTACCCCGAAACGGTCGAATATCCCGACGAGAATAAGCTTCTCAACTCAATCAACCCGAACTGGGATAAATTCAGCGACGATCTCGACAAGTGGCACGAGCTCGACGAGGCAAGACTCGGCAACAGACTTGATATCAAGAATTATTCTTCATTCCTGATAACCAGCACGAAAAATTTCTTCAAGGGTAACAAGGATAATCTCGTCTACTCCCCTCTTAACGTCTACCTTGCGCTGAGTATGCTTGCGGAGACAACGGGCAGTAACACCCGTGCGCAGATTCTTGACCTGCTCGGTACAGACAGCGTTGAGGCTTTACGGAATAACGCCAACAAGCTGTGGCTGAGCAACTATATGGACGACGGCGTGACGACGAACATCCTCGCCAATTCCGTGTGGCTCAGGGATGATATGGAATATAACAAATCAGCGCTCGACGTTCTTGCAGAGAATTACTACGCATCATCCTTTAAGGGTGAAATGGGAAGTGCCGGCTACAATAAGGCCTTACAGAAATGGCTGAACGAGCAGACGGGCGGTCTTTTAAAGGAAGAGGTATCAGATATTGAATTCACGGAAAATACGCTCCTCGGTCTTGCAAGCACGGTTTATTTCAAGGCGCGCTGGGACAGCGAATTCAACGAGGTCAACACCGCACCCGACACCTTCAACGGCAGAGACGGCAGGCAGACGGTTGATTTTATGAATCAGTCCTTCTCGAACGATTATTATTACGACGAGAATTATACCGCAATTTCAAAGAGCTTCACCAACCGTTCGGCGAAGATGTGGCTGATTCTTCCTGACGAGGACAAAGCTCCCGAAGAGCTTATTGCAAGCGGAGATATCGACACGATTCTGACGGGAGGCAAGCCGAAAAACGTCAAGCCGTACACGATTGTTAACCTTTCAATGCCGAAGTTTGATGTTTCATCATCGCTCGACCTTCGTAAAAACCTCAGGCAGCTTGGCGTGACGGACGTTTTTGATGACGCGAAGGCTGATTTTTCACCGACCTTCAACTCCCCTGCCTACGTCAGTATGATACAGCACAGCGCGAGGGTCACCGTTGACGAGGAGGGCTGTACCGCGGCGGCGTTCACGGTAATCGGCGCTGACACTTCGGCAGCACCCGAGGACACCGTTGATTTTGTACTCGACAGACCATTCATTTTCGTTATCACGGCAGATGACAGTACGCCGCTGTTCGTTGGCATAGTCAACAACGTATAATAATCAAACCACCGATTCGTGTTGAATCGGTGGTATTTTTTACTCTGATTTTTTAGTTTCCTTATTTCTGACAAGTGCAACGATAATTGACACGAGAACAAAAACCTCGTTCGCCGTGCCTGCCCAGGACTGATTGTTGATGTTATAGATAAACCAGCAGACGCAGACGGGAATCGTGAGCAGACGGAGATATTTAACGTTAGTCTGCCACTGTGCGACGATTGCGAAAACTGATGCAATCAGCGGTAATATGCTCCACGCATCCTTCCACGTGAGGACGGTTGAGATAACGGAAAGAATGAGGAAGATAATCGGGATTGTTTTTGATTCAATCTGCTTACCCTCCTTGAAGCTGAAAATAAAATTTTTGACAGCACCGAGAAAATTCATCGCAACGGGTGTGAAGAGTCCTAAAAAGGTGTAATGACAGCACCACGTCAGCGCGCATAAAACCATCATAAGCATTACCTTTTTATGCTTATTGAACTGATACATCGAGATGCCGACACCCATAGCCATAAAGCCGAAAATCTGTGCGATTATAAATGAATTGTCTTTAATAAAATCAAGCATAAAATATCTCCTGAAATGAATTCGAGATATTTTAGCACATTTACCTGCAAAAAACAACAGCTATGCAGAAAATCTGCATAGCTGTTAAGGCTTTTACTGCTTTGCGCCGTTGTCGAACATCTCGAGAACCTTGACTGAAGCTGCGAAGCAATCTGCAAGGCAGGATGCATTGAGTGCATCGGGACTGTCGAGTCTTGTATGATAGAAATCAGGAAGAGCGTGGTTAAGTGCCGTAACACCTGTTGCACGCATACCCGCCTGAGCAAAGCCTGCTGAGTCAGTTGCACCACCGAGAGGAGGAACCATACCCTTCTTGCAGGGGATCTTAAGCTCTTCACAAGCCTCGATAAACAGGTCGGAAACATCCTTATCAACCTTTACCGTACCGTTGAGGTCGCGGTAGTTTACCATAAGCTGTTCGTTCTGTGCGATTGTATCGTAGGAATAAACAAAGGTCGGAACATCGTTGAATTCATCCTTGTGCTTTGCCGCCCAAGCCTTTGCACCGCGAAGACCTGCCTCCTCTGAGCCTGTGAGGACAACGCCGATCTCTGTATTTTCAAGCTCGATGCCCTCGTCGTGGAGCATCTTGAGGATAGCCATACCTATGTAGCAGCCTGAAAGGTTATCATTCGCACCGTCAACAACCCTCTTCTCGTTCCACATAAAGTAGAGACCGAACCAGAAGGGAACAAACACGAGTGCGATAAGACCGAGTGTCTTTGCAAGGTCTGCGTCAACTGCACCGATAAGCTTTGCGACAGAAATGCCGATCATATAGAATGCGCCGAGGAAGCACACCATCATATGAATATCGAAGCCGAGATATGAGAACTTATACTTGAAGGGCCATTCCCATGAAGCATCGGGGTGACCGTTGAAGATAATCCTGCGCTTAACCTCGCCCGTCGGCTTCTTGAAGCCTGCGGCGTTGTGACCTGTCTTCTCAGGGAAGAATCTGTCAACAACCTTCTTATAAAGACCGAACTGAAGCACACAGAGTACAAGTCCGATTGCTATAAACACAAGTGAAAGTGCGGGAACGTTGAAGAAATATGCGGCGAGTGCAAGGAAGCAGCAAGTAATCGTGAAATAAATCCAGCCGAGAAATGCGTTGGGATTCTCCTTGAAGCCCTCGACGTAAACGCGGTCACAGCCGAGCTTTTTCATTTCCTCCGCGCAGTATTCACAAGCCTGCTTCTCACCGAGGTCGCCGGGGCCTCGCTTTTCAAACTTTGTGCAGATATGAGTGATTTCGTCAATCATATACTTTGCTGCCTTGTCTTTCTTGTCAATTATGCTTTGCAAATTCAAAATGACCATCTCCAAATTTTGATTTGCAATAATTCTATCACAATTAAACAAAAAAATCTACAAAATCAGAAAATTATTTTTTAGTTTGCGAAAAAAGTTTTAGTAATTTTGACCGTTTGTGTTGCATCTTTTGCATAAAAATCGGCTTTTATCATATCAGCGTAGGTCTGAGTGAGTACTGCACCGCCGACAATCACCTTTGCATCCGTATTTTCGTGCAGAAGTCCGATTGTTTTTTCCATTGCGGGAACGGTGGTTGTCATCAGTGCAGAAAGTCCGACAAGCCTTGCTCCGTGCTCTCTGACGGCATCAAGCACCGTCTCCTCTGGCACATCCTTGCCGAGGTCAATGACATCGTAGCCGTAATTTTCAAGAAGGACTCTTACGATATTCTTACCGATATCGTGGATATCACCGTGCACGGTGGCAAGGATGATTTTTTCGCCCTTCGGCTGATTGTCGTCTCTCTGCAGCTTCGATTTGACAACCTCAAATGCCGCCTTTGCACTTTCCGCACTCATAAGAAGCTGCGGAAGAAAGATTTTATTTTTTTCAAAGCCCTCGCCGACGAAGTCGAGCGCAGGCATAATATGGCTGTTGATAATTTCAAGGCTGTCCGTTGTCTGCGCGAGCGCTTCGGCACATTCGGCAGATTTTTTCTGCAAGCCCCTGATAATTGCCGTTTTAAGGTCAATTTCCTTCATCTGAGGCTGTACGGTATCTGCCTTAGTGACATTGCTTATATAATTTTCGCAGTTTTCATCAAGTCCGCGAAGAGCCATAAACGCGCGGTAGGTGTTCATCATCGCATCGCTGAGCGGATTGATGATACCTGCCGAAAGTCCGTTTGTGAGTGCCATATTAAAGAAGGCAGAATTGATAATTTCGCGCTCGGGCAGACCGAACGAAATATTGCTGACGCCGAGAATCGTCTTCACGCCGAGTGTATTTGAAAGATAATCAACCGCCTTCAGCGTTTCGTTCGCACTCTGCGGATTTGTGCTGACAGACATCGCAAGCGGATCAAAAATCAGGTCGGATTTGTCAATACCGTATTCAGCCGCCGTTCTGATTATTCTTTCTGCCACTTTTATTCTGCCGTCCGCAGTTTCGGGAATTCCGTCCTCATCAAGGCAAAGACAGACAGTAACCGCACCGTATTTTTTAACGAGCGGAAAGACCGTCCTCATAGATTCAGCCTTGCCGTTAACGCTGTTGAGCATCGGCTTGCCGTTATACATACGAAGCGCCGTTTCCATAGCACGCGTATCGGAGGTGTCAATCTGCAACGGAAGATCCGTCACACGCTGAAGCTCGCTGACACATGCCTTCATCATCGCATTTTCGTCAATTTCGGGCAGACCGACGTTGACATCAAGAATGTGCGCACCCTTTTCCGTCTGAGCGACAGCCTCGCCGACGATGTATGCGATATCGTTATTGTGAAGAGCCTCCTTGAAGCGTTTTTTGCCCGTGGGGTTGATACGCTCACCAATTATTATCGGTGCTTCACAGAAATTCACAGTCCTTGAATAGGAGGAAACCCTCGTTATTTTCTTATTTTCGGGGATGAACGCATCCCTGTTACACGATCTGACAAGCGCTTCGATGTGAGCAGGAGTCGTTCCGCAGCAACCGCCGAGGTATGACATTCCGATATCGGCTATATTCTGCATACATTCCGCAAAGGATACCGCATCAACATCAAAAACAGTTTTCCCGTTTTCACTTCTCGGTAAGCCCGCATTGGGATTCGCCAGCATCGGTAAGGATGTAAGCGAGCGCATACGCTTTAAAAACGGAAGCATCTCCGCAGGGCCGAGTCCGCAGTTCATTCCGATTGCATCAACGCGCAGTCCCTCAAGAGTTGTCACCGCAGTTTCGATGTCAGCACCCGTGAGAAGTCTGCCGTCAGCATCGAACATCATCGATACAAATACAGGTAATTCACAGCTTTCCTTTGCCGCAAGCACACCTGCTTTTATTTCGTAAAGGTCGGTCATCGTTTCAAAAAAGATGATATCAACATCATCCTTTACCGCAAGGATAACCTCCTTATAAAGTCCGTACGCTTCCTCAAATTCAAGCTCGCCCGACGGCTTGAGAAGCTTGCCGAGCGGTCCTAAATCGAGAGCAACCCTCTTACCCGTTTTCTTCGCAAGTGAGACGGCCGCGCGCGCAATCTCGGGTACATTATCAAATTTCAGTGAATTCAGACCGAATGTATTAGTGCTGATGATGTCTGCACCCGCCTCGGCATATGCTTTATGTACGCTGTAAACGAGGTCAGGATTGGTCAGATTGAGCGTTTCGGGCAATTCCCCTGCCCCGAGTCCGCCCGCCTGGAGCATTGTACCCATTCCGCCGTCAAAAAAATTTATCTTACTCATTGATTATCTCCGTCAGCCCCTGTGTTATTTTCTCTGCAATATCGGGCTTGTTCATTGTATAAATATGAATATTATTTACTCCGTTTGCGATAAGATCAACTATCTGCTCCATCGCGTAGATTATGCCTGCCTGCTTCATAGCATCATTGTTTTCACCGAAGCGTTCAACCATTTTGTTGAATTTTTTCGGAGGAGTACAGCCCGCAAGCGCTACCGTACGCTCAATCAGATTGACGTTCGTTATAGGCATAATGCCTGCAATAATCGGCACATCTATGCCCTTGATTGCGCACATTTCGCGGAAATCGTAAAAAACCTTGTTGTCAAAAAACATCTGTGTGGTAAGAAAATCAAGACCGAAATCGACCTTTTCCTTAAGATGCGCGATATCCGTCACTCTGTTTTCACTTTCGGGATGAATCTCGGGATAGCACGCACCGCCGACACAGAAATCGCCGAGCGAGTGAATTTCCCCCACAAGCTGACTTGCATAGGTGTAATACTGCTTGTCGGGGAATACAAAATCCTTCGGGATATCTCCGCGCAGGGCAAGAATATTCTCTATTCCGTTTGCCTTGAGCTCGTTTACAACGGAATGGATTTTATCTCTCGTCGAGGTCATACAGGTAAGATGCGCAAGCGGGGTTATGCCGTTATCCTTGACAGCGTTTGCAATCTCCGTCGTATAACCGCTCGTTGTGCCTGCCGCACCGTAGGTTACGCTCATAAATGACGGGGAAAGCCTTGCAAGCTCAGATATAGTCTGCTTTGTGCTTTCAACCTTGTCCCACTGCTTGGGCGGGAAAACCTCAAAGGAAACCGTGACCTTATTTTCTTTGATAATATCCTTGATTTTCAATGTCAACACCTCTTTACAGGTACATAATAGCACCGCTGTAAATTATTTTCAAGAAATAAAATACAAAAAGGTGTTCCGCATTACACGGAACACCTGGACATTCGTAGTAACTCTATATAATTATATATAAATAAATTACTTTGCAACGTCAATAACTCTGTTTTCGCGGATAACGTTGACCTTGATCTGGCCGGGATACTCGAGCTCTTCCTCGATTTTCTTAACAATATCCCTTGCAACCAATACCATCTGGTCATCAGAAACAGCATCGGGCTTGACCATAATTCTGACTTCACGGCCCGCCTGGATTGCGAATGATTTATCAACGCACGGGAATGAACTTGTAATTTCCTCAAGCTTTTCAAGTCGCTTGATGTAGTTCTGAAGATTTTCACGTCTGGCACCCGGACGAGCGGCTGAAACAGCATCAGCAGCCTGAACAAGGCAAGCAACGATTGTCTTTGCCTCAACGTCACCGTGGTGAGCGTGGATTGCGTGAGTAACGGCTTCGTTTTCTCTGTACTTCTTAGCGTACTCAACGCCGAGTTCAATGTGTGTACCCTCCATCTCGTGGTCAAGAGCCTTACCGATATCGTGAAGGAGACCTGCACGCTTTGCTGTCTTGACATCTGCGCCTAACTCCGCAGCCATAAGACCTGCAATGTAAGAAACCTCAAGTGAGTGGTTAAGTACGTTCTGACCGTAGCTGGTACGGTATCTAAGCTTACCAAGCTGCTTGATAAGCTCGGGGTGAATGCCGTTGACACCTGCATCGATAGCGGCTCTTTCACCTGTCTGCTTGATTGTATGCTCAACCTCGCGCTTTGATTTTTCGTAAAGCTCCTCGATACGTGTCGGATGAATACGACCGTCTGCGATAAGCTTTTCAAGCGTAAGCCTTGCAATCTCACGGCGGACCGGCTCAAAGCAGGAAACCGTGATAGCTTCGGGTGTGTCGTCGATGATAAGGTCAACACCTGTGATTGTTTCGAGGGCTCTGATATTACGTCCCTCACGGCCGATGATACGGCCCTTCATCTCATCGTTGGGCAGGGCAACAACCGAAACGGTAGCGTCCGCACTGTGGTCTGCCGCACAACGCTGAATTGCTGTTGCGATGATTTCACGAGCTTTCTCGTCTGCCTCTTCCTTAGTCTTCTGCTCATAATCGAGAATCTTGACTGCCTTTTCGTGGATGAGGCTGTCCTCAAGAGTTTTGAGGAGATAATCTCTCGCCTGATCTTTGGTATAGCCTGAAATTCTTTCAAGCATTTCAATCTGGCTTCTTTTAATTGTCTCGATTTCTTCTGCCTTCTGCTCGGCATCCTTGATTTTGTTGGCAAGAGTTTCTTCCTTCTTTTCAACATTCTCAAGCTTCTTATCAAGACTCTCTTCCTTCTGAACGAGTCTGCGCTCCTGTCGCTGAAGCTCACTGCGACGCTCACGGTTTTCTCTTTCAGCCTCGGTACGCTGCTTGTGGATTTCATCCTTAGCCTCGAGGATAGCTTCCTTCTTCTTGGACTCAGCCTTGGAAACGGCTTCGTTCACGATACGGGTAGCCTCCTGCTCTGCAGAGCCGATTGCCGATTCAGCAACCTTCTTGCGGTAGATGACACCGACTGCAACGCCGATAGCAAGAGCCAAAAGTACACTTGCAATTATGATCACTACAAAGAGTGATGTTTTTAAAGTTACCAAAGTTCAAATACACCTCCTGTTAAATTTTTAAAATTCAGTTAGATTAAATTGTCATATACAACAGATTGTGTAGTAGTTCGTCTCAGGAACAATCCGTTGGATGATAGATAAAGTTAGGCATAGTAACTATCATCCGTTTTATTTTAATACAATTCATATACAATGTCAAGCGATTTAAACTGTAAAAGTGGATTTCAGAATAAAAATTTTGTAATAATGATACTAAATTATATTAAATCTTTGCAAAAATATAACAGCCGGTCTCCCGACTGTTATACCATACATTATTTTAAATAATACTCTTCAAAAATTCAAAGCCCTTCGGCACGCCCGTGAGAGGAGACTCCTGTCCCTCGTATTCGAGAGTCACCCATCCGTCATAACCGACACCCTTGATCAGATCAAGACATGCCTTAACGGGAACAACGCCGTCGCCGAGAACAGAGCCGCAGAGGTGGTTATCCGCTCTCGTGCGGAAATATCCGTCGGGACGCTCCTCGGACTTATCCTTATAGTAAAAATCCTTGACGTGAGCGTAAGCGATGTAATTTACACCGACCTTTACCGCATCAAGCGGATTCTCGTCCGCACACATAAAGTTTCCGATATCGACGAGCCAGCCAAAATTCTCGTGGCCGACCGCCTTCATAAGAGCCTCAACGCGGTCGCTCTGCTGGCAGAAATAGCCGTGATTTTCGACAGAGGTTTTAATACCCTTTGTTGCGGCATATTCGGTAACCGCACGGCAACCCCTTGCAAGAACCGGAAGATATTTATCAAAGCCCTCGAGGGAGAATCTCTCCTCCTCGGGACCGCCCGTTGCATCATGGCGCATAACCTTTACGCCGAGAATTTCCGCGATATCAATCTCGCCCTTAAGGCGCTCGATTTCGCTGTCGCAATCCTTGTTGATGAAATCCGCACCGATTGCGTAGTTGGTAATCGGAAGTGAAAGCTCGTCCGACAGAGCCTTGAGAGCCTTGGCGTGTTCAGCCTTATCAACGCCCTCGGGAGGATTGATCTCGGCAAACTCAATGCCTTCAAAGCCCATTTCCTTTGCAAGTCGCATACGGCTGAAATCATCCGTACCGAGTGCCGAATAGCTGTAGCTGCTGACAGAAATCTTCATTGTTATACACCCATTTTCGCATTAAGGAATTCTACTGCCTTGCGGATATCGCGTGCGGGATCGTCACCGACCTCACGCTCGATTGTGAGGAAGCCCTTGTAGCCGATATCCTCGAGAGCCTTGAGGTACTCGTCCCAGTTGACGCTACCCTCGCCGAGAGGAACCTCGATAAATGAATCGTGAGTAACGATATGAGATTCAACCATACCGTAAACGATTTCGGGGTCAACGAAGAAGTTCTGTCTGCCGTCCTTCGCGTGAGTATGTACGATATAATCCTTAAGATTATGAACAGCCTTTGCAGGGTCGTCACCTGTTACCATAACGAGATTAGCGGGGTCAAGGTTGACGCCGACACCTGTTGAGCCGAGAGAATCAAGGAAGGCTTTAAGAGTTGCTGATGTTTCGGGACCTGTTTCGATTGCAAAGTGAGCGTTGATGCTGTCAGCATAACGGCTGAGCTCGAAGCAAGCCTCCTGAAGAACCTTGTATCTGTCGTGATTCGGGTCAGACGGAACAACACCGATATGAGTTGTAACAACATCCGTCTCGAGCTCCTTGGCAAGGTCAAGGATGCGCTTTGACTTTTCAATCTTTGCAGGATTGCGGTCAGCAAAAGCAAATCCGCCTCCGCCGAGGTCGCCGCAGAGCGCAGAAATCACAAGACCGTTATCCTTAACGAGGTTAAGGAAGTCCTTTCTCTGCTGTGCGGAAAGATTTTCGGGTGCCATTTCACCGCTTGTTGAATAAACCTGAATACCCTGTGCACCGACCGAAGCCGCCTTGACAACTGCCTCCTTGATAGGAAGACGGAAGCTGTCAACGATTACACCGATAGGAAATTTATACATAAGAATCGCTCCTTTGCGTTTTTTTACATTATATATAATGTAGGGATAAAATTCAATATAGAAAAGTTAAAATAATAATTTTTAAAAAAGTTTCAAAAAAGACTTGATTTTTGTTAAATAGAGTGATATAATGCTCAAGCATTAAGAAATGTGCTGCTAGCTCAGCTGGATAGAGTGTTTGGCTACGAACCAAAAGGTCAGGGGTTCGAATCCCTTGCAGCACGCCAATAACAGAGTGGACTCAACAGAGTCTGCTCTGTTATTTTTTTGTTCGGATGTAAGGGATTCGAAGCCCGAGGGGGTGAGGAGCGTTGAGAAAACAGTCCGGTGGACTGTTTTTAGCTCCGAAGTCTGAGGCGGGTACTGTTGCAAGGCAACGGTCGCCGAGGACGCAGCCTGCGCAGCAGGTGTATCCCTTGCAGCACGCCAATAACAGAGTGGACTCAACAGAGTCTGCTCTGTTATTTTTTTGTTCGGATGTAAGGGATTCGAACACCGAGGGGGGGTGAGGAGCGTTAAGAAAACAGTTCGGTGAACTGTTTTTAGCTCCGAAGTCTGAGGCGGGTACTGTCGCATTGCGACGGTCGCCGAGGACGCAACCTGCGCAGCAGGTGTATCCCTTGCAGCACGCCAATAACAGAGTGGACTCAACAGAGTCTGCTCTGTTTTTTTACTACCCCTCCGAGTTTCGCAGGCGAAACCCACCTCCCCTGACAAGTGGAGGTTTTGGTGTGTGCAAAATTAAAATAAAAAGACCTCACACGAGGTGAGGTCGAATACGTATATTTGTTTTTTAGAAATCTTACGATAACTCCAGCAATTTTTTAGTTACTCTTGCTTGGACATCAATGTAATATGCTAATTCCGCATTATTCAAATCTTCATCTTCCCAGTCCTCATAATCCTCTACGAAATCTGCATATTTACTAATATAGTCGGCATACAATGCCACAAGTTTTAAATCGCTTGGATTATCATTAAATTCTTTCATAAAATCTACATATTCATTCATAAAAGTTTCATAGCTATCCATTGCTTTTTTGAAATCCGAGCCAATAGAACCACTTCCATTACTGTTGTTATACGGCTCATCTTCTGATTTTTCTGTCGAATCTGTGGTTGTGACAGCTTGTGTTGTAGTTGAAGTTGTCAACTCCTCACTATCAGCAGGTGCATCTATATCAATACTCACCACATTAT
The DNA here is from genome assembly GCA_017379935.1 of Clostridia bacterium. GTDB lineage: Bacteria > Bacillota > Clostridia > Oscillospirales > Acutalibacteraceae > CAG-488. The sequence goes on from JAFNVC010000006.1 coordinate 24,227, forward strand.
TGCCTACATAATGAAGAGAAACATGCCACCCTTTTGCATCATCAGCATAATAATAATCTTCACCTTTACTATATTCGACATTAAAGCCCTTTGCCTGACAAGCTTCTATATAATCATTATATTCTGTTTTTGACATACCGCCGATGTATACCATGAAACCATCTTCGTTCTCGTATGAAAACTTGCCTGTCATCGACTTAGGTTTCGGCAATTTTTTACCAGCAACACTTGATGGCCATTTGATAACATCCAACTTCATTGGCTCTTCCAAATCGATGCTCAATTTAGAATTATCATCATAGTGACTAAGACTTAGTTTATAGCCTTCTTGGTTGTATGCAGTAAAAGAATAGGAATTTATTTTTTCCTCCACCGTAAATCCTGCTTTCTTACAAGCATCGACATAATCATAATACTCTTTATCAGACACTTTATTGATTTCTATCCACAAATCGTCTTTGTCATTGCTATGTATCTTACCTCTGCCATCAGGAGGAGTCGGAAGATAATCTCCTAAAATCATATCATTCCAAACAATTTTTTCACCCATATTTGCAATAGTTAAAACACCAACAATTACAGCAACTAAAACAAGCAGTATAAACCAAAGTCTTTTATAAAAAGGTTTCTTAACTTTTCTTTCTTTTTTAATTTTAACTGCTTTTGAACCCTGTAACGAGCTATGCAACGGCGCATTTAAATCAGCATCTAATTTTGCTCCGCATTCTGTACAAAATTTGCCTTCTGTTTCAAAGCCACAATTACCACACTTCATTTTTTGACCCCTTTCAAATTTGCAGTAAAAATTCAGACGAATTTTTACTGTTGCATTGCAAATAATTAAAATGTGTTATTTCACGGACAACAACTTCTGTGCCAATTCAATCTTACACCACAAATGGTGTAAAGTCAATACACCATAAATGATGTATTGTAATATTTTTTCGAGGTGGTACGCTTGAAAAAGTATTATGAAATCCTCAGGGATTTAAGAGAAGATAACGACTATACTCAGAAAGAAATTGCGGACGTATTAAAAACAACTCAGCAGGTTTATTCGCGTTATGAAAAAGGTATCAACGAGATGCCTATCCGTCACCTTGTTGAGCTTTGCCGTTTTTATAACGTTTCAGCTGATCACGTTTTAGGTCTGGATAATAAATAATTTCGGCAGGGATGTCCCTGCCGTTTTTTTGATCAGAATTTGTTTGTTCGATAAATTGGAGTTTGTCGAGATGTTTGGTTTTGATGAAATTAAATGTGTGCAAAGCCTCCCTTGCCTAAAGGGAGGTGGATTTTGCGTAGCAAAAGACGGAGGGATACATTAACAAGATTTATTTTCTGATGTGTTTTCCTCTGTGTCTCAAACTATCCCTCCACCACTTCGTGGTCCCCCTCCCTTTAG
>JAFNVC010000033.1 GCA_017379935.1 Clostridia bacterium
GAATAAACATAAGTGAAATCGTATAATAAACTAAGGTGAGCACTTTGCGATAAACTCTTTATTTTCAAGGCTTTTGGAGGATTTTATTAAAACCCTGTAAAGGTTAATAACCACTTATAAAATTGTGGTTTTCAAATTGGGGTTTGTCGGGGTATTTTATAATCAGATGCAACTTACTCAAAACTGGCTTCCTTGTGTAAAGGGAGCTGTCGCGAAGCGACTGAGGGATTGTAAAAGACTTGATTTTCAAACAATCCTCCCGTCACGGCTTACGCCGTGCCACCCTCCTTTACACAAGGAGGGCTGTAAATATTCTACGTTACCGAACATCTCGATAAACTCCGATTTGTCAAACAAAAAACACAGCACCCTTTTAGGAGTGCTGTGTCGATTTTATTCCTTAAAATTCATAATTCGGTGTAACGATTTTGCCTGTCTCTGCAGCTTCAACGATTGCGCGGCAGACCTCAACTGTCTTTGCGCCCTCGAGTGCATCAGTCGGAACCTTCTTGTCGTTGAGGATGCAGTCTGCAAATACCTCGAACTCCTTAACGGCATTATGGTTGTTGACCTCAATTTCAACTGTCTGCGGATCCTGAGTGTCGCCGTTCTCGTCAGTTGTGAAGAGTGTCATTGTCGGTGATGTGTTGTCACAGATGATAGTACCCTTCGTGCCGTAGATAACCGTACGCATCGTGTAGTCACGCTTACAGCCTGTTGAAACGAACACCTTACCTGCAAGGTTATCGTCAAACTTCATAATTGCGATTGTTGCATCGTCGTAGCTTACCTTCGGGAGAAGCTTGTGTGTGCCGTATGCAAAAACCTCCTTCGGGTCACCTGCAAGCCAGCGGAGAAGGTCAACCGCGTGGCAGCCGCCGCCGATAACACCGTGACGCTTCGGGTCTGCACGCCAATGATCCGTGCCGTCAGCGTTCTCAACGATGTGCATATAGTCGTGGGCATACTCGGATTCTACGAAGTAAAGCTCGCCGATTGTGCCTGCATCGATAATTTCCTTTGCTTTTTCGAACGAAGGTGTGAAGCGGCAGATCTGACCGACCATAAACTTACAGCCCGATGCATCCGCAGCCCTGACGATTTCCGCAACGTCCTCTCTCGTAAGAGCAAGAGGCTTTTCGCAGAGAACGTGCTTGCCTGCGGCGAGAAGCTCACAGCAGACCTGCTTATGCTGCTGGTCGGGAATAGCAACCGAAACAACGTTGATTTCGGGATTGTTGATGATATCGTGGTAATCAGTTACCCATTTATCCTCGGGAATACCGTATCTCTCGCCTGCGAAGCGGAGGTTTTCGGGATCACAGTCACAGATAGCTGCGATTTCTGCCCCGTAGTTCATAGCACCCTCAACGTGAGACATACCGAACTTCATACCGATATTACCGACTACTAATTTCTGTTCCATATTAAATCTCCTTTTATAAATCATAGTGACATTCTACAACAAATGTACGGAATAATCAAGACGTTGCGCTAAATATTACCTTGCAAAACATTGAAGCGTATACTTGATTTTATCGCAAAAATAATGTAGAATTATTATATATGTATAATGAGGTAATCTGTGAATGAAAAAGACTTTTAATAAAATACCTGTTTTGCCCGTGTCGCATCAGGTGATCTGGTGGGTGTGCAGAGGCGCGATTTTTGTCTGGGGTGTTGTGATGCTCTTTTCGGGCTACACAACAGAATTTCTCGAGGCGGTTTTCGGCATCATCTTCACTCATCTGTGGGATCTGTTCCAGTGGCTCGGCGGCAAGACCTTTATAACTCAGGTGCCGTACAGACTGCAGACGATGCTTAACATCCTTCTCGGCTTTGCCATCGTTGTCGGTACGACAATCAACAAGTTCACCACGCTCGACATTATCGACATCCCCGAGCATTTTATGTCGGGCTACATAGCTACGGCGGGCAGCTACGAGCTTGCAATCATCATCCAGCAGAAGCGCCCGAAGGATAAGCAGCTCAGCCCTGCGCTTGCGGCAATGTTTGCCCTCGCCTTCGGAGTTATGCTCCTTGTCGGCTGGGAATTTTACGAATTCACGATGGACAGGCTTTACGGTCTTAACCTTCAGCGCACAGCCTTCGACACGGAGGCGGGACTTATCGACACTATGGTTGACCTTATCGTCGGCGCGTGCGGTTCAATACTTTCGATGTTTGTAACGGCTTTCAGCAAGAATAAGAAAAGGAAGAAAGAAAATGAGCAGTAAAACAACAAGAATCATCGCGCTTGTGCTTGCAGGCATTATTGCAGTCGGTTCAATCATCGGCGCAATCAGCGCGTTACTCGGTTAATTATTATATTTTTTCAGAAAGAGGTGAGAGTTTTGACAAAAAGCAAGAGATTGTTTGCACTTATGCTGGCGGTTATTATGTTCGTCGGTATGGCGGCTGACGCTTGTGCATATAACGACAATTACCCGAACACTCACCGTAACACGGGACAGCATATCGCTGACCTTATCGCGGTTGCGAGAACTCAGATGGGTTACAAGGAGCTCAACACCTCAACGGGCTTTCCTATCGCGCCGAATGCAAGCGCAGGCTATACGAAATACGGCGCCTCCTTCGGTGACCCGACGGGCGAATGGTGCGCTTACTTCGTTTCGTGGTGTGCCTCGCAGGCAGGCATCCCGACGTCAATCGTTCCTCGTCTCGGCAACTGCGCCGCTACCGTAAAATGGTATAAAAAGCATTCCGTCTTCTACGAGGGCTCCTCGGGCTACAGACCGAAGGCAGGCGACATCGTCTTTTTCAACTGGGCAGGCGGCTCAACGGCAAAGCATATCGGTATCGTAACGGGTGTTTCGGGCGATAACGTCTACACCATCGAAGGCAACACGGGCAGTGACCGAGGCTATATGTGCTGTTCAAGAACAAGAAGCCGTTCGGCAGGCTACATCGTCGGCTACGGCGTCCCCGCATATAACGATGCGTCAACCTATTCAGGCTCACATTCCTTCGGCAACACCACGGGCGGCTCGTATTCCGACTCGATTAAATATACGACCTCAAAGCTTGCGGTCGTGACAACCTCGGCAACGGATATCACATCAACGAACGCCGTTATTAACGGCTCCGTTTCGAATAAGGGCAGGCTTTTCGTTTCGACGGCAGGCTTCTTCTTCGGCACGGATAAGGTTGAGCTTGCAAAGTATCCCGTAGTTACGGCAACGAGCAGCAACGAAATCAAGCTCGAAATGGACCTTGCTTCAAAGGTCGGCGAGCTGACACCGAACACGACTTATTACTACCGTACTTTTGCGTGCATCGACGGCAGAGATTACCTCGGCCCGACCTACGCGGTCGTTACGGTGAACGATATTCCGCAGAAGCTCCACCTCTACAACACCTCGGTACACGTCGGTGTCGGACAAACAACGGAAATTATGTGGACACAGCTTCCCGTCGGCTCGACAGACAAGGGCGTTACCTGGACATCCTCGGATGAAAGCATTGCCACGGTCACGAACAACGGACTCGTCAAGGGTGTCGGTTACGGCAAGGTTACTCTTAAGGCGAAGACGAATTACGGTGTTGCAGATGCAAGCTGTACGGCAACCGTGCTTATTCCGACTCCGCAGAATATTCAGCTTATCAACGATACACAAAAGAGCATCACCGTTAAGTGGGATGCGGTTGACAAAGCAACGGGATATGTACTTTACCGCTCGGAATCCCTCGACCGCGAGCCTGTCGAATACGCTTACATAGATGCGGGAGAAACGCAGTTCACCGACACGGAGGTTATCCCCGGTGAAAGATATTATTACCGTCTTATGACGCGCGCGGAGATTGTCGATTACAACAGCGACCCGTCAGAAATACTTTACACGACGGCAAGAATCAGCAGTCCCGAAAGCGTTACGGCATCCAACTACGGCGCGCTGCTGAGTGTCAGGTGGTCAGAGGTTGACGAGGCGAAAAAATATACCGTCTACCGTGCGACAGACGAAAACGGGCTTTATACGATCGTCGGCGAGCTTGCGTCAACAACCTTTGTTGATCACGATGTGCGCGCGGGCGTAACATATTTTTATAAAATCGTTGCAAGCGCAAACGACAGAAAAACGGCAAGCGATTATTCGCAGACGGCATCCGTTACGGCAAGACTCGACGATACGGTCAGCCTTGAAAACGCCGCTGATTTCCTTCCGTCACAGCAGCCTGTTCCGAAGAAGTCCGTTGAGGCTGAAATTTCGCGTGCGCATTTCGGCGTAAACAATTTTATTTTTGAGTAAGGAAAGGCACAAGCTTTGACTTGTGCCTTTTTTGGTGAGATATGAAGAAAACGAAAACAAAGGAAATGATAACGGTTTCTCTTTCGGCGGCACTCATCTGTATCTGCTCTTGGATTCAGGTGCCGTCTGCAGTGCCGTTTACCCTGCAGACCTTTGCGGTTTTTCTGATTTCAGCTGTCCTCGGCGCTAAAAAGGGTGCCGCGGCAACACTCGTGTATCTTTTGCTCGGAGCGGTCGGTCTGCCCGTCTTTTCAGGCTTTCAGGGCGGTGTCGGTGCACTTCTGGGCGCAACGGGAGGTTATGCCTTCGGTTTTATTTTCGCGGCGGTTATCGTCGGTCTTATAACGGATAAATACGGCATCAGCCTTCTGACGGGCATTTTTTCCGGCGTTGCGGGAATCGCCGTCTGCTACCTCATCGGGACGCTGTGGTTTGCGTTTGTCTACGGTGACGGAAATCCGGCGGGAGCAATTTCGGTCTGCGTTCTGCCGTTCATCCTGCCCGACGCAGTAAAAATCACCCTCGCAATGATAATTGCAAAAAGGGTGAAGAAAACAGTTTAAAAGCACGGAGCTCGAGTTCCGTGCTTTCTCTTTTATACATCGTATTCGGTTATCTTTTCAACAATAAGAGTTTCGGTGTCGAAATCCGTTGAGCCTTCGTGAAGAACGATGAGCCTTCCTCCCCTTTCGTTGCCGTAGGTGTGGTAGCCGGCACCGATTGTCTGAATGAGCTTTATTCCGTCAATCTCAGCGACGAAGGTGTTGATGTGATCGTGGCCGAAAAACGCCGCAACGATATCGCCCGTCCTTTTCCAGCTTTCGAACTGCTTGCGGTTTTCGTCGGGAGGACAGGGAGACTCGCGCACAAGTCCCTCGAGAATTGCGCCCTGCTTCGGAACGAGAGTGTACCCGTTCTTGTTCATTCTGCCGCCCTCGGTCTCACCCTCGATAAAATCGAAAAGGTCAAACTCCTGATTGACGGGAATGTGCTGAAAGAGGATAGCGGGCACGGGCTCTCCGCCGTTTTCTTCACGGAGCCTTGCCGCCTTGCGCTCGTACCAGTCAATCTGGTCATCGTGAACGTAGGCATAACCCTTGCCCTCGATAACCTGATGATTCTCGTCGCGGATGTAATCGTTCGAATCAATGCACCAGATGTTCCACGCAACCCTGCTGCCGTCTGATGACATAACGGGAAGGCTGTAATTACCACAGCCGAAAACGTCCTCCTCATTATAACAGCCGCGGAAGTTTTCGTATTCCGCGTAGAGGTTTATATGGTTTTCACGGCGGATAAAAGGACGCTTCTCCTCGCCCTCGGAATCGTGATTGCCGAAAACTATTGCAAGCGGAATGTTACGCTTACGGATAGGCGCGGTGATTTTATTTATCGTTTCAACGAGATAGTCGTAGGTATATTCCTCCCAGTAGCCGCTGATGTTATCTCCGCCGAAAACGACAAGGTCGGGCTGTGTGCGCTCAATGCACTGCTCGATAACGTTCATCGTCTCCGTCGAGCAAGCCTTCGGGATTTCGGGATTTTCGTCATCGTCCATTTCGGGCGAAACCTCGTGGATATCGGAAAGATGCAGAATCCTGAATGTGCCGTCCTCCCTGAAGCGGAGGGGCTTCTGTCTGTCGCGGAAATGCTGTAAGGATGTCGGGTAGCCTGTTGCCATAAAATCATCTCCAAGGAATTGATATTTAAATTTTACCCCCGAGTCGGACGTTCGTCAAGAAGATATATGTATATTTTATTAATTTTGTGCTTATCATTGAAATTCGTTTAAAAAAGTGGTATTATAAGCTGTATTATTTTGAAAAGGAGGAATTCCTTTGTCAGACGAGAACAAGGAAAAATCTTTCCCCGAGGGAACAGCCGAGGAAAAAGAGTCTGAAGCAATACCTGCAACGGACGCAGGCTCCGACGGCGAATGGCAGTGGGATGCTGCCGTACCCGAGACACAGACAGATGACATAGCGGTCGATGCACTCCGCGTTGCAGCGGCTGAAGAAGAAAAGAAAGAAGAGGCAGAGGACTCACAGGAATCTGAGGAGGAAACTGAGCCTGAGGAGGATACCGCTCCTGCCGACGGTGATGACGGACTTTGCATCGTATGCGGCAGTCCGAGAGGCAACAGCCCGAGCGACCTTTACTGCGAGAAATGCCGTAAGAAGTTCCTCAGAACAAACTACGGTGCAGGACACGTTATTCTCGCTTTCGTAATGGTGCTTGTAGCGGCGGCGAGTTATTTCGTCTGCTTCTCAACTCTCGGTATTTCTGCACATCTTATTGAGGCAGAGAGCTGTATCTCCGAAAAGCGCTATAACGATGCGGTCAACGAGTGTACGGCAATCAGCGAGGATGTTTCGAGCCTCAACACAGGCGTGAATGCCGTTTTTGCCGCATTCAACAAGAACCATACGGAAAAGCCCTTCTTCGTAGACGGCAACCGCGTGCTTAAAATCGTGCTTGAGGCTTATGCCGACACAATGGCGATTGATGCTAATCAGATTTCAACCTTCGTCCAGTATGTTGAAAATATCATCGGCGTTGACGAGCTCGACAAGGCACCCAACGCGAAGATCAAAAAGGTCTACGATTTCTGTAAGGAAGCAATTGATTATCAGACGATGATCAGCGAGGATTGGTCCTCATACTTCTACACAGACGAAAAGACGACCGAAACCAAGGTCAAGTATAACGAGGCACTTCAGTTTATCGATTCCTGCGAGAACAACACAGTTGCAAAGCAGTGCATCAACGAATACTACCGTGCTATTGCAGGCTTCTATGCAAAGAAGGATAAGTTGGTTGTTTTCGATTGCTTCGATAAGGTATGCAAGAATGCAGGCGACCTCGATTATATCTTTATGCAGGACTATCTCTATATAGCCTGGACTTATGAGGATAATGCAAAAATCGTTGAGCTTGCAGAAGCACTCTTCGAAAGAAATATCAACGATACGAACGCCTATTATTACGCAATCAAGGCGGATATCGACAGCGGCAATTTTGAATCCGCTGACGAGCGTTGCGAAAAGATGAGAAAATATAACCCCGAGGGACTTGACTATTACTCTGTCAAGGCAGAAATCCTCCGCCGTATGGGCAAGTTCCAGGAGTCAATCGATATCTGTAAGGAAGGTATCGCGGCAGGCACCGACGCTGAGGTTTACCGTCAGCAGGCGATTGCATATATGCTCCTCGAGGATACCGCATCTGCACTTGAGGCTTCAAAGCAGGCTTACGATATCACTCTTCAGGGCGCATATTCAGGCACTCAGATTTCGCTTGAGGTTATCAACACGGCGGCACTTATCGCTTGCATCGGCGGCGACAACGAGACCTACGAGGCTGTTGTAGCACTGCTCGAGCAGCAGAATCTCACTCTTGAGGAGTCCGTTCAGAAGTGCATCAAGGGCGAAATGACGTTCGAAGAATTGTTTATGGAAGGCACGGGTGACGTATGATGGAAAAGCTTTATGTAATATCAAAATATATCACCTTCATCGGTGCAATCCTCAAGGGCTTCTGGGAGCATCTTTACTGCCGTATTCTCGGCGTACCCGTACAGGATGCCCGTTACCTTCAGGCAAACGAGCTCTGCGGCCACGTTGAGCACGATTTCACAAAGAGCCGACTGACAACCTTCCTCGTCTGCTACCTTCCCGGACTTATGAACCGTATGTTCGGCTACGGTATGTTCATCGGAGGCTTCCTCGGTCTGTTCCATATCGAGGCAGGTATGGAGAACTCGATTTTCTGGGTGTATGCCGTTATGCTTTACCTCGGAGTTTCGCTCCTTTGCAACAATGCTCCGCTTTACGAGGATGCGCTTAACAACTGGGATCTTCTCTACGGCAAGGACAGAAAAACGAACTTTATCGTTAAGATAATCGCCTTTATCCCATCGGCTTATGCGCTTATTTCCGCGTGGATGGAAAAGCACGCGCTCAGCCTTCTCATCTACATTGCCGTGATTGTACTTGTGGCGGTATTATAATCTGAATAAATTATTGTAACCACAAAACGCAGAAGAAGCAAACCAAGCCTCTTCTGCGTTTTTTATAAAGTTCAATTTATCCGGAGGATAAAGCTTGATATCGTTTGAATTATCCTGCTCTTTTGGAAAGCAGCCCGATAAATTGGGGTTTGTCGGGATGTTTGGTTTTGATGAAATTAAATGCGTGCAAAGCCTCCCTTGCCTAAAGGGAGGTGGATTTTGCGTAGCAAAAGACGGAGGGATATATTAACAAAGTTTCTTTACTGCTATATCTTTTTCCGTGTCACA
>JAFNVC010000034.1 GCA_017379935.1 Clostridia bacterium
AAAAGACGGAGGGATATATTAACAAAGTTTCTTTACTGCTATATCTTTTTCCGTGTCACAAACTATCCCTCCACCACTTCGTGGTCCCCCTCCCTTTAGGCAAGGGAGGCTGGGTTTGTGCGTCATTTAAGACACCCCGACCAATTAAAATTTATAAAATAAAAATGCGGCAGATTTCTGCCGCATTTTCGTTATCCTTATTTTGCTTATTACTGCTCGTCCTTATATTTCTCCGCCTGGAGGTTGAACATATAGGCGTATTTGCCGTTCTTTGCCATAAGCTCCTCGTGTGTACCGCTTTCGACAATTTCGCCGTTTTCGAGCATATAAATAACGTCTGCCATAACGGTTGTGGAAAGTCGGTGTGAAATGAAGATAACTGTCTTATCCTGCGCCGCGCGGGACATAGCCTCATTGAGAGAATATTCGGAAACAGGGTCAAGGTTTGCACTCGGCTCGTCAAGAATTGCGAACGGACAATCCTTATAAAATGCACGCGCAACGGCAACCTTCTGTGCTTCACCGCCTGAAAGTGAAAGTCCGTTATCGTCAAACTCGCGCAGAAGAATTGTGTCTGCGCCGTTTTCGAGCTCCTTGTTGAAGCTGCTTTCCTGCAAGGCCTTCATAACGCGTGCCTTGTCAGGGGCTTCCTTCATCGCGACATTCTCGCCGAGAGTTGCACCAAAGAGTGAAAAATCCTGAAAAACTGCCGCGTAATTGCTGTGATATGAGCGCACGTTCCAGTCGCGGATATCCTTGCCGTCAACGGTGATTTTACCGTCAGTAACATCGTAAAGGCGAAGGATGAGGTTGGTCAGCGTTGTTTTACCTGCGCCGTTGTAGCCGACGAGCGCAATCTTCTGATACGGCTTGATTTCAAGATTGATGTTTTTGAGTGTCGGCTTTTCACAGTTGGGATATGTAAAAGAAACGTTCTCAAGCTTTATCGTAACGGGCTTGTCGAATTTCTTGACAATGTCACCGTCCTTGATTTTTTCTTCAGCGGCCATAAAGCGCTTGTACTTTTCAACATAAAGTCCGTTCTCACGAACACCGATTGCAAACCAGCTTGTCATCGCAAAAACACTCGCGCTGACGGAGCTGACTCCGTTGAAGGTGGCGGCAAAGCTGCCGAGTCCGACCTCCTTGGTAACAATCGCCTTGTAGCCCATATAAAGCGTAACGCCGAAGCAGATGAGCAGAGTCATCGGCAGGCTTTCCTGACAGAAATAGAGGGCGCACTGCTTTTTCAGGAAGGGTGAAACCGTAAAAATACGGTCAAGAAGGTTAAGGTTGTACCTGTGCTCAATCATTTTACCTGCGGGGTTGAGTCTTAATTCCTTGGCATAATCCTGAAGGTAAAACACGCGCGAAAAATAAAGATTCTTTCTGTCAAGCGGTGTCATAACCGTCTTTTTCTCAAGGTTGACCTTAGCTATAAGTCTGCCGAGCGGTACCATTATTCCGACACATAGCGCGATGAATATAAAGCAGACGGGGTCAATAGTCAGAATGACCGCGGTTATCGAAACGATCGAAACCATATGAGTGAAGAAGTCCTGTGTATCCGCCATAATATCGTCAACGCGGGTGCTCATCGTATTCATCGCGAGCACGAAATCGTTGTAGAATTCGGGGTCGTCGTAGGACTGGAAGTCCATTTTTGCCGCTTTTTCATAAATTCCCGAATAGAGCTTGAAGTGGAGCTTCTCCGCCATTCGGGGACGGTAGATTTCATAAAAAATCGTATTACCGAGGTTACCGATGACAACCACCACGGCAAATATGATACAGGCGACGAAGATTCTGTAGAGGTCTGTGCCTTGTGTGACAACATCGATGATATATTTCAGAAGCACGACGTTGGAAAGAAGCCACGGAAGGTTTGACAGCACGTCAAAGAAAAGAAGTGCGAAAAGCAGCAACGGTGCATTCTTCAGCACGAATCTGAGCATAAAAAGATAGTTGCGGACGCTGTGTGCATTTTCCTTTGCCTTATTCTTAAGCTTCATTTTCGTCCGCCTCCTCTCTGTAGCCCGATGCCTGCAGGGTGAACATATTACAGTATTCACCGCCGAGAGCCATAAGCTCCTCGTGATTGCCCTGCTCGATCAGCTCGCCGTGATCGAATACGAGAATATTATCGCTTCTCGTTGCACTTGAAAGTCGGTGTGAAATATAAATAACGGTCTTGTCCTTCGTACCCTCCATAAGACTGTCGTACATCTTTGATTCAGCCACGGGGTCAAGAGCGCTTGAGGGCTCATCAAGAATTGCGAGGTCAAATTTCTTCGCGAACATTCTTGCAATCGTGACCTTCTGGCTTTCACCGCCGGAAAGGAGCGCGCCGTTTTCGTCAAATTCACGGGTGAGGATTGTATTTTCCTTTTTGTCGAGGGACTCGATTTTGCCGTAAACACCGCTTTGCTTAAGAGCCTTGGTTGCACGCTCAATATTGCTCTCGTCAACCTCTTCAATAAGCACGTTTTCGGCAACAGTCATTGCAAAAATACGGTAATCCTGGAAAACGCTTGCGAATTTGTCGCGGTATTTCAGCAGGTCGTATTCCTTGATATTGATGCCGTTATAAAGGATTTCACCCTCGCTGACATCGTAAAGGCGCATCATAAGCTTTGAAAGAGTGGTTTTGCCTGCGCCGTTATGACCTACGACAGCAATGCTCTCACCCTTGTTGATTTTAAATGAAACATTCGTGAGTGTGTTTTTCTTATTGTCGCCGTAGCGGAAGGAAACGTTGCGGAATTCAAGACTCTCGAATTCACCGGGCTCGATACTGCCTCCGGCAACCTTCGGCTCATAGGCGAGAAATTCGCGCAGATTCTGTACCCACAGGCACTGCTTCTGCTGCATCGTAAAATAACGTGCAAGCTGATTGAGCTTGTTTCTGCAGTTTGTGATTGCGGAAATAAGCACCGAAAAATCAGAAATCGGCAAATCCTGACGGACAATCAGTCGGTAACAGCCGTAGCCGAAGCCGCCTGCAATAGGAATAACCTCTCCGAAGAAATCGGTGAACATTTCCAGCACGGCAATCTTACGTCCGTACTTACCGATGGTCTGAATATTTTTTTCTGTTGCTTCTCTGAATCGGCGCTTGACAACGGTGAAAATATCTGTTGTCTTGATTTCCTTTGCGAAATCCTTGAGAAGAACTGTTCTTTTTGTGTAATCCTTCTGTCTCTCAAAGGGCGTCATTTCTTTTTCTTTTGCAAACTCAACGCCGTTACGCTTAACCTGAAAATACATAACGATTACGGGACAGACAATGATTATCAACAGCAGCGGGTCAAGCTGACAAAGATAGATTACGAGAAAAATGATACTGATAATTGAACCGAGAGTCCATGCGGAGCCTTCAATTATTCTCTTGTACGCACCCTTTTCAATAACCCATGTTGCGCGGTTATAGCTGTCAAAAAATTCGGGAGTTTCATAGCACGCAAGCTCAACCTGCTGTGCCTTTTCGAAAATCATTCTGTTTATATAGCCCTCGTATTTGAATTCGTATTTTTCGCGCACGGGGTGAAAAACAATGTAGCTGAAAAGGTCAACGGCAATTTTGCCGAAGATAATCAGTCCGATTTTGGTTGCAAATTCCTTAAAGGTGCCGTTACCCTCGATTATCGAGATTGCTGTCTGTAAAAACATTACATTGAAAACAACGGCGTAGTAAACATTCTCTGCAATATATGCAAGGTAAATGAGTATTGTAGCAACCGGCGCGCTTTTGAAGCTGCATTTGAGCATAAACGCAGTGTTTTTAAATATATGTGCTTTGGCCTTGAAGTCAACTGCACTCATCAAATCCCTCCCCGGGAATTATTCGAAAATTTTTGTGTATGCCTTTGCCCAGATTTCAACGAGTCTTCTGTCCCATTTTCTCGGAATTGCGAGGCAGGCTGCCGTTGCCGCTGTTATGCGGTTGCCCGCACCGAGCATCTTGCCGAGAAGCACAGGGTCGGAGCAGGACTGCTTTGCCTTGTTGAGCATATCAGGCACATCAAAAAGGTCAAAGGTGTCAAAGAAGCTGCCGAAGTTTGCGCTCATTGTGACATTCCTGTCGGTAAGAATGCCTGTTTCGAAGCAGTAGTCAAGATCAGACGGAACAAATTTGAACATAAGATTTTTTACACATTCGAGCGGAGCAAGACCTGTACCGAGATGCTTGTAGAACAGCACCTGATATTTCCAGAGGCTCTCAACGCTGAATGCCTGAGCGTCGTCGTTAATTACCGTCTCCGCAAGGATACGTGCAGCCTTGAGAGAGTTTGCGATGCCCGAGCCTATAAGCGGAACTGTCATAAATGCGCTGTCACCGATTGCGGCATAGCCGTCAGCAACCATAACGGATATCGGATGGCGCACGGGAATTTCGACAAACTGACCGCCGCGGACGATTTCTGTGCCGAGGCGCGGATTGGTCGGGCGGAGATATTCGAGATGACGGTTGACCTCGTCCATATCGAACTCCTCAAATCTGCCGATAAGCACGTCAGTGTACTCATCCTCGGATGCAACCCAGCTGATTCCGCGGACACCCTCGGGAAGAAGAAGCACCTTGAACTTGTCCTCAACCTCCTCGTCGCTTGCTTTATTATAGAAGGCACGGAAGATTGTGATTTTCTGCTGACGGGAAGCCTCTTTTTCTATCATAAGACTCTTCGGAAGATTGCGGCGGATGGGGGAATTCATACCGCACGAGTCAATGATGAGGTCTGCAAAAAAGTCGCCCTTCGAGGTACGGATACCGACAACGCGGTTGCCGAGCATGATCGGCTTCTGAGCCTCACAGTCATAGACGATTTTAACACCCTTATCAACGGCGTTTTTAATAAGGTGATCGTAGATATCCTTACGCTCCATCTTGATCTCAAGCTCGTCCTCGGGAACGTGCTGGTGAAGCCTTGTACCGCCCGGAGCAACAAAGGTCATATCCTCTTTATATTCAAACCTGTCCTCATCGGGCATACCGATTTCTGCTATTTCAAGCGCCTTGGGTGCGAAAATATCCGTCCAGTCGTAGCCGAGCGTACCCTCAGACTGCTTTTCGTAAACAGTAACGTCATATCCGCTTTCCGCAAGGATAGCTGCCGCGGCAATTCCGCCGTGACCAAGACCTGCAACAATGATTTTTTTTGCCATAAAAACGCCTCCGTGATTTTTTCAAATACACAAAAAGTATAGCACTTTCGGATTGCTTATTCAAGAGAATTAAACTAAAAAACGCAATAAAAAAACGCCCCGACGGGCGCACGCAAAAAGATGTATAAAATTGAAATAACCCCTGACCGAATGTTTCTTTACACATTTGAGCCGGTCAAGGGTTATTTCTGTTCACTCTTGATATCTAACATCTTTTTATATACCTCTCTTTCACAGATTAAGGGGTTTACCTGTTCATTGGTATCACCTGTTCCTTTCTTCATCTATAATATAGCACAACGGCAAGTGAAAATCCATTCGCGTGTTCAATAAAGTTAAGATGCCCGAATTATGCATAACGCAGAAAATGTCCCGCAGCGCTCCGAAACCGTTGACACAAAAGGCGAAGATATGTTATTATAAATATGTTGGGCGGTTGAAAAACTGCCCTTTTGTGTTTTTGCATGAGGTGATAATATGAGCTTGTTTGAAAAAGTAAAATCATTTCCTTCTGTTAATGAAATGAAAGGCAGTTTCGGAGAATGGATGACTAAATATTATTCGAAGCATTTTACCGATGCTTTAATTTTACATGATGTTCTTATAGACGGAGGAAACGGATATACTTCTCAGATCGATTTGATTATGATAGGAGCAAAAGGCATATATGTTGTCGAGGTTAAAATGTTTGAGGGTGCTAAAATCTACGGCAACGGAAAAAGCAACAAATGGTATTATTACCGAGGCGGGAAGAAATATGAAATATATAGTCCGCTTAGGCAAAACAAAAAGCATGTTGAGTACCTGAAAAACATGCTGTCGGATTTTGGAGAGATACCATTTTATTCTGTTATTACGTTGCTTTGTGATGATTTTAAGGTTGAAAATATCAATGACAATTCGCAGTCTCCGGATACAGTGGTGTGCAACACTCTGGTAAGCATGACGAGAGGCATTCAGCTTCTGATAAAGAATAAAGAGGATGTTTTGAACGAAAAGAATAAGCAGGAAATATTCAATTTTATTTTAGAA
Source organism: Clostridia bacterium (assembly GCA_017379935.1). Taxonomy (GTDB): domain Bacteria; phylum Bacillota; class Clostridia; order Oscillospirales; family Acutalibacteraceae; genus CAG-488. Next base: position 6,196 of record JAFNVC010000034.1, read on the forward strand.
AAGCAGCATCATGGTAAAGCTGTAAGAGTTGAACATAAGCAGCAGGTTAAAGCATATAAAGAAAGCATAGAAGAAATGAAAAACGCAAAGATCTGTCCGTACTGTAAAACGGATTTGGTATTAAGGAAAGGCAAGTTTGGAGATTTCTACGGCTGTCCCAATTATCCGAAGTGCAGATATACTTTAAAAACGGATAAATAAAAATCCTTTTTTCTATAGCATTTCCCGACGGGATGTGGTAGAATACATACATCAATTTTTGTGAGGTTGTTATGAAAAGAGTAACGGAACTTGACAGAGAAACGCTCAAATATTATGCGCGGATGGCTGCGGAGAGCTTCGTTGATGATCCCGTGCATAAATTTGCGACTAAAAACGTTGAAAGACGAAAAAAATTCGTCTACCATTTTCTGCTTGAAAGACTTACGTCATCAAACAAGTGCGATGTTTTCTATGTTGACGACGAGGCGAGGGCTCTCTGCGTCTGGCGCGATGCTCATAACGAGTATACCGTTTTTGATTTTCTGAAATGCCCTAACTGGGTTTTCCTTTGTTACTACATAACGTCAACGGTTAAAACTCTTATGGCATACAGCCATCTTGATTCGAAGGTCTTTGACGAAAAAACGCTCATCATCTCTCCTGTTTTCGTTGATCCTCAGTATCAGGGCAGGGGAATTGCAAAGGAAATGATCAGAAAAGGAATTGAGGAATTCGTTCCGCAGGGCTACAAAATCGGTCTTGAAACGCAGAATCCCGATAATGTAGGCTTCTACGAAAAGCTCGGCTTCAAGGTCATCAAGGAAGAGTTCTACAAGCTCGAAAAAATTCACAACTACTATATGGTTTACGAGGGGTAAAGAATGAAAAACTACGATCACGCACTTAAAGTAATGGAAAAGCAGGATTATCCTGCCGAGGCAAGAGAGGTTATTATCCGCACTCAGGAGAAAATCCTTGCCGATGAAAAAGCAAACAAAATCTACGAATCGATGTACCGTACATACTGGCTTAAAAAGAAGAATTTTGATGCCTTCTCCGATAAGGTAAAGGCTCTTGCAGAAATGATCGGTGAGCACGAGCATACGGTTAAGCTGGTTCTCCTTATTAACTGCACGAAGCCGCTTCTGACAGAGTACAGAAAAAAAGGCATCAGCGAGGATATCTATTGGAACACAATCATCGACCTTAAGGTCAAAATGCTTGAATGTATCGAAAACTACGGCGTACCCGGAACCTTTGTTGAGGGCTGGTTCAAGCAGTTCTATACCCTTGAACGCTTCGGTATCGGCAGATTCCAGTACGAGCTTTCGGACTTCTGCGAGGATTATTACGAGGAGCACGGCATCGTACTCAAGGACAGCGAGTTTGTTCTCGGTATGCACATTCCGTCACATCTCGGTACACTTGACGAGGAGACCCGTATGGATTCCTATAAAAAGGCTTACGAGTTCTTCAAGGACCGCTTCAACGGCGGCCCGATGGTTGTCTGCTGCGGCTCATGGCTGCTTTATCCCGATAACCTCAACATTCTTCCAGAAAAGTCAAAGGTAAGAGAGTTCCTTCTCGACTACGAGCCGCTCGATATCACACGCACCTACGATTTCGGCGATGCGTGGAGAGTTTACGGCGTTGAGAATGCACACAAGAGGGTTCACGAGCTCCCGAGAAACACAAGTATGCAGAGAGCCTTTGCAGAATGGTTTGAGCAGGGCAAAAAGTGCGGTCACGCATACTGCATCCTCATCTTTGACGGCGAGAAGCTTCTTACACGCAATACAAGAGAAAAATTCAAGGAAAAATTCGGTTATTAAAAATTATGCACTTTGGATAAGCCCAAAGTGCATTTTTTGTGCAGTAATAAGCCGTTATATATGGTAGAATATATCAAACGGAGGTATAGCCTATGAAGAAGCTTATCAGCATTTTATTGGTATTTTTAACGCTGGCTGTTATGCCGGTGCAGGTTGCGGCGGCAGATTCGGCAAACACGGTGGAAACGGATTTTACCGTATTGCCCGAAAAGGTTAATGAGACGACGGAAATCCGTACCCGTAAAAAGGTCGACGGACTTCGTATATATGTCGATGAGGAAAACCCGCTGTTTATGATAAGGAACTGTCCAACGGCGAATATGAATATACCTTCTGTTGCCGCAGACTCGGCAATCAAAACATATTACGCTCTTCCCGAGGATGTAAGGAATTTTACGGTTATCTATATGGATGAGGGTCCTGCTTATATGACACCGCAGGAGCAGCTTGATTATTGGTACGCGCTTCTTGATATTCTCGAGGCTGCGAAAATTCCCGTTGTGCTTCAGTCGGAATGCTTCTGCACAAACAAGCAGCGCGACCCGTTCACACAGGAGGAACTTTCAGCTATATTTAAAAAATATTCCACCCTTATGGGCTTTGTTCAGGTTGAGCTTTCAACTAACGGCGTTACCAACGAAAAGCTTGCCTATGACGAGGTCACGGACGATCAGGGCGTTAATAAAAATATACTCAGACGAATGAAATCCTGCGTAAAGGCGTGTGCCGAAAACGGCGGACTGTTTATCTGGCAGGATATGGAATATATCTATTGGAAAAAGAATAATTATGTCAATTTTCTGCTTCAGGACAGAGAGCTTTACGACCTGCTCAAGAGTAATACGGAAAATGTAATTATTATGGATAAGCATAATGGTCACGGCAGACACTTTGCATCACAGGCTAATATTATGGGATGCTGGCTTGATGATGTCTGCGGCAACTGGGGTGTAAATCTTGAGAATTTCCTCTGGTATGAGGAGGGATTTATCGGATACGACGACATCGGCGTTGCGCCCAATGAGCCTGATTGGATTCACACTGCAAAATATCCGCCCGCACTTTTCGGTATCGATATGATTGCTGATCTTGTCGGCGGTGCGACGGTTTATGCGATTGAAGGTACCTTCAGCCGCGGAGGACTTTACCATTTTGTTGACGGCGAGGTTGTGATGACCCCGACCTTCTGGGATGTGCTTTATCCGTTCTATCAGCATGTGCTGGACGGTGCCGTTCCGGATAAGCAGGAGGTAAAGCAGAACGTCAAGGTTGCATATAAGATGACAAATCCTGTCGCTTACGCTCTTAAGGGTAACGATGCACACATTCTGCAGGGACTCTACTGCGATAAATTCAGCTTTTTACAGGAAAAGCTTGAGTTTAACAATCCGTACCACGACTGTACAAAAACGTGGGTACCGTCCACGGGAAGATATTATATCGTGCCCATTCTTCCTATTCACTCGAATCCGCGTCAGGTGCTTCCCGAAAGCTACATCCTCAATGATTTTACATATTTTATCAATCTGCTCTTTATAGAGCCGATAAAGCAGCGCTTCTTTGATAAGAGATATGAGGAAATCTATGAGGGCGACGGAGTGCTGTTTGATATCAATGATTATATCTATGCCTTCAACTCGAACGAGAATAAGACGGTTGATGCGCAGCAGACGGTACAGTACACTCTGCCCGAAACGAAGAAGGATATCACCCTGAAGCTTGAGGCGCATACCTACGCGATAATCAACGAGGCGGACGGCGCAATCAGTATTGATATGTGCAACCTTCGCCTTGATACGGATGCCGTTTGCAACGGACTTGAAAACGAGGATCAGTTTATGCGCGAATACGCGGCAGGCGGAAAGCGCAGTGATCCGAAGAATTTCCGCGAGACGGTTATTGAGCTTGAGGGCTTTGAAGAAAAGCCGACCGTTACCGCCGACGGCACAAACACAGCAAGGCTTAAGGAGGAGTGGAACTCCGCAAAGGGTATTCTTACCCTGACGGTAATCTCCAACGGTCAGGTCAGAATGACGGTTAAATAAGGTGCAAAAAGAAGCGACAAAAATTTTGCCGCTTCTTAATTTTTTTCTTTACTTTTCGGTTGAAAGCGAATATAATCTTCTGTGGCAAAAAAGGAGATGTTATTTTGAAAAGCTTTTATCTTAAACCTGAGTTCTTTTCTTCGATGAAGAAATACTCGTCTCAGAAATTCGTAAAGGACCTTGTTGCAGGTGTTATTGTTGCGATTATTGCGCTTCCGCTTTCAATTGCACTCGCTCTCGCTTCGGGTGTTGAGCCCGCCTGCGGTATTTATACTGCGATTGCGGCAGGCTTCTGTGTTTCTCTTTTCGGCGGCAGCCGTATTCAGATTGCGGGCCCGACGGCGGCATTTGCATCAATCGTTGCAGGTATTGTTGCCGCGCAGGGTATGGACGGACTTTTCATCGCGACTATTATGGCAGGTGTGATGCTCATACTTATGGGTGTTTTCCGTTTCGGTGCGCTGATAAAATTCATTCCGCACACGATAACAACAGGCTTTACCTCAGGCATCGCACTTACGATTCTTATCGGACAGATCAAGGATTTCCTCGGACTTACCTATGCCGACGGTGTCAAGCCCATCGAGACTATCGAAAAGATTGAAGCCAATATTGAATTTATCGGCACCTTTTCGTGGCAGGCGCTTGTTGTCGGCGCAGTCAGCCTTGCTATACTTATATTTTATCCGAAAATAGAAAAGAGAGTCCCGCCCTCGTTGATTGCGGTTCTCGTCGGAGCGCTTATGGTTGCTTTTATACCGGGCTTCGAGGAGGGTGTTTATACTATCCGCGATCTTTACACGATTCCGTCAGGTCTGCCGAAGCTCGATTTCGGCGGTATGAGCCTGAGCTTTGAAAAAATCTCGGCTGTTCTGCCCGATGCACTTACAATTGCCGTGCTTGCCGCTATCGAATCGCTTCTTTCCTGTGTTGTTGCTGACGGTATGGTCAATGCCCGACACAACTCAAATGCGGAATTGGTCGGACAGGGTATCGGTAACATCGCATCCGTGCTTTTCGGCGGTATTCCCGCAACGGGCGCTATCGCAAGAACGGCAGCTAACGCTAAAAACGGAGGCAACTCTCCCGTTGCAGGTATGGTGCACGCTGTTGTGCTTCTGCTTGTGCTTTTGTTCCTTATGCCGTATGCGGGTCTTATCCCGATGCCGACTATTGCAGCTATTCTCTTTATGGTTGCGTATAATATGAGTGAGTGGAAAAAGTTTGTGCGCATTGTAAGGACTGCACCGAAGAGCGATATCCTCATCCTCATCGTGACCTTTGTGCTTACTGTTGTTTTTGACCTCGTTGTTGCAATCGCGGTCGGTATGGTGCTTGCTGCAATGCTCTTTATGAAGCGTATGAGCGACGAAACCTCCGTCAACGGTTGGAAATATATCGATCCCGAAACGGACAAGGACAGCATCAATCTTAAGGCTGTACCGAAGGATGTACGTGTTTACGAAATCAGCGGACCGCTTTTCTTCGGAGTGGCGGATAAGATCCCCGAAATTATCCTCAAGGATTATACGCGCTGTCTGATCCTCAGAATGCGTGCCGTACCGTCTCTTGATTCAACCGCTCTCAACGCGCTTGAGGCACTTTACAAAAAGTGCGAGAAGCAGGGTGTACGTCTTATTCTTTCACACGTCAACGAGCAGCCTCTCAAGGCATTGCAGAAGGCAGGGCTTTACGATAAGGTCGGCGCAGAAAACTTCTGTATGCATATCGACGAGGCGCTTACAAAAGCCGGCGCATAATTTCCGGACATCAAAAAAACACCTTCCGCGAGGAAGGTGTTTTTGCATATTCGTTTTAATCCTTCGATGGAAGGGTATATTTATCAGCGTATTTATCGAAGCTGCCTGTGAAGGTTTCGCTGCCCGAGGATTTGTAATCGTTGAGATATTCGTGGGCATTGAAAAGAGATTTGCTGATCTGGATAAGGCATACCGCGATATTCGAGCAATGGTCGGAAACTCTTTCGTAGTTTGTAAGAAGGTCAGAAAGAACAAAGCCGAGCTCAATTGTACATTTACCGCCCGTGAGACGGGAGATGTGTCTTGATTTGATTTCCGCGAGGATATCGTCGATAACCTGCTCAAGCGGCTCAACCTCAAGAGCAAGTGCAATACTGTTTTCGGCAAATGCCTTTTCGGTCAGCTCAAGAATTTCCTTGATAGCATCCGTCGCAACCTTCAATTCCTGCGTTGCCTGCTCAGAGAAGCGGATTTCCTTGTCATCTATTTCCTGTGCCGCCTTTGCGATATTTACGGCGTGGTCGCCGATACGTTCAAAATCGCCGATAGCGTGCAGAAGAGTGGATACAGTGTTACTGTCGGCATCCGTCAGGTCATGACCTGAAATTTTAACGAGGAATGTACCGAGCTTATCCTCGTAGTCGTCAAGCTCCTTTTCCTTCTCGATAATTTCATCAACAACCTTACGGTCGAAATTGTCAACGAGTGAAATGGATTTAAGGAGCGCGTCGATTGCCGTCTGACCCATTTTTACCGTATAGTTACGGCTCTCGGAAACTGCAAGCGCAGGGGAATTGAGAAGACGGTCATCGATGAATGCGCTCTTGCCCGTAGCCTTCTTATCCTTGACGGTTTTGCGCGCGAGCTTTTCGAGAACCCGTGAGAACGGGAAGAGGATAACTGTTGTTGCAATGTTGAAAATACTGTGAACAACAGCGACGCCTGCCGGCTCAATCGCGGTGTCCGTGAAGGCGAAGCCGACGAAGGTATCGATAAGGTAGAACGCCGTCAGAAACAGCGCAGTACCGATTAAATTGAAATAAACATGGATGGCGGCAACCCGCTTTGCGTTCTTGCTGACACCCATACTTGAAATGAGTGCGGTGATACAGGTACCGATATTCTGACCCATAATGATAGGGATTGCCATTCCGTAGGAGATAACGCCTGTCATTGAAAGTGCCTGCAAAATACCGACGGTTGCGGACGATGACTGGATAACTGCTGTCATAATGATACCGATAACAAGTCCGAACAGCGGATTATCAAACATAACCATAAGCTCGCGGAATTCGGGCATATCGGCAAGCGGTGACATTGCATCGCTCATCATTTCCATACCGAACATAAGCACGGCAAAGCCGATGCATATTCCGCCGATATCCTTGACGCGGTTTTTCTTTGTCAGCATTGTCATCAGAACGCCGATGAATGCGATAATCGGTGCGAAGGAGGACGGCTTTAATAGGCTTACAAAAATATTATCACTTTCAATACCCGCAAGGCTGAGTATCCACGCGGTAACGGTTGTACCGACGTTTGAGCCCATAATAACACCGACAGCCTGAGTCAGCTGCATAATTCCCGAGTTAACGAGACCGACGAGCATTACCGTGACGGCAGACGATGACTGAATGGTTGCCGTGATTGCAACACCGAGGGCGAGCGCCTTCCAGGGCTTGTCCGTCATAACTCTGAGAATTTTCTCGAGCTTACCGCCTGCGGTTTTTTCAAGATGGTCGGACATTGTACTCATTCCGAAAAGGAAAAGGGCAAGTCCGCCGAAAAGGGAGATGAAATTAAAAATGGTCATTTGCACAACCTCCGCTTTAAATGCCTGTGTTTATATTCTGCCCACCTGAAACAAAATCAAGCTATTCTAAGATTAACACTTTTAAGATAAAAAATCAATATGTATAAAAATAAAAGAGCAACTCGGAGTTGCTCTTTTTGAGGTTATTTCCAGTTGAACGGACGAAGCATAAAATCAACGTCCTCTTTGTTTTCGGGGATAAGACCGAAGGATGAAACTCTGCTGATTCCGTGCGCTTTAAATGCGTCGTACAGTTCTTCATTCGCCTTGAGACGGAAGGGATTGAGGAAGAAATATTCGCCGAGGAACTGATTAGCCTTGAAGTATTCCCAGCTGAGGTTTGCAACCTCGACATTAAACCTCTGCCCGTCGGTTATATAAGCCTTCAGTGCTTTTTTCCAAAGACGGTCGAGCTTTGCGATCTTGCTTATCGGATAGTAGCCCGACTGATAGTGCCAGTCGAAGTCAAAGGAATGTGCCGTTGCGGCAATCTGAGCCGTCTGGATGTCAAGAATTTCCTTGATATAAGGTGCGGCAGCCTCGCCGTAGTATTCGTTGAGGAAATCAATCATATGATATTCAACGTCAGCGTTTACGTCCCACTGAACCTTGCAGAGCAGGTAGTTGCGAAGCTCGTTGAACGCTGAATAATGACCGTCACCGCAGTTGTAGACATAGCCTGTGATTCCGATGTCGTGCATATACTTCATCGTTGACTGAAGAGTGCCGAGGTTAGAGAAGAACTGCGCCGTGTTAAGGAAGTTGATTGTGTAATCATAAATGTAGGTTGTATCTGCAACCTTGGTCCAGTTTTTGAAATCCTCTGCAATTGTCGGCTCGCAATCGCCGTATGCGGTAAGGAAGGTTTCCTCCTGGATATCAATGTGACCGCACTCTGTCAGCGGATGGCTTCTGCATGCGGCGTGAAGACCGCAAAGCACGGGAGCCACGTTATCGTTACAGCGGAGGGTCAGATCCTTCGGAGGCTCAGCTGTTTCAAGATAAGCGTAGAAGGTGAAGGTGAAATCCGGGAATTCATCATCGAGCGCATCAGCGAAGCTGTTTGTGAAAATAAGCGTCGGAGCGCAGACACTTCCGTATTTTTCGTAAAGAGTCTCACAGCTTGTGCAATGGCAGTAGTTCTGGTTATCCTTCTGACCGATATGAACATGGTCGGAGGTTTCACGCGGACAGTCGCGCATCAGCTGTCTTGCATTCGCAACAGCAACCTCGAGCACTTCGGGGTTGGAGAGACAGACGTGGTCCGTCGAGCGTGTACCGTCGGGCTGGAGTGCGAAATATTCGGGATGCTCCGCGAAGAGCGCATCGGGAACGAGGGTGGGGAGGGTAACGTCCCAGAATACATAGGACAGCGCACCTCCGTAAGCCGTGGCCTCCTGCCAGAAGGAGACGTTCATTTTTGTTCTCGCACGGTGGGCATCGTTCGTGCCGGCGCAATCGTTACGGCGGATTGCGAAGGACGGCTCAACCGTTCTGTCGAGTCCCGCATCAATCACAAGGTCCTCGCTTTCGGGAACTCTTTCAAGCGTCGGGGTAAACCAGCGTACGCCGAAATATTCCTCAAGCAGTGTGTATGCGCCGTAGAGTGTTCCTCGCTCGTCCGCACCCGCGATAACAAGGTGAGTGCCGTCCGCATAAAGGCGGAAGCCGTCAGCCTTGATTGAAGCACGGTCAATCTGAACGATTTCATCCTCAATCGAGGTCTCGCCGACGAGGATTGCTTTTTCATCGGCTTCGGCATCGTTATCCGCAACGATTTCGAGCCTTGCACCGCTCATTTTTTCAATGTAGGTCTGAAGCTCTTTAGCGGCGGTGTTGATTGTTTCGCCGGCATTTTCTGCAATAACAATTTTATATTCCGATTCACCGTCCTCAACGATATACATTTCGTCGATAACGGCGGGCGGAGTGTATTTTTCTCCGCCGTAGTCGATGTTATCCGTCTTAACGGGGATGATGCCGATGGAAAGAAGTAAAATTTCAAGGAACGAAATTATAGCTTTGATGTATGCCATAGCAATCTCCTTACTTTGTCATTTCAAATACAAGCTCGCCGCCGCCCATAAGCTCATCGTGAGTGATGTAGCAGCCGTCAAGCTCCTTGCCGTTAAGGGTGATTTTTTCAACGTAGATGTTATCCTTACCCTGATTATTTGCCGTGATTTTAAGTGTCTTGCCGTTGGCGAGAGAAATCTCTGCACTGTCAACGTTCGGAGAGCCGAGCCAGTATTTGTCACTGCCTGCAAGGGGATAGAAGCCCATTGCGGAGAAAACGTACCACGAGCTGAGCGTACCGCCGTCGTCGTTACCGTCGAGACCGTTGACATCTGTGCTGAAGCGTTCGTCGAGAGTCCAGCGCACCCATTTCTGTGTAAGGTCTGCTCTGCCTGCATTTGCGAAGAGGTAAGGTGTGTGGATATCGTGCTGATTACCGACCCAGAAGCCTGCGCCCGGATCAATAGCCGCGCGGTTGAGTGAAGCGTCCTTCATAAACTTATCAAGCTCGGAAACGAAATATTCCTCACTGCCGAAAAGCTCAATCATTCCGTCGATATCGTGTGTTGCGCTCCAGCGCCAATGGCGTGCACCGCCCTCACTGTATGCAGTTGCATATTTGGTGATAAGGAACATATCGTGGAAAGCCGTGATGTTGGGATTAAAGCGCTTTACAAAGCTGCCGTCAGCGTTTCTCGGCTGGAAATACTTTGTTTCGGGATTGAAAAGATTTTTGTAATACATTGATTTTTCAGCATATCTTTCCGCATCCTCGGTGTAGCCGAGCTCGGCGGCAAGAACTGAAATCGCATTATCCTCCCACGCATATTCGAGAGTGAAGCTGACGGATTCCTCACCGTTTGCAAGGTCGTCGGGAATGTAGCCGTATTCGTTGTATTCCTTGACGAAATTTCTGCCCGACCTGGAGACGGAGGTTTCGGACGTTTTCTTCATCGCCTCATACATTGTTGCAACGTCGAAATCTCTGTAACCCTTGAGATAACTTTCGGTGATCATAATATTGGTTGGATCACCGTGCATTGAGGAGGCGTAGCCTGCACCCTGCGGCCAGCGCGGAATATTACCGCCGATTTTTGTCATTTCAACAAGACTTCTGAGACAGTCTGCCTGAATTTCAGGCTCGATAAGCATATAGAGCGAATGTGTATCGCGGCAGGTGTCCCAGAGAGACATATCCGAGCGGTAGGTGTAGCCGTCAGCGGTATGCACCTTTTTGTCAAAGCCGAGGTATTCGCCGTTAACGTCGGTGAAATTGGTCGGCATAATCATACTGTGGTAAAGTGCGGTGTAGAAAACTGTTTTGATTTCGTCGTCGGGAGTGCTGATTTTAATTGCCGAGAGTCTGTCCTCCCAATCAGCAACGGCATTGTCGCGCACATCGTCAAAGGTGAGACCGTTTGTTTCAGCCTCGAGGTTGAGCTTCGCATTTTCAACGCTTACAAAGCTGACTGCGAGCTTTAATTCAACACTTTCACCTTCTAATTTGCCGAAGTTGAGGTCAATGCCGAGATCGCTTGAATCACCCTTGATTTCGTAGGACTTGATTTCCTTATCCGCGGTTGCGGCAAAGTAAACGGGAAGACCGTCGTATCTTGCGGAGAATGCACCATAGATAACTGCACCGCCCGTAATCATACCTGTTTCTTCGTCGTAATCGACAAAGCCGCTGTCAGCCGATCTGCCGGCAGCAACGCTCGTTACGTCGAGGTAGAGTCTTGAATCCTTCTTGTTATTGAAGGTGTAGCGGTGAACGCCCGTATGCTCGTCCGCTGTCATTTCGGCAAGGCAGTTCATTGTCGGGAGGTAGACGGCGTAATAGCCTGCCGAAGCAACCTCGCTGTTGTGAGAGTAGGGGATTTCGCCTGCTTTTTTCTTACCGGTTACGGGCGTAACGCGGAAGATGCCGTAATCCTCAGCACCCGTACCCGAAAGTCTCGAATGGCTGAAGCCTCTGATATGTCTTTGCTCGTAGTAGTAGCCCGAGGTGTTCATTTTTGTTATGTAAAGACCGCCCATAAATGATGTGTCGGGGCCGAGACGTACAGCACCGAAGGGAACTGTTGCGGCAGGACTTAACATACCGCATGCCCACGGAGTACCGCCTGTACCGATAAAGGGATCAACGTACTGTGAATATTCACCCGTGACAGGCTCGGGCATCTCAACGGGCTTCATAAGAATGCCGTTGAAAAGACCTGCGAACGCAGTCTCGAAAATGACAATCGCGGAAACAAAAATTCTGATAATTGGCCACAACATAGTTTATCCCTCCGAATTAAATGTGTTCTATTTCAGGGTCGAAGCTCGGCATAAGCTGAAGCTTGAAAAGATTGTTTCTGTGCTTTCTGTCGATAAGCTCCTTCTTTGCCTCGTCCTCGATAAAGCCGGTTCTGATATAAACGTCGAGCTCGGCGTAGGTGAAGCCGAGGTTTTCCTCGTCCGTCTTACCGCAAAGTCCGTCAATAGGAGTTTTGTCAACAAGCTCGCGCGGGAGACCGAGAAGATAGCCGATTTCCTTGATTTCCGTAACGGTAAGGTGCGAAGCGGGGGAGAAGTCTCCGACGGAATCACCGTAGCGTGTCGAATAGCCGACCCAGTCCTCAGAAAGGTTGCAGGTGTTTGCAACTCTGCCGTTGAGCGACTGACTGACCGCATAAAGCGTTGACATACGGATACGCGGAGGAAGATTGATTCTTGTCATATCCGAAATCGGGAGATTTTCCGGGAAATTAGCGATAACTGCATCAACTGCATCCTTGATATTGATTTCATAATGTCTTATTCCGAGATGGTTGACAAGAAGATACGCCTTGTCGATATCGTGCTGAACGCTCTGCGGCATAAGAACACCGATAACTCTGTCCTTGCCGAGCGCCTCAACACACAAAGCGGCTACGATTGAGCTGTCCTTACCGCCCGAAATGCCGATAACAGCGTTACAGCCCTTGCCGTTTTCCTCAAAAAATCTGCGTATCCATTCAACACATTCGTTTTTTACCTTAACTGCATCAAACATAATATCACCCTTATAACGATTTAATAATATTTTTGTATTTGTTGAGATAGGCCTCGTTTACCTCGTCACCGCCGTCAACGTTACTGCTTGAGAAAACCTCGGGAGTGATTCCGTCTGCTAGCATAATCTCAACCGTACCCGTAACAGCCGCGTTGAGAATTGCCGCACCTGCGCTAGTCGAGGTCGGGGCAACGCTTCTTCCAATTTCGTCAAAATAAACGCTCGCATCGCCGACACAACCCATATTATCAAGAACAATGTCTGCGAATTCATAGAGCTTTTTGCCGCTCGGATGGCGCGAAGACATCGATTTTGAATGGTTGAGGTTCGTCAGCGCGATAACAACGAGACCCTCGGCTTTTGCGAGCTGTGCCATATCAACGCAGACTCCGTTTCGTCCCGAGTTTGAGATGATGACGATAACGTCGTCCTTCTTCATTTTATAGTCTGCAAAAATCTTGTCCGCATAACCCTCGATGCGCTCCATTTCCGTGCTTTTGGAAGCCGACTCGTGAAGCATAAGCGGAGTTTCAAAAACGGGCTGAATTTTAACAAGTCCGCCTGCGCGGTAAAAAACCTCCTCCGCGAGCATATGTGAATGTCCCGTTCCGAAAAGGAAGATACTGCGGTCATTTTCGAGCGCGGTTGCAAAGGCTTGTGCAGTCGCATCAATCGCATCAATCTGATTTTCGGTTATGTCTGCGAGAATTTTCTGCATATTTTTTAAGTATTCGAGAGACTTTTTCATATTTTGTCCTCCTTCATCGCGGCGAAAACTGCGCCGTATTCGGGTGGGTATTCAAGTATTTTAACGCTCGTCTGCGGATATTTTTCGTTGATGAGAGCAACAAGCCTTTCACGGAACATACCGCAATTGACGAGAATACCGCCCCACATTCCGAGGGGAGCGCCGCACGGCATTTCCGCAAGCAGGGCGCAGACCGTGCTTGCAAGGAGCTTTGCGTGCCTGTCTATAATTTCGTTTGCGACCTTGTCGCCGTTTTCTGCACTTTCAAAAAGCATGGGAGTGAGTTTTGCAACCTCACTGTTGGAAATTGGCGGGTCGTAGAAAATGTCGATAAGACTGTATATATCCGAAACCTTGAAATGCTCAAGAACCTTTTCAGTGAGTACGGTTTTTTCTGCACTGCCCTCAGTACCGCAGATTGCCGCCTTGACTGCATCGAGCGCGAGTGCATAGCCTGAGCCCTCGTCGCCGAGGATGTAGCCCCAGCCGCCCTTGAAGATGACTGTTCCGTCCTCAAGCCTGCCGACAGCCATCGAGCCCGTACCGCTGACAACCATAGCCGACGCACCTTCAATCTTCATTGCTTCAAGACCGATGTAAACGTCGGAATCCATAGCGATTTTCGGACAGTCAATGATGCCTTCACAAAAATCTTTAGTGAAGCTGTCCTCTGCTCGCGATGAAAGCGCGGGCATACCGATAAATGCACTGCTGAGCGTGATATTCTTACCCTCAAGAACACCGTCAACCGTATCCTTCAGGTTAGCTCGTGCCGTGTCGGTGCCGACGGAATTGTAATTGATGCTTTTGCCGACATAACGGGAAACAAGATTGCCGTTTTCGTCACAGATAATTGCAACGGTTTTTGTTCCTCCGCCGTCAATGCCGAGATAATACCTCATAATATTAACTCCAATCAGAATCGAAGTCCGAAAGCGACATCGTCGCCGTCCTGTTCGATGAATTCAAAGCCGTATTTATTATAGAAAGCCTGACCGCGTGCATTACCTGCGCCGACGGTCAGCATAACGCCCTTGACACCCTTTGACTTAAGATGAGCTGCGAGAGTATCGACAAGCCTGTGACCGATGCCCTGACGGTGATATTCCGGAAGCACGTCAATGTGCAGGTGAGCGGGGAAGTCGTTTTTATACTTCTCCTGAAGCTTTGTCGAGCTGTCAGCCCCCTGTCTTGCATTGCCGCCCCAGACAATCATATTTTCATCAAGGCGAGGAATGTATTCTTTGACAAAAATTTTTCTGTAGCTGTCAAAATCCTCCGTGCAGATGATGTAAGCGATCGCTTCGTCATTATCATCAACGGCAACAAAACAGTTTCTGCCTTCGTTTTCAATATAATAATTGCAATAGGTTGTGAGGATATACATCTGCTCGTCAGAGGTCATTTGGCATTCACCCTCGCTGTTGAGACAGACAAATCTGACATTTTCCTTGTCTTTTTCTTCAAAAGGTCTTATAATAACCATAGATACAATGCTCCTATTTTATAATAATGAAATTTTAACATTAAAACAGATAAAAATCAACACTCGGAGGGTAAATATGATTAGCAGCTTTGTGACTTTCTCTTATTTTGAAGAGTTTTTCGGTGCGGATGTGCAGATAAACATCAGAAAATCTGACACGCGCAGGGTGTGCTACTGTGAAAAAACTCACAGGGTAACGGATGAAAAATATATTCTCGGCATTTCACACAAGGATGGAATGCTTTGTGCCGACATCGAATGCTCGGGAGAAAAAAGTGCGTTCTATGCCCTGTGCGACCTTAAGAAAAGGGTTGAAAACGGCGATATTGCTGACGGTGAATACGTCTGTGCGCCTTTGTTTGCGAAGCGCGGTTACATCGAGGGCTTCTACGGCACACCGTGGACCTATGAGCAGCGCAGGTCTGTTATGTCTCTTATGGCGCTTAACAGAATGAACTGTGTCTACTATGCTCCGAAGGATGACGCGTATCACCGCGACCTCTGGCGTGACCTTTACCCCGAGGAGGATTTGCTCAACTTAAAGAGGCTCGTTGACCTTGCGAACGATAATTATATGGAATTCACCTTCTGTATCGCACCCGGTCTTTCGATGAAATATTCCTCCGCAGAAGAGTTTGAAGCTCTTATGAAAAAGACCGGACAGCTTTATTCAATCGGCATACGCTCGTTCGGACTTCTGCTCGATGATATCGACGAGGAGCTTTTCTACGAGGAGGATAAGGCGCTTTACAGCGAGACGGTCAACGCTCACATCGACCTTGTTGCGAAATATCACAGCGCGCTTCTTGCTCTTGATTCGGAAAACAAGCTCACCGTATGCCCGACTCTTTATAACGGTATCGGCAACGAGTATTACATCTCCAAGCTCGGAAAGAACATTTCACCGCGTATTTCACTCTTCTGGACGGGCAGGGACATCTGCTCGCGCGAGCTGACGAGCCGTGAGGCACGCGACTTTATCGAAGGCACGGGCCATAAGCCGCTTTACTGGGATAACTATCCCGTCAATGATATGGCGATGTTCAACGAGATGCATATTTCACCGATTATCAACCGCGATTCCGATTTGTGGAAATATTCCGAGGGTATCATTTCGAACTGTATGGAATATGCCGAATGCTCGAAAATTCCGCTCATCACCTTTGCGGATTACCTCTGGGACAGCGAGAATTATAACCCCGAAAAATCGTGGGAGAATGCAATCCGTCAGGTTGTCGGCGAGGATGCGGAGCGCTTCATCATCTTTGCTGACCATCTCTACACCTCCTGCCTCAAGGATGAGCCGTCAAGAAGAATGAAGAAGCATTTTGCGGGTGTTCTTGCTTTAATCAAAAAAGGCGAGGTTGAGAAAGCAGTTGCTCTTGCAGATGAATATATTGCTAAGATGAATGATACAAGAGAGTATCTCAAAAAAGATCTGCCGATCTGTAATGAACTCAGCAAATGGTCAGAAAAATTCTTTGTGGCAATTGATATGTTCGAAAAGCTTATGGAGGTATTGAAAAACAAAACAGAAGAAAATACAAATGCGCTTTATGCGATTATTGATAAATACGACTCTATGCCCGCGAAGCTTACGGAGGAGATGAATATAAAGCTCTTCCTCGGAATTATGTTCGGGATATAAAAAGAAAGACTTGCAGTTTTTTCTGCAAGTCTTATTTTATATCAGCTTTTCAATATCCTTAACCGTCGGCATGGATGCATCCGCGCCCATACGGCTGACGGCGATTGCACCCGCCTTGTTAGCGATATCGCAGGCGGAGTAAATGTCACCGCTTCGCTTGTATTCAAGTGCGAGTGCGGCCGTGAAGCTGTCACCCGCGGCGGTCGTGTCAACCACATTCGTTTCATACGACGGTAATACCTTCAGACTTTCTCCGTCATAGACCGAGCAGCCTCTTTCACCGAGCTTGAGCACAACGAATTGTGCATTGCTTCTTTTTTTAAGAATTTCCGAAGCCTTGAGGATGCTGCTGTCATCGTCGGGGGAGATGCCCGTCAGAGCCTTTGTCTCACTCTCATTCGGGGAAATAACTGTCGCACCCTGCATCTTTTCAAGCGCAAAATCCTTGGCAGGCCCGCAGTCGATAACGGTTGTGATTCCTTTTTCGATTGCACGGTTGACGCATTTTACAACAACCTCCTCACTCGTTTCAAACTGAACAAGAAGCAGGTCGAGGCTGTCATCAATGCAGTCTGCCGCCTCGTCGGGGTCGATTTCGGAGTTGGCGCCCTCGTATACGGCAATGCGGTTTCTGCCATCGCCGTCGATGATGATTGCGGCGAGTCCTGTCTGCGTGCCGTTCGTCGCAACGCCCGAAAAATCAATGCCGTTTTTTCCTAGATTTTCAATAAGCCTTCTGCCGTTTGCATCGTCGGCAACCTTGCCTATCATTTTTGTCTGTGCGCCGAGTCGGGCAAGTCCCGTAGCCTGATTTGCGCCCTTGCCGCCGCAGGCATAGCCGTAGGTTGTGCCGAGCACATTTTCGCCGACCTCGGGAACCCTGTCCATATTCAGCACGATATCCATATTGATACTGCCGACAACAGCGGCGTGAATATTTTTATACATATCAGAGCACCGCACGGAAGGCATTTGCCGATTCCGTCATATCCTTATCCTTGATAAAAAGACTGCTTGTACCGAGCACGAAGATGTCCGCACCGCAGCTGCTCATCTTTGCGCCGTTTTCGGGGCTGATATTGCCGTCAACCTCAATCGGAATATTGCTGAAGCCCTTTTCGTCGAGGAAGGCACGCATCTTGCTGACCTTGTCGCCCGCGCCTGCAAAAATCTTCTGTCCCGCAAAGCCGGGGCTGACGGTCATAACGAGTGCCATATCCGTATAGTCGAGCAGATGCTCACAGCATTCAACGGGTGTCTGCGGATTGAGCGCAAGTCCTGTTTTCCAGCCCTTCTCGCGGATTTTTGCAAGCGTGCGCTGTGCGTGGATATCAGCCTCGTAATGGATGCAGAGATAGTCGTTTTGTCCGAGGCTCATAAGGTCGAGGAACTGTGCGGGATTATTGACCATCATATGTACGTCAAGGGGGATATCGGTGATTTTTTTCAGCGCGTTTATAAAGTCAAAGCCGAGCGTGATGTTCGGCACGAAGCCGCCGTCCATAATATCGACGTGAAGGTAGTCGATACCTGCCTTTTCAAGCTCACGGACGCTCTTTTCCATATTCATAAGGTCTGCACACATAACGGATGCAGAAAGAAGCTTACTCATAGTATCATTCCTTTCGTGCTTTATTGTACCATTTTTACAAACAAAATCAAGATAAATTATGATAATGTCTTATCGACAAACATTAAAAAATATGATAAACTATTAAAGTATAAAAATTCCAAGGATGGTGCTTTATGAAAAAACCTACATTTTATCTCGGCGAATTCATCCAGCGTGACAAGGTTTTCATCACGGCTGATAACGGCATTGATGTTGAAAACGTAAATTCAGTCGCATTTGACGGTGAAACGCTTTATATCACACAGCCCGATTGCCTTCTTGAATACGCTGACGGCAATATCAGAAGAATTTCCGCTTCCGTTTCGAAGCTTTTCACAAGAAAGGGAAAGCTCTATGCCGCTTCCGGCAACGCTCTTGCAGAAATCAAAAAGGGCAAGCTTAAGAAAATAAAGGAATTTGACGCACCTGTTGTTGATATCTCAATAGCTCTTGATGATTCTATGTGGATTATTACCGAAACTGAGCTTTTCCTTGTAGAGGGCGAGGAGTTCACAAAGATTGTCAACGTTCCCGAGGATACAATCTGTCTTGCTGCGCTTGATAACAAGGCACGCTTTGCCGAGACCGTTTATGTCGGCTCAACTGCAGAGGGTCTTCTTTCAATGAAGGGTAAGCGCCGTCACTGGGCAGAGCTTCTTCCCGATATCACGGGCGTGCTTTCAAAGAAAATCAACTGCATTCAGATCGATGCTCTCGGTCACCTCTGGGTAGGCTCAGAGGAGGGACTTAATATCTATGACGGCAGAAGCTACTGGCTCAACGGCAACGATTTCTATTCAGTTCCCAACGGCGCTGTCAATGATATGTTCTTTGCGGCAGACGGTAAGAAGTATTTTGCAACGAATACAGGTATTATCACTCTTATCGAGGGTAAACTTTCATACTATTCATACGGCACATGGCTCCTTCATCCGACAGTAACAAAGATTACTGTTTCCGATAAGGGTACAATTGCCGCGGTAACACCGAGAGGTATCAGCTATATCACCGCAAAGGAAATGACACTCGGTGAGAAAGCAGGTCTTATCGATAAGCTCAACGAAAAATACTTTGTAAGAAACGAGGGTTATCATGTTGACCGCGTTCTTCGCAAGTACGGCGATCTTGATTCGGGTGTGCTTCTCAATTCTGATAACGACGGTCTTTTCACAGGTCTGTACTGCGCCAGCCAGTGCTTCCGCTACAAGGTAACGGGAGATGCACAGGCAAAGGCTAACGCCAAGCAGGCTGTTGAAGCTATGATAAAGCTCACAGAGGTTACGGGCAGAGAGGGCTTTACCGCACGCGCAACCCGCTATTCACACGAGGAAAACTTCGGCACGGGTAACCGTGAGGAATGGCATATCTGTGAGGATAACCCCGACTGCGAGTGGCTCGGAGAAACCTCAAGCGATGAGATGACAGGCCACTATTTCGCATACGGCATTTATTTCGATCTTGTTGCTGACAAGAAGGAAAAGAAAAAGATTGCCGAGGTTGTAAAGAAAATCACGGATCACATCATCGATCACAACTTCCACCTTACAGACGTTGACGGAATCCCGACAACGTGGGCAAACTGGGAGCCTGACCTTCTCAACAACGATGACAGATGGTATTACGAGCGCGGCACAAACTCTCTCGAGATTCTCTCCTTCCTCAAGACAACATACCATGTTACGGGTGATGAGAAGTACGAGAAGGTTTACGAAATGCTTCTCAAAAAGCATCACTATGCTATGAACTGCATCCAGTATAAGTGCGAGGACGGTCATATCGCACATATCGATGACCAGCTCGACTTTGTAAATATCTATCCGCTTCTTGTTTACACCGATAACGAGGCACACAAGGCAATCTACAAGATGGGACTTACACATCACTGGGCATACGAGCGTGTTGAGCGTTCACCGTTCTTCAACATCGTTTACGGCGCACTTACCAACAACTACTGTGATATCGAGGAGGCGGCAAAGTCGCTTTCGGAGATGAATCTTGACTTCGTAAGATGGCCGGTATACAACAGCTACCGTAAGGATATCGTATGGGATACCGAGCAGGAGGCTTCGGGCGTTCCCGCACAGCTTAAATATCCCGTAGAGTACTGGTCAAGACTCCTCGTCAACTATGACGGCAATCAGTTCATCTGCGACTCGGGCGCAGAGGAATTTGTTGCAATCAATACAAAGAGCACAAACAAGACAAGCACTCTTCCCGGCACAGCGGGTGCAAATGCGCTGAGAGCATCAATGCCGTACGTATTCCTTCTTCCTTATTGGATGGGCAGATACTACGGACTTCTCGGTGATTGATAATCTCTCGGATGGAGGCAGTGTTATGCAAACTGTTTTGTGCTATATAATGGCAATTATCACGTCGTTTACAGGTATGCTCGGCAGTCTGACGGGTATCCGTATCGGTAAAAAAGAAATCGATCTTGAGAAATTTGAGCTCGTATGGTCGGATGAATTTGACGGAGATACTATCAATGAGGAAAACTGGAAGGGGGTCTACGGCAACACCGAAAAGGCGGTTATGCGTAAGGGCGGTTACGTTCACAAGGAGCTTGCTGAGGTAAAGGACGGCAATCTTCATATCTATACGAAATATCTTGAAGAGGGTACGGGCGGCGGTCCCGCGGGCTATTATACATATATGATGTATACGCGTGACCTTTTTGAGCAGAGGTACGGATATTTCGAGGTGCGCTGTATCCTGCCGAAGGGTGCAGGCCAATGGGCGGCATTCTGGATGAATTCCCCGATGATGGAAAATGTTGACGGCTCGGCGGCGGACGGTGCGGAAATCGATATTTTTGAATCTCCGAATTATCATAGAAGGCTGTTCAGGGACTATATATCCTCAAACGTACATTATGACGGCTACGGCAAGGATATTGTCAGCGGAAAAATGGGAATATATAAGGCGGATAATCCCTATGAGGAGTATAACACCTACGGTCTCGAGTGGAATGAGGAGGAGTATATCTTCTATATTAACGGAGTTCAGACGAAGCGGACCCGATTCGGAATTTCAGAAGCTCCGCAGTATCTGATTCTTTCCGTAGAGGTCGGCGGAGCAAACGGTGTACCCGACCCGGAATCCTGGGCAGGAGATATGAGTAAAAATGATTCTCTCCCTTCCGATTTTATAGTTGATTATGTAAGAGCATATCAATACAAATAATAAGCAAAAGGCTGGCAGATTTCTCTGTCAGCCTTTGTTGTATATTGAGGATTAAACCTTTGCGGTCTCTTTGTCACTTACCTTGCTTTCCTTTTTATCAAAGAAGGATGTAAAGTTAATGATGAAAAGTAAAGCATAAGCGACCCACATCGGAAGATTTTCGATGAATGCACTCTTACCGACGGTCACGAGAAGGACAAGCATCAGGATGAGCACGGCAACGAAGATGATGGTTGCTGCCATATATTTTTTATCCTTCTGCCTGAACTTGTGAAGAAGGAAGATGATAACGCCTGCCGCACCGAGGAATGCAAAGATGAGCGCCGTTGCCCAATGCGAGAGGCATCGTGCTGTCATCACAAGGTCAAGACCTGCAGAAGGAACGTTGACCGTTACGAATATTGCCGCACAGCCGAGCGAGGTCACGATAACACCTGCCTTGCCCGTATAATTGTTCTTGCGGTACATATATAATGTATTGGTAAAAATCGAGAGCGATGCGAGCACGCCCCAGATTCTGAAATACCACGGATATCTGAGACCGAGCATACTTGCCGTAACATCTGTAAGAATGTTACCGAACTGTTCGGGGAAGCTTAAAAAGCCGTACCAGGTTATGAACGCGAAGCCTGCGATAAGGTTTGCTGCGCAGAAAACGGTTGTTGCCTTATTGAGCTTATCTGCAAAAAGTATTTTGCGGATGAAAACGGCGTATAAAATCAGTAATGCTGTTGAAGCGGCAATCCATATCCAATAAACGACAGGGCTTGAAAACAACGGCTCATAAAGCATACCGTCAAATTTTGCGATAAATTCTTCAGCGGGCAGAGCCATATCCGCCTCAGTCGGGATTATGTAGGGATATTTGTCCCATCCCATAAACAGAGCCATCCACAGACCGTATACTACTGCGATTGCGCCCCAGAGTCCCATATAGGCCTTCATCATTTTTTTGTCACCCATTTTTATCACCTCTTGCTGCCATTTTAACATTAACGCCGGCACTTTGCAATAGAATAAAAAACGAAATTGCGTTTTCTGCCCGACTGTGATATTATGTCCTCGGGGTGATTGTATGAATCCTTATATTATCGTTGCGGTTATGCTTGTGATTGACCTTGTTTCAATTCCGTTTTTTATCCGCTCAATGCTGAAAAAGAATATCAGAAACAAGGGTGCGGCTATTACGCTGCTGCTTGTTGCATTCATTGCCGTTGAGGCGGCGTTTTCCGTTTTTTATATCAATGCCAACCGCTTCTATGACCGTGAGGGTAATATCTACACCTCGGCTGAGGATGTGATTTACCATGACCGCGAGGGTAACGAGTACACGCTTTACCCGACGAAGGCTGACCATTGGCACTTTATTTCAACAGACAGCAGATATACTTATATCGCCGAGCGTGTCTACGTTGACAAGGACGGCTACATTGTCTACGACAGAGAAAATAAAATTAAGGAAACTGACCTTAAATATGTCTACGCCGACGATGAGGGTAACGAATATTACCGTGCGGACGAAATCAGATTCGACAGTAAAGGCTCAATAAGGCTTAAAAATTCCGAAAAAAGTTGACATTTTACTTAATCAATGATAAAATTTTTTCAATAAGAATCGAATATGGTTGGAACTAATGATGGAGGCGCGGTTCATTACGATTAGCTCTCACAGGTCGAGGCAACGCAGGGAGTGAAAAGATTAACCGCCGAAGTGAAGGGGAATTGCCTTTTGAACCTTTGCTGGGACGTTGCAGAATATGTAACGTACTGTCACGGTTTGTGGAGTGCTATCAAGTAGGTCTTTTTCAGGACGTGGTTGGTAATGCTGGCCATGTCCTTTTCTTTTAAAAATTTATGGAGGGTTTTCAGTATGACAAAAACAAAGAAAATTGTCTTGGCTATTGTCGCAGTTGCAGTTGTAGCTCTGCTTGCATTTGCAGCGGTTAACGGCGGTCATCTTGCAACAGCACCCTGTGTTGATTGCGGCGGTGCAGGTCTTGTTGATGACGCTGCTTGCGAAACATGTGGCGGCGAAGGCAATGTAACAGCATCCTGGTGGGCACTTGTTCCCCCGGTTATTGCTATCGGTCTCGCACTTATCACAAAGGAAGTTTATTCTTCACTCTTCATCGGTATTGTAGCCGGCGCAATCCTCGGCTCGAACTTCAGCTTTACGGGCACGATGGATCTTATCACGGGCAATGCATTGATTGACGCTGTTTCAGGCACGGCAGGTATCTTTATCTTCCTTGTTGTTCTCGGTGTAGTTGTTGCTCTTATCAACAAGTCGGGCGGCTCTGCAGCTTTCGGTGCATGGGCTGAAAAGCACATCAAGTCAAGAGTCGGCGCAATGCTCGCAACATTCGTTCTCGGCGTGCTTATCTTCATTGACGACTATTTCAACTGTCTTACAGTCGGCTCTGTTATGCGTCCCGTTACAGACAGCAAGAAGGTTTCCCGTGCGAAGCTTTCCTACCTTATTGACGCAACAGCAGCTCCTATCTGTATGATCGCTCCCATCTCTTCATGGGCGGCAGCAGTTGCTTCATACGCTCCTGAGGGAGAGGGCCTTTCACTCTTTATCAAGGCTATTCCCTATAACTTCTATTCACTTCTCACACTCGTTTTTGTTGTTGCTCTCAGCGCAATGAAGTTCGATTACGGCCCGATGAGAATTCACGAGGTTAACGCTAAGCTTAAGGGCGACCTTTACACAGCAGGCGATAAGGCTGAGGTTGCAGATGAGGGACACAGCGTTAAGGGTAAGGTTATTGACCTTATTCTTCCGATTCTTGTTCTTATCGTTGCCTGCGTATTCGCACTTGTTTACAACGGCGGCATCCTTGACGGTGCAAACTTCATCGATGCTTTCTCAAACACAGATGCAACAGTAGGTCTTCCGTGGGGCAGTATTATTGCTCTCGTATTTGCTATCGCTTACTTCTGCATCCGTAAGGTTGTTACCTTCAAGGAAGCTATGGAGTGCATCCCGAAGGGCTTCATCGCAATGGTTCCCGCTATCCTTATTCTTACATTCGCTACAGCACTTAAGAATATGACAGGCGTACTCGGTGCAAAGCCGTTTGTTAACGATGTTATGTCAAACGTTCCCGACGGTCTTGCAAGCTTTATCCCCGCAATCGTATTCCTTGTTGCTTGCTTCATTTCCTTCGCAACAGGTACATCATGGGGTACCTTCGGTATTCTTATCCCGATCGTTATCACAATCTTCGATACAGGCGATCCGCTTCAGATTATCGCTATGTCAGCTTGTCTTGCAGGTTCAGTCTGCGGCGACCACTGCTCACCGATTTCAGATACAACAATTATGTCATCTGCAGGCGGTCAGTGTAACCACCTTAACCACGTTTCAACACAGCTTCCGTATGCAATTTCCGTTGCAGCGATCTCCTTCGTAATGTACGTTCTTGCAGGCTTTGTAAACAGCGCAGCAATCGTACTTCCCGTCGGTATCGTCGTTACAATTGCATTCCTCTTCGTAATGAAGGGCATTATGGCTAAGAAATACGGCAAGGACAATATCTGATCAGATTAAAATCCGAAAGGCTCTGACACAAAAAGTCAGAGCCTTTTTTGTCTGTTTTTAACAAAAAACGGTGAGAGTGAAATTTAAACAAATTGTAAAATGATAAATATCGACGAAAAATTTGTGCATTTACTCTTGTAAAAATCTTGCAAATAGTTTAAAATACATATATTATTCTTCGTTATAGCGGAGAATGCCGAACGGCAAAACATAAGAAAAGGAATGAATGTAATGGCTAACGAAAAGTCAAAGGCGGAGCAGTACCGCGACGAGCGTAAGGCTCGAATTGCAGAGGCTGCAAAGAAAAACGCCAAAAATATGGAAAAGAAGAACACAGCGAAAAAAGCTGTAAGCAAGATTATCTCAATTATTCTTGCTGCTGCAATCGCTCTCGGTGCTGTCGGCATCGTGTTCAACTACTACGGCACATTCGAGAGAATGATCAGCATCGGCGGTGTCGGCGAGGATCAGAAGGTTTCTGCTGCTGAGTATGAGTATTATTATATGCAGACATACAGCCAGTTCCTCAGCCTCATTTCACAGTACAGCTCAATGGGTGTTGACTACGGCTTTGATACATCTCTTCGTCCCTCAGAGCAGACAACAACAACCAAGGACGCTGACGGCAACGAGATTTCCTGGGAGGAATATCTCCGTGATATGACTATCGACAACATCAAGGTTCAGAAGGCATATTACAATGAGGCAATCAAGGCAGGCTACGGCGAGCTTACAGATGCCGAGAAGGAATCAATCGACGCTCAGCTCGATCAGATCCGTGAGCAGGCTGCTACCACAACAACATCAACAGGCGAGGCAAAGCCGAGATATTCTCTCAACGCTTTCCTTCGTATGAACTACGGCTCATTTATGAACTCAGGCTTCCTTAAGAAGATTCTTAAGGCTGAAACAATCGTTTCAAAGTATTACGCTGATAAGATTGCCGGTCTCGAGTCTTCATACGATCAGGCAGAGGTTGACAAAAAGTATAACGCTGACAAGTCAGCTTATGACGTTGTAGATTTCCGCGTATATCAGTTCACAACAACAACTCTCACAGCTGATAAGGGTGAGTCAAGTGATGCTCTCAAGAAGCGTCAGGCTGAGGCTGATGCAAAGGTAAAGAAGAACGCTGAGGACTTCGCAGCAGCTGCAAAGGACGAGGCTTCATTCCTTGCAAAGGCTAAGGAGCTCAACAAGGATACAAAGGACTACGATGCAGACAAGAGCACAAAGATGGCAAGCCAGCTCAAGTCAAGCGTTCAGAGCAATCTTTCAGAGGATGTTGCAAAGTGGCTCTTTGATGCTAAGACAGCAGTAGGCTCAGTAAAGATGTTCACATCTTCAGATAAGAAGACATTCAACGTTGTTCTTCTTACAGCAGCAGGTCATCAGGAGGATACAGTTTCTGTCCGTCACATCCTTTTCTCAAACAAGGATGCTGAGGGTAAGGCTCTTTCAGAGGCTGAAATCGCACAGAAGAAGAAGGATGCAGAAGCAGCTCTCAAGGAATGGGAGAAGGGCGAAAAGACATCTGACAGCTTCGGCAAAATCGCAGCAGAGAAGACAGAGGATACCGGTTCACAGTCAACAGGCGGTCTCTATGAGAACGTTCTTCCCGGTCAGATGGTACCTGAGTTTGATGCATGGATTTTTGATGCAGCCCGCGCAGAGGGTGACACAGCAATCGTTGAGACAGATTACGGTTACCACGTAATGTACTTCATCAGCAAGAACGGCAGTTACTACGATGCAACAATCCGTTCAGAGCTTGCAAGTGCAGAGTTTGAAGAAACAGCAACAGCTCTCCTTGATTCTGACGAGTATGACGTAGGCTTCGGTCCGCGCCGTCTTGCATACGCAGAGAACAAGATGATCGATAAGATTATGATGCTTCTCTCACAGTCAGCACAGTAAGCAAATAAAATTAAACGCCTGAGCATTTCGCTCAGGCGTTATTTTTATATTCAGTTAAACCTCTTTAACGTAAACCATAAAGCTTGTTCCGCCGTTGATGTCACCGCCGAGAGTGAGGTTGACACCTGCGTTCATCAGCAATGCGCCGGAGTAGATTTCTCCGTCGGCCTCGTTGCGGTAAAGCTTGTTTTCGTCAAGTCCCTTGAAGCGGACGTTGAGGAAGTTGTGCGGTGTTCTGTTCTTGATAACAACCGTAAGGAGCGACTCGCTCTTATCCTTGGCAACGAAGGACCATGCGCAACGGAACTCGTCATCCGTCGGAGCAATGATTCTGTAAAGGTCGCCGTAATGGGTAAGGTCGTAATACTTGTGATAAAGCTTCGATGTTTCCTTGACGGTAGCCTTCTCCTCGTCTGTCAGATGCTTCGGGTCGAGCTCGTAGCCGAATGTACCCCAGAGAGCAACAGCCGCCTTGGTTTCGATTCCCGTACGGCTGCAGGCAGAAACGTGAGCGCCCATGCTTGATGCGGGATAGCACATTGATGTGCCGAACTGGATGCGGAGTCTCTCAATCGGGTCGGTGTTATCCGAGCACCAGGTCTGCGGCATATAGTAAAGCATACCCGGATCATAGCGTCCGCCGCCGCCCGCACAGCTTTCGAAAAGAATGTCGGGGAATGCAGAAGTGATACGGTCCATAAGCTCGTAGGTGCCGAGAATGAAGCGGTGGAAGAATTCCTTCTGATGCTTTTTATCAAGAAGCATTGATGCCGGCTCGGAGATAGGACGGTTGTAGTCCCATTTGAGGTAAGCGATGTTGTTCTTTGAAAGCACGTCATACATCTGATTGAATATATGGTCGCGCACATCCTGACGGGTCATATCGATAACGTACTGCTGTCTGCCGGGAGAGATTTCTCTGCCCTCAACGTGAACGCACCAGTCGGGATGAACTCGGTAAATATCAGAGTCGGGAGAAATCATCTCAGGCTCAAACCAGATACCGAATTCCATACCCTCAGCATTTACTCTTTCAATAAGCTTTGAAAGCGGACCGTTGAGCTTATCCTCATTTACATACCAGTCGCCGAGTGAGCAGTTGTCACCGTTGCGCACACCGAACCAGCCGTCGTCCATAACGAGAAGCTCACAGCCGAGCTGCTTTGCCTGCTTTGCATAGCGGACGAGTGTCTCGTCGTCAAAGTCAAAGCCCGAGCCCTCCCAGCTGTTGATGAGAAGCGGACGCTTTTTCTTTTTCCAGCTGCCGCGGATAAGATTATTTGCATAGAAATCGTGGAAGGTACGGCTCATACCGCCGAGTCCGTTTGCCGAGTATGCCATAACAGCCTCGGGTGCCTGGAATTCCTCGCCGGGCTCAAGAAGCCAGGTGAAGTCGATGGGATTGATACCCATAACAAGGCGTGTGCAGTCCATATAATCGGTTTCGATGTCAATTGCAAAGTTACCGCTGTAAACGAAGTTGAAGCCGAATGCATCGCCGTAATCCTCACCGCCGTTATCGTCAACGAGAGCAACGAACGGGTTGTGGTTATGGCTTGAGGAGCCGCGCTTGCTTGCGACGGACTGGAGTCCGTGTGCAAGGTGACGGGTCTGTACAGTTCTTTCTCTGAGCCATGTGCCGTAAAGATTGACCATATTATAGCTCATTGACGGGAAATTAACACAACAGCTTGCAACCTTTTCTATCTCAAAGGCTTCTGTTCCCGTGTTTTCTATCTTGACACTTTGTGTAATTATGCTATGATTTTTAAAGGCGGTATAGCAAAGTGTAACCTTTGCGCCCGTGAACTTATCAATAGCATAGATTTCGAGAGTGTCTGCCTCGTCATCAGAGTTGCAGTATGTATGGGGCAAGCCCTTGAGCTTCGGCTTACCGCTGTAAATCTTATGGTCAACGTATCTTATATCCGTTGTGCTTCTGCCCTGACTGTCTCTGATTGAAAGAGCAGAAAGGCGGAAATCACCGCCCGCGTTGCAGGCGTATTCCATCGGCTGAATATCGAGGGAAAAATATCCGTCGTCAGCGGTGGTAGCTGTAAGAGGAGAAATCGACGCGAAGCCGCCTCTGAATGCGGTTGATACGAGATTGTTGTCGGGCAGTCTTTTGCCGTAATAAAGGTGAACGAGATATTCACCGCGGAAAATACCTATTGCATAGGTAGAATCAAGAGAATCAATTTTAAAAATTCTTCGTTCCTTATCAAAAGAAATTGACACATTATCATCCTTTCTGAGTGTGTTTTACACAGATCAATTTTATCATACCATTCAGGCATCGTCAACAACAAAGGGGGTTTGTTTTATGGAAAAGAAAAATATCCACAAGGATCACAGACAGCGTGTCCGTACACGGTACCTGCATGAGGGCGTCGGATCAATGGCGGAGCATAATATAATCGAGCTGCTTTTATTCTTCGGTATACCGTATAAGGACACTAACCCGATTGCCCATGAGCTTATCGATACCTTCGGTGATATCAACGGCATTCTCGACGCGCCTGCCGAGGAGCTTATGAGGATTGACGGTATCGGTGAAAATGCCGCAACGCTGATAAAGCTTGTGCGGGATATATCACTACTGTACGCCGACGGCTCTCTTGCCGCGGAAGATAAAAAGAAAAAGTCCAATGTAACGGATTTTATAAAGTCAAAATATATCAAAGAGACAAACGAAATAGTATATATAATCGGTGTCGATGCCGACGGAAGGCCGGAGCAATGCTCAAAAATCAGTGAGGGCTCCTTTGACAGGGCTACGATCGATAACCGTTCGGTTGTTGAGAATGTTCTTCGCATCGGCTCGAAAAATATTGTTATCGCGCATAATCATCCCCACGGATTCGCTGTACCGTCAGCAGCGGATATTGAAACGACAGTACAGCTCAAAGCCTTGCTCAGCTCGATCGGTGTCAATCTCGTTGACCATATAATTGTTTCTCACGATGATATTTTTTCAATGGCAAAGAACCGCAAGTTTACCGATTTATTCTGAATTGTTTTCATCAGTGATTTCCTCAAGCTCAAAGGGTCGGCTTTCACCGATGTTTTCAAAGCAGGTGTATGCTCCGTTGATTTTTATTCCGTCATCGGTGTCCGTTATATCTGCCTGCTGTGTGATTATCTGTGCGTGGCTTGTTTTGCACAGATGCTCAAAGGAATATCTGCTCATAGCCATAAGACGCGCCTGCTCGCGGCTTATGGTTATTTCTTTTTCATCATAGGTAGTATAAAGACGGTAGTTTATACCGAAGGGCAGAGTCTTTCCTTTGATTTCAAGGCGGGAGCGATGCTCATAGCACATACCCTCAAGGTCGCGTCTCGGCAGAAATTCCATACCCAGAAAGTAAAAAGAACGGATTTTCTTCGTTTTCGGGACGAGTACAGTCATTTTGTACGGTGCCGTCGCCTCAACGCTTATGTCAGTACGGGCGACGACATAGCCGTCCGCATCCGTAAACAGACTTACCTGAGTCTTGCTTTCGGAAACACCGCTTATCAGCAGATCGCCCTTTGTTACCGCTTCCCCCTTTTTTACTGAGGCTGAGCCGCGGTAAACCTCGATGATTTCGATCTGTCCGTCCTTGCGCGCAACAATGTTTGATGTTCCCTGATGTGTTTCAATGTCGGGGATTTGTTCAAGCTCGCGCACCCTGATTTCTGCTGTACAGCCCTTTATGTTAATCGCCGCCCACGTTGTATTATTAAGAAGAAGCATAGCCTTGCCTTCGATTTCGGCACGCTGCAGCTTGCGTATGCTTTTGCCTACCGTCAGCCCTGCCTCGTCAAAGGCGGCGATGATTTCGCTGTCGGGGATTGTAGTGTTGCCTGTCACGTCGATAATCCATATATGCCCCGAAAGCAGATTCATTGCAAGAAGGACGATAACCAGACCTGCGATGAGACCTGTGCGGTGAATGTGACGGCTTATCAAAAAGGGCAGGCCTGACCTGCCCGTAATGCGGACGCGCATCGAGCTGCTTCGTGCGGGGATACGGATTTTGCGATATCCCCGTATTGTCGTTTTTGCCGTCAGTCCGTCCGCGGTTTTTGTCAGCTCCCATAACGGAATACCCTGAGCACAGCAGGAATTGATAAATCTTTCGGAAAATCCGTTTTCGGCTCTGAGCGAAACACAGCCGAAAATCAGATTGATAAAATCTCGTGTAACCATCAGGTGCAAAACTCCATACTGATGATACATCCCTCAATCATTGCCTGCTCCGAGGAGAGGGATTTTATCGTAAGACCGCTTCCGCAAAAGCATACGGCTTTTTTGCCGAGGCTGAGCTTTATCGTGCTCTCGTCGTATTCCATAACGCCCTTGCAGCCGTCTATAAGCGCACAGGTGTTGGATATAATTTCGATATAACCTCCGCCGATGCAGATGTCCTCGGGCAGCTCTAATTTGTCACAGATTCTGTGGGAAAGCGGTGCCCTGAAATTCTGATAGTCCGATAATGCCATAAAATTCTCCTATCATAACAATATAGTGCGTTCACATATATATTTACGGGTGATTTGTTTGAAAAATTACAGCTTGAAGATTATTTTTGCGCTGCTGGCAACGCTCGTGTTTATCCTCGGCTTTTTTGCGGCACCGTCGCAGGCAGTCAAGGGTGTCAGCGACGGCCTGACGCTATGCTCAACGGCAGTCATACCGTCGCTTTTTCCGTTTATTTTCCTGTCGGATTTTTTTGTCCGCTCGGGACTTTGCTCGATTGTAGGCAGGTATATCGCACCTGTTACGGAATTTGTTTTCCGACTTCCAGGAATTGCGGGATGCGCGGTGCTGATGAGCCTTATCGGGGGATATCCCGTCGGCGCAAGGATGATTGCTCAGCTGATTGAAGACGGAAGTGTTACCCGTGAAGAGGGCAGACGGATGCTCGTTTTCTGCGTCAATGCGGGACCCGCTTTTGTTATCGGCACCGTCGGCACGGTTATGCTCTCAAGTCCGCGCGCAGGATTTATATTGTATGCTTCTCTTACACTGTCGTCATTGCTTATGGGAGCTTTTCTGCGGCTTTTTGGTAAAAAGAAGACGGGAGAAAAAGCTGTCGGGGCAAAAGACTTTTCTCCCGATGTTATCTCGCAGAGTGTGCTGAGTGCAACAAACTCAATGCTGATGCTGTGCGCGTGGATATTGCTGTTTTCGTGCGTCAATGCCCTTGTGCACAGCCTGCACCTGTCGCAGAATACGCTGATGTGGATAAGGATTGCAACGGAGGTTACGGGCGGATGCGCTCAGACAACAGCCGCCTTTCCTTTATGTGTGACGGCGCTTACCCTCGGCTGGTCAGGCTTTTCCGTGCATTGTCAGCTTTATCCGTTTATAAGGCAGACGGGGCTCAGATATTCTTATTTTTGCTTATCACGGCTGATTCACGGAGGACTGGCAACTGCGGTTGCACAGCTGCTTTTCAGAATTTTTCCGTGTCAGGTCAGCGTGTTTTCAAATCTGACACAGGTTACGCCCTCACTGTTTTCGGTTTCTGTGCCTGCCGCTGTGGCGATGCTTGTACTCAGCGCGTTCATAATTATTGAAACTAAAATACCTCTCTTGAAACAGGAGACATAATATGCTATAATACATCCAGAAAAACAAAGGATGATGAAAATGAAGAAATCCGTTCTCAAAAAAAAAGAAACAACACCCGCGTGCCGTATCTGTTCTCACGGCATACTTTCCGCGGACGGCGAAAGCGTGCTTTGCGTCAAGACGGGTATAAGACAGCTTGATTCAAGCTGCCGAAGCTTTAAGTACGATCCGCTTAAGCGCGTACCTATGCGCAAAAGGGGTATGGGTAATTTTACAAAGGAAGATTTTGAGCTTTAAGGGATGAGTTAATCATCCCTTTTTCAGTTGGTGATTTTATGATTATTATTGCACCCGATTCCTTCAAGGGAACAATGACTGCACACGAGGTCTGCACAATAATAAAGGAAGAGTTTCTCAAAGCCGACAGCACTCTCGACATCCGCTGTATGCCGATTGCCGACGGCGGAGAGGGGACGGTTGATGCACTTTTGTCGCTCGGCGGTGAGCGTGTCAGCGTAGCTGTACAAAATCCGTTCGGCAAAAAAATCAATTCGTTTTACGGTATTCTGCCCGACGGAACGGCTGTTATCGAAATGGCGGCAGCGAGCGGTCTTCCGCTTGTCGGTGAAAATAAAAATCCGTTGCGTGCCTCAACCTACGGTACGGGCGAGCTGATTAAAGCCGCACTTGACCGCGGATGCAGAAAAATTCTCCTCGGTATCGGCGGCAGCGCAACCAACGACGGCGGTATCGGATGTCTGGCAGCACTCGGTGCGCGCTTTCTTGA
This sequence comes from Clostridia bacterium, assembly GCA_017379935.1. Classification (GTDB taxonomy): domain Bacteria; phylum Bacillota; class Clostridia; order Oscillospirales; family Acutalibacteraceae; genus CAG-488. The sequence continues at coordinate 39,172 of JAFNVC010000034.1, forward strand.
TGAAAAAGAAAACAGTATTCCCCTCAGCGGCGCAGGTCTTGCGGAAATACGAAAAATTGACCTGACGGCACTCGACAGCCGAATTACGGGAACGGACATACAAGTCCTTTGCGACGTCACAAGTCCGCTTTACGGCGAAACAGGCGCGGCTTACGTCTTTGCTCCGCAGAAGGGTGCGGATGCGGATATGGTAAAAATTCTCGATGACGGCTTGCGGAATTTTGCAAGGGTGACAAAGGAAAAAACCGGCAAAGACAATGCTTTTCTCGAGGGTGCAGGCGCGGCGGGCGGTCTCGGCTTCGGTCTTGTCAGCTTCCTCGGCGCACGGCTCGTTAAGGGCGCACCGACTCTGCTTCGTTTAATGGGACTTGATGCTCTTGCACCCTCCGCTGACCTTATAATCACGGGCGAGGGCTGCTTTGATGAGCAGTCGCTTCTCGGTAAGGCTCCGTCAAGTGTGGCTGAGCTTGCGGGAGAAACTCCCGTTATCGCGGTTGCGGGCAGATGCAGGATTGCTTTACCCGAAAATTCGCCGATCCGCAGGGTTTATGTTACCGATAAGGCAGGGAAGCCGTTCGATTTGCTGAAAAAAGAATGCTTTGATGACCTGCGGAAAACGGCAAAAGAAATTGCTGAGGATTATATTTTGGGTAAGTTTTAAACACTTTCAACATAGTTTTCCACACCTTTTTCGCATATACAGCGTTAAAATTCGGAATATGACACTATATATGGATAATATTTCCTTTTTCAACAGCGGTTTCCACAAAAAGCTGTGGAAAATAATACCGAAAATATATTAAAAAAAGGCTTGACAAGAGCCGTTCTATAATGTATAATCTGTGCCTGTAAAGAAAAAAACTTTACAGGCATTTTTCAGTAAAGGAGCATCGGCTGTGAGTAAGAATCTTGATATAACGCTTCTGCTTGATTTTTACGGCGATATGCTTACGGACAAGCAGCGCAGCTTTATCAGCTACTACTACAACGATGACCTTTCGCTTTCGGAAATTGCCGCCGATGAGGGTATTACCCGTCAGGGTGTCCGCGATGCCATCAAGAGGGCTGAAACCCAGCTTATTGCTATGGAGGAGCGCCTCGGACTCGTTGCCCGATTCGAGAATATGAAAATCGGTTTGAGCGAAATCATCGAGCACGCTGAGGAGATCGCGATACATAACCGAAAGAGTGCTCTTTCAATGGAGATCAACGACGGCACAGCCAAGATTAAGGCTATTGCCCAGACTCTGCTGACAGAGAATTACAATTAAAAAGGTGGTACCAACTTATGGCATTTGAGGGCCTTTCAGACAGACTCGAAGCCGCCTTTCAAAGGTTAAAAAGCAAGGGAGCCTTGACAGAGGCTGATGTTAAGAGCGCTATGCGCGAGGTTCGTCTCGCATTGCTCGAGGCTGACGTTAACTACAAGGTTGCCAAGGACTTTACCGAAAAGGTCAGCCGTAGAGCCGTCGGTGAGCAGGTTATGGAAAGTCTTACACCTGCACAGATGGTTATTAAAATAGTTAAAGAAGAGCTTACCGACCTTATGGGCGGAACAAAATCCCGCCTTGCGATTGCAAATCATCCGCCGACAGTCGTTATGATGTGCGGTCTTCAGGGTTCAGGTAAAACAACTCACAGTGCAAAAATCGCCTTGAGGCTTAAGAATGAGGGCCACAGACCCTTGCTCGTTGCCTGCGACATTTACCGTCCCGCCGCTATCAAGCAGCTTCAGGTTGTCGGTGAAAGCATCGGAGTTCCCGTTTTTGAAATGGGTCAGATCAACCCCGTTGAAATTGCGCGTGAGGCAATAAAGCTCGCAAAGGATCAGGGCTATGACTACGTCTTCCTTGATACTGCAGGCCGACTTCACATTGACGAGGAGCTTATGACTGAGCTTAAAAACGTCAAGGCTGAGGTCAAGCCGCACGAAATCCTTCTTGTTGTTGACTCAATGACAGGTCAGGATGCGGTTAACGTAGCAACGTCCTTCAACGATGCGCTCGGCATCGACGGTATCGTGCTCACAAAGCTCGACGGTGATACACGAGGCGGTGCGGCTCTTTCGACAAGAGCTGTTACGGGCAAGCCGATCAAGTTCGTCGGTATCGGTGAAAAGCTGACCGATCTTGACGTCTTCCACCCCGACCGTATGGCATCAAGAATCCTCGGTATGGGCGATATGCTTTCTCTTATCGAAAAGGCAGAAATCGCACTTGACGAGAAAAAGGCTATGGAGCTCGAAAAGAAGCTCCGTCAGAACAAATTCGACCTCAACGACCTTATGGATCAGCTTGATCAGGTTCGCAAGATGGGCTCAATCAAGGATATGCTTTCTATGATTCCCGGTATGGAAAAGCAGATTAAGGACGTTGACATAGATGAACGCCAGTTCGATAAAATCAAGGCTATCATCCAGTCGATGACTCCGCAGGAGCGCGAAAAGCCCGAGATTCTCAATCCGTCAAGAAAACGCCGTATCGCACAGGGCTGCGGTCAGGACGTTGAGGCTGTCAACAGACTTCTCTCTCAGCACAAGCAGATGCAGAAGATGTTCAAGCAGTTTAACGGCAAGGGCAAGAAGCGCAGACGCGGCAGACCCGACCTTTCAGCATTGAAGGGTTTTAATATCTAAGCTTTCAACACGCACAATTCACTTTGCGTGATTGATATATAAAATTTTTATTATTTTTTATTTGGAGGAATTTATCATGGTAAAAATCAGACTTCGTCGTATGGGTGCAAAGAGAGCTCCTTTCTATCGTGTAGTTGTAGCAGATTCAAAGTATCCCCGTGACGGCAGATTCATCGAAGAGATCGGTACTTACAACCCGATGACAGAGCCTGCAGAGGTTAAGATCGACGCTGAGAAGGCTGCTAAGTGGCTTGCAAACGGCGCTCAGCCCACAGATACAGTTAAGGATCTCTTCAAGAAAAACGGCATCATCAAATAATTGCTCGAAGGAGAGTTAAAAAACGATGAAAGAGTTATTGACACAGATCGCTCAGGGTCTTGTAAACGATCCCGATGCAGTTTCCGTTGTTGTTGACGAGCCCGATGAGGATGGCGTAATCGTTTATCATCTTCACGTTGCTCCCGACGATATGGGCCGCGTCATCGGCAAGCAGGGCAGAATCGCAAAGGCAATCCGTATTGTTATGCGTTCAGCCGCTAACCGCAGTGAGCAGAAGATTTCTGTTGAAATTGACTAATTGATTGCCGGAGTTTCCGTTGGGAACTCCGGTAAAGATTTTTAGGGTGTTTTTATGATTAAGGAATATCTTGAGGTCGGTCAGATTGTCGGCACTCACGGCGTACGCGGAGAAATGCGCGTCAATCCGTGGGCGGACGGTCCCGAATTTATGAAACAATTCAAGACTCTGTACTATGATAATAGTGGGGAAAAGAGCGTAAAGGTTATTTCTGCGCGCCCTCACGGCAATGTTGTTATCCTTAAATTAGAGGGTATCGAAACCGTTGAAGCCGCGTCCGCTATGCGTAACCGTGTTCTTTTTATAAGACGTGCTGATGCAAAAATTGCGAAGGGCTCGTATTTTATCTCCGAGCTTATCGGCTGCGAGGTCTTTGATGCGCAGGACGGCAGCGTCTGCTACGGCATGCTCTCCGATGTCAGCGAAACGGGTGCAAATGACGTCTGGCATATTACAAAGGACGGCAGGGAATATCTTATCCCTGCGATTCCCGATGTTGTTATCAGCGTTGATGTTGAACAAAACCGTGTTGAAATCAAGCCCCTGAGAGGAATTTTTGACGATGAGAATTGACATTTTAACCCTCTTTCCCGAAATGTGCGAGCGCGTTCTCAGCGAAAGCATCATCGGCCGCTCGCGTGAGGGCGGACTTGTGGAAATCAACTGCACTAATATCAGGGATTATTCTAAGGATAAGCATCGCCGTGTTGATGATGCAACCTATGGCGGCGGTGTCGGTATGCTTATGCAGGTTGACCCGATTTACGATTGCTTCTGCGCGCTGACCGAAAAAATCGGCAAGCGCCCGCATCTTATCTATATGTCACCGCAGGGCAAAACGCTGACACAGGAGCGCGTCAAGGAGCTTTCGAAAATGGAGAATATTGCTATTCTCTGCGGTCATTACGAGGGCGTTGACGAGCGTGTTATTGAAGAAATCGTTGATGAGGAAATCTCAATCGGCGATTATGTTCTGACGGGCGGTGAGCTTCCCGCACTGGTGCTTGCGGACAGCATCTCCCGTATGCTTCCCGGCGTTCTTGCAGAGGATATTGCCTTTGAGGAGGAGAGTCACTACAACTCGCTTCTTGAATATCCGCAGTACACAAGACCCTATGAATGGCACGGCAAAAAGGTACCCGATGTCCTTTTGTCGGGACATCACGCCAATATATGCAAATGGCGCAGAGAGCAGCAGCTAAAGCGTACTTATGAGCGTCGTCCCGACCTGCTCGAGTCGGCAGAATTAGACAAAAAAGACAAGCAATTTTTGGAAACTCTTAAAAACTGCGAATAAATAATAGTCATTCTGCATTAAAATATCGAATACCCAATAGTAAATCTGCACAAACAATAGGTTGCAAAAAAGTGCAAGTTTGGAATACAAGCCGAATTATTTTTAAAGTGATGTTTATTTGTTGACGATAACAAGTTTTGTGATATAATAATTAGCAAGTGGTAAACTGATAATTTTGAATTTAATTGGATTGGGAGATATAGGTTATGTTTGAAAAAGAAGTTACGGTACAGAATCAGGTTGGCTTGAGCGCTCGTCCTGCTACATTCTTTATTCAGAAGGCTAACTGCTTCAAGTCATCTATCTGGATTGAGAAAGAGGAGCGCCGCGCTAATGCGAAGAGCCTTCTCGGCGTACTTTCACTCGGTATCGACGGCGGTACAACAATCAAGGTTATCGCTGCAGGCCCCGATGAGGAGCAGGCTGTTGAGGAGCTTGTTAAGCTTGTAAATTCAGGCTTTGCTGTATAATTTTATTTCGATTTAACTTTAAAAGGTTGCCACGTGTTGGCGACCTTTTGTTTTTTATCAGAAGAAAGGGGGAATAGCTACGGAGCTTGCAGAATTAAGAAAAAAAGCGATGGCATTACCGAAAACGCCGGGCGTTTATCTTATGAAAAACGATAAGGGTAAGATTATTTACGTCGGCAAGGCAAAGGCGCTCAAAAACCGCGTCAGCCAGTATTTCGGCTCACAGAATAATCATTCCGTCAAAGTGCGCCGTATGGTCGAAAACGTTAACGATTTCGACTACATCTTAACCGATAGCGAGTTCGAAGCGCTTGTACTCGAATGCTCGCTCATTAAGCAGTATTCCCCGAAATATAACATTCTTCTAAAGGATGATAAGGGCTATTCTTATATAAGAATTACAAAAGGCGAGTGGCCGAAGATTTCTGCGGTCAAGCAGAAGCTGGACGACGGCGCGCGCTATATCGGGCCTTATACAAGCTCGTTCAGTGTTTCGTCCTCCGTTGACGAGGCTTTGAAGATTTTTATGCTTCCTCATTGTAACAAGAGCTTCCCGCGTGAAATCGGCAAGGGCAGACCGTGCCTTAATTATTTTATAAAGCAGTGCTCCGCACCCTGCGCGAGAAAAATCACACGCGAGGAATATAATGAGGCGGTAGAAGCCGCAGTCAAGTTCCTTCAGGGTGACAGCACAAAAATCGTTGCAGAGCTTACAGCCGAAATGGAGGAGGCGGCAGAAAATCTTGAGTTTGAAAAAGCCGCCAAGCTTCGCGACAGAATAAATTCGATCAAAAAGGTCAACGAAAAACAGAAGGTTGCAGGTTCGTCCGTCAAGGAGCAGGATGTCTTTGCAATCGCACAGTCAGAGGATAAATTCTGCCTGTCCGTTCTGCGTTTCTTTGACGGCAGACTCAGGGATAACGAGTGGTTTATTTTTGACGAAATCGACTCTCTCCCCGAGACGAGGCACGAGCTTATCACGCGCTTTTATTCAATGGGGCGCACCGTGCCGAAATACGTTACGGTTGACGGCGAGGTAAGCGATCCCGAGCTTCTCAATGAGTGGCTTTCACAGCTTGCGGGGAAAAAGGTGGAAATCAACATTCCGCAACGCGGCAGACAGCTTGAGCTCGTTACAATGTGCCGTAACAATGCTTCTCAGAAGCTCGCGCTTTCAATGGGCAGGAGCGGAAAGGCGACAGCTGCACTCGACGAGCTGTCAAGGCTTCTTAATCTGCCGAAGCCGCCCGCTTTTATCGAATCGTATGATATTTCCCACACGGCTGGCAGTGACAACGTTGCGGGTATGGTTGTATTTAAAAACGGACTTCCGTATAAAAAAAGCTACCGCAGATTTTCCATAAAGGGCTTTTCGGGACAGGACGATTATGCTTCAATGGCGGAGGTAATTTCGCGCCGTCTTAACAGATATGAGGAAGAAAAGGAGACGGGCGAGGGCTTCGGAATTCTGCCTGACCTTATTCTGCTTGACGGCGGTATCGGACAGGTCAATGCCGTCCTTCCGATTGTCAGAGCGTTCGGTTATGAAATCCCCGTTTACGGTATGGTCAAGGATAACAAGCACCGCACGCGCGCAGTTGCCTTCGACGGCGGAGAAATTGCAATCAATTCCAAGCGTCAGGCATTTACACTCATCTCTACGATTCAGGAGGAGGTTCACCGCTATTCGGTTGCATACCACCACCAGAAGCATAAAAAATCGATGTTCAACGCAACGCTTACAAAAATTGAGGGCGTCGGCGAAAAAAAGAGCAAGGCGCTTTTAAAGCATTTCAAAACAGTTTCTGCGATAAAATCGGCGAGCGTTGACGAACTTTGCAAGGCAGAGGGAATAAATCGTTCAACAGCGCAAAAAGTTTATGATTATTTCAGAAAAAATATTGACAACATACCGTCAAAAATGTGATAATAACAGTGTATGTAAAAGTAAATTTATAGGATAGGAGCTTTGACTGTGCGAGTAATAACAGGTTTGGCAAGAGGTCGGGTTCTTAAAACTCTTGAGGGCGAGGATGTACGTCCGACTACCGACAGAGTTAAGGAAGCAATATTCAGCATAATACAGTTCGAAATCGAGGGCAGAGAGGTTCTCGACCTTTTCGCAGGTTCGGGACAGCTCGGCATCGAGGCACTCAGCAGAGGCGCGGCTTACGCTACGTTTACGGATCTGAGCAAGGATGCCGTCAGCGTTATTAAATCCAATCTTCTCTCGACGGGACTTCATAAGAATTCTGCTGTTCTTCAGAGCGATGCGATGATGTTCCTTCGCAACAGCAGAAAGAAATTCGATATCATATTTATGGATCCTCCGTATTCGAAGGGAATCCTGCAGAAGGCACTTCCGCTTGCGGCAGAGGTTGTCAACGACGGCGGCGTTATTATCTGCGAGCATCCCTACGGTGAGGAATTGTCCGAGACTGCAGGCAGCTTTGCAGTTTACCGTACCTATAAATACGGCAAGCTCGGCGTAACGGTTTACAGGCTCGGCGAAGGAGGGAAAGCGGAATGACGAGAGTTATCTATCCCGGCAGCTTCGACCCGATAACAAACGGTCATATGAGCGTTATCAGAAGAGCCTCAAAGCTTTTTGACGAGGTTATCGTTGTTGTTATGATTAACCACAAAAAGCCCGTCGGCTGCTTTACTTATCAGGAGAGGGCAGAGCTTATTACCCGTTGCGTGAAGGATTTGCCGAATGTCCGTGTGGATTATTATGACGGACTTCTCGCTGATTATGCAAAAATCCATAAAGCAAACGCTATTGTCAAGGGCTTGCGCGCCGTGTCCGACTTTGAGCATGAGTTTCAGCAGGCTTTGACCAATAAGGAGCTTAATCCCGACGTTGAGACGGTTTTCGTAACCGCGGGCGCAGATTATATGTATCTTTCCTCAAGCATTGTCAAGCAGGTCTGCGAGCTTGGCGGAGATGTTAAGAAATTCGTACCCGAAGAGGTATATGACGATATTGTAAAAGGCATAAAGAAGAAAGGATGACAGACAGATGAACGTACAGGGCTTACTTGATAAAATCGAGGATACCATTGAATCAGGCAGCAAATTGCCTCTTTCAGGCGGTAAAATTGCAGTTGATGCGGAGGTAATCAAGCAGTGCGTTGAGGATATCCGCTACGATCTTCCCATTGAAATTGAAAAGGCACAGGAGGTTGTTGCTCACCACAACAATCTTATCACTAAGGCTAATAATGAGGCTTCCTCTATTGTTTCGACAGCACAGACTCAGGCTGATACAATCATTGCTGAGGCTAAGGAAAAGGCAGCTTCAATCGTTGCAACGGCTGAAACAAACGCTAACGCTACAATCGAGGCAGCGTCAGAGCAGGCTCGTCAGATGGTTGAAAATTCTGAGATCGCTCGTCTTGCACACGAATATTCCGACCGTGTAAGAGCGCAGGCTGTAAACGAGGTTGAAAAGATGCTCGGTAACGCAAGAAAGGAAGCTGATTCAATCCTTCTTGACGCTACAAACCAGTCCAACGATATGCGTGCAAAGGCTGAAAAGTGGGCAACGGAAATCCGCAGCGGTGCGGCTGAATTTGTTGAGGATATCCTCAAGAACAGCGATGAGGTTCTTTCTTCAAATATCGCAGAAATCCGCAAGGCACGCCAGAGTCTTTTCGGCTCAAACAGATAAGATATTACATAAATCATAAAAGGACGGAAATCCCCGTCCTTTTTTTGGAGTTGGATAAAATGAAAAAACAATGCGAATGCTGTTATAAGCGTTTTGAGGTTGTGCGCGACACGAGCGTGCCTATTTCAACAGATTTAACTGCACCGATGGATCATATCTACTGTCCGTGGTGCGGTGCGGAGAACGGTGCGGTCGAGAAGGGCTCTCTGATCAGCACACAGCGCTGTAACGCTGAATGCGAATTTTAATCTGAATTACGGAGATGCAGAAAATGTGTCATAATTTGATTGAATTTTTAAGGGATAAGAATATCGTCATCCTCGGCTTCGGCAGGGAGGGCGTTTCGACCTATAATTATATAAGAAAATATTTTCCCGAAAAGCCGCTTGCGATTGCGGATAAAAAGGAAATTTCTCTCGATGATAATAACGTGACTCTGCTCACGGGTGAAGGATATATGGAAAGAGTTTTCGACTACGAGCTTGTAATCAAAACTCCGGGTGTGCCGATCGTCAATATCGAAATCCCCGAAAATGTGCTCATCACCTGTCAGGTGGATCTGTTCCTCGAATATGCGCCGTGTAAAAAAATCGGTATTACAGGAACAAAGGGTAAGACCACGACATCAACACTCACCTATAATCTTATTACCGAGGCAGGTCTGGACGCTTATCTTGTCGGCAATATCGGCGTGCCTGTGTTTGATATCATCGACGAGTGCGACGGCAAAATTGCGGTTATCGAAATGTCTTGCCATCAGCTTGAGTTCTGCCGCACATCTCCCGATGTTGCGATTTTTACGAATATCTACGAGGAGCATCTCGACCATTATGACGGCTACCGCGGTTATATCAACGCGAAGCTTAATATCGTCAATCATCAGTCAGAGGAAAATTATCTTGTTTACAATGCTGACCAGAATGTTGAGGGACTTATTAATTTTTCACAGTATAAAAGCGTGAAAATCCCTGTCAGCGCAGAGCCGACGAATGATTTTCAGCAGATGCTCACCACTCTTAATCCGAGACTTATCGGCAAGCACTGCCATCAGGATATCTTCTTTGCAGAGGCTGCTGCCCGTCTTTTGGGTGCGGATGACGATGCGGTGAAGCGCGGTGTTGAAAAATTCACGGGTATTCCGCACAGAATGGAGCCTGTCGGTGAATATAAGGGCATCAGCTTCTACAATGACAGTATTGCTACAATTCCGCACGCTGTTGAGTGTGCCGTTGATGCTCTCGGCAATATTGACACGCTTATTTTCGGCGGACTTGACCGTGGAATTACCTATGAGGATTTTGTAACCTATCTTGATGTCTGCCCGATAAAAAATATTATCGGTATGCCTGAGACGGGTACGAAAATCTGCAGCGCTCTGACCGAAATGGGCTCGGCGAAAAATGTTATTCCGGTTGAAACCATGGAGGAGGCAGTTGAGGCGGCATATAAATTCACTCAAAAGGGCAAAACCTGCCTTCTTTCACCTGCTGCACCGAGCTATAATGTCTACCGCAATTTTGAGCACAAGGGCAACCATTACAAGGAAGTTGTGAAAGCTCTCGGCGAAAAATAATTGCAAAAATCGACAAAAAATTCACTTTGTTTGTAGACAACGGCTCGAAAAAATGTTACAATCAAGTGTATTTGTATAATAGGACGATAGTGATATGAAGAGTTGTCTGATTCTCGTAACAAACCTATATCCGTATTCTCTGGGAGAGGCTTTTCTCGAGCCGGAGGTGCCTTTTCTTGCAAAGCAGTTTGATAAGGTGATAACCCTTTCAATCGGTCTTGATAAGGATGCAGAGCTTACGCGCACGGTGCCGAAGAATTTTGATTGCTATAATATTACGTCGATTCCGAAAAAAATCAACCGTGCGATTTCTCTTTTTAACGGTGCCGTGAATTTTCTCCGCCCCGCGAGGGATGTTGAGGACGAGGCAAAAAAGAGTATAAAGCACAGACTTTTCTACGAATATTTCACCGCAAGAGGCGAGCGTGAGTTTGCACTTTGCGAAAAGATACTCGATAAATATGATTTCAGTGAATACGACAGCGTTACGGTGTACAGCTATTGGTTTTTTGTTGCCGCGCTTGTCGCAAGCAAGATTTATGACAAGCTCTCGGCTGAGTGTGAAAACGTTAAATTCGTCTCCCGTGCACACGGTCACGATGTTTACAGAGAAGCGAATCCGATCGGTTATATTCCGAAAAGACGTTTTCTGCTTGATAAGATTGATGCTGTTTACCCCTGCTCGGTAAACGGAGAAAAATACATCCGTGAAGGCTATCCCGAATATTCGGACAAGATCAGCCACCGCTACCTCGGCACGGTGGGAAACGGCACATCCTGTATGAGCGAGGATGAATTTCATCTTGTGTCCTGCTCGCGTATGATACCGCTTAAAAGACTCGACAGAATTGCGTCGGCGCTTTTGCTTCTGGATAAAGAAAATCCCGGAAAAATCAGGTGGACTCACATCGGCTCGGGTGAAACAAGCGAAGCCGTAAAGCAGCTCTGTGAGGGACTCGAAAATATAAAGGCTGAATTTCTCGGTGAGATTCCGAACGAAGCGGTGGGTGAATTCTACCGCACCAATAGCGTTGATATGCTGATTAACACCAGCAACACGGAGGGGCTTCCGGTTTCGATGATGGAGGCTATGTCCTTTTCGATACCCGTGCTTGCAACGGATGTCGGCGGAGTCGGTGAAATTGTGAAGGATTCCTACAACGGCTTTCTTATTGATGAGAATTTCACTGACGAGCTCCTTGCACAGAAAATAAAAGAAATTATCCTCTCTTCAAAGCAGGAAAGGGAAGCGATGCGCAGAAACGCGCGTTCCTTCTGGGAAGAGAATTTTGATGCAGAAAAGAATTTTACGGCATTCGCCGGGGAAATCTGCTGTTCTTAATTTTTAAAAGGTCAGGGGTGCGATATGATCTCTTTGAATAAAGGTATTCTCCGGTTCGAGGGAAATAAAGAGAATACCGCACGTTGGATATATGAATTGACCTTTATAGTCAATACGATTACGCTTTTTGCATTCAACGATGTTAAGTTTATCGGTACGGCTACGGGACTTGTTATGCTCGTCGCGGTAATGCTTCTCTGGATAGGAAGAAGAAACAAAAAAGTAGTAATTCCGTATAATACGGCATGGTACATCGCTTTTACGGCTTTTGCCGCGGTATCGTGTCTGTGGTCAATGTTTATTAACACATATATGGCGTCATACTTCCTTCGTATGGTGGTTATCATCGCGAGTATAACCTCGGTGTCGATTTATGTCGATAAGGCGGAGGATCTTGAACGGCTGATAAAGATTTTTATTTTTTCGATTGTGGTAATTGTTGCGATGGAGCTTGCCGTAACACCGATAGATGAATGGAGCGCGGGTGTTATGGGCTCGCACTTCAGCGGTGCTAACCAGAACAGCGTTGCGTTTCTTGCATTCTGTGCCGAGCTTTTTGCTTTTTATGAATTCTATTCAAAAGGCAAAAAAAGGTACATTTTGCTGGTTGTTCTTTTCGTTATATTTGTAGTTATGTCAGGCTCAAGAAAAGCGTTGTTCGCCTCTGTTGCAGGACCGCTGCTTTTCGTTTTCTTCTCGACTTATAAGCGCAATTATCTTTTTCGTATATTGTTGATTGCAGGCCTGGCTGTATTTGTGGTTTTCATTATTATGAACGACGTCAACGCCTATAATTCAATCGGTAAGCGTTTTGAATCAATGCTTGAGTTCTGGTTCGAGGACAGATCGCACAAGGTTGACAACAGCCTTTATATGCGCTCATATTACATCCAGCTTGCGCAGGAGATGTTCGGCGAATCACCGCTGATCGGTAAGGGCATGGGTAACTTTGCAAAAATTATCGACGAGTTTTATGATTTGCAGGGCGTTTACAGCCACAATAACTACTGGCAGATATTAAGTGAATTGGGTGTCATCGGATTTTTTATCTATTATTCGATGTATGCTTTTATAATAATCAAGCTGATTAAAAATACAGTTGTGCACAAAAGCAGGCTCAGTCTTTTGTTCCTGACGTTTATGCTGCTGCTTGTTGTGCTTGAAACAGGCTTTGTTACCTACAATTCAAAAATGCCGCATATCGTTATTGGGATTGCGTACACGGCAACCTACGCAGTAGATACTGACGGCAGAAAATACTCATATATTGAAAACCAGAGAACGGGGGATTTGTAATGAATAATTTTGACAGCTCCGCAAAACAGAAGGGCTTTGAGCTGAATATCATCGGCTATCTGCTCGAGCTTTCAAAGAAAATATGGCTTATCATCATCATTGCGCTTGTCTGCGGTATGCTTGGCGGCGTTGTCGGAAAGGTGACCAGTAAGGAAACCTACACCTCCGAGGTAGCGTTTATCGTCAACACTCTTTCCGAGGATCAGGCTGTTGAAAACTCTGCTGTTTCGGCGCAGATCAACATCACCAATACCTTCAAGTACATTCTCTCGGGACGTGTTCTTATGGAGTCTGTACGCGAGGCTTGTCCGGGTAACCTTTCCTATGAGTTCATCAATAACAGCATCACGGTGCAGACTGTCAATGCGACAAACGCTATTGAGCTTTTTGTCCAAACGGAAAGCCCCGACACCTCATACAATATCGCGAAGGCTGTTGTTGACGTTTATGCTGATGTTGTTGAGGATATTTATCCCAATGCACAGCTCAATGTCTGTGAAACTCCCGTAAAGGCAACTGAGCCTGAGCAGGACCGTTCAACATTGGTTATTGCAACTATCAGTGCTGTTATAGGTATTCTGATTTACTGCGTATTGGTTCTTATCTCGTTTATTATCAAGGATACAATCAAGAACTCTGACGAGCTCAGCGATAAGCTTAGTATTCCTGTTCTCGGTTCAGTACAGCTTGTTACGAATAAAAATAAGACAGATAAGGGTCTTTTGGTTGCGGACAGAAGAACAGGCTTCTCCTTTATCGAAACATATAAGGCGATCCGTACCAAGATCGAAAGCAACTCTGCTAAGTCGGGCAATAAGGTTTACCTTGTTACAAGTGCCTGCGAGAATGAGGGTAAGACGACGGTTTCAACAAATATCGCGCTCTCTCTTGCTGAAAACGGCAAGTCAGTTCTTCTTATTGATGCTGACCTTCGTAAGCCGTCAATTGCAAAGATTCTTTCACTTCCCGAGCAGGGCTACGGCTTTGCAAACGTTATCCGACAGGACGTTCCGCTTACGGAGGCTATCAAGCTTGTCAAGAACTTCAACCTTTATGTTCTTGCTGACCGTAAGGCTGTTTCAAATCCCTCAGAGCTTCTTTCAACAAAGGATGCTGAGGAGCTTGTAAGAAGCATCCGCGATGAGTTCGATTATATCATCATCGATACCGCGCCCGCTTCGGTTGTTACCGACGCTTCGATTATCGCAGGCTTTGCTGATGCGACTATCTTCGTTGTAAGAGAAGACCATTCTCCCTTCGCAAGAATCCGTATGTCAGTTGAGGATATCGACGCTAACGGTGCTGAAATCGTCGGTTGCGTATTCAATGCTGAGACTGACTCAACAATCAAGGCAGGTAAGTACGGCGGCAAGTACGGTAAGTACGGCAGATACGGCAAGTACGGCGGCTACGGCAGATACGGCTACGGCTACGGTTACGGCTACGGCTCATCAAAAGAAAAATAACAAACAAAACCTCTTTCGCATAGTATGTAAGCGAAGGAGGTTTTTTAATGCATAATTTTGAAGATATGATTGAAAAGTACCGCCGTGAGCTTATTGAAATTTCCAAGCAGTCTTCCGTACATACCGGAGAAGAGCGCGAGGACGGGCGAATGACGGCAGAGGTACTTGCGGCTGAAGCCGTTCCGATACCTGAGCCCGAAGAGCCGTCAGCGGTAATTGCGGGCAGAGTACCCTTTGCCGATTACGAGGAGTTTGTACGCGGCAATCCCTCGCAGGGGCTTTTGCGGGTACAGGCGTTTACCGCCAACCGGGCGTTTCCTGCTCCGGGTGCGACGGTCAAGGTGTATATCAGGCTCTCTGACGGCGAGCGTGAGCTTTACAGCGGAATAACAGATGTTGACGGTGTTGCGGATAACATCCGTCTGCCGGCCCCTGACGGCTCAATTTCGTTCAATGAAAACAGTACGATAGAGCCGTACGCGGTTTATTCACTGAGGGTCAGTAAGCCGGGATATTCAACGGCTGTTTTTGAGGGTATTCCCGTTTTTGATTCCGTAAAATCTATTCAGCCTGTCGAGCTTGTGCCATTAAGCTCAGACGGCAGTGAACCGACACAGACGGTAACACAAAACGAGCCGATGACTCTTTTCGGAGGTGAACGCTGATGGCTGTTGCAGACACACCGACGATTCCCGAATTTATAACAGTGCATCTCGGCACGCCCGATTCCAATGCGCGCAACGTCAGGGTTACCTTTCCCGATTATATCAAAAATGTCGCATCCAGCGAGATTTATCCGACGTGGCCCGAAAATGCAATCCGTGCCAATATCTATGCGCAGATAAGCTATGCGCTCAATCGCGTGTACACGGAATATTACCGCTCTAAGGGCTATGACTTTGACATCACAAGCTCGACTCAGTACGATCAGGCCTTTGTCAACGGCAGAGATATCTTCTCAAACATCAGCCGAATCGTGGACGAAATTTTTAACGACTATGTTGTGAAGCAGGGGCAGGTGCAGCCGTATTTTACCCAGTATTGTGCGGGCTCGTGTCCGGGACTTTCGCAGTGGGGAACAGTTCCTCTCGCACAGCAGGGCTATACTCCGTACAGGATTCTGCAGAATTATTACGGAAACGATATCAATATCGTGCAGAATGCACCCGTCAGGAGCAACATCCCGTCTTATCCGGGAACAGCGCTCAGGCTCGGAAGTGTGGGCGAGGAGGTCAGCGATATTCAGCGGCAGCTCAACCGCATTGCCGGAAACTATCCGTCAATTCCGAAAATCAAAAATCCGACGGGCATCTTTGAGGAGTCAACTCTTGCCGCCGTCAGGAGGTTTCAGAGTATTTTCAACCTTACTCCGGACGGCATAGTCGGCAAGGAGACGTGGTATAAGATCAAATATATATACAACGGCGTCAAGGGTCTGTCGGAGCTTTATTCGGAGGGACTTTCCCTTAGCGAGGTTGAACGTCAGTTTTCGAAGGTCCTGCGCCGCGGAGACAGAGGTATACCCGTGCGTACGCTTCAGTATTACCTTGCCTTTCTCGGCTTCTTCAACCCGAAGCTTCCGCAGATATCCGTTGACGGCATTTTCGGTCAGGAGACGTATGATGCCGTGCTGACCTTCCAGAAGCTTTATAATCTTGATGTGGACGGAATTGTCGGCAGAAGCACGTGGAATGCACTCCAAAGGGCTTATGAGGGCGTTCTGAACAGCCTGCCGCCGAATTACAAGACATATTCGAGCCTGATTTATCCGGGCTATTTTATCACCACGGGTGCGCAGGGCGATGTTGTTCGTCAGCTGCAGCGGTATCTTCGTGTTATCGGTCAGAGCAATCCTTCCGTGCCGGTAATCAGCGTCGACGGACAGTACGGCAGCCGTACAAAAGCCGCCGTTGAAGCGGTGCAGAGGTTAAACGGCCTTGAACCGACAGGTCAGGTCGGGCCGATAACGTGGAATACCATTGTTGATTTGTACGGGGAGTACGAATAAGAATAATTTCAATCAATCGGAAAACAATATTTTTAGTTTATCTTTGAGGTGCAGTAATGAGCGAAAAAATGTTGTTTTCCGATTCCTTTGATAAAAATGTTAAAGAGCTTGATTCCTATTTCAGGGTTGCTGAAAACTTTGATGTTGTGAACACGCCCTTCCGCACGGGCGGACGGAATGCGCAAATTTATTATGTTGACGGATTTGTAAATAACGAGATTTCCGAGCGTGTGCTGAATTTTCTGATGAGCATTGAGCATTTGCCGCCGAAAATGACGGTTCAGGACTTTGCTCAGAAGGCTGTTTCTTACATTGAAACTCAGGTGTGCGATGATATCAATACGATTGCCAAGGTGGTTTATTCGGGCGCGATACTGCTCGTGGTTGACGGCTTCAGCACAGGCTTTCTGATTAAAACTCGTAATTTTCCGCGTCGATCCGTGCAGGAGCCGGATAACGATAAGGTGCTCCGCGGTGCTCACGACGGCTTTGTCGAAGGACTGTTGTTCAACACGGCGCTTATCCGTCGGAGAATACGCGACCGTGACCTTATTATGGAGGTGCACGAGGCGGGCTCCCGCTCGCGCACGGATGTTGCCATCTGCTACCTTGAAGGCAAGGCGGATATGAAAACCGTGAAAAAGCTTCGGGATAAAATCAGCCGAATTGATGTCAACACTCTCTCAATGAGTCAGGAAAGTCTTATTGAATGCCTTGTCAGAAAGCAGGTTTTTAATCCGTTTCCGAAGGTAAGATATACCGAACGTCCCGATTCCGCTTCCGCTTGTATTGCAGAGGGGAGTATTATTGTTATCGTTGATAATTCGCCCGCGGCAATGATTGTACCGACGAGCTTTTTCGAATTTCTTCAGGACACCAACGACTACTATTTCCCGCCGATTGTCGGAACCTATCTGCGCTTTATCCGTATGCTGATTTTTGCTCTTGCACTTCTGCTGTCACCGACGTGGTATCTGCTCGTCAGTAATCCGCAGTACATTCCCGAATGGCTGAGCTTTATAACAATCAAGGAATACTATACCGTGCCGATCATCGTTCAGCTTCTTATCATTGAGGTTGTTATCGATACGCTCAAGCTCGCGTCGCTAAATACTCCGAATGCGCTGAGCAATTCATTCAGCGTTATCGGTGCACTCGTCCTCGGAGATCTCGCTGTGAAGGCACAGCTTTTTTCCTCCGAGGTCGTGCTGTTTATGGCTTTTGTTGCGATTGCAAACTTTGCACAGCCGAGCTTTGAGCTTGGCTATGCCTTCAAGCTTTCGCGTATATTCATCCTTGTGCTGACCGCCGCCTTCGGAGTGTGGGGATATCTCGCGGGAATACTGACAGTTTTTGCCGAAATGCTATTCACCAAAACAATCACGGGCAGGGGATATCTGTATCCTCTTCTGCCCTTTAATGCGAAAACGCTCTCGCGCTTGCTTATAAGACATCCGATAAGCAAGGATAACACTTAATTAAATAAAATTTTTTCAAAAATATATAGATTTACGCTTCGTTTTATGCTAAAATAACTTTTAGTATATTTAAGGAGTGTAACTATGAACAGTTCTTGGAAAAAGGTCGTAACCGTCATCGCATCACTTTTGTGTGTTATGATCGTGTGTCTTGCTATAAATGTATCGGTTGATAAAATCACGGGTAACATCCTCCCTCTTGACAGAAACGAAACTCAGCAGGGCGGAAATAATATTAACGTCAACAACAATATGACTCAGAATAATCTGATTCAGCAGGGCGGCAGCTCTGTTGTTCAGGATCCGTCAGGTGATAATACTCCGACAGGCACGGATCAGCCCGCTGTCAACATTCAGCAGGGCGGTGTTCAGCAGGGTGGCACACAGCAGGGCGGACAGGCTCAGCAGCAGACTCCCGTGCAGAATGCAGAAAATCCGCTCAATTATTCAAAGTCACAGCTTATCGCTTACTACAACAACTGCCTTAACAGATCTTACTCTCAGCCGAAGGTAAACGCTACAAAGACTGAGCATGTTGATGTTGCGGTTCAGGGTATTGATATCGGTAATGCAGGTCTTAACGCTGATGATTTCGCAAATACCATTATCGCAAACAATACAAAGAAAAACGATAAGCTTCAGACAAAGTCTTTCTCAGGTCCGACAGCCTCTGACGGAACTCATATTACACAGTTCGTTCTTCCTGCAAACCTCTATGATGCGGCTGTGAAGACTATTTCCGTTTCAAAGAGCGGTAACGGATATAAGATCGTTTATACTCTCAATCCCGAATCCTGCGCGCACGACGGCGTTGCAAAGTATAACGCTTCCTGTGCATGGCCGCTTGATATCAACGTTATCGACTTCGGTGCGGCAGTAAAAATCAACAGCTGTACCTTCAATTATCCCGGTACAACCATTACGGCAACAATCGACTCTCAGGGAAGAGTTACAAACACAGTTGTTGAAATGCCGCTTACAGTTGCAAATGCTCAGGCGAAGGCACTTGGCATCAATATCACAGTCGGCGCAATCCAGGGCAAGTGGACCTGTAAGAACACAATGTCATTCTGATTTAAAAGAAGTTAAAAACGCACTCAGCCGAGTGCGTTTTTCTTTATAAAAATATTGCTAAAGGGTTGACAACTAAATTTTATGGGTTTAAAATAAAGTGTCAATAATTAATTTGAGAGGTGAAATTTCGTGAGTAGCGACGGTAGTTACGGGCAACGATTCTTAACTTATTTAACTCAGAACAGAATAAGTGGCGGATTCATCGCCGTAGGTGCGTCTTTTCTTACGAAGTAATCACGATACACCTGCGGTCGGCGGTTTGCCGCTGAAAAGGGGTGTATTCAAATGGAAACAATGGTTGAAATCATCAGCAGGATGCTGGCTAACAACAAATTCTCGGCAATAAAAGAAATGCTCAGCGAAATGAACGTCGTTGACATTGCTTCCCTGATGGAGGAGTTTGAATCCGAGGAGCAACAGGTACGTCTGTTCCGTTTGTTACCAAAATCATCTTCGGCTGATGTTTTTTCTTATCTTGACAGCGAAATTCAGAGCAACATCGTTTCTGCGATCACGAACAAGGAGCTTGCAAGCCTTGTTGAGGATATGTTCATCGACGACGCAGTTGACTTCCTTGAGGAGGTGCCTGCAAACGTCGTAACGCGTGTGCTTGCACAGGCGGACAGCGAAACGAGAAATCTTATCAACAGATTTTTGCAGTATCCCGAAAATTCTGCGGGAAGCATTATGACAATCGAAATGGTTTCGTTCCCCGAAACCTATACCGTAAAGCAGGCTATCGCACAGATCCGAGCAACGGCGCTTGATAAGGAGACGATTTACACCTGCTACTGTACGGACGGTAAGCGTAAGCTCGTCGGAACGGTACCGCTCAGACGACTTATTGTTACCCCTGAGGATACACTCGTCAGGGAGATAATGTACGATGACGAGCAGCTCATCTTCGTTAATACGATGGATGACCAGGAAGAGGTCGCAAACATCGCGAAGAAATACGACCTTCTCTCCGTTCCCGTTGTCGATAAGGAAAACCGACTTGTCGGTATCATCACCATCGACGATATCGTGGACGTTATCGAAGAGGAAACGACAGAGGACTTCGAAAAGATGGCATCTCTTTTGCCGTCAGAGGATGAATACCTTAAAACGGGCGTTTTCTCAATGTTTAAAAACCGTATTCTGTGGCTTCTCGTTCTTATGTTCCTCGCAACGTTTACAAGCCAGATTATCGAAGGCTTCGAGGGCAAGCTCTCGCTCGTTGTGGGACTTACAGCCGCAATCCCGATGATTATGGGTACGGGCGGTAACTGCGGTAATCAGACGTCAACGCTTATCATCCGCGGTCTTGCACTGGGTGATATTCAGATACGCGACTATTTCCGCGTGCTGTGGAAGGAAATCCGCGTTGCGCTTCTCTGCGGTGTTGTGCTTGCTGTTGCAAACTACGGCAGAATGTGGGCGACAAAGCTCATTACGGGCAGTGAGATTGAAAGCAGTACCTTTATTGTTGTTTCACTTGCAATGGCTTGTGCGGTTATTGTGGCAAAGGCAATCGGCTGTTCTCTGCCGATTCTCGCAAAGGTTATGCGTCTTGACCCGGCTCTTATGGCGGGCCCGATGATTACGACAATCGTTGACGCTTTAACTCTGGTAATTTATTTTGCAATAGCTACTGTATTTATCAATCAGGGAATTATAACAGGTTAAAATTAAGAGGTAATACGGAAATCCGTATTACCTCTCGTTTTTTATTCTGTCAGGGGATTAGCCCTTGATTGCCATAATGATTTCGTTGATGATAGCCCAGAGCTTTGTGCCCTTGAACCAACGAAGGAACTTTGCACCGAAGTCGAGCTCTTCCTCTTCATATTCGAGTTTTTCTGAGCCGTCTTCGATTGCGAATGCCTGTGAAAGGCACAAGCCGCCCTTACCGAAAAGCTCTGCTCTTACGTACTGGAAGTCCTCTGAGCCTGCGATTGTGTCGAGGTCAAGAGTAATTGCATCAGCACCGACTGCAGATGTTGCGATAACCTTGCCGTTTGCAATCCACTGGATTGTGTCGCAGTCCTTAGCGTTGACAGAAATCTTATGTCCGTCAACAGCGATGTTTGTGAACATCGGATAGGGGAGACCCTCGTTCATAACGTCGATTTCCTCGGAAGGTCCGATCCACTCGTTGGGACGAAGCTTTCTTGTGATCATAAAGAGTGCGCCGTTCTCCATTGTCTTCTTAACGTTGTCTACAGTGTTCTCTTCCATCATAAATACGCTGAAGGATGAGTCAACGCAGGATGGCCAGTGAGCATCAGTGTTGGAGTAGCCGATAACATTCTTGCCGTAGGGGAGGCAGTACATAAGAAGGTTATCCCAGAGGATTCTGTCATAGCCTGTTGTGCCGTTTCTCTCGTTGAAGACCTCCATACCGAGGCAGGAATCATACTTGAGCATAAGGTCGCCGAAGAAGCTGATGTAGTAAGGATCGTTTACAACATCCGGGTTGGCGTTAGAGTTGAGCCAGTCACCGGGATGATTGATGTGTGAAATACCGCCGTTCTCCTCGATGAACTTGATAACCTGCTCAAAGCCCTTCTCGTTTTCAGCGCCTGCATAGCCGCTGCCTGTTGTGCCGGGAAGGAAGAAGCCGTTAACGTGGTTCTTTGTGAGTGAGAAATGGTTGAACTCGTTTGCGCCGAGAATGGGGAGAAGGCCTGAATCTCTGCTGCTGCCGTCATAAAGCGGATATGTACCGTCCTTGATAGCTATATATTCCTCAGTTGTGAGATGCTCATAGGGGTTGCCGATAATCCACTGGTATGTATAAAGAAGCTGTGTGTCGGGAGCCTTATCCCAATCAACGCCCGTGATACCATGGTCAGAAATTGCGAGGAAATCGTAATCCTGATTGTAATACTCCTTGACCATAACGGGGAGAGTGTCCTCTGCATCGCTGTAGGTTGTGTGTGAATGTACTGTACCCTTGTATGCGCCCCATGCGTCTGCGCCTTCCCAGATAACCTCGTTGTACGGATTAATAATTGTGTAATCCTCAGCAGCCGAAGCACCGATAACCGCAAACTGTGCAAGCATCATAATGCTCAGAAGCACGCACATAAGCTTTCTAACTGATTTCATAACAGAAACCTCCTTGAGTTTTATATGTTAATTATAAACAAAATTATTAACTATTGTCAATGATTTTGTTTTAAACAACCTTGAAATTGAGGGTAGCCTTTGTACAATCGTAGGAAAGACCCTCAGTGTAGGGACTGTTCTTGCTTGTGATGTCGGCATTTTCGTAAACCGAGCACATCAGATGACCGTTGAGGTGTTCTCTTGTTCTTCTTGATTCATAGGGGATTGTAATCTGACCCGTTGTACCCTTCCTGACGCTTGAGCTGACCTTGAATTCGATTGTTACGAGATCCTCGTTGATTGATTTGGGAACCTCACTTGACATCATTGCATTTGGTGTCATCGTGATGCGGAGGAACTTGTGATTCTTTTTGAATTCAGCAAGCTTTGCTTCGCTGTAATCGGGCCAGCAGAGCTCCTTGTTCTGCTGTGCAACCTTTGCCCAGTCGACGAAGGTGCAGGTCTGCTTGCCGCAAACCTCGTAAAGGCGGCCGTTAGTGTTGAACTTTGCAGCGGGTGCGGAAGAAAAAATGCTGCTGTTGTAATAAAACTGTGCGCTTGTCGGCCCCGTGTAGAAATTATTGGAGAGTGAGAGTGTAACATATACGGTGTCGCCCTTCTTGACGGGGATAACGTCGCCCGAGCTGTAATTCTTGCCGTTTACCGTCGCCTTTAGCGAAAAGATTGCCTTGTATTTTGAGGTGTCGTAAATTCCGACAGCAATCTGCAGAATAACAAGAGCATCTGTCGAGTTCACTCTGCCGTCGCCGTTGACGTCAGCGGCGTTTTTATTGATTTTATTATTAAGGCCGACAGAATACTGTAAAACAGCGAGAGCATCTGTCGAATTCACCTTGTTGTCTCCCGTAACATCGCCGAGCTTTGCCGCAGATGCTGTAAGGCATACGGATGCCGTGATGACGAGAGCAAGTAATAATGCTGTAATTCTTTTCATATATATTTCTCCTTAACCCATGATAAGTGCAATTATCAGGCTGATTGCGCTTGCACCGCCGAGGACGGCACAGGTAAGCCTGATAAGTGATTTACGAAGAAGCCTGTCAGCCTTTGTGTCACAATCCTCGCCGTCTGAATTGCACAATTGATTCAAGCTGCAGAGCATAAGAAGAACCTTGTTGAAGCATGCGGAGAAAAATTCATCGTCGCTTTCGTTTTCTTCTCTGAAAAGCTTGATTGTGCTTGTGCCGCTTTCGTCAGCAACAGCAACGGGAAGAAACTCATCCTGAGCTTCTGCATCCACAGCCTTTTCACCGAAAATCACGCTGTACTGAGTGTTCTTGATTGAAAGCAGCTCGCGTGCCTTGTTGATGAGTGTTGTATCATCCTCAGCACTGCAGTCATATTTATCGTCCGTGATGATGTAGCCCTTGTCATCCTTAGGAATATATCCGGAAATATAGCCGACCGCAGGAGTGCCTGCGAATGCGATACGGATTTTTTCATCGTTGACCTTTTCTGCAAATCTGTTATAGATTGAGCGGCGTCTTACCTCTGCCGCACGGCTGTTGATGCCGTCGCATATTTTGCCGAAATAATCGTAAAGTGAGCCGAGTACAGTCTCATCAGCGCGGGGTGCTTCCACGGGGAGGTAGATGATGTGCTGTGCGCCTGAGGAGAGAGTAAAGCCGCAGGTCAGCGCACTTTCGGTCAGCATAACCTCGGCGCCGACGGGAAAACGGACATTTACATCGTAAATATTTTCCTTGATTTTACCACTGTGGAGAAGGGGCTTGAGCGCAACGGCAACCTCTTCGTTGACTGCGGTTTTAATGCCGAGTGCGGAGGAAAGCATCCTCTTTGTTGCATTATACATATTATTCTGCACTGCGATGATAACCACGTCAGCGGCACGCAGACTCTGCGAAACTGCAAGCAGCATTCTCTTCTGTGAGGTGAAGCTTGTGAAGCCTCCGCAATCGGGGAAAAAGCTTTTTGCACAATCAAGAATTGATTTTTTGCCCGATTCAGACTCGGGAAGCTCCTGCTTTTCGAGCGAAAAAAGTTTGATATTCATTAGGCACCTCTTAACTGATTGTAAATTTTGACGCGTTACGGAAGGGGTTTGACATACCCATTTCGTCATACCACGCCTGTGGGAATCGCTGATTTTCGTTGACCTTTGCCTTTGAGGTGTCAACCTCCTTGCTTTCACCGTCGCGTACAAGTCTTGCCATTACGACAAAGCGTGCATCCTCGAAAACGGTGTCGCAGGTCGAAAGGGTGAGGATTTTATCACCCGGGACGATGTCAACCGCTTCGTTTGTATAATATGAGCGGGATTTGACCTCGTCGATAAACTCGAGGAAGTTTGCCTCGGACGGGAAATTCGTCGCGATGTACGGGAATTCATAGCCGTTGTCCTGTGCCTTGTCTCCGTTAGAGATAAAGGCGGCAAAAATCTTCCATGTATGGTTGGAGTAAATTGTATTGAACTCAAGGGTAGGATATGCCTTGTAGTTTTCAATGTCGTTGTAAAGGCTGAGTGAGCCGAGCTGAGAGCCGTCGCGCATATTGTGACCGTAGATTATTGTGTTAGCGTTAAGCTCCTTGAGATTGTTGCGGAAATCGACGAAAAGCGTACCGTAGCGTGTGGTCTCGCCCTTGAAGCCAAGATTGAGATACTTTTCGTTATTATCCGCCTGAACAACATTGTAGCCGGTCTCGTCGATAGCGCTGATATAAAGCTTGCCTGCAAAATCGGGGTTGATTTTGAGAAGGGCGCTGTATTTTGCAAGAATGGTATCGTTACTGCCGTCCATAATTGTTGTGTTGGTGTTATCCTCGTCGGTAACCGTCGTGTCGTTTCCCGTCTGATTATGCTTGAACGGCTCGATGACGTAAGCGTTCAAAAGATAAGCCGCTGTGCATACGAGGACTATGATAGCGATGCCGAGAACAGTTTTTCTGATGCTCTCTGCAACGGATTTTTTTACTTCTTTTTTGCTTACCATTCGGTTTCCTCCTATCTCTGCGAGGGCTGCCAGGTTACTGAAGCTGCATACGGATTTGTCTTACCCTTCTTATCGTACCAGATCTGCGGGCGGCGGTAATTCGGGTTAGCCTTTGCCTTTGAGGTGTCAATGCTTGTTGTTTCACCCGAGCGGAGCAGTCTGCCGATAACGACGAGTCTGCCGTCGATATCCGTTCCGCAGGCAGCGTCGAGTGAGTGGGTACAGGTTGAAAGGGTAATGATTCTGTCGCTTGAACGAAGGTCAATGCCTGTTTTGTAGATAGCGCGCTGATCGATCTGCTCGATAAAGCCCTTCATGCTGACCGGACCCATATTGGGGTAGATGTAGTTGAAGAAATAACCGCCGTTGTAGCTGATCTTACCGGTAGTGTAAAAGGCTGTATATACAAGGAAGGTATAGCTGCCGTTGAGGGTTGAATAGTTGATTATCGGATGCTGCTTGTACCATTCGATATCCTCATAGCGATGCACGTCATAGAAGTGAGTACCCGACGGCATATTATGACCGTAGATAACGGTATTTGCACTGAGAGTATTCTTCTTACAGCGGTAATCCGCAAAGGGAGTGCCGTAGTTTGTATTCGTGCCGTAGAAATTACAGCGGAGATAATAGTTATTATCCTTTGACTGAACGATGGGAGTGTTGATATTTGTTCCCGGTATGCTCAGCCAGCCGACAACGTCGTTATTGACGGAATAAGCCTTGACGAGACTCGGATTGATGCCTGCGGGATACTTTGTTGTATTGTACTTCGGCACCATGGAGGTGTAGATGTTATAGCCGCTGCTTATGCTGCTGTCCGTCGGCGGCTCTTCACCTGACGAATTCATAAAATCCGTTATATTGAAGAAAGAGAAGATACCCGAAGCAACGATTGCGACAATAAGAAGCGCGCATATCGCACCGAAGAAGGGATTGCCCTTCTTTTCTGGCTCGTTGACCTCGTTGATTACTTCGTTGTTGATGTTATTTTCAGCCATTGCTTTCACCTCTCAGATACATTCTTACCATATTAAGGGCATTGGACGCGTTGACATATCTGTTATAGTCGCGGTCGTTTCTGCCTGTCATCAGCTTTTTGACATGAACACCGTCTTTTGTTGCAAGTCCGATGTAGCTCAGTCCCACGGGCTTGTCCGTGCCGTCGCTGTTCGGGCCTGCAATTCCCGTAACGGAAACCGCGATATCTGCACCGCTCAATTTAAGCACACCCTGTGCCATCTGTCCTGCGACCTGCTCGCTGACAGCGCCGTATTTTTTAAGGTCATCCTCGCTTACACCGAGGATTTTATTTTTGATTTCGTTAGAATATGAAATAATACCGCAATCGAAAACGCCTGATGCGCCTGACACATCGGTGATTCTTTTTCCGATAAGACCGCCCGTACAGGATTCAGCCGTTGCGAGCCTCAGACCCTTTTCCTTGAGAAGGGCAACAACCGCCTCCTCAATGCAGGTGTAATCGATACCGTAAATATAATTGCCGAGTCTTTTTTGAATTTCTTCAATCACGGGTGCACAGAGCTTTTCAGCCTCTTCCTCATCGTCTGCCATAGCAGTAACACGCAGAAGCGCTTCGCCGTCCTTCGCGTAGGGGGCAACGGTTGGGTTTGCATTTTCGAGCAGATCCTCGACCGTCTGTGACATCGATGATTCACCGATACCGAAGGTGCGGATGCTGTGTGAAATTATCACCTTGTCCGAAAATCTTTTAAGATAGGGGACGGCACTTTCAAAAAACATCGGCCTGAGCTCTCTCGGCGGACCGGGCAGAAGAAGGATGTGCTTACCGTCTTTTTCCATTCCGAGTCCGGGTGCAGTACCGTTGTTGTTTGTGAAAACAACGCAGTCAGCGGGAAGCATAGCCTGCTTTTTATTGCTTTCGGGCATTTCGATTCCCTTGCTTGTGAAAAAGCTTGTCATTCTCTCAAGGCTTTCCTCGTGAAGAACAAGCTCCTTTGAGAAAAATTCGCAGGCAACCTCTTTGGTTATATCATCAGGAGTAGGACCAAGACCGCCCGAAAGAATGATGATATCACTTCTTTGTGACGCGAGCTCAAGGGATGCGAGCAGACGCTCGTGGTTATCGCCGACAACGCTCTGATGCATAACGCCGAAGCCGAGCCTTGCCAGCTCCTGTGCAAGGAACTGCGCATCTGTGTTGAGAATATCGCCGAGCAGAAGCTCAGTACCTACGCTGATAATTTCACAAGTTTTCAAAAGCTTTTCACCCTAACAATTATTCGATGTTAATGAATTTCAGATTACCGAGTGCCTCTTCGATAAGTCCCTCAACGTCAAGCACGCTTTCGGCATCCTCGACGAATTTTAACTGTGGACGTGTCTTCGGATGCTTGGGAGTGAATACCGTACAGCAGTCCTCGTAGGGGAGGATAGACGTCTCGAAGGTATCAATCTTACGTGAGATTTCGATAACCTCGTCCTTGTCCATACCGATGAGCGGACGGAAGAGCGGTAATTCATCGACAACCGCCTCGGTACAAGCGATAGCCTGCATAGTCTGGCTTGCAACCTGTCCGACGCTTTCACCGGTGATGAGTGCGCCGCAGCCCTGATCCTTTGCGATTCTCTCCGCACAGCGCATCATAAAGCGGCGCATAATGATTGTGAAAAGATCCTCGGGACAGTTGTCCTTGATTTCCTCCTGAATGTGAGTGAAGGGGACAACGCAGAGCGGAATATCGCCGCTGTATTTTGCAACCTGACGAAGGAGAGTATGTACCTTCATCTCTGCTCGCTGACTTGTGTACGGCGGTGAAGCAAAGTGGATTGCATAAAGTCTGAGACCTCTTTTTGCCATCATCCATGCAGCAACGGGACTGTCGATACCGCCTGAAATGAGGATGGCGGCCTGACCTGCCGAGCCGACGGGCATACCGCCTGCGCCCTTGAGCTGGTTGCCGTGGATGTAAGCGTAATTATCTCTGACCTCAACCGTAACAACAAGCTCGGGGTTGTGAACATCAACCTTGAGGTGGTGATATTTCGAAAGTATGGCACCGCCCACCTCTCTGCATATCTGCGGAGAATTGAACGGGAATTTTTTATCAGAACGCTTAGCTTCAACCTTGAAGGTTTTTGCGAGCATCAGTTCTTCACTCAGATATTCGCAGGCGGCGGGCAGTATAGCATCCATATCCTTTTCAACTGCCGCGCAACGGGAAAGACCTGCAATGCCGAAGATTTTCTGCAGTCTGCGGAAAGCCTCGTCGAGGTCAACACGCTCGTCGTTAGGCTCGACCATAATCGTTGACTGTGACTGCACATAGCGGATTTTTCCGAGGTCGTGAAGCCTCTGCTTCATATTTTTAACAAGCTGATTTTCAAAAGTGTGGCGGTTAAGACCCTTGAGGGCAAGCTCGCCGTTTTTAAGCAAAATAATTTCCTTCATTTTTACGAAACTCCAAATTTATTTCATTCTTCTCATAGTTTTCTGTGCGTTTGCGATGCCGTAAAGAAGATAGTCGATTTCCTCCTTCGTTGTGAAGCGGGAAATGCTGACTCTCAGCGCGCTGTTGATTCTGTCATCGGGCAGATTCATATTTCTGAGCACACGGCTCTTGTTACCCTTTGCACACGCCGAGCCGCTTGAAACATAAATACCCATATTTGAAAGGTAGTTGAGCATAACCTCGGACGGAATACCGAGCACGGAAATATTGGTAATATACGGCACTGCATTTTCGGGTGAGTTGATTTTGATATTTTCCATAGCGGAAACGTTTTTGACGAAATAGTCGCGAAGCTGTACCGCGTGGTCGAGTCCCTTTGAATAATCGGGCATAGCCTGTGCGGCGGCGGCAAAGCCTGCAATTGCGGGCAACGGCTCCGTGCCGGGTCGGATTTTGTTTTCCTGAAGACCGCCGAGAACGTGCGGAGCGAGACGGGTACCCTTTTTAACGAAAAGAGCGCCTGCGCCCTTGGGACCGTGAATCTTATGTGAGCTGATGCTCATAAGGTCAACGCCCATATTGTAGGGCTTGAGCTGCATTTTGCCGAAGGCCTGCACGGCGTCGCAGTGGATGAGAGCATTTGCGCCCGCGTGGACGGCGGCTCTTTTTGCGAATTCAACGGGCTGTACCGAGCCGATTTCGTTATTGACGTACATAATGCTGATAAGCACAACGGAGGGATTGGTTGCGGCATAAAGCTGACGCTCGTCAATCAGTCCGTTTTCACCGACGCGCAGACGGATAACATCAAAGCCCTGACCCTCAAGATACTTTACGGGCTCCTCAACGCTCGAATGCTCGATCGAGGTTGTTATGATTCTGCTGCCGCGGCGCTTAAGCGCGTTTGCGGCGCCGAGAATTGCTATATTATTACTCTCCGTACCGCCCGAGGTGAAGATGATTTCGTCACTCTCGCACGAAAGCTTGCGGGCAATGATGCCGCGTGATTCCTCAAGCAATTCGGAAGAGGCTATGCCGTTTGCGTGCAGGGAAGAGGGATTGCCCCAGCAGGACGTAAGGGCGTAATTAACTTTTTCGACCGCCTCTTTGCAGAGCGGTGTAGTTGCGCTGTTATCCAGATAGGCTTCCATATATTTTTCCTCCAAACGACACTAAGCCATTATTAACTAAACTATTATACATCAAAATCCATCTACTTTCAATCTTTTTATAGTTATATATATTAACAATATATAAATTTTCAGGGAAATTCTGCAAACAATTTCCCATTACATAATATGCGGTTAAAAATATTGTGTTCGGTATGTGATTTTCGTGTCTGCAAGCCGAAAAATACGAAAAATCAACAGAATAACTATAATAAAGCCGACGATGTGCAACACATTGTCGACTTTTGTTCTTGACATTTGATTGCACTTATCTTAAAATTTACACAGCATTTTAAAATATGATTAAATGGAGAAGTATGACTATGGGCAATCAGATTTCAACAATCCGACAGCTTGTGGATTTTGCTGCAGAAAAATACGGTGAAAATGATTTTTGCCGTTTTATGCGTGACGGCGAAATTGCTGTAAAGAGCTTTGTCGAATTCAGAGAGGACTGCTACGCTGTCAGCAGATACATCAAAACAATCGAAAAAGAAAAAATGCACATCGCATTCATCGGAAATACGAATTACGAGTACGTTGCCTGCC
>JAFNVC010000035.1 GCA_017379935.1 Clostridia bacterium
AAAAGACGGAGGGATATATTAACAAAGTTTCTTTACTGCTATATCTTTTTCCGTGTCACAAACTATCCCTCCACCACTTCGTGGTCCCCCTCCCTTTAGGCAAGGGAGGCTGGGTTTGTGCGTCATTTAAGACACCCCGACAAATTAAAATTTGTAGGGGTCATTTATTTACGGAATGAAGGGGTTCAGGAGTGTGTGAATGGCACGGATGGTCTGTGCGCCGACGATGCCGTCCTCCTTGATTTTTGCAGCACGCTGAATCTGTTTTACAGCGGTTTCGGTACCGTCGCCGAAAATGTTATTATCGTCCACACCCTGAGTTATTACTCCTGCATTGCGCAGAAGTAGGATGTTCTGCTTGAGCAGATATACACCCGCATCAGCGTCCCCTTTTTTCAGCGTGCCTGCATCAGACAGCGGTGCAACAGGCTTTATCGCGGGAGCCGCGGGCCGGAAGCCGTTCAGACCGTACGATTTTATAACCGACGGAAAATCGCGGAACATATAATTCTGATCAACCACCATTCCCGCCACAGTATTGCTTCTGAGGAGGTTTGTATTACCGCCGAACTGCCACATTCCGACTGTACCTGCATCGGGATAAGTCAGCTGCTTTGACCATTGTGCAACCCAATGGGTATAGGATTTGAGCTGACTGTCATCAAGATAGGTTGCAAAAAAATAGGTTGAAGCATATACACCCGTAAAATAATCTGCAGCCTCAAGAGCTTCACAGAAGGCTTTAACAACCGCCGTATTTGAGCTTTTCGGTCGTGAATAGTAGCGTTCATCCTCGATATCAATATAAATCGGAAGTTCGAACTGCTTGCCTTTAAGGACGCTGTTGATAAGAAACTCCGCTTCCTCTCTTGCTCCCTGCGGTGTTGTCGCAATCGTATAAAGATAGACTCCAACAGGGAGCTTTTTCTTTTTCGCTTGTTCATAAAAGCTCTCAAATTCGCTGTCCTTTGTCAGGTGATATGCGCCGCGTAGAATAACGAACTGCACCCCCTCGGCGACAATACGGTCAAAGCTTATACCCTTCTGAAATTTTGAAATATCAATTCCGAATTGCTGAAACGCCATAGAATACCCCTTTTTATGTTTTTGTTAATAATATTCGTAAGGACGCAAAAAAATACCGCACTCAAGCGAGTGCGGTATTAAGTATTTTATCAGCCTTCGTAATCGTAGCCTGACTTGATCGCTGTCTCGTTTACGCCGAGAAGCTCAATCTTACGTGCAGAAACAACCTTCTTAAGTGCGGCATCAATGTTATCCATTGAGAAGCCGTCAACCTCGCGAAGCACCTTGCCTGTGATAATCATATTGGCAAGAGTCTTGATGTTGTTATCATAAGCCATCTGTGTTGCGGGGATGTAATAAACATCAACGTCTGTTCTCTCAACCTTCTTATCGATAAGTGTTGAGTCAACGAAAATCTTACCGCCGCTTACAACAGCGTTCTCGTACTTTTCAAGTGAGGGAAGGTTCATTGCGATAAGCACATCGGGATTATCAACAATGGGAGAGCCGATGGGCTCGTCACTGATGATAACCGAGCAGTTTGCAGTACCGCCGCGCATCTCAGGACCGTATGACGGGAGCCAGCTTACCTGCTTGTCTTCGATAAGACCTTTATATGCGAGGAACTTACCTGCGAAAAGGATACCCTGTCCGCCGAAGCCTGCAAAGAGTAATTTACAAGTCTTGCTCATTTTGCTTCCTCCTCTGCATAGATATCTTTATAAACGCCGAGAGGATAGTACGGAAGCATCTTCTCTTCAACCCACTCGAGTGCCTTTTCGGGTGTCATACCCCAGTTTGTCGGACAAGTTGAAACAACCTCGATAAGAGAGAAGCCCTTACCCTCAAGCTGGTTCTGGAAAGCCTTTTTGATAGCCTTCTTTGCATTCTTTACGTTCTTGACGTTATTGACTGCAACACGCTCGATATAAGCTGCACCGTCAACGTTAGAAAGAAGCTCGCAAACCTTTACGGGATAGCCGACAGTCTCAACATCACGGCCGTAGGGTGATGTCTGTGTAACCTGACCGGGAAGAGTTGTCGGAGCCATCTGACCGCCTGTCATACCGTAGATAGCGTTATTAACGAAGATAACTGTGATATTCTCGCGTCTTGCTGCTGAATGTACTGTTTCTGCAGTACCGATAGCTGCAAGGTCACCGTCGCCCTGATATGTAAATACGATCTTTGACGGGTCGCTTCTCTTTACACCTGTTGCAACTGCGGGAGCACGTCCGTGAGCAGCCTGAACAAAGTCGCAGGTGAAATAGTCATAAGCCATAACTGCACAGCCAACGGGAGCAACACCGATTGTCTTGCCCTCGATGCCGAGCTCGTCGATAACCTCAGCTACAAGACGGTGGATAATACCGTGTGTACAGCCGGGGCAATAGTGAAGCACTGCATCTGTAAGTGCCTTGGGTTTTTCAAATACTACTGACATCAGAACGCACCTCCGTTCTTGTTTACCTCATCGATTTTTGCAAGCACCTCTTCAGGTGAAGGAATCATACCGCCGACGCGGTTGCAGAGGTATACGGGCTTCTTGCAACGGATTGCAAGCTCGATATCCTCGATCATCTGACCCATGCTCATTTCAACCGAAATGAATGCCTTACACTTATCTGCAGCGTCGCAGAGAACCTTCTTCGGGAACGGCCAGAGCGTGATGGGACGGATCATACCGACCTTGATGCCCTTTGCGCGTGCCTCGTTGATTGCATTCTTTGCAACACGGGCAGTGATACCGAAGGAAACAACGCAGATTTCCGCATCGTCCATAAGGTATTCCTCGTACATTACCTCGTTCTCTTCGATCTGCTTGTATTTCTCGTATCTCTCAAAATTCTTCTGCTCGAGTGCTTCGGGCTTGAGGTAGAGAGAGTTTACGATATTGTGCTTTCTTTCACAGTTTGTGCCTGTGAGTGCCCACGGCTTCTCATAGGTATTGACCTCACCTGCATCAAGAGAAACAGGCTCCATCATCTGGCCCATTGTACCGTCAGCAAGAATCATTGAAACCATGCTGTACTTGTCAGCAAGGTCAAATGCCTTGAAGGTAAGGCTTGCCATTTCCTGAACGGATGCGGGAGCAAGAACAATGTTATGATAGTCACCGTGTCCGCCGCCCTTTACGGACTGGAAATAGTCTGACTGTGAGGGCTGGATACCGCCGAGACCCGGGCCGCCGCGCTGAACATTGACAACAACTGCGGGAAGATCACAGCCTGCAAGATATGAGATACCCTCTGCCTTAAGGGAAACTCCCGGGCTTGAGGATGAGGTCATAACTCTCTTACCTGTTGATGCAACACCGATAACCATATTGATAGCGGAAACCTCGCTTTCAGCCTGAAGGAAGGTGCCGCCGATTTTAGGCATACGCTTTGCCATATAAGCAGCAACCTCTGTCTGCGGTGTGATCGGATAACCGAAATAATGATTACAGCCCGCAAGAATTGCAGCCTCGGCAATAGCCTCGTTGCCTTTCATAAGTACTTTTTCTGACATTTTACTCACCTCTCAACAGTAATTACGCAATCGGGACACATTGTTGCACAGAATGCGCATCCGATGCATTTTTCGGGGTCTGTTACCTCTGCGGGATGGTGACCCTTTGCATTAAGCTTTGTTTCTGACAGTTTAACAATACCCTTCGGGCAGGCGCCTACGCAAAGGCTGCAGCCCTTACAAAGGTCTGTTTTAAATGTTACTTTTGCCATAACTTTACCTCCAAATCTTATCTTGTAACGTGAGGGGCATAAGATTTTCTACCTTCTCGTGCAGCTCATTATACAGCTTTTTATCCACAGTTGTCAACCTCAAGGGCAAACCCGAGGCTTCGGCAACCTTATTTGCATAGCTCATTGAAGCAAGAACATCCTGCGCGGTTGTTTCCTCGCCGATATTCGAGTTGTTCACGATTGCCGTAAACTTCATTGAGCAAGCCGTTTCAATTTCATTCATAACCTCGAGAGTGCTTTCAACATCACGCGTCAGCGGACGGTACATATTGATAACCATAAACATCTCGTAGTTATTTTCTCTGACTATGCTGTCGGCGTATCTTCCGAGGGCGTAAGCACCTCTGTCGTCACCGCCGATATCCATAACGGCATAGTCGGTTTTATCATCCACAACGGAATAAATTTCCTGCGGAAGTGCAGGCAGGTCCACGTTCGAGTTTGCAAACGAAGATGAAATAAGCTTTATTCCCGCTTCGCTCAGCTCACGCTCGGAATCCTTCGTGCGGAAGTATGGATTGACGATATCAAGGTCTGCAATAACAACGGACTTGCCGTCACGCTTCATATTGAAGGCGTAATTGAGAGCAATATTCGTCTTTCCGCTGCCGTAGTGGCCTGCAAAAAGAGTTATTCTTTTGTATTGCATAAAAAATACCTCGTTTTCAATTAAGCGGTCACAACGGAGTTTGCCTTCTGGAGACCGTACTTTTCAACCGCCATTTCACGCATCTTATACTTAAGAATCTTACCTGCAGCATTCATCGGGAACTCTTTGACGAAGTCGATGTACTTGGGCACCTTATGCTTTGCCATATGATCGAGAACGTACTGACGCATTTCAGCCTCAGTCATCTCCTCGCCTTCGTGAAGGATGATGCAAGCCATAATCTCCTCGCCGAGTCCCTCGTCGGGTACACCGATAACCTGAACATCCTTTACCTTCGGATGCGTGTAGATGAACTCCTCGATCTCCTTCGGGTAGATGTTCTCACCGCCGCGGATAATCATATCCTTAAGTCTGCCGGTGATTTTATAATAGCCCTCGGGAGTCTTGCAGGCAAGGTCGCCGGTATGAAGCCAGCCGTCCTTATCGATTGCCTCTGCCGTTGCCTTGGGCATCTTATAGTAGCCCTTCATAATATTGTAGCCGCGCGCAACAAACTCGCCGTTGACATCGGGCGGACACTCGAGTCCCGTTTCGGGATCGATGACCTTACATTCAATCTTCGGCAGAGCCTTACCGACAGTTGCAACACGAAGCTCAAGCGGATCCTCTGTGCTTGACATTGTACAGCCGGGTGAAGCCTCGGTCTGACCGTAAACGATCGTGATTTCCTTCATATTCATTTTTTCGACAACCTCACGCATCTTCGCGATCGGACAGGGTGAGCCTGCCATAATGCCCGTTCTCATATAGGAGAAATCCGTCTTTTCAAAGTCGGGATGCTGAAGCATTGCAATAAACATCGTCGGAACGCCGTGGAACGCTGTGATGCGCTCGTTATTGATACAGGCAAGTGACGGCTTCGGTGAGAAATACGGCAAGGGAAGAATCGTTCCGCCGTGAGTCATTGTAGCTGTCATTGCAAGAACCATACCGAAGCAGTGGAACATCGGAACCTGAATCATCATACGGTCAGCCGTCGAAAGATCCATTCTGTCGCCGATGCACTTACCGTTATTGACTACGTTATAGTGGGTAAGCATAACGCCCTTCGGGAAGCCTGTTGTACCTGAAGTATACTGCATATTGCAGACGTCATCCTTCTTGACGAGGGATGCCATGCGGTAAACCTCCTCAACGGGTACCTGCGAAGCCTTTTCAAGAGCCTCGTTCCAGGTCATACAACCCTCCTGCTCATAGCCGACGGTGATGACGTTACGAAGGAAGGGAAGGCGCTTTGCGTGGAGAGGCTCGCCCGGCTTCGTATCCTTAAGCTCGGGACAAAGCTCTGCTACGATTTCGTCGTAGTGAGAGTCTCTGTAGCCCTGCACCATAATAAGAGTATGTGTATCCGACTGACGGAAGAGGTACTCCGCCTCGTGGATTTTGTAAGCCGTGTTTACGGTTACGAGAACCGCACCGATTTTTGTTGCCGCCCAGAACGCGATATACCACTGCGGAACATTCGTTGCCCAGACAGCAACGTGTGTACCTGCCTTAACGCCCATAGCGATAAGTGCGCGTGCGAAGTTATCAACATCATCGCGGAACTCGGAATATGTTCTCGTGTAATCAAGTGTAGTATACTTGAACGCAAGCTGATCGGGGAAATTCTCAACCATAGTATCGAGAACCTGCGAGAAGGTCTTTTCGATAAGCTCCTCCTTCTCCCAGATAAATTTACCCGTACGCGTCTTATTGTAGAAATATTTATTATTGCTCTTTGTGCTTCCCATAGCCTCGACGAAGCTCTCGTAATGAGTAAGCACGATTTCAAGGTCGTCGATTTCGCTTATCCATTCAGGATTCCACTCAATGCAGACAAAGCCGTCATAGTTGATTGAACGCAGTGCATTGACCATTTCCTCAACGGGAAGCTTGCCCTCGCCGATGAGAGTATGCTCGCCGTAGCTGACAGCATCAGTCATATGGACAAGCTTGACGTAAGCTCCGAGGTTTTTGATTGTTGTCTCCGCATCCTCTTTAGCGTTGAAATATGTCTCATACATATTCCAGTCAGCACCGATATAGTCGCTCGCAAAGAAGTTGAGCAGATCACAGAGCTTCGTTGTATCAGCAAAGATACCGATTGTCTCAACAAGCACAACAACGTTTTTCTTCTCGCAAAGTGCGATAACACCGGACATAAAAGCTGTGACATAATCAAACGCTTTTTCGTCCGCGCTGTCTGCAAAAACCTTGATATAAGGAACGTTAAGATTGTTTGCAACGAAAACCGCTGTTTCGATTTTTTTCATATTTTCGTCTGCGCTGTTCTTATCAGCCACATTACAGCCGACATTGATACAGGCAATTGATTTTTTCGCATTTATAAGCATACGCTTCGTAGCAGAAGCCATATCGGGGTTAAAGGGAGAGCTTTTACCCGCAAAGGCATCCGCCTTTATATCGTGAATTTCAATTCCGTCATAGCGAAGCTCATCGGCAATTTTAATGAAATCACCAAGTCCGTTAGCCTTATGGAACTTTGTTGAAAAAGCTAAATTCACCTTTATTCCTCCTCGTAAGCAATCTTATTGAGTGCGCTGACATAAGCGCGGATGCTTGCGCCGATAACGTCAGTTGAGATACCTGTACCCGAATAGAGCTTACCGCTCGCTGAGCGGAGCTTAACGAGTGCAGAGCCCATAGCCTCGCGGCCTTCAGTAACTGACTTTATCTGGAAATCGTCGAGCTCGTAGTGGTGACCGATAATGTGCTCGATCGCAAGGAATGCTGCATCAATCGGGCCGTCACCGACGCTTACACCGCTGAGAGCCTCGCCGTCCTTGACGAGCTTGATGTTTGCGGTTGCGGTGATAACGTTACCGCTGTTGATAACGTAGCTTTCGATTGTATATGTAGAAGGCACCTGAAGTGCGGTTGAAGCAATAATTGCCTCAAGCTCCTTTGTGCCGACGTAATCCTTCTTTGCGGCAACACGCTTGAATGCATCGTAAACCTTTGAGTTATCCTCCTCGGAAAGGTCGTAGCCGATTTTGCAGATTGCCTTGATTACAGTTGAAATATCATCGTTCTTGTCGAGTGTGAGTGACTCGTCAGACTCGTTTACACCGTTTTCAAACGGTGAATTCTCGCTCTTTGTTGTGTTGATCATTCTCTGCATCTGACCGATAACACGGCTGAGCTCCGTTGTGCGGATCTTGCTCTGCACGCCTGCGGAATCGCCTCTGAGCTTGAACACCTTCATAACGCTTTCGATAGTCGGGAAATCAAAGCCGCCTGCAACGGTCTTGATTTCGCCTGCACCCGCGCTGACAGCGGCAAATGCACTTGCAACAGCCATATTCATATTATCGCTGATTTCAACAGAAAGAACGACATCCTTAATTGCAGGAACGTTAGCATAAAGCTCGTTCACGAAAGCTGCAAGCTCCGACGGCATCATTGTGCCCTCGGAATCGCAGACAGCGATACGGCTTGCACCGGCATCAATTGCAGCAGCGATAATACCATAAAGGAAGTCCTTTTCGGCGCGCATTGCATCCTCTGCCGAGAACTCAACATTTTCGGTATATTTCTTACACTCAGCGATAAGAGAAGCCGCCATATCCTTTACAACGGGAGGCTTCTTGCCGCACTTGTATTCCATCTGAACGGAGGAGACGGGAACACTGACCTTGAGCGCAGATTTCTTTGCACCCTTAACACTGTTCCATACGCTCTCAACACTCTCTGCGGTAAAT
This sequence comes from Clostridia bacterium, assembly GCA_017379935.1. Lineage (GTDB taxonomy): Bacteria > Bacillota > Clostridia > Oscillospirales > Acutalibacteraceae > CAG-488. Next base: position 8,145 of record JAFNVC010000035.1, read on the forward strand.
CCGACGGGAGCGATAACCTCAACGTACTTGACAAGTGAAGCGATAGTTTTTACCAAGAGAACATCTGTTGAAGTATTTCTGATTTCAGGCATTTCAATGCTGTCATAATGGAGCTTATCCATCAGCTTTGCCATTTCGATTTTTTCTTTAAAGCTCAGAGTATGCTCGGAAGAATTGGCACATTCTCTTAATGTAATGTCTGATACACGGATCTTTCTCATAAATATTCTCCTAACAAAACAAAATTGAAAAAATCCCTGAAACACGCTTTGTGCTTCAGGGACGATAAAACAAATTTACCGCGGTACCACCCGGATTGCCAAAAAGGCCACTTTTCGGATTCATTCAAATCCTAAGCTCTGGTAACGGTGCTTGCCGTGATTCCTTATGCAGTGCAAACCTTTAGGGAATCAAGCTCAGATACGAGACAGCCTTTTCTTTCATTTACCGACTCGCACCGGCCGTCGGCTCTCTGTGAAAATCCGGAAGAGACTTAATATCTTCATCGCATTTAACAATATTGCAAATATTATATATTGCAGTATGACGAAAGTAAATAGACAAATCGAGTGTTTTGTCTAAATTATTTCAAAAGATCAGCATTGAGCTTCTGACCGTAAGCGGCAGCAACATCAACAAGTCCCTTGTCGTCGATTGTCTGACGGATGGGCATACCGAGAGAGAGAATTCTGCAGTAAATCTCTGCTGATTTCTCGATTGTATGCATAAGACCGTAAGCGTTGTCGAATGTATCACCTGATACGAAAAGACCGTGATGAGCCCATACAACTGCATCGTATGTTTTGAGAAGCTCGCAGGTTCTGTGTGCGATTTCTGCACCGCCGGGGATCATCCATTCAACAACACCGACACCGTTCGGGAAGATGATCGGACACTCTGTCATGCTCTGCCAGAGAACCTTTGAGAAAGCCTCTGATGTGAGAGGAAGAACGAATGTGAGTGCGATGATATTAACGGGATGTGCGTGATAGATAACGCGGCACTTGCCGTCTGTTGCGGCAACGCGCACGCTGTGGTTCATAAAGTGGGTCGGGAATTCGCTTGTCGGGCCGCCGCCGTTGACAAGACCCCATACGATACGGTAGCTGTCGCCTGCATCGTTGATTTCAACAATACAGATGTTAGCAGCAGGGTCAAGGATTGTGTTACGGAAGAACTTACCTGTACCTGTTACCATAAAATATTCGTTTTTAAGGTTATCAGCCTGAACACCCATATTCACCCACGGTCTCTCATAGGTGAAATACGGCTTGCAAGCCTCAACCTCTTCTGCTGTCATACGGTATGAGAGGTTACCGCCGTTTCTCTCGTGCCAGCCCTCTGAATAACCGTCGTCACATACACGGACGAAGCCTTTGATTACATCTAAATCAAGAATACTCATTTTAACGTCTCCCTGTCTTTTATTATTACTTAATTTTTCCGCATAGATTTTAACACTACGGGAAAATAAAGTCAATATCAAGGCAAAGAATTTATACAACAAAGTCTTTTGCTTCAAAAAAAATATTGATATAAATAATTTTCTGTGATATACTGAATATGCTACACAAACTTAATAGTTAGAATTGACAGGATTCGCGTATTTTTCCACGGATAATCTTACAATCTTATTCGTACACTCATTTTGTAGGCGGTAAAACCGCAAACTCTACTAAGGTGAGTGTAGGCAGAAATGCGCTAATTCTAATCTAGTTTGTGTAGCAACAATCGGAGTTTGCGTTTTTCGGTGTGGGTAGCTTCGGTTGCTCACACTTTTTTATTTGCAGGAGAAAATATGGATAATAACGATGAATTGGTCTTAAAAGAAATCGCCCGTCTTATGCTTGAAGAAGAAGATAAAATATTTCTCAAGGAGATAGAAGAAGCTCGTCGTATGCCTGTACCCGTCAGAATTAAAAGAATCGAGAATGCATTTTTCCGCGAAGAGTTAGGCGGCGATAAGGCGATATACCCCGAAGCCGACAATGCTTTTGAACGCTTGCGCTCTGCGCTTTATCTTCGGTTTCCGCATTGTCCGAGGTTATCACGGTTATATAAGTCAAGAAAACGCAGAGGCGTATTATAAAAAAGTCAAAGAAGGAAGCGGTGTTATCTGCTCCCTTCTTTTTTGTTTATTGTCGGATGAATTTTTTAAAACAATATATTCATTGTTGTTTCGGGGTCGAAGAGGTGGATTTTATCCGTTTTTATCGCAAGAAGGGCGATCTCACCCTCGTTGGCGGGGGCATTGACACGGGCAACAATTTTCTCTCCCGAATAATCGAGATAAAGATAGGTCTCGCTTCCCATCATCTCGTTGACCTCAAGAGTCGCGGTAATCACCTTGTCGGCATTTTTCTTAATATACTCAGCGTCGTTGGTCATATCCTCGGGACGGATGCCGAGCTTAACACGCTTGCCGTCATAATTATAAATGCGCTTTTCTTTCCCCAAAGCCGGGGTGGCGTTAATTTCATTGTCGGCAAGAATAAGATAGATTTCACCGTCGCGGATGCTTACAACCGCATCAAGAAAGTTCATCTGCGGCGAGCCGATAAAGCCCGCAACAAACATATTCAACGGCTTGTCGTAAAGCATCTGCGGTGTATCCGCCTGCTGAATCACACCGTCCTTCATCACGACGATTCTGTCACCCATCGTCATCGCCTCTGTCTGGTCGTGGGTAACGTATATGAAGGTTGTTCCGAGGCGCTTGTGAAGCTTCTTTATCTCCGTGCGCATCGTTGTGCGAAGCTTCGCATCGAGATTCGAGAGAGGCTCGTCAAGAAGAAACACGGACGGTGAGCGCACCATTGCCCTGCCGAGCGCGACACGCTGACGCTGTCCGCCCGAGAGCGCACGCGGCTTTCTTTTAAGCAGATGCTCGATATCAAGGATTTTTGCCGCCTCGCGTACACGGCGGTCAATCTCATCCTTCGGAACCCTTCTGAGCTCAAGACCGAACGCCATATTTCTGTAAACGCTCATATGAGGATACAGCGCATAGGACTGGAACACCATCGCGATATCCCTGTCCTTAGGTGCAACGGAATTGACTACCCTTTCCCCTATCTGCAGCTCACCCTTTGAGATGCTTTCAAGTCCTGCAATCATACGCAGGGTTGTTGATTTTCCGCAGCCCGACGGACCGACGAGTATAATGAACTCCTTATCGGCAATTTCAAGAGTAAAATCGTTGACCGCCGTTGTGCCGTCCTCGAAGATTTTATAGATATTTTTCAGAGAGATACTTGCCATAGCTTATCCTTTCACGGCTCCCGCAACAATGCCCTTGATAATATATTTCTGACAGAAAAGATAGAAAACGATAATGGGAATAACCGACAGCACCAGCATCGCCATAAGCGCACCCATATCCACCGAGCCGTAGCCGCCGCGCAGATACTGAACCGCTACGGGAATCGTTTTATATTCACTGCCGATGAGAAGATACGGCAGAAGGTAATCGTTCCATATCCACATCGCATTGAGTATGGCAACGGTGATTGCTGTAGGCTTAAGCACGGGAAACACAACCATAAAAAACGTCTGCACGGGATTACAGCCGTCAATCATCGCCGCCTCCTCGATTTCAAGCGGCACGCTTTTGAGAAAGCCGCAGAACATAAACACAGCAAGTCCCGCTCCGAAGCCGAGGTAGATAACCACAATTCCCCACGGAGTGTCAAGTCCCAGCTCGCCCGCGGTTTTGGTCATGGTAAACATCACCATCTGGAACGGAACTATCATCGAAAAAACAAAAATGTAATAAAGAGCCTTTGTGAAGCGGTTTTTTACACGGACGATGTACCATGCCGTCATTGAAGTGAACAAAACGATAGCGATAACCGAAAAAACGGTAATAAAAACCGACCACCCGAACGCAGAGAAAAAGCCGGTTTTCTCAAGACCGCTGAAATAGTTTTCAAGCCCTGCGAAGGTATCCTTATCGGGAAGAGAAAACGGCGACTCGCTGATAAAAAGCTTTCCCTTGAAGGAGTTTAAAAAAACAATAAAAACGGGGGACAGAAATGCTACGGCAAGCACCGTAAGAATAATGTAAAGAAGCGTTCTGATGAGCATAGTTTTCTCTTTGGCACTCACTGTTCAACCTCCCTTCTGCGTGTCAGTGCAAGCTGTATAAACGAAATCACTGCCACAATCGCGAAAAAGATAACCGCTTTAGCCTGACCGACGCCCTCCCATCCGATTCTGCCGTAGAAGGTGTTGTAAATATCCAGAGCCAGCATCGCCGTCTGCTTTGACGGCGCGCCTGCCGTAAGAGCAAGATTCTGGTCAAAGAGCTTGAAGGAATTCGTTATCGTCAGGAAAAGGCAGATTGTGATTGACGGCATTACAAGCGGTATTGTTACGTTACGGAGAGTCTGCAGACGGCTTGCGCCGTCCACCTTCGACGCGTCCTGAAGGTCAGTCGGGATATTTTGAAGCCCTGCGATGTAAATTATCATCATATAACCGATAAGCTGCCAGTTCATCAGGATCACAAGTCCCCAGAAACCGTACTTCGGGTCATAGGTAATAGTGACATCGAAAAAGCGCAGAACTCCGTTTATTATCAGCTGCCAGATGTAGCCGAGCACGATACCGCCGATAAGATTGGGCATAAAGAAAGCCGTACGGAAGATATTTGTCCCCTTCAGCCCCTTTGTAAGAAGCGTTGCGAGCGCAAATGCTATCACATTGACGGTGACGACAGAAACTACCGTAAAGCGTACCGTAAACCACAGCGCGTTGATAAAATCGTCGTTTGACAATGCACGGATATAGTTAGCGATACCCACCCACTGCGCATCGATGACGGTAGTAAACTCGGTAAAGGATAAAAACAGACCGAGGATAAACGGCACTGCAAATGCGATTGTAAAAGCCGCCAGAGTCGGCAGAACAAAAACGGGGAAATATTTTTTCAGTGCCATTTTATCCTCCATAATCAATTGAATTATCTTTCGTTCTTCCAGCTTGTGCGGAAGGCGGACTCGACGTGTGACCAATCCTTTGAGCCCTGAACATACTCAAGCAGCGCGTTGCCGAAATCATCCTTGAACTGCTGTCCCGGGAAGGAATTGAAGGTCCACTCAAGATTGTTGACATCCTTTTTCATCCAGCTGAGAATCTCCTTCGCAAGCGGATCAGCAGGCATCTCATCATCCTTGAAGGTGTTGAAGGGCGAAATGAACTTGAGCTTATTCACAACGTAGTCCTTACCCTTTTCGCTCGAGAAAAGCCACTCGAGAAATTCGACAGAAGCCTTTTTATCCTCGGCTGATGCATTTTTATTGATAGCAAGGTAATTTTCCGTGCCGATGCAAAGCCCCTGCTTCTCCTCACCCTCGGCACCCGTATAAATCGGAAGATATTTAATATCCTCCGCCTTGACGGTATTTCCGCTGACGCCTGAAATCTGCTCCCACGCCCAGTTACCGTTCTGTACCATAGCCGCCTTGCCGAGAGCAAATTCAGCCATAGCATTATCAACGCTCTTGCCCGAAAGCAATCCCTTTGCCGTGACGGAATTATTCAGATAAAGATCGAAGATGTTACGGAAATTCTTTGAATATTCAAAGCCGATTTCCTTTTTACCAAGGGTTGAAACGATTGTCGAATCGTCGGATTCATCCTTCATTTCGTAATAAACAGGCACACTCGCAAGGTGGTTAGTCCAGCGCCACTGCTCACCGCTTCCCATAGAGGTGGAAGCGAAAACACCGTCGATGCCAAGCTCCTTCTTATGCTTTGTCATATCCTCGACAACCGCCTTGAGGGTTTCGAAATCCTTGATATCCGTTGCCTTCGAGATACTGACAGCCTTATCCTTAAGCGCAAAATACTTACGCATAATCGCATCGTTATAGATGATGCCGTAGCCCTCAACGACATACGGGATACCGTAAACGCCGTTGCCGCTCCTTACCGCAAGATTCTTATCCGTCAGGTATGAATAGAGCTTCGTGTCGGACAAATCCTCGCAGTAGCCTGCCCACGCCTTATAGCCGACGGGGCCGTTGATCTGAAAAATCGTCGGCGCATCAGCCTTGGCGATTTCTGATTTGAGTGTCGTTTCGTAGGTATTGCTTGCCGCGGTCACAACCTTGACGTCAACGCCCTTTTCCTTCTTATATTCTGCCGCGATTTCCTTATAAATATCCGCGACCTCGGGCTTGAAATTAAGAAAATATACCGTACCTGCCTTCGGTGCATTCATATCGGAATTATCGTCCTTTTTTCCGCACGCCGCAAGGGTCAGCACAACCGCTAAGCTGAGTAAAACCGCCGTGATTCTTTTCATTATTTTTCCTCCTTATTGCTTCTGAAATAAAGCCTTGTCATATCAGCTATTTCGCATGCAAGTCTGTCTGTCAGCTCATCTCCGTGAAGGCGCCACGTCCAGTTGCCGAATGCGATTGACGGAACATTCATACGCGCCTCACTTCCCAGTGAAAGCCAGTCCTGCATCGGTATTATTACCGTATCGCTGACACTCATAAACAACGCTCTGATACAATCTTTGACCAACTCTTCCGTTTTATTCACATTCAGATACTTTTTGGCAAACGTAAGGGATGCATCATCCGTGATGAGTGTCCACTGCTTCATCGTCGGGTTATCGTGAGTGCCTGTGTATGCGACGCTGTGGCGCGTGTAATTGTGCGGAAGATACTCGCTGTTCCCCTCGCCCTCAAAGGCAAACTGAAGAATCTTCATCCCCGGGAAGTCGCTGTAGCAAAGCAGATCGCGCACCCTGTCGGTAATATCTCCGAGATCCTCAGCTATAACGCGCAGGGACGGTATATTGCGCTTAAGCGTATCAATAAGCTCGCGGGAGGGACCCTTATACCATTCACCCGTAACGGCATTGGATGCAGTTGCTCCGACGGCATAATAGTCCTCTATTCCGCGGAAATGATCGATCCTGATAACATCAAAGAGGGCTTCGCTGTGACGCAGGCGCGAAATCCACCACGAATAGCCGTCCTTGCGATGAAAGCTCCAGTCGTAGACGGGATTGCCCCAAAGCTGTCCCATCGGGGAATATTTATCGGGCGGACAGCCTGAAAGCAACGACGGGGTACCGTCATCATCCGTCACAAAAAGCTCATTATGAAGCCACATCTCGCACGAATCCGCAGAAACATAAATCGGCACGTCCCCGATAATTTCTATATTCCGTGCATTCGCATAGCGCTTAAGGCTGTTCCACTGATTAAAGAACAGAAACTGAACACTCTTCCATAAACGTACCTCACTTCTGAACCTTGTGCGCAGACGGTCAAGCATATCGGCATCGGGCATACGCAGCTTTTTCTCCCATAGCTTCAGCGGCTTCATTTTTTCGTTCTCCTTGACGGACATAAACAGGGCATAATCCTCCAGCCAGAACTGATTCTGCCGCTCAAATGAATAATATTCCGCGGAATTAACATCCACTCTTTCCGCCGCCCTTTTGATAAGCTTCACTCTGCTTTTATACAGCGCACCGTAATCGATTTTTCCTGTATTTTCCTCCTCGGGCAGGTCAGCTTTTCCGATATATCCCGACTGAAAAAGCAGCATCGGGTCAACATAATAAGGATTACCCGCATTCGCCGAAAAGCACTGATACGGACTGTCACCGAAGCCCGTATGTCCGAGCGGCAAAATCTGCCAGTAACGCTGCAACGAATCTGACAGAAAATCAACAAATTTATATGCATCTGCGCCCAGCGTGCCGATACCGTAAGCCGACGGCAATGCGCTGACGGGCAGTAAAATTCCGCTTGCTCTCAAAAAATCAACTCCTTGACATACGCTTATATTTTGCTATAATAATTAAAAAATATTCTTGGAGGAAATTATGGTTAAGCATATTGTATTCTGGAATGTCAGAAACGATGAAGATAAAGAGAAAAATATGGCAGAAATGAAAAGCCGTCTCACCTCCCTTGTCGGAAAGATCGACGGTCTTTACAGCGCTGAGGTCGGCTTCAACTACAATCCCAACGGATACGACCTCGCTTTGTATTCTGTTTTTAAGGATAAGGAGGCGCTCGAGGGCTATCAGGTGCATCCCGAGCATCTCAAGGTCAAGGAGTTTGTTCATTCCGTTATCACGGACAGATGCGTTGTTGATTTTGAATTCTGATAAAAAGCTGTTGCTTCGTTTTTCGTTGCAACAGCTTTATTTTTAAAAATAGGTTGATTTTATCCTATATTTCGTGTATAATGATATTAGAGGTGATAATTATGATGGTCAACACAGATATTTTAGTACCGATGACAGATGCAAATCAGAATTTTTCAAAGGTTGTAAGAATGGTTGACGAGGGCGGAATGGCGGTTATCATGAAAAACAACAAGCCGAAATACATTGTTGTTGATTTTTCGGAATACGACAACATCGCATCCGCAATACAGCTTCGCAGTCAGCGGATTGAAGCCGTAGCCAACGAAATACTTGAAGATAATATTGAAACGTTCACGGAGCTTGCAAAATGATTATTCTTACTGTTGACGAAATAATAGGTCTTCATTCCAAGCTGATTCAGAAAACAGGCGGTATCGACGGTCTACGCGACAGAGGCTTGCTCGAATCTGCAGTATTCAGTGCACAAAGCAGCTTCGGAGAAGAAGAGGTGTACCCTTCCGCAGAAGAAAAATCCGCACGCCTCATGTTTGCTCTCGTAAACAATCACTCCTTTATTGACGGCAATAAGCGCATAGGTGTTTTCGTTATGCTCATCACCCTGAAGCTTAACGGAATTATTCTTGAATACACTCAGGAAGAGCTGACAAATCTTGGTCTTATGACAGCAAGCGGTCAAACGGATTATAATGACATTTTACAATTCATTAAACAGCATATTAAAAAAAGCTGAGAGATTTTTATCTCTCAGCTTTTTCTTTCCTGAAGGCTTTTCTTATGTGAATCAGTATAAATATTCCGATAAACGGGAAGATTGCGGCAACAAGCATAGCCGCCTTCATTCCGAGCTGCTCGGGTGAAACCGAAAGCTGTGACGCAAGATCGGGCGCCCATTTGCTTGCGGAAACAGTATCAACCACCACTCCGACAAGCTGCGGTGCTATCGATGCACCGAAGTCTCCGCCTGCCGCCATAAGCGCATACGCGGCAACACCCGGAGCGGAGATTTTCTCTTCCATTAAAATGAGTGTACCCGGCCAGAGCATTGATGTAAAAATACCTGTAAGAATACAAGCGAGCATTGCAACGACAGCATTCGGTACAATGCCTGCGCAGATGTAGCAGATGAATGCGCCGACCATACTGACGAGAAGCACAAGTGAAATGTTTTTACCGTATTTCGCATAGGCTGATCTCGTAAGTCCGAGGAGTATGCCGAACACAGCCATTCCGAGAATGTCACCCCAGATTTTCGGAATCTGCAAAGCATTTTCCATATAGCTCGAAATCCAGTTTGTCATTGCGTTTTCTGCCGCACTGCCGAAGAAGATGCAAAGAACGCAGAATATAAGCGTTTTTGTATGCTTCTTACCCTTTTCTTTTGCAGAGGATGATGACAGATTGAGCTCGGGCAGCGGTGAGGTGCTGAAAAGGATAAAAGCGACAATCGGCAGAGCCGCCCAGAAAAGCGTAAGGTACATCCAGTTATGAGTGCCGAAAAGCTTTAAAAATGCTGTGCTGACAAGCACAACCGTTACAACACCGTAGGCATAGATTGAATGAAGCTTACTCATATCACGCTCGGGATTATCTGACGGAAGCGCCGCAATAATCGGGCTGATGAGCACCTCGCACAGTCCCGCCGAAACGGAGAAAAGCACTGTACCAGCCACTAAACCGACATAAGCATACTGCGGGAAAAAGGTCGGCACAAGCGCATAGGTGAACAAGCCTGCCGAGGTCAGCAAGGGCATTGCTTTAACCGAGAGACTGATATTGAAATACTTCGTAAAGAACGAGAATATAAGGTCTATTGTAAGCTGTGTGCAGAAATTGATAAGCACGAGCGTTCCGAGCAAGGTGTACGAAATACCGTACATCTCGCGGAAAGTAACAAACAGAAGCGGCGGAAGACTGAAAACGGACGAAATTGCTATATTAGTAAAGTAGCACGACCGCTTTGTTCTTGCAAAATTTTTAATATCCTTTGGCATATTTACTCCTCAAAAAAGCTCCCATAAAGAGAGCTTTTAATTTTTATCTTCTTTTAAACAGCTTTCTGACAGTTCTCTGCCATTTGCGGTAATATGTGATTTCGAGCATCGTCATCGCCTTATCGTAAAGCAGAAAGGCTGCGAGTCCGAGAACAACCAGGACGGGAACGAAGAATTTTTCACTCTCCTCCAGAAGCTCGGTTGAAATGCCGAAGACGTGCATCATCACCCAGTAGGTTGCAACGATAACCACCGTAAAGAATACGGATTTTATAAGCAATGAGATGTATTTGTTTTTCGGCTTATCGAAAAGAGTTTTAATGAGCGGATAGTAGCCGAGCAGTGCAATATAAATGCCGACTGCTTCCTTGTAAGGCACGACGATCGCGCTGATGACCGACGTTCCGACAAAAACAGCTGACGCCCATTTTGAGTTGCACTCAATCTGCATAAAAAGCACAAGGAGCGCAGCTATAGCGGGAATCGCATAGGTTAAGGTAGGGAGAAGTGACGAGGAAAGCATAATAACCACGGAAAGTGCAATACACATTCCTCCGAGAGCAGTTTTAACAGTATTATTCATTTTTTAACAGCAACGGATAAGGTCGCCGCCCATACACTCACAGCAGCAATCGGCACAGCAAAGTCCCGTACAGATATTGCACGGATCACCGCAGCCGCCGTTGTTGTTCTGCTGTCTTTCCTGACGGAAGGTACCCTTCTTCTCCTTGTGAAGCTGTCTGAACGCCGCCTGATACTCGTTGTTGTCGGGCTCAAGCTTGTAAGCTCTTTCAAAGCTTTCTGCCGCACTTTCCAGCCAGCCGCGTCGGTGCTGAATCGTGCCCTTGAGATAAAACCACTCGGCATTTCTGCGCTGATGCGGTATGCCGTCAAGAAGCATCTCGGCATCGTCAATACGTCCGCTGTTAAGCTTTGCACGGATATCGCCGTAGTCCGAAACCCCTTGTGTCGGATCGGCGTTATATGAATACTGTGTACTCGTATCCGAATAACCGTTCTGACGGTTGTTGTTGCCGAAGCCCATAACTATAGCGTCATAAGCGGCATTAAGCTCGTCCATTTTTGCATAATCCTCGTTATACAGCTTGGCTTTTTCGCGGTATGCTCTTTTCACATCGTCCATATTAGCGGTGGAATCAAGTCCCAAAACCTCATAAGGATTTCTCATTGTTATCCCCCTTAAGCACCTTTTGCGTGACGGAATAAACACCATCATAAAGTACATTAGTTAATATATCATCAAATCTGTTGATTTTCAATCTTTTATAAAAAAGAATTGCTTCTCCGATAGTAAGATTCATCATTTCTCCGCAATATTCCTTGAAATCGGGCGAAGCAAAGCGCTTTTTGAGTGGGTTGAAGCTACCGTCCTTTATATCATCCGCGCAATCGTGTGCGGCATCGGTGATATAAACCCACCTGCCGACCATATAGCCGAATTTTTTAAGCGACGGCAAATCGTTACATTCAATATTATAACCAAGAAGCTCGGAAAGCATCACCGCACTCGGGTCTGCCGCTTCGTCGAGAGATGCGTTGTTTTTTTCGAGCAGCTGCTGACGCGACATCTGCTCTTCAAGAATTTTATATACATCACCCGTGCGCGCGCAGGCTTTTTTATAAAGATGTCTTGCATAAGGCATCAGCATCCTGCAGAAAAGTCTTTTAAAAAATTTGCTGTCGGCGATATTATCGCAGAGCTTATGGTACATCATAAGTATTGAGACATCCGCCGTGTAGGCGATATCCTCGTTATCTCGGTTACAGTCGAGACATTTTTTAGCGGGATTGAACGAGCAGCGCGAAGCGGTGAACTGCGGACAACCCTCGCGCACAGCCATACGCACCATTGCAAAAAACGTGAAATCGTAGGAAAGAATGAAGCGCGCCGCCAGACCGTAGCGCTTGCCGAGTGATTTGCAAAGCGTACAGTATACACCCTTGTATATTTCGTAATTTTTAAATGTCATTTCGGGCTTTGATGCCCTGATATAGCCGAGCAAGGCGGTCACCTCGTTTCTGTTAGCAAGAAATCAATAATTCACAGGAATAAAATACAACGAAAATCCGTCAACGGAAATCGGGAGGGTCGGCATCTCGGAGCCGTCGTAATACTTCGTCGGCGCAACGCAGGCGTTAGCCGTTTCACCGTCGATTATTATTTCATATTCCGTACCCTCGGGCGTAACGCCCGTCACTCTATAGGTGCCCGTTGCTGTTGTGCCATTGGTATTATTCGAAATCATTATTACGCCGTTTTCCGCCTTCAGGGTCATATCAACGACCTGCGCCTCGGGGTGCACACTATCCGGCTCGCCGACCGCCACAACAAGCTCCGGCGCTCCGGCACTCATCGCCGTTCTCAGCTTCCATTCGTAATCCTCGATGGTAGGAGTCTTTGAAGAGCATGATGAGAGCAAAAGGATAACAGAAAAAACAGGTATAAGATATAACATTCTTTTCATTTTGTTCTCCTTCTTTTTAAGTTCGAGAAATTGGAGTTTGTAGGGATGTTAATTTTTGATTGAATTTAAGTATAGCATAGCCTCCCTTGCCTAAAGGGAGGCTGGGTTTCTGCGACATTTCATCTCCCCGACAAATTAAAATTTGCAGATTTCGGCGGCAGCAAGCCACCGCCCTACCGTGCTGATTTTCAATTAAAGGTCATCCTGATAAATTTATTTATCCTTCTGCAGAGCTTTGATTTTTTCGGTATTTTCGATATAGGTTTCGGTATATCCGCACTCGGGGCAGACTGCACAGAGAACCTTTCCGAGCGAGCCTTTTAAAAGTCCTTTTTCACGCACCTCGATGCCAAATCCGCCGTTGGAAGCCATCATTGTCAGGTTTTCAACCATTTCTGCTTCACATCTTAAGCATTTTCTCATAAATTTTCCTCCTTAAAAAGGAATAAAGGCTGTAAATTTTCTGCCGCATTTCGGGCAGGTTATATTACGCTTACCGCGTTTTTTACTCAGTCGGAGATGCTCGTTGCACTGCGGGCAGGTGCGGAAGCGGTGGGTTCTGAACTGCGAAGCCCTCATCACGAGACGGTTGAATTTTTTCTTCGCCTTAAACATCATACCGTTCCAGTTGATTTTCACAAGGAACTGCTCAAACTGTGCCGCCTCGTAACGGCGCTTTTCAATATTCTTTGAAAGAACGCGGAAGACTGTCAGCACAAGCAGAGCAAGCGCAATTGCGCTCATAATATAATAAACAACAGGCACACGGTAGAAAAACATCTTGATTCCGTTAAAAAGCAGATAAGCTATCATCGTTGCGAACGAGAGCCTGTCCATACCGTTTCTGCCATACATAAACATACGGATTTTTTCGAGAATCTGATTCATAACAAAAACCTTCTTACATAATATTGTATCACATCTTTAGTATACTTGACAAATCGGGTCAAAGTGTTACAATTTTATTAAATTTACAAAAGAAGGAATAATATGAAGATTTTTAACGGAATTTCCGAGCTTATCGGAAACACTCCTCTTTTAAAATTGAATAAATTTAAAGAAAAGCACGCTCTTAATGCCGATATTTTCGCGAAGCTCGAATATTTCAATCCCGCGGGCAGTATCAAGGACCGCGTTGCGCTCGAAATGATTGAAGTCGCCGAGACTGACGGCACGCTTAAGGAAAATTCGGTTATCATTGAGCCGACGAGCGGTAACACGGGTATCGGTCTTGCGGCGATTGCCGCGGCGAAGGGCTACCGCACGGTAATAATTATGCCCGACACGATGAGTGAGGAGCGCAAAAAGATGATGTCCGCTTACGGTGCTCAGCTTATTCTGACCGAGGGCGCAAAGGGTATGGCAGGCTGTATCGAAAAGGCTGAAGAAATAAAAAAAGAAAATCCGAACAGCATTATTGCAGGTCAGTTCACAAACCCCGCAAACCCGACGGCGCATATCAGAACGACCGCACCCGAAATCTGGGATGCGCTCGAGGGAAAGGTTGACGTTTTTGTCGCAGGTATTGGTACGGGCGGAACAATCAGCGGTAACGGAAAATTTCTTAAAGAAAAGAACCCTGACGTTAAAATCATCGGAGTTGAGCCTGCATCGTCTCCCCTTCTGACCGAGGGCAGAGCGGGCGCACATAAGATACAGGGAATAGGCGCAAATTTCGTACCCGAAATTCTTGACAGAAGCGTGATTGACGAAATTATTGCAGTGAGCGACGAGGATGCTTACGCCTTTGCCAAGGATGTTGCAAAAAGCGAGGGTGTTTTCGTCGGAATTTCGGCAGGTGCGGCACTTTGCGCGGCAACACAAATCGCACAGCGTGAGGATATGAAGGGCAAGAATATCGTTGTCATTTTCCCCGACGGCGGAGGAAGATATTTGTCAACACCCGAGTTTGTATAAAGCACAAAAAACAGGCAGGAGCTTTGAAAGCTTCTGCCTGTTGTGTTATTTAAGGATTATTTCTCTTCCTTCTTCTTGTGGAAGAGGATCTTATCTACCGGGAAGTAGAGGAAGAACTGAAGTGCTGAACATACCATCATAGCAGCATTACTTGCGAGTGTCTCTGCCCAACCAAAGCCGCAGAATACACCGTAAAGAGTCGGGTTAAGCCATGCTGTGAAGAGGATGAGAGCGATTGTGAACGCAATATAAATCGGAAGTGCAACAGCGATATTTGCACCTGAGTTGAAGGTCTTCTCCTTGTTAACAAAGAATGCAACAATCTGTGCAACAATGTTCGCAACATTTACCGTTATACAATAACCAAGACCACCCTGAATAATTGCACCAAGTTCATTTGTAGCAACAGGATATTCCAACACTAAAAAATTAAATTCAGTCGCATATAAATCCTGAACTGCAGGAATAAGCGGAATAAGGTTAGTAAGAGCAATCTGCACCAGCATAGCAAGCAAGCTTACAACGATAAACTTAACAAACTGCCAAATTGTTACGATAAGTGAGCCTTTTTCCTCTGCGGCATTGTCGATACCCTTAAGGCCGCCGACTTTCTTGTCTGTATTTTTTGTAGCCATAATTTTTACTCTCCTCAAAATGTGATTACGGAAAATCCGTTTGATATATTCTACCATTAACGGAACAATTTTGCAACACTTATTTGACGGGAATCATCAACATTGTCTTATTTTCCACATAATCCGTGCTCAATTCATTCTCTCGCATAATATCCTCGACCGTTGTGTCATAGCGTCTCGCGATATCCCAAAGGCTTTCATTACCCGATGTGAAGCAGAGGATGAGTGACGACTTTTTATTCTTTTTTGCACAGCCCTCCGGCACCGACAGCGACACCAGCACCTTCTCACTGAGTGTCTGAAAGATATTCATATTCAGACATATTTCCGCTCTGAAATCCGCCTTGCCGTCCGAAGACAGCTTGCACGAGCATCCGCCGATTTCAAGCTGAGGATTACAAGACAGCTGTCCTGCGCCGTCAAGGGTACGGTTATATTCGAAATCTGCCTCCCGCTCGCAGAAAACGGGCGTGCCGTCACCGTCAAGCATAATAAGGCTGACGGGAATTTTTCCCTTAAGATGCATTTTATCATTCTCAAAGGTACAGATACATTCCGGCTTTCCCGCAACGCAGGAATAAAGCTTCTGACCGCCGACGGAGGAGACGTCAAGGGTCTGCTTGCACATCACGGTATCGTTGCAGTAATGAAGCAAACGCGAAAACTCCATCTGCCTGTAAGCCGCATCAACCTCGACATCCGTTGAATAGGCATCCGAAATCACCTTTACGCTCTGCGGCGAATATGCCGTGATTTTCGCACAGACCTCTCCGCACAGATTCATATATCTGTATTCGCCGTCATTGTCGGTTTTCGGCTCTGCATTGGCGTTGTTTACATAAAGCGCGACATCAACCCTGCAGCCGTCCGTAACGTTGGCTTCTGCAATCTCATTGAACGGAAGATTGCAGTTGAAGCAGCAGGTCTCATTCGGCTTATCGTCAGCGTTATAAATCACCCTCATACAAAGCTCACCCTTGAGCAGAATTTTGCCCTTGATAATCCGCGTTTCAGTAAGCACGGGAGAGGCACTGACATCAATTACCTTGCCGATGCCCGCGTTGTTTTCGCCGACATTTTCAACCTGTGACAGACCGAAGCATTTTGTTGTGACAGCGGTTACACAGTCAATCTCTATCCCCTTTTTCTTAAGCTGAATACCGTCACCGCAGGCATCGGAGATAATGCTCTGAGTATCGGTTGATATCACCTCAAACCGTAGACCGACAACCGCGTGAACATCAACCCTGCGCTTGCTGACCGCACGGCAATTTGCATATTCTGTCCTTGCTCTGCACAGCAGTGTCGCATTGTCGCAGGTCTGATTCAGCTGGGCATATTTTGAAAACGGATAGTCATAATCATAGCAGAAGATGCGGTTTTTATCATCCGCGTAAACAATTCGGATTTTTACGTTACCTTCGGCCGTTGCTCTGTCGCCGGTTATCCTCGAGTTGACAACAGAATTATAAAGCGTGCATCTGAGAACCCGCATAATATCAGGACAATAATCCGGCAGAGTGATATCGCAGTCAACACCCTGCTCGACAAAGCTGTTGAAGCAGATTTTTTCCCATCCGATGCTTTTTGTTGTAAGTTCGATGCCCATAGAAAAACCTCTCTTTTCAAATCTTCTATGGCATTATATGATACGGACGGGACAAATATGATTTTTTATTGAAGCTCGTCTCCCATCCCTTTTCTTCGCGGATGAATGCCAAAAATGCGTTTTTCTCCTCATCTGTCGGAAAGGCGTTTTCAACCGCGAGTCTTGATAATATAACCGTCTGCGGATGCTCGGGCGACAGTCCGTTCGCGATACTCATCAGGCTCTCCCGCGTAAGAGAAATACTCTGTGCAAAGGCAATCGGCTGTGCAATCGTATTCTCCTTAAAGCGAATCGTTTCAAGGCTGGGAGTATAATCGAAGGCGTAGGTTGCATCGTTGATTGTACGCATATCAAACACACCGTCAATCTCCCTGAGCGCACTGCAGTTGTAGAAGGCATCCTCCATATATACCACACTGCACATATTTCTGAATTTCACCTTTTCGAGCATCACGGCATCCGTCGCAAGCGAGGTAAGACCCGTGCAATTCGTAAGGTCACCGAGATCGAGATAGCGGACGGACGTGCAACCGCAGACCAGATTGTCATAGCTTTGTACATTCTGCGTATTTTTGAGCACCAGACGGCGGATAGAATCCTTGTTAAGAAAAACCTCACTGAATTCGGTAACAGATGACAGATCAAGTCCGATTTCACGCAGATTGCTGTCAAAATGGCGCGCCGCAAAGCTCTTGACGGACGAGGTGTTGAGCATAGGCAGACTGTATTCCTCACTTCCGCCGTTCCACAGCGCACTGTTACCGAGTGTTTTTCCCTGAATTGCGCGGTCAACAAGATCCCAGCTTTCTGCCTTTTCACGGTATTCCTCGAGCTGCCTTTCAAGCGACAAAACGGTGTTACGGTATTCCTTTACCTCCGCCGAATGTGTCTGCTCAATCAATTTAATTTCATCATCCTTAGCCTTCAGCGCGTCCGCCTTCTCCTGTTGAGCCTCGGCGAGTCTTTCGGCGTATTCAAGACGGTCGGAGGCATTCGTCCTTCTGAGCTCTTCTGTTTCGTCACGGAAGCCCTCATAGGCTTCAGCCGTACACTCCCTCCTGAATCGTTCAAAAAGCTCCTCAGTCGGACTGAGTGTGCGGTAATCCTCGGGCAGAAGGCTCTCACCAACGGTAATAATCGCCTTGTCGGAGGTAAGTACCTTATTTTTCTCATATCCGAGGACGGACACATCGAAATCGCCAACCTGTGTCAGCATTTCCCAAGGGATTTTCACGCGGTCATTGATAATTTCAAGAATTAAATAACGGTTTTCTGCATTTCTGAAAACCGCCGCCTTTGAATCAAACACACGCCAATGGCGGTCAAAATTAAAGTGCAGACACATAGTTTCGTTCGCGTTTGCCGCGAGAGTAAACCTGTCCGCACCGAGCAGCTTCTGCTTCTGAAGTATTAAATCGTAGTTAATCATTTTTATTCTCCTTACCACCTCCGCAGCATCACACTTATATTATAAGGAACATTTGTTCGCTTTGTCAAGATTTTTTTGCTTTACAAGTCCGCATTTTTAAGGTATTATATTAGGGTAGTTTTTTGTAAAGAAGGTTTAATATGGAAATGGTAAAACTTACACCGTCCGTGGCTGACAACATCTGGGGCGGAACAAGACTTATTGAAGAATACGGTATTAAAACCGATAAAAATCCTGCTGCTGAAGCTTGGGTGCTTTCGTGCCATCCCGCAGGTCCGTCAACTGTTCAGAACGGAAAATACGAGGGCAAAACGCTTCAGGAGGTTTATCTTGATGATAAATCAATCTGCGGCAAAAAGGGTGAGAATTACGAATTCTTCCCCCTTCTCATCAAGTTTATTGATGCAAAGCAGAATCTTTCGGTTCAGGTGCATCCCGATGACGAATACGCAATGCGCGTTGAGGGTGAATACGGAAAGACTGAGGCATGGTACATCCTTGACTGCGACCCCGATGCCGAGCTTATTCTCGGCTTCAACCGTGAGGTCAGCGTTGAGGAATTCAAGGAAGCCGCAAAGAGCGACGCAATGATGGACATCTGCAATAAAATCAAGGTTAAGAAGGGCGACCTCTTCTTTATAGAATCCGGCACGATGCACGCTATCTGCAAGGGCATCCTTCTCGCTGAGGTTCAGCAGAATTCCAACACAACATACAGAATTTACGACTACGGCAGACTCGGTAATGACGGCAAGCCCCGCGAGCTTCACGTTGACAAGGCGGCTGATGTTACAAAGCGCTGTCCTCCGGTTATTGCAGACTCTTCTGAAAGAAAGACGGAGACATTTGATAACGCAAAGAGAGCCGAGCTTACAAGATGTGATCTTTTCGCGATGTATAAGCTCGACGTTGACGGTAGCTACACAGCCACAGCTGATGATGAAAGCTTCGTTTCTCTCCTCTGCCTTGAGGGCGAGGGCAAGGTAAGCTGCGGCGGCACTACCCTTTCATTCGTCAAGGGCGAGAGCATTTTCATCCCTGCCTCAAACGGTGATTTTACCGTTGAGGGTAAGCTTGAGATACTTGAGAGTACGTTATAAAAAATACTCCCTGAATGAGATAAAATTCATTCAGGGAGTTATTTCATAATATCACTCTACAAAACAATTACTCGGCGATTTCAAAGCTTTCAGCAGGATAGATAAACAGTTTTCTCATATCTCCACCACTCGGACTATTATTTTGCTGTTCAAAAGTCAAACCGCAATCTTTATATTCAAAGTAGTGAATTTGTTCATATGATTTGTCGACGGTCTTAATCAATTCATCTTGCATATCTGCAACCATTTTTCCGCTTAAAATAAGAGAGGCTTTATTAGCAATCATATTAAAATTATCAAGAGTAGAACTTCCGTTTGCCTTAAAAACCATTACGCAAACAACCCTGTTCGTTTCAGGCTCAACATAAACCTCAGCCTTTAACACCATCAGAGAACTGCTAAATTCGGATGATTCAAATCCGATAGTATACATATTAAGATTACCGGAATAGTAATCAATTGTGCGCTCAACAGATGAAGTTTCTTTGCAGTAATTGATAAATTCTGCTTCATCTCCGCCATACATTGAAGCAATAACCTCAGCCATCTCTTCGCAGAAATTTTCATATGTAATGTCAAAAACATAATTATCTCCGTTTTTTTCGACTTCAACATCTTCAATCTTTACAACTTGGTTGCTATCATTTACTCCTGAACCATCATTTTGTGAATCTTCGTCATCAGAACCAAAACAACAGAATAAAATAATAACAGCAACTACTGCTGCAATAATCGCTATAAGCTTTTTGTTCTTTTTCTTCTTAGGTGTCGGTGCTTCCACCACTACTTCTCCGCAGGAATCACAGATTTTTGTGTTTTCCTCAAGTTCTTTTCCGCATTTGTTACAAGTCATTTTTAACTCTCCTTTAATCAATTGTTTTTATATTGTTTTCAACAACAATAAACTTCTTTTGGCACTTTTTACATTCAAATGCCGTATCAATGTCTGCTGATACTATGTTTTCTTCATTGCACCGCGGACATTTAAATTTAAAGTGCTCTGTAACCGGACTTTTCTTTCTTATTGAATAACATATTGCAAAGCTACCTACTGCAATAACAAACATTAATAAAACAATCCTGAAACTACTATGTGATAAGCCGTGATTCAAAAAAAGTGATACAAATGCGTGAATTATTCCATACCCTGCAAAACACTTTGATAATGCAGAAAAAAGTTTTTCCGCATCTGATACAGCTTTTTGTTGTACAGATTCATAAGGAATATTCTCAATATCAATCTCATCGCAATTTTCATTTACAACGACTTTTGCTCCGCAATCAGGACAAAACTTTGCCACAGCATCAAGTTCTTTTCCACATTCCTTGCAAAACACATATACACCCCCTTATACAAATTACAGTTTATGACTTGATTATAGCATTTATAATGCTGTTAGTCAATATTTAATGCTTATAGTTTATCATAGTGAAGAATAAAATATTGTATAATTGTAACACTAAGTTTGTTTTAGGTGGTGTGACTATGAGCTTTGAGGTGGATTATTATGCCTTGGGTATGCGTATCAGAGCGGCTCGGGAAAGAAAGTTTTTAACACAAGAACAACTTGGCGAAATCTGTTCACTTTCAACTGCTCATATCGGACATATTGAGCGAGGAACGCGCACTCCTTCAGTCGATACTCTTTGTTCAATCTCCTCTGCCCTCGGTGTAAGCCTTGATAGTCTGTTACTGGATAATTTTGATGGTGACGACAAATTGAGTCATTTATCATCTTTACTTAAGGGAAAAGATCCCGAAAAAGTCAAACGATTTATAACAATGATTACGGCAATGGCTGAAAAAATTGACGAAATATAAAAACTCGGCAAAGCGTTAAACTTTGCCGAGTTTGATTTTATTTAAGATATGCTTCGAGTCTGTATATCGGCTGACCGAGGTCGGAGAAGCGTTTTTCGTATTCGGTTACGATATTCCCCTCAAAGCCTGAGTTGTGGAGATCGAGAGAAATGTTTTTAAGCGTAAAGCCGTAATCAGAAAGCTCGCCGATCGAATATTCGAAGAAGTGCATATTATCCGTCTTCTGATGAATTTCCGCCGCAGGTGCAAGCATCATTTCATACAGGCGCAGAAAATTCTTGTTTGTAAGTCTGTGATTTGCATATTTCTTCTTCGGGAACGGACAGGAAAAGTTGAGATAGAGCCTTTCGATTGTTCCGTCGGGAATAAAGCACGGAAGATACTCCGCGCCGCCGTGGATGAAATAAACGTTATTAAGTCCCGCTTCAATCGCCTTTTCACAAGCCTGCACGATTACGTTTGCGCTCTTTTCAACCGCAATGTAGTTGATATCCGGATTGCGTTTTGCGATTTCGCAGACGAACTGTCCCTTACCGCATCCGATTTCCATATGAACGGGATTGCTGTTACCGAAGATTTTTTCATAATTGAAATAGCTTTTCGACTCAATCGCCGTGCTGAAATTTTTATCATCCGAATATACCTCGAAAAGGATGTCTGCGCACTCTGCAAGCCTCGCTTCAAGGTTTTTCTTTCGTCTCATTCTCATTGGGATTCACCGTCCGTAATTTGTTCGCTATATTTTAACTTATTTTCATCGCTTCGTCAACTCTTTGCTTGACAAAATGTTTTTTTCAATATATAATCTCTATCAATGACTGTGACGGGAAAAAGTAATGCAGTTGCGATGCAAAGAGAGTTTTCGGTCGGTGTAAGAAAACGTGAGCGCTGTTTGAAATACCTCCCCGAGTTGTGCACTGAAACAACAGTAGGCTGCACCGCGTGCGCGCGTTAAAGCGTAAGGGTGTTAATGCACCCGCTGAGGTCATATCCGCGAGGATATGATAAATAGAGGTGGTAACACGGTAATTCGTCCTCTGTCTTTGACAGGGGTATTTTTATTTTCTGTCACAAAACGTAAATCAGAAAGGATAGACACACAATGAAAATTTATGACGAGCTCGTAGCCAGAGGTCTCATCGCTCAGGTTACGGACGAAGACGAAATCAAAGAACTTATCAATAACGGTAAGGCTGTTTTCTACATTGGCTTTGACCCCACGGCTGACAGCCTTCATGTCGGTCACTTTATGGCTCTCTGCCTTATGAAGAGACTTCAGATGGCAGGCAACCGTCCGATTGCATTGCTCGGCGGCGGTACAGGTATGATCGGTGACCCTTCGGGCCGTTCAGACCTTCGTAAAATGCTTACAAAGGAAGATATCGACCACAACATCGCTTGCTTCAAAAAGCAGATGAGCCGCTTCATCGAATTCGGTGAGGACAAGGCCATGATGGTAAATAATGCCGATTGGCTCCTTGATCTTAACTATGTTGAAGTGCTCCGCGAGGTCGGCACCTGCTTCTCTGTCAACAATATGCTCCGCGCTGAATGCTACAAGCAGAGAATGGAAAAGGGTCTCAGCTTCCTTGAGTTCAACTATATGATCATGCAGAGCTATGACTTTTATCACCTTTTCAAGGAGTACGGCTGTAATATGCAGTTCGGCGGCGACGATCAGTGGTCTAATATGCTCGGCGGTACGGAGCTCATCCGTAAAAAGCTCGGCAAGGACGCTTATGCAATGACAATCACTCTTCTTATGAACTCCGAGGGTAAGAAGATGGGTAAGACTGCATCCGGCGCAGTATGGCTTGATCCCGAAAAGACATCTCCCTATGAGTTCTATCAGTACTGGAGAAATGTCGGTGATCAGGACGTTCTTAAGTGCATCAGAATGCTCACCTTCCTTCCGCTTGAAGAAATTGACGCAATGAACGATTGGGAAGGCAGTCAGCTTAACGAGGCGAAGGATATCCTCGCTTACGAGCTTACAAAGCTTGTTCACGGTGAGGAAGAGGCTGAGAAGGCACGCGAGGCTTCAAAGGCACTCTTCGGCGGTTCAATGGACAGCGCAAATATGCCGACAACAACACTTGCTGATGATGATTTTGCTGATGGCAAAATAGACATTCTCGAGGTACTTGTTAAGACTGGTATTACGAAGTCACGCGGAGAAGGCAGACGTCTTGTTCAGCAGGGCGGCGTCTCAGTAGACGATAACAAGGTTACGGATATCGCACTCGCATTCGCACAGGATGACCTTAAGGCAAATCCAATTATTGTCAAGAAGGGCAAGAAGGTTTTCCATAAGGTTCAGGCATAATCATTCGGTACAAACGACAACGGGCAGTGATTTACTGCCCGTTATTTTTGATATAAAAGAAGCGGTATGGCAATTAGCCATACCGCTTAAATTTTGTTAAGAATGTGTTTTAGATTGCTACACCCTTACCTGTTGTCTGGTCAATAACCATTGTTTCTGCAATTACTGCATTAAGTATAGCTACATCCTTATCATTGATA
>JAFNVC010000036.1 GCA_017379935.1 Clostridia bacterium
AGCAAAAGACGGAGGGATATATTAACAAAGTTTCTTTACTGCTATATCTTTTTCCGTGTCACAAACTATCCCTCCACCACTTCGTGGTCCCCCTCCCTTTAGGCAAGGGAGGCTGGGTTTGTGCGTCATTTAAGACACCCCAATAAATTAAAATTCACTTATAACAGCAGGGATAAATCCCTGCCCTACAACATAATGACGATGTTATCGTAGGGAACGCATTGATGCGTTCCGCAGATAGTGAGACAAATTAAAATTTATTACCATTCAAAAATCGGGGATTTGGGGATAAGGCTGAAAGGTGAAAAGGAAAAAGGGTTGCGTGTTTCCACGCAACCCTTAAGTTTAGAATTAGGTTGGATTATTCAACTGTGTAGTCAAATGAGCTCATCTCTACCCAAGCACCGTTAACCTTAACCTTAACGATGATTGTGTTAACGCCAGCATCGTTAGCCCAAGCATTACCTACGAACTGAAGGTCACCGTTATCAAGAACTGTAGCCTTATCAGCTGAGTAAGTTGTTGTTGTGCCGTTAGCCATTACGAATCTGATAGCCTGTGCGTCAGGACCAACAACTACTGTTGTTGAAACTGCACCCTTCTTGCCTGATGTAGCAACAGGAGTGATTTCACGGATATCAGCGTCGAATGTGGGCTCTACGAACTGAAGCTCGAATGAGTATCTCTCTGTCTCCCAGATGTACTGGTTGCCAACGAGGTACTTTGTACGTACTTCAACGTTCGGTCCGATGAGGTTTGTGTTGATTGTCCAGATTTCATAAGCAACGTCACGGCTGAGTGAGTTAACAACTTCGCCTGCTGCATTGTAGCTAACGATTGTAACGTTCTTATTGTATCTGTCATAAGTTCTTGTACCACCGTCTTCTTCGATGAACTGAACCATAGCCATTCTGCCGTTTACAACAACGTCGAATGTGTTATGAGTATCTTCTGCCGGAGTGTATGTGATTGTTGAGATGCTTGAAACAACTTCCTTAGCAACGAGCTTGCCAAGTGCATCTGTGATAGCTGCTGCTGCTGCATCGATTGTATCCTGAGCGCTTACGCCAAGGTTTCTGTCGATTTCAGCTGCTTCTGCAAGAGCTGCATCAACTGCTGCCCATGTGTCAGCTGTCCATGCGTTCTTGTCATATGTGCCAGCTGTACGGATAGCTGCGTCAAGAGCTGTGTAATCAGCCTTGAGCTCAAGAGCTGCCATAGCTTCGTTAAGAGCGTCAGCTGCTGCGTCAACCTTAGCCTGATCGTCGATTGTGAGATCACGAGCAACGTTATTAGCTGCTGCAAGAGCTGCTGCAACGTCTGCGAAAGCTACATAATCATCAGCTTCGAGAGCCTCAGCTGCTGCGATAGCCTTATCAAGTGCATCATAATCAGCGGGTTCAACAACGATTTCTACAAGAGCTGCTGTAGCTGCGATGATGTCTGCTGCATACTTGTCAACTACATCCTGCTTGTTCTCGTTGAGGTTCCAGTCGATAGTATCGATGATAGCGTTAACTGCATCGATACCGTCCTGCTCGTACTCTGCTGCTGCGATCTTAGCTTCGAAAGCGTCGATAGCATCGTTAACTGCTGAGTAGTCAGCTGCTGCAGCTGCTGCAACTGTAATCTTGAGGAAGTTATTCTGCTGGAACATTGCTAAGCCGTACTGCTCATATGTGTAATCCCATACAAGAGCGTTCTTAGCTGCAAGGTATGCTGCATATTCGTCAGCATCATAGTAATCTACTGCGTTAGCTTCGATCTCTGCGATCTTAGCTCTGATTGCTGAGTAATCCCAAGCGCGGAACTCAGCTGTTGAAATAGCTGCATTGATAGCTGCTGCCATTGCGTCAACCTTAGCCTGATCCTTCTTCTTGAGACCTGTTTCAACTGTAGCGAGAGCTGCGTTGATAGCTGCAAGAGTATCGTCTGAATAGCTGTTTACGCCGTCGTCCTTCTTGTTAAGGATAGCGTTTGCTGCTGCTGTAGCAGCTGTAACCTTGCTGTAATCAGCGTCTGCTTCTACAAGAGCGCCCATAGCGTTAACAAGAGCTGCTGTAGCTGCATCGATTACATCCTGGTCGTTTGCTGTGAGGTTCTTGTCAACGTTCTCTGCTGTTGCAAGAGCTGCTGCAACGCCTGAGAAGTCAACATAGTTATCAGCTACGAGAGCCTTAGCTTCTGCAATAGCTGCGTTAAGAGCATCGTAGTTAGCTGCGCCAGCGGGAACGAGAGCCTTGATAGCTGCATCAAGAGCATTTGCTGCTGCATCGATAATAGCCTGATCTGAGATCTTAAGATCACGAGCTACAGCCTTAGCTTCGTCATACTTAGCCTTTGCAGCTGCGTATGAGTCAGCAGTCCAGTTCTTCGGATTTACAAGTTCGAAAGATCCGATCTGTACATCAAGAGCTGAGTAATCAGCATCCTTCTCAGCGAGAGCTGCGAAAGCGTTTGTAAGAGCTGCAAGAGCATTGTTGATTTCAGCCTGATCAGCTGCATTCTCGTTAGCAACGAGGCTCTGAGCTGTTGCAAGAGCTGCATTGAATGCGCCTGCTGTTGCATCTGTGTAGATAGATGTGTCTGTACCAGCTACCTCTGCAACCTTAGCTGCGAGTGCTGAGTAATCAAGTGCGGGAACAAGGTCAGCGATAGCTGCTGCAAGTGAGTTAGCTGCTGCGTTAACCTTAGCCTGATCAGCTTCGTTTGTCTGATCGATAGCTGCTGCTGTTGCATAAGCTGCTGCTACAGCTGCCCAAGATGCATCTGTCCAATCAGCCTTGTTAAGAGCTGCATAATCAGAAAGAGCCTTGTTGAGAGCTGTGAAATCTGCAAGATTCTTAGCTGCTGCGATAGCTGCTGTAAGAGCCTCTACTGCTGCATCAACAGTAGCCTGATCCTCAGATGAAAGAGCTGAATTACCAGCTGTGATAGCTGCATTAAGAGCTGCCTTTGAATCAGCTGTGATGTTGCCTGCAAGAACAATTGCTGCATCAGCAAGAGCCTTTTCAAGTGCTGTGTAATCTACTTCGGGCTCTGAAGCGCCGGGGATCTGAATTGTAAGAGTAGCTTCTGAATAGTCAAAGTACTGATTGTCGTCAGCGTACTGCATGTTGTACTGAGTCTGTGCAATTGTATCAACATAGGGGCCGGGTTCTGACTCGCCGTCACAAATACCGATCTCAGTAAGTCTTGTTGAACCACCCTTCTTAGCTGAACGCTGCTCAAGGCCTTCGGGAATTGTTACATAGTATGTTGAGCCGGGCTCTGCATCTGCGGGAATCTTAACCGGCATCATGATAAGATGAGTTGAATCATCTTCCCAAATACAAGTCTCACCTGAAACGTTCTCGTTTGCAAGGTTCATGATACGGTTCCATTTCCAATCAGCTGTGTTGAAGAGGTTGTTACCTGCATCATCTGTCGGCCAGTTTTCAGCAACATTGTACTTAGCATCTTCACCCTGGAGTGTCCAAGCATTCTGAGCTGAGTAACCTGTACCAGACTGCTCTACCCACAAATGTGCTGTATTCCAAATGTGAACCTTTTTGAGGTAAGCAGCTGTAATAGCTTTACCTCTCTGTGCCTGATAATCCTCAGCAGCATCAATAAGATCTGCTGAATAGAAGAGGTTTGTCTGGAACAAACCAACATAGTAGTTGTTTGTTGCATAAAGACGAACAAAAATTGTGTCTCCCGGCTGTGCTTCGATTGTAGCACCGGGTTCGGATTCTTCGCCTTCTGTTAATTTTACAGCTGCATTAGTTGTCCATTTAACTGTACCAACTGAACCTGTAAGCCAAATCTTAGCCTGATACTTAGCAGTATCGGGGTTACCGTTAGCTGAGGCTGCAACTGCGAAAGCGCCGAGTGCGATTGCAAGAGCAAGAACAACACTCAAAACTTTTTTTGCGAGTTTCATGAATAATCCTCCTAAATTAATATTACCAAATAATCAGTCTTTCGGCTAATTAGTATGGATTAGTTTGATCAATAACGAGTGTCGCTGAAGCTACAGCAAGATAAATCGGAAGATCAATAGAGTCAACAAGACCGTCACCTGATAAATCTCCTGCAAAAATCAACGTCGGATCACTACATACTGAGCTTGCACTTGCATAGGAAAGAATCGTACCTAAATCAGTTGAGTCACAGTATGCATCGCCATTGATATCACCAAAAATTATAACTGTATAACTCTTTACAGGAATTGCATCAATATTGAGTGAAGCAATTGTGCCTGTACCATAACCAATATCTGTTCCCGTTGAACGGATAACAGCTTTACCTGTTGCCTTAACATATTCCTTGAGTTCGGCGTTACCTGAAAGACCGATGGGAAGACCGTAGATGAAACGGTTTTCTTCATCGATAACAGCGGGTGTACCGAAATCCTCGTTAGGAACAAGGCTTACCTGCTCACCTACGACCATTGCATTTGCCGGAACAAATGACATTGCGCAGGTTTCTGCATTAAGATAATAGAAAGAAGTTGCATCTGCGGGATTTTCAATCGCCTGATAGTAGAAAAGATCGGACTCTTCGGGAATGAAGATTGTGCCGGTCTTACCGACTGCAGATGACTTTGTTCTGAGCTCGAATGTGAAAGCGAGCTCACCTGCTTCATTATTGATGTGGCCAACCTCACCGCCTGTTACGGATGCAGTCCACTGGAAGAGGATGCAGCCGAAGGCTGACGGATCATAAGCCTCAGGAATAAACTGAGCAGTATCTGCCGTATTGTAGCTCATTGTACCTGCTGAAGCACAAGTATTATAAGCCTTAACACCGGGAATGACGGGAAGCTCGTAAACTTCTGTGTCAAACATAATCGGGAAACGGAAGGACGGAACATTATAGTTACTTGAGATTGTAACGCGAACCTGAACAGCAGAGTTAGCTTCGTATGTTTCGTTATCCGTTGTGATAGTTACTGTCATTGCTTCTGCGCCTGTGGGAGTACCTGCAGCTGAAGCTGAGATAGCAAACACGGAGAAAGCAAGAATTGCAGCAAGAAGAATAGTAAGAATTTTCTTTGAAATTTTCACTTTATATTCCTCCTGTTAGTTATTTTTTTACACGGCATAGAGCTGACCTCTCGCCGTTTCCCCTCAGAGGCTTCCGCCTCCGAGGGATATTATTATTTAAATTAGCCGATCACAAGAACTCTATCCATTGAGTTAACTGTTGCAGTAGCTGATGCAACTGCAAGGAAGCTAGCAAAGTCTGTTGAGTCAGCCATACCGTCAAGGTTAAGGTCTGCAGCAACAGTTACGATACCATCAGGAACCATTGTAGCAGATGAAATAGCAAGAGCGGAACTCAAGTCTGTTGAGTCAGCATAAGCATCACCAGTGATATCACCATAAACAGCGATTGTGTAAGTAGCAATAACATCACCCGTAGCTTCATTTACGATTTCAACAACAGCACCTGTAGACATTTCGCCTGAAGCGTTAGGCTTTGCATTGACATAGCAGCCTTCGCAAGCGAAGTAATCTTCAATAGCGAAATCACCATCGTTAGCGTTACCGATACCTGTGATAACTGTTACGCCACCATCAGCTTCGATAATCTCCGGAATAGCGTCGCCGCCATCGGGGTTAACCGGCTCAAATGTTACGTCGCCGCCAACTTCGCCGCCGCCTTCACCAGCTGCAACAAGTCTCTTCTCTTCCTCGAGAAGGTTACGGTATGCTGCCTTAACCTTTGTCGGGTTAGCATCATCATCGTTAAGTGTTGCAAGAGCGAAGTCACGTGCTACTGTGTAGTTGTACCATGACTCTTCTGAATACTCTGACTTATCACCGATTTCACGTGACGGGTTGTTAAGCTCTCTCTCAAGGTGTGTCTTAACAACGTTATCAACCTCAATAAGTCTGCCGAAGTAGAGCTCGAACTTGTGCTCTCTGTAAGCCTTATCAAGCTCGTTAACTACTGCAACCTCACCAGTCTCCTCGTCGGGAGTTGTTGCCCAGTAGATCATATCTTCAAGAGCTCTCAACTCGTCGCGGAAGTTGTAGTATGTGTACGGAACATAGTCCGAAACGCCCTGGTGGATGTAAGCGGGATCATAGTAAGCAAGATCCTCGGGATTTGACGGATAGCACTTATCGATCAGTGCCTGTGATGAAGCTACACCAGCTGAAAGAACCTGTGCATCAAGCTCTTCGATAGCCTTTGAAAGGTTATCGTAAGCGGGCTTGTAAAGGCTGTGCTTACCTGCTATTGTGTAGAATGTTGTGTTACGGAAACAGCTGTAAACTGCCTTTGAAGCATCAATCATAGCCTGGTTGTAAGCTTCCCAAACTGACATACCAGCGAATACTGTTGAGTCAGCTGTTGCATAAGCTGATGCCTGACGGTGCTTGCCCATTTCTGACTCAAGCATTCCGGGAAGACCGTAGTCTCTGTAAACATATACAACAGCTGCATTAGAAACTGTTGTTGAACCGTTGATCTTTGCACCAACAGTGAGCTGTGCTCTCGGGTAACTCGTAAGGGCACCGGTTCTCGGGTTATAAACCATACCGTACTCAACAATATCGTCCCAAAGAGTTTCTCTCTGCTCGTCTGTAAGATTTGCATAAGCCTCTGTTGTTTCAAAGAGCTTCATGTTTGCAACACCGGGAGCGTCTTCAACCTGCTGCATAATTGCAGTCTCTTCTGTACGAAGCTGAAGGAGTTTGATAGTATCGTTTGTTGCCTCTGTCGTATTATCGGGCACCAAGCCGAACTTTCCGTTAGTTGCCTGTGTCATATAAGGAACAGCAGTCGCTGCGTTTGCAGTTGTGTTCTGAAGAGTGATTGCGTAATCCTCAAGATCGTCGAAGCTGTTAGCATAGAGATACTTCGGACCGTCGATAATCTTGAAGCTTGTACCAGCCTGAAGCGGGTTGGTATCGTCAGGCTGCTCGTTGTAAGCAAGGTATGAATAGATCGTCTCAGTGATGGGCTCATCTGTAAGCGGTGAGCCGTCCTCAGTAAGAACGTCGTATGTCATTGTAACAACGAGGGGTGTTGATTTATTTACACCGCCCTTGAAGAGCAATTCTGCTGTCTGACCACCGGCAATTTTGCCTGAGAAGGTCGTAGAAACACCTGAAACGTTTGTTGTTACAGACTTGACATCATAGGTGTAGAGCTGATCCTGATGGAATACACCGTTCTTATCCGTGTAACCTGTGTTGATACCCGTTGAACCGTTACGAACCATAAGCTTAACGTTAACTGAACCGGCTGTACGGATTGAGTTACCTTCAACGTTAGCGTCTGACGGGTCCCAAGTAAGCTCGGGGAACTCGAATTCCTGGTCGTTTGTAAGATCAAGGATGCTACATACGATCGGAAGAGCAACCTTTGCAAGATTTGCCTTGAAGTTCCAGAGAGCATCGAAGATAGCTCTTACTGTACCTGCAAGTGCCTGATTTGTAACAAGAGCATCAAGAGTTGTAGCCGGCTTGAAAGCATCCGGGAAGATGATGTTAACAACGCGAGTTACAAGATTGATGATAACCTGCTTCGGAGCCTTCTGAAGCTCTGAATCTGCACGATACTCGAAGAGCTCGAAGAGAGCCTCGAAATCGAGAGCAGCGATTGTTTCAATGAGATTGAAGATGAATGTCTTAAGGTCATTGTTTGCAGAAGCCGGAAGCCAGTTTGAAGGAATGATTGCGAAGAGCAATGTGTTGAGGTTTTCCCATGCTGATGCTGTTTCGCTGAACTTGATACCGTTCAGAACGCCTGCATAGTTGTCAACTGCATAGTCCATTGCCTTCTTAAGCTGAGCCTCTACGCCGTCCATTGTATAAACATACTCAAGACCCATATCAAGCTCTGAGCTTACAGAGTAGATAGCGTAGTTGATACCCATGATAACAAGTGAATCTGTGCTGTTCGGATCGAGGTCTGAGAAGTCAAGCTCCGGAATGTCAGTTGCAAGAACCTGCTGAAGAGCAAGGAATGCGAACTCGTGGATTGTGTCTGTCTCAGGAACATACATACCGAAGGATGAGCTGTTGATGATAGCACGAACTGCATAGATAACAAGTTCTTCAGCTGTCATAGCTTCGATCTCTTCCTCAGTAGCAAGCTCGATGTAATCAGCAAAGAGCTCGTCGCCTGCGTTAACAAGAAGCTGCTTAGCAACGTTTACAAGGTTACCCTTGAATGCTGTCTTGTCACCAGCCTGCCATACCATTACAGCGGGATTGATGAGAGCATCAAAGATTGACTTGATGATGTTGTTACCCTGTGAAATGAATGTATCATTTGTGAAGGTATAAGTCGGAACAACATAGTCAACGTTGAGAAGGTTTGCATACTCGTTAAGGCCTGAACGATCTTCTGTAACTTCACCAGTAGCTTCGTCTGTGATGTATACGATACCGCAGAACTTCTGGATTGTGCTCTTAAGCTCTGAGTTCATAAGAGGAACAAGAAGCTCATTGTAGAGAACCTTGATTACGTTATCGATGAAAGTATACATTGTGCCTGTTGAGATGTTTGTCTGACCCTTGAGTGCGGGAACGAGGGGCTCTACAAACTCTTCGCCATCCATATAGCCGTCAGTAACGTACTTATCGATGAGAGTCTGAGCCATAGCGTCAACAGAAGAAGCAGCTACCTGCTCATCTGTACCTTCAACGCCGTAAGCAAACTCATAAAGAAGACCCTTGAGGAGCTTATTAACATCCATAAACTCGCTGAGGTCGACGAGAGCGCCAAGGATTGAACCCGGATCAAGCTCGCCTTCTACGAATGAAACGAGAAGGTCTGTGTTGTCGTGCAAGAACTGGAAGACAGCGTAGAAGATGTCAAGGTCAGTCTTGCCTGCTGTGTCTCTACGAACACCACCCTTGTCAGGTGTTTCGAATGCATCAGCATTCAAATACTGAAGGTCACCGAGCATACCCTTCAATGATGAGAAGAGTGCGCCGTCGATGATGGTGTCGACAGAGTCGAAAGCTGCGTCAACAGATGTAAGGTCGATATCACCAACGATGATGTCTTCCTTTGTGAACTTGAGCTGCTCTTTGTTAAGCATACGGTCAAGCTCATCCATTGCTGCAGATGCATACTGCTCTGTTGTAAGAACTGCCTTATCGAGAGCGTTGTACTGATCGATAATTGCGCCGTCCTTATAAGCAACGTATGCAGCGTTTGCGCCGATTACGAGTGTTGAGCACATCATTACGATTGCAAGAATAACACTCAGAAATCTTTTTGCATTACTCATTTTGGATTGCACCTCCATTAAAATTTAATACTATAAATATAGTATAAGTTTTGCACGCTTTTAGTCAGCTGTGCACCGCTGATGCGACATTATTACGTTATGTAACCTCTGCCTTCGGAACGAACCGCCGTCCGCCGCCTAAAACCTTCCCGCTTCAGCAGCGTGTCGGGTCAGCACCGAGGGTTGCGATTACCACGTCAATACGACGCAATTTTAAACCAGACGGGTGTCACAGCATAGCGTTGCTGACATCAGGGCAGACTAGCCCTAATGACACCACTCTTATGGTTAGTATAAATATAAACCTTTTTACAGTCAAAGTCAATAAATTTTCGTCGATTATTTATAATTTGTACATATTTCACAGTATTTGATATCATTTTTTTACAGACCGGAATCACGGCGGAATTATTAAGCTTTTACGCTTTTTACAAAGTGTAAAAAAAGAAAAAACGGCACAGATTTGCTCTGCGCCGATTGCGTGTTTTTTGTGCCGGATTCCCTATATATATAAAATGTATACGGATTTTGCGTTTTTTGCTCAATAAACGAGGATTTTTTCGACCGCAAGAGTGCCTGCTTCCCTGTCAATTCTGCCGAGTCCCGCGAGCCTTCCCTCAGGTGACTGAACGCGGCAGATTCCGACCGTCTGCTTATCCCTGACACGCATAAGATCAAGCGTGCCTCCGTTTGAGAAATAGAACACCTGCTTCTCGCTGACAGTTACCGCGGGATACGCCGAAAGCATCTCATCACACGGAGCGATCAGCTCCTCTGCCCTGTCCTCTGAGACAGCCTTTTCAAGCTCACCAAGGGTGATGGTTCTCGAGATATCGATACCGTTTGCATTGGTTCGGCGAAGGGAGGAAATCGTTGCGCCGCAGCCGAGCTTTTCACCAATGTCCGATGCGAGCGAACGGATGTACGTGCCTGCTGAGCAGGATACGTCGATTTCGAATTCGTTGTTTTCAAGTGCAGAGACGATTGTAATCGAGTAAATCGTGACGTCCCTTGCTTCGCGCTCAATCTCAATACCCTGACGCGCAAGCTTGTAAAGACGAACACCGTCCTTTGAAACAGCAGAATACATCGGGGGGAGCTGTTTGATGCTGCCGACAAACGACATAACAGCTGCTTCAAGCTCTTCGGAGGTTACATTCACTTCTCTTTTTTCAAGTACTTCACCCGTTGTGTCGAGGGTATCCGTAATCGTTCCGAGCAGGATTCTTGCACGGTAGGACTTGTCGTGCACGGGAAGATACTGTGAAAACCGAGTTGCCCCGCCAAGCATAATCGGCAGCACACCCGTTGCCATCGGGTCGAGTGTTCCCGTGTGCCCCGCCTTTTTAACACCGAGTATACGGCGCGTTTTATTGACCGCGGTGAACGAGGTTATTCCTTCGGGTTTGTCAAGAAAAATGAAGCCTGTCATCCGTTTCGCCTCCTAAAAATCCACTTAATTATAACCCAGAATCGCTATAATTTCAAGCGTTAAAAATCATTCGGATAATTGTCGATTTTGTGCAAAAAACATATTTTTTGGTAGAAGGGTTAAAAATAGTCTGTATTTTTAACCAAAAACAGACACCTTTATTTGGTGTAAACGGAGAAATAGCCGAATTTAATTGACTTTACAAATTTTATCAGCTATTATGATAATGTATCTTAGTCCTGTGAGGTGTCCGTATGGGTAAATTCTCAATTGAAGAGAATCTGCTTAATGCGGCGCGGAACGGCGATAACGGTGCTATGAACGAGCTTGTAACCGCACTTGCCCCTACTGTTGAAAAGATTGCTTCCGCTTATGTGGGACGCTCCCCGTTGGCACGTGGCGATCTGATTCAGGAGGGAATGATCGGTCTTTTAAGCTCAGTTTACGGTTATTCGTCAGGCGGAGGTGCAGAGTTTTATACATACTCTGTCAAGTGTATTTCCAACCGTATTATGAGTGCGGTTCGAAATCAACTGCGCAATAAACACACACCACTCAACTCATACGTGCTTATCGACAGTATTGACCTGGCCGACGGTCAGGCGAACCCCCAGACTGTTATTGAGATGCAGGAAAGAATGAATCTTTTGCATCAGAAAATCAAGACGGAGCTTACCGATCTTGAAAGAGATGTTCTCAAGCTTCATATTTCCGGTCACAACTACAGTTCTATTGCCGAAATCCTTTCTGTCAGCGCTAAAACCGTTGACAACGCTTTGCAAAGAGCAAGAAAAAAACTCAAGGAAAAATGATACCTTCGGCACTTGTGAAATATTCGCGCGCAGGTGTCCGCGGCTTGTACAGGCCGCAAAATAATTTAAGTGAGGTAAAAACTTATGTACGAAGACAAGACTTTAATTTGTAAGGATTGCGGTGAGGAATTCATCTTCTCAGCAGGCGAGCAGGAATTTTATGCTGAAAAAGGCTTTGTAAACGAGCCCCAGCGTTGTAAGGCTTGCCGTGATGCAAGAAAGAACGCTGTTCGCGGTGAGCGCGAGCTTTTCGATGCAACATGCGCTAATTGCGGCGGCGTTGCAAAGGTTCCCTTCCGTCCCCGTGAGGACCGCCCTGTTTACTGCAGCGAGTGCTTCGCAAAGATGAAGGAAGAGGCATAATTTAAGTTAAAAGTCAACGAGGTTGCTGACGCAACCTCGTTTTTATTTTGCTATACAGTAAAAGTTGGATTCCCACGCAGGGATATACGGATGGTGGCAGAAATATACCCGATAGCCTTCGCAAAGCTCATTGATTTTAAGCGGGAGACGGTACATATCGGAGTTGCGGTGATAAGCGCAGACATAAAGCTTCGGTCGGTGCTTCTTGATAGTATTTCTTGCACCGTCAAGCGCCTTTTCCTCACTGCCCTCAATATCCATTTTAAGCACGGTTATACGCTCACCTGCGAGGATATTGTCAACGCTGTCCGCCTGCACCTCGACCTGACCTGATGATGACAGCTTCGAATTTCTGCCCTTTTTCTTTTCGAAGAAAAGGGTCTCTTTTTTGTCCCATACTGCAAGATTATGGGTGGTGATATCCCTGACATCAGCAGTTTTATCGGTGAGCTTGCGGTAATTTTTCTCATCGGCTTCAACGGCGATAATTTTTTCGTATTCACCGCCCGTCGCCTGAAGAAATTCACGGACGGTATCGCCGTCATAAGCGCCGAGATCCATAAAGACCTCATCCTTACTGAGCTGAAGGTATTCGGAATAAATTTCCTCCTTCTTCTTTTCGCACCTAAAAAGATATTCAACCTTGCCGCTGACCTTGAAGTTAAGCACATCAATAAAGCTCCGACGCGAAAAATCGTCGGCAAGCAGACTGTAGGCACGCTCGAATTCCTCATCGTGCTCCTCAATAAACTCACGGGTGAAAACGCCGTCGTTTACAATCGGCACATTCGGTGCAAAAAGAGTATGCTTTTCGGAAAGCGCCTTTATTTTGTCAAGCATTGGTCTGTCGTGCACGGCAAAGCAGACAACAATCACAAAATCATCATATTTTTCGCACACGTCGGAATATTTAATCACCTTATATCCACGGAAGGAATGTCCGCGCACAAATTCGTCGGAGGCAAAGACCTCCACTGCGGTCACTCCGATTTCTCCGAGCTTTTCAATTACCATATCCGTGCCGTTACCCATACCGTAAAGTGCAATCGGCAGCTCCGTTTCCTTAAGGTAGTCCCAGACATTTCGTTCTTTTATGCGTTCAATCATATTTTTTTCGCTTTCTGTTGTTTTTAAATATATAAGTATGATATACTAAATTATCATAATAATCAAGGTTGTGATTGAATTGAAATTTGATTTTACCGGTTTAAAAATAGTTGCTGCGGATAAAATCACTCTTCAGGCGGCTGATATGTTCGCTGAAGAAATCGAAATCCGCACAGGCCTCAGACCTGAAATTGTATCTGACTGCGACAGTGCTTTTGTTGCGCTGCGTATCGCTGATACAAGTGACAGCGAGGAATATATCATTGAGCATAACGATAATAAAATCGTTATCACCGCTCACCGTCTGCGCGGACTTCTTTTCGGCTGCGGCGAATTTATAAAAAAGGCTGTTTTTGACGGTAGAAAAATCAGTCTTGTTAAAAACATTAGTATGACGAGGGTGCCGTCGATGAAAATCCGCGGTCATCAGCTCAGCTATACAGATATGAACAACACCGTTGACAACTGGGACAAGGCACAGTACGAGCGTTACATCCGCGACCTCGTGCTTTTCGGAATGAACACCGTCGAGGCTGACTCAGGTGTACGCGAGGAAAAGAGCACGCTTATGAGATTTTCACAGAAGGAAATGCTCGTTGCGATGTCCGAAATATGTGTAAAATGCGATATCGACCTTTCCGTATGGCATGAGCTGTGGTCGAAGGATTCCGACGAGGAAACCATCGAAAAGATGCACCGCCTTTATGACGATTTACCGAAGCTCGATATCCTCTTCCCTCCCGGAGGAGACCCCGGTGATATGCAGGGCGAGGCTTTCGTTCAGCGTTGCGCGCTTATGAATCGTGAGATGAAGAAGGTTTTTCCGAACATTCAGATGTGGCCCTCCGCTCAGGCTCCGCACGAATATCCCGATTGGGGCGAGCGTTTCGCAAAGGAAATGGCAAAATGTCCTGAGGAAATCGACGGCGTTATCTACGGTCCGAACCACGCGATGCCGCTTGACGAATTGCGCAGAAAAATTGACAGCCGCTATCCCTTCCGACTCTATCCCGATATCGGACACAACGTGCGCTGTGAAACTCCCGTTCACTTTGACCGCGATGACTGGCACTACTCACTCGCCGCAACCTTAAGCCGTGAGGCGGTAAATCCCCGTCCGTCGGAATACAGACTCTACCACAGACAGACGAGACAGTACGTTGACGGAAGCGTTACATACTCCGAGGGTGTGAACGATGACCTTAACAAGTTCGTGTGGAGCGCAATGGACCTTGACTGTGAGAGCGACCTTCGCGAGAACGTGCTCGATTACTGCCGTGCGTTCTTCATCGGTGCGGATGCCGAAAAGCTCGCCGATATGCTCATCGCCTTTGAGCACAGCTGGGAGGGCGACCCTGTCGAGAATGTAAACATTCAGACAAACTACGAAGCATTCGTAAAAATGGCGGATGAAAAGCCCGGACTGATGCAGAACTGGCGCTTTGTGCTTCACCTTTTCAGAGCATACTGCGACAAAATCGTGCGCGACAGAAGAATTTTTGAGCTCGGTCTTATTGACGAGGCAAAATCACTTGTTTATCTCGGCAAACCCGAAAAAGCGCTTGAAATTCTAAAGACAGATTTCTGTGATGAATATAAGGAAATGCGGGCAAAAATTGACGAGCTTGCAGAAATTCTCTTTAACCTTATCGGTATTCAGCTCGACGTCGAGCATTACCACGGTATGAAATGGGAAAGAGGCTGTACGCTAATGACGATTGATAATCCTGTCACTGACAGACGCTATCTCGTCAATAAAATGACAGCGGATCCCGACTTTGCAGTTAAATATTTTGAGAGAAACAAGGTCGAACACGACGAGTATTATTTCTCCTTCGCTGAGCACGGCTTTGAGGTCTGCGGTAAGCAGAAGGGTGAATATTATATGAATTTCCGCGGTGATATGAACTTTAATGCGGAAATGCCTGTGTGCATCACCAAGGTTTTTGACCATTTCAACTTCGATTGCCGCGTTTCGGGACTGACCGCGGGCGACTATAAGCTGCGTATGACCTACAAAACCAACCCGAACGATGAAATCAGCCACCATAAGGTGACAATAAACGGCAACGTCATCCACGACGGCAAGCAGTACGGCGGTATAAGAGACGAGGATTTTGAAAAGCTTCACCTCGCCGACGGCTTTGTAAGCGTCGTATATGACATACCTGCCGGATATATTGAAAACGGCTGTGCCGTGCTCGAAATCACGGAGCCGATTGACGGATTTATGATAAGCGAATTCTGGTTTACGAAAGCATAAAATTCTGAGTAACATTAGAAAAGGAGGAAATAAAATGAAACAAACTGTTAAAAAATCCCTTTGTTCGCTGCTTGTCCTCATTATCGTCATTACATCATCATTAACAGCTTTCGCTGTAACATCAGGAGATGTTAATTCTGACGGAAAGGTAAACTCAATAGATGCACTTTGCGTTTTAAGCCACGCTGTCGGAATAACGCCGCAAAAGTTTAATAAAGCTGTTGCAGATATGAATAATGATAACAAAATCAACTCAATAGATGCTCTTATGATTCTTAATATTGCAGTTGGCAATCTCACCACAGACACAGACTCTTCAGGCTCATTAAAAAATGCATCTGAGATTACAGATTACTATAACAAAGCAATCAATAAAGTGATTTCTTCAAAAGCAGGCTTCAAAAAAGACCGTGAAACCGTATTGCATAGTTTGGACGGTGGTGCATTATTAAAAATTCAACTCGTTGTAGATATGGTTCACAATTTTCTCGGCGTAGGAACAACACAGTGGGATAATACAAAGGGTAAGCAAACCAATTTGTGTAAAGCCTCGCTTACAGCTGATGATATCAAGCAAGCAACCTGTGTAAATAATAACGGAATTTATACCATTACAATGACCTTAAGAGGCAGTACTAATTCAGCAAATTCATCCGCCTCCTATGATAACTCACCACTCCTGAGATCAGGTGTTTATGCAGGAAAAGGTGACAAAATTGCCTATGACTATAAAAATTCAGATAACATCTACACTGCCATTAACGGGGTTGATAATTGCAAGACTGATTCAGTTTCCGAAAATATAACAAACGCAAAAATTATTGCTGTTATTAACTCAAAGACAGGTAACCTTCAATCATTGACCGTGTCGTGGGACTGGTCAGTTGAGCTTACCAATGTTAAATATACAATCGTCGGCATCAAACAAGCCAAGGGTAATGCAACTACCACTGTCAGTCTTTACGATGTCCGTTTTTAATTTTGATTATACAAAAACAGAGCAATGCGTGGCATTGCTCTGTTTTATCAATTTTATATCAACTTATAAAGCTCCTCGCATAGCACGCCGAGCTGTTCCATCGTCAGACTTTCGGCGCGTACGGTTGAGGGAAGTCCCGCATTTTCAATTGCGGCTATAACCGTCTGCTTATTCATTCCGAGTCCCGAGCTGATTCCGTTTGATGCCGTTTTTCTGCGCTGGCTGAAGGCTGAACGCACCATCGAGAAGAAAAACCTTTCATCCGTTATGTCTATCGGCACATCCTTACGGATATCAAGGCGGATAACCGCGCTGTCAACGTTCGGTGCCGGCATAAAAGATCCGCGCGAAACATCAAAAAGCTTGTTGGCATCCGCATAAAAATCAACCGCTACCGTTACAGCCCCCGAATCTCTGCTTCCTACATCGGCACAAAGTCTGACCGCCGCCTCCTTCTGCACCATTACGGTGATTGATTCGATATTCAGCCTTTCCTCAAGCAGGCGCATAATAACGGGAGATGTGATATAATACGGCAGATTTGCGCAAACTATTACGG
The DNA here is from genome assembly GCA_017379935.1 of Clostridia bacterium. Lineage (GTDB taxonomy): Bacteria > Bacillota > Clostridia > Oscillospirales > Acutalibacteraceae > CAG-488. The sequence continues at coordinate 16,757 of JAFNVC010000036.1, forward strand.
GCATATCGCCGAACTCTTCTTCAAGAATCTTATGCAGGTCAACCTTGAGAATATCGCCGTTGATGATTTTGATATTATCGAAATCCGCAAGAGTTTCATCAAGCACAGGCAGAAGCCTTGTATCAAGCTCAACGCAGACAACCTTATCCGCGCGCTTTGCAAGCTCAGCCGTAAGAACACCGATTCCTGCTCCGACCTCGAGCACGCCGACTCCCTCGCGCGCTCCGCCCTCCTCCGCGATTCGCGGACAAACTGACGGATTGATGATAAAATTCTGACCGAGCGCCTTCGAAAATGTGAAGCCGTGACGCTGTAATACGCTTTTTATAACTCCGATATCTGATAAATTACTCATAATAACCTCATTTGTTATTGCAATTTCTTTTTAAAACAATTATAATTATAGAGTATAGGTGAAAATTTGTCAATTGGAGTGATTGAAATGAAAATTTTAGTTACAGGCGGCGCAGGCTACATCGGTTCACATACCTGCGTTGAGATGCTTGATGCAGGTCACGAAATCGTTATTGTGGATAATTTCTACAACAGCTGTCCCGAGGCACTTAACAGAATCAAGGAGCTTTCGGGTAAGGATTTCAAGTTCTACGAATGCGACATCCGCGACAGAGAGGGTCTCGATAAGATTTTTGCAGAAGAAAAAATCGATGCGGTTATCCACTTTGCAGGTCTTAAGGCTGTCGGCGAAAGCTGTGCAAAGCCGCTTGAATACTACGAAAACAACGTAGGCGGTACAATCACGCTCTGCGAGTCTATGCGCGACGCAGGCTGTAAGAGAATTGTTTTCAGCTCATCTGCAACGGTTTACGGTGAGAACAATCCCTCTCCCCTTAACGAGACAATGAAAATCGGCGGAACAACCAACCCCTACGGCACAACAAAATATATGATCGAGCTCATCCTCCGCGACCTCTGGGCTTCAGATAACGAGTGGAGCATCGCTATCCTTCGTTATTTCAACCCCATCGGCGCTCACAAGAGCGGAAGAATCGGTGAAAATCCGAACGGAATCCCGAACAATCTTATGCCGTACATCACTCAGGTTGCTGTCGGCAAGCTCCCCTGTCTGAGCGTTTTCGGTGACGATTACGATACTCACGACGGCACGGGTGTCCGCGACTACATCCACGTTGTTGACCTTGCACTCGGCCACGTAAAGGCTGTCGAAAAGGTTCTTTCAGGCACGGGCGTTGACGCTTACAACCTCGGTACAGGTAAGGGCTACAGCGTTCTTGACATCGTACACGCATTTGAAAAGGCTTGCGGCAAGCCTCTTAACTATAAAATCGTTGACCGCCGTCCCGGCGACCTTGCAACCTGCTATTCTGACCCGTCAAAGGCTCTTGAAGCACTCGGCTGGAAGGCTGAAAGAGGTCTTGACGAAATGTGCGAGGACTCCTGGAGATGGCAGAAGAATAATCCCGAAGGATATTGATTTATGGAATTTTACGAAAACAGTCAGTCACCTGAGCTCGCGATGCTCGTCGGCATAGACACGGATGCTTATGATGCCGAGGTCTCGATTGATGAGCTTGAGGAGCTCGCGCGCACGGCGGGTGCGGTTGTATGTGCAAAGACCCTGCAGAAGCGTGACAGACCCGACTCGGCAACCTATGTCGGCAGCGGTAAGCTTGAGGAAATCAAGGAATTTGCCGAAGCAAACGACGTTGACCTGCTGATTTTTGACGGCGAGCTTACTCCGTCACAGCAGAGAAACATCGAAAGAGAAACCGACATCCGCGTTATCGACAGAACAACGCTTATTCTTGATATTTTTGCCGCACGCGCAAGAAGCGGTGAAGGTAAAATTCAGGTTGAGCTCGCACAGCTTAAATATTCACTCCCCCGTCTCGGCGGTAAGGGCACACAGCTCTCGCGTCTCGGCGGCGGTATCGGTACGAGAGGACCGGGTGAAACAAAGCTTGAAAGCGACCGACGCCACATCCGCAGAAGAATCCAGAGCCTTGAAGAGGATCTCAGGGAAATTGCAAAGCGCCGAGAGCAGCTGCGCACAAGACGAGAAAAGGACGGCGTTGAGACCGTTGCAATCGTCGGCTACACCAACGCGGGTAAATCCACGCTGATGAATGCGCTGACGGATGCAGGCGTGCTTGCAGAAAACAAGCTTTTCGCAACGCTTGACCCGACCTCAAGAGCGCTCACTCTCCCCGACGGCAGAAGCGTTATGCTCATCGACACGGTCGGACTTGTCCGCAGACTTCCGCATCATCTTGTTGAAGCCTTCCGCTCAACGCTCGAGGAGGCGGCATCCGCAACGGTTATCCTTAACGTCTGCGATGCTTCGGACGATTGCTGTGCCGAGCATCTTGCGGTAACAAAGAGCCTTCTCAATTCACTCGGCTGTGAGGGTAAGCCGATCGTTTCCGTGCTTAACAAATGCGATCTTTGCGACAATTCATTCATACTGCCCACGGATGACAAATTCGTTATGATATCGGCACTCAACAGCAGAGGACTTGACAATCTGCTTGCGCAGATTCAGCTCGCACTTCCGCTGACAAGAAAGAAAGCAGAGCTGCTTATCCCCTATTCCGACGGCGGACTTGTCAATTACATCCGCGAGGACGGAGTTCTTCTTGAGGAGGAATACCGCGGCGACGGAATTTATATCAAGGCGGTTGTCGATATAATCTTCCTTGAAAAACATAAGGATTATATTATAGGATAAAAATTACACCACACTTCAAAAAGGTTGAAGTGTGGTGTTGTTTTATATATTCAGAATTTCGTCCGGTGTATGTGCGATATATTCTGCGCCGCTTGCGAGGAGGACATCCTCGTCGCGGTTGCCCCACGTTACGCCGATGCAGGGAAGTCCCGCGTTATGCGCCGTAAGCACGTCGACGTCGGAATCGCCGATATAAACGCTTTCCTCTGCCGTGACGCCGAGCGTTTTCATCGTATAGAAAAGCGAATCGGGCTCGGGCTTGGTGGGGAATTCGTCCATTTTTCCGACAACCATATCGAAAATATCACCGAAAAAGTCCTTCACAACCGCCTGCGCGGCGAAATGTGCCTTATTCGAAAGCACGGCAACCTTGCATCCGCGTTGCTGAAGCGTTTTTACAACGTCAATCATTCCGTCGTACGGCTTCGTGTAATCCGCGATATGCTCAAGGTAATATTTAGTGAAAATCGCGAGTGCTTCCTCGTAATCGTCATTGCTTGTACCTTCGGGAACAGCGCGCTTTATAAGCACCCTGATGCCGTTGCCGATGAAGCCTCTGACCTCCTGCACAGTTCTTTCGGGATAGCCCTTCGCGCGCATCGCGTAATTGACCGCATTTGCGAGGTCAAGGAGCGTATCAAGAAGAGTGCCGTCAAGATCGAAAATATATGCCTTATACTTCATTTATCTGCGCTTCTTTCCGAAAAAGCCCTTTTTGTCATCTGCCTCAGGCTTATCACCGCCCATTGCTTCGTTGAATTTAAGGAGGGCTTCCTTCTGCTCTGCATTGAGCTTAGTCGGAACATCAACGATAATACGTACAAGCTGATTTCCGCGCACCTTTGTGTGTATGTTCTGGATACCCTTGCCCTTGAGGACGTAAACAGCACCCGGCTGTGTGCCTGCAGGGATATCGTACTTGACCTTTCCGTCAAGAGTCGGCACCATAAGCGTATCACCCATAGCCGCCTGAACGAAGGTTACGTGAACGTCGCACCATACGTTGAAGCCGTCACGCTCGAAGAAGGGATGCGGACGGACATTGACATTAACGTGAAGGTCACCTGACGGACCTCCGTTGATGCCCTTGTTTCCCTCGCCTCTTACGTTGAGAATCTGACGGTCGTCGATACCTGCGGGAATGTTGACCTCAAGTGTGCTGTGCTTTGAAACACGGCCTCTGCCGCGGCATTTCTGACACGGATTTTCGATAATCTTACCCTTACCGCCGCATCGTGAACAGGCGCGCTGAGTCTGAATAACACCGAAGGGTGTTCTCTGCTGTGCCATCACCTGACCTGAGCCGTGACATTCGGGACAGGTTGTCGGTGATGTGCCCTTCTGTGCGCCCGAGCCGTTACAGTCGGGACAGACATCAACACGATTGACATCTACCTTACGCTTACAGCCCTTCGCCGCCTCCTCAAACGAGATTGTAACGGTTGACTGTAAGTCCTCACCGCGTCGGGGTGCATTCGGGTTAGCGCGTCTGCCGCCGCCTCCGAATCCGCCGCCACCGCCGAAGAAGCTTGAGAAGATGTCGCCAAGGTCGATATCGTCACCGAAACCGCCGAAGCCGCCGCCAAATCCGCCGCCTGCGCCTGCACCGTAATTCGGGTCAACACCTGCGTGGCCGAACTGATCATAGCGAGCCTTCTTCTGGTCATCGCTGAGGACCTCATAAGCCTCGTTGGCTTCCTTGAACTTTGCTTCAGCTGCCGCATCACCGGGATTAAGGTCGGGGTGGTACTGCTTTGCCTTTTTTCTGTATGCTTTTTTTATTTCATCGGCACTCGCGCTTTTTTCAACGCCGAGCACCTCGTAGTAGTCTCTTTTATCAGCCATAATTCAAGCCCCTGACTTGGAAACAAGGGTTGCGGCAAAATACCGCAAGCCCTTTTCCCTTCAAAATTATTCGTCGTCTGTTACGTCAGTGTAATCAGCCTCGTAGAAGCCGTCATTACCGCCGTTCGGAGCACCGCCCATATCACCCATATCGGGTGCGCCCTGTGCGCCTGCTGCAGCCTGAGCTGCCTTATAAATCTTCTCTGAAACCTCGTAGAACTTAGCCTGGAGAGCCTCCTGCTTATTCTTGATGAGGTTGATGTCATCACCCTTGAGAGCTTCCTTGAGTGCTTCGATTTCTGTTGTGAGAGCTGCCTTATCCTCCTCGGGGAACTTGTCGCCTTCCTCAGAAATCATCTTCTCGCACTGGTAAACCATCTGGTCTGCGTTGTTTCTTGTGTCAACCTCTTCACGGCGCTGCTTATCTTCCTGTGCGAACTGCTCAGCCTCGTGAACTGCCTTCTCGATGTCCTCCTTGGACATATTTGTTGAAGATGTGATTGAAATTGACTGCTCCTTGTTTGTGCCGAGATCCTTTGCAGAAACGTGAACGATACCGTTAGCGTCGATGTCGAAGGTTACTTCGATCTGCGGAACACCGCGGCGTGCCGGCATAATGCCGTCAAGGTGGAAGATACCGAGAGTCTTGTTATCCTTTGCGAACTCTCTTTCACCCTGAAGAACGTGAACCTCAACAGAAGGCTGATTGTCAACTGCAGTTGAGAAGATCTGGCTCTTCTTTACGGGGATTGTTGTATTTCTTTCGATAATCTTTGTATTGATACCGCCCATTGTCTCGATACCGAGTGACAGCGGAGTAACGTCGAGAAGAAGGAGACCCTTAACCTCACCGCCGAGAACACCTGCCTGAAGTGATGCACCGATTGCTACGCACTCGTCGGGGTTGATGCCCTTGAACGGATCCTTGCCGATAAACTTCTTGATTGCTTCCTGAACAGCAGGAATTCTTGAAGAACCGCCGACCATAAGAACCTTGTCAATCTCGTTTGCTGAAAGACCTGAATCCTTCATAGCCTGACGCACGGGAACCATTGTTGCCTCAACAAGGTCTGCTGTAAGCTCGTTGAACTTTGCTCTTGTAAGAGTCATCTCAAGATGCTTCGGGCCTGTTGCATCAACTGTGATGTAGGGAAGGTTGATGTCTGATGATGTAACGCCTGAAAGCTCAATCTTTGCCTTTTCTGCAGCTTCCTTGAGTCTCTGCATAGCCATCTTGTCAGCGCGGAGATCAATACCGCTTGACATCTTGTATTCGTTTACGATCCAGTCCATAACTCTCTGATCGAAGTCGTCACCGCCGAGACGGTTGTTACCTGCTGTTGCAAGAACCTCTTGAACGCCGTCGCCCATCTCGATGATTGAAACGTCGAATGTACCGCCGCCGAGGTCATAAACCATAACCTTCTGATCGTCTTCCTTGTCGATACCGTAAGCAAGAGCTGCTGCTGTGGGCTCGTTGATGATTCTCTTAACCTCAAGACCTGCAATCTTACCTGCGTCCTTTGTTGCCTGACGCTGTGCGTCTGTGAAGTATGCGGGAACTGTGATAACAGCCTCTGTTACTGTGTCGCCGAGGTATGCTTCTGCGTCTGTCTTAAGCTTCTGAAGAATCATTGCGGAAATTTCCTGCGGAGTGTACTTCTTGTCGTCGATTGTAACCTTATAATCTGTACCCATCTGACGCTTGATTGAAGCAACTGTTCTGTCGGGGTTTGTGATAGCCTGTCTCTTTGCAACCTGACCGACCATTCTTTCGCCGTTCTTGCCGAAGCCGACAACTGACGGAGTTGTTCTTGCGCCCTCTGCGTTTGCGATAACAACGGGCTCGCCGCCTTCAATAACTGATACACATGAGTTTGTTGTACCTAAGTCGATACCGATAATCTTTGCCATAATAATTTTCCTCCAATATGTTTATTTGTTGATTTTTAGTTTGCAACCGCTACCATAGCGGGGCGGATAACCTTGTCGCCGAGCTTGTAGCCTTTGACAAGTACGTTTGTGATTGTATTCTCGCCGACCGAGTCATCCTCGGTGTGCATTACAGCGTTATGGAAATTCGGGTCGAATTCCTCGCCTACCTCACCGAAGACTTCAATACCGAGGGTTTTGAAAACATCGCTGAACTGCTTGAATGTCATTTCAACGCCCTTTTTGTAATCCTCGAGAGTTCCGTCGGGATTAGCAAAAATACGGTCGAAATTATCTGCCACGGGCAGAAGCGCATTGACAACCGATGCTTTGCATTCTGCATAAAGTGCTTCCTTCTCTCGCTGTGAACGCTTGCGGAAGTTATCGTACTCTGCAAGTGTTCTGAGAAGCTGATCATTTTTTTCGTCGAGCTGCTTTTGAAGCTCCTCTTCCTTGGAGGGCTCTGCCTGAACAGCCTCTTTTTCTTCAATTACTTCTTCTTCGGCATTCTTTTTCTTATCCTTTGCCAAAAAACTCATTCCTTTCAATCATTTACCCTTCATTAAGCGTCTGTGTAAGAAGCTCACCGACAAGGTCGGTCAGGTATCTTACACTCGGTATAAGACTTGCATAGTCAATTCTTGTCGGGCCGATTATACCGATCGAGCCGCGATTGTCGCCGTCTATGTTGTAGTGTGCCATTATCACGCTGGAATTTTCAAGCTGCTTGAACTTGTTTTCGCCGCCGATTTTAACATCGAAATCCTCCTTGCTGTTTGCAAGAAGCTGGCTGATAGGCTCACCGCGTCTTAAGAAATCCATAAGCTCGTAAGCCGTTGTTCCGTAATCCTCACGGTAGCGCAGGATGTTCGACTGACCGCCGAGCATAACCATCGTCCGCATTGCCTCCTGTGCAAGCTCGGAAACCGCAGAAACGAAGGGTATCATCGTCAGCGCATCCGCTCCCATTGAAGCGACAAGTGTCTGAAGCGTTGCCGTGTCAATATCATCGAGCGGCAAGCCGAGGAACGAGGATTTGACGATATTATAGAACTTTTCAATCATTGAAGAGTTCAGGTCAACGTCACTCCTGCAGACCTTGCTTTTGATAACTCCCGTTGATGTAAGCAGGACTATCATTCCCGTTCTTGTACCAACCGGTACAAACTCGATGCGCTTTATCGTCGCATTCTCACCCGACGGGGTTGTTGACACCGCCGCACAGTCCGTCATATCGGCAAGAAACTCGCTCGCCTTCGCGAGGATTGCCTCGGGGCTTGCATTTTTTAAGGAAACGCCCGCTTCAATCTGCCTTTTGACCGATTCGTCAAGAGGACGGACACCCATAAGGTTATCGACATAATAGCGGTAGCCTTCGTTCGTCGGGATTCTGCCCGCCGAGGTGTGAGGCTGTTCAAGGTAGCCGAGAGCCGCAAGCTCCGCCATCTCGTTTCTGATAGTTGCGCTGGAAACCGTAATATCGAGCGCAGACAGAAGAGTTTTGGAACCGACGGGCTCACCCGTTTTTATATAATGCTCTACAACAGCAGCGAGTATTTTTTCTTTTCTCTGACTGAGTTCCAATCTCTCACCGCCTTACTTTAGCACCGTTAGCACTCTTTTGCTATGAGTGCTAACCTGTATCTATAATATACAACCGACGGCAGAATTTGTCAACAGTTTATTTATGAATTCTTTGTTAACTTTGCGGTATTTTTCCTTTTTTCTTATTTTGTCATTATTATTGGCTCTAAGTTGTTGAATAAAACAAGTGATTGTGTTAAAATGTAGTATATATGTTCAGAGGTGGCAGTATGTATATCGTTGTCGGCGCAAACGGATTTTTAGGGTCTTACGTTGTAAAAAGTCTTGTCAGTAACACGGACGAGGAGATAATCGCAACGTATCACGGCAAGAAGGAAAGCTTATATTCTCCGAGGGTGAATTGGGTAAGGCTTGACGTGACGGATGCAGAAAGTATTGAAAGCCTTAAAAAAACTGCAGGAAACACGGCTGAGTGCCGTATCTTCTACCTCGCCGCCTGCCACAACCTCGACCTTGTAAAGCGCGAGCCCGAATTCGCAGAGAATATCAACATTACCGCGCTTAAGAATTTTCTTGAAAGCTTCAGGGACGCTGAAAGCTTCTGGTTTTCATCTACCGACTGTGTCTATGGTGAAAATACGGATGAGTTCCCCTCTTTCAAGGAAACCGACCCCACCTGCCCTGTCAGCGAATACGGCAGACAGAAGCTTCGCGCAGAGGAAATTGTCAGAAGCCGCGGCTTCAACGTCGCAAGGCTTCCGTTTATGATAGGTGCATCGCTTTTAGAAAACAAAAAGCATTTTTATGACAACATCGTAGAGAAAGCAACGCAGGGGCAGGACATCACCCTTGCAGACGGACTGTGGCGCTCCGCACTTGACTACGAAAGCGTTGCAGACATACTTGTTAAGCTGAGTATGCTTAAGAACGTACCGCAGACTCTCAACCTTTGCGGTGACGATTCTTTAAGCAAATACGATGTCGGTGAGATGATTGCCAAAAAGCACAATCTGCCGATGAAGCATATTATAAAAACTCCCGAAGAGGAGATTATGAAAATTTTTGACGAAAGACGGACATCCTCAACGGCTATGGATAATTCACTCCTTAAGTCTGTGCTGGGTGCCGACGAAATAAAAATCCGTATCTGACGGCGGTGAAGCAAATGAAAGCAGTTATTATGGCGGGCGGCTTCGGCAAGAGATTGCAGAAGCTCTCGGGTGACAGACCGAAGCCGATGGTGGAAATCAGCGGCAGACCCGTGCTCGAATATCAGATAGAAAACCTGCGCCGTTTCGGCATTACAGATATCATCATCGTTGTGCATCATCTTAAGGATAAGATTATGCGCTATTTCGGTGACGGAACGCTGATGAATGTAAATATCAGCTATTACGAGGAGGAGTCACCCCTCGGCACGGCAGGTGCACTTTTCAAAATAAAGGATCAGCTCACGGACGATTTTCTGCTTATCAACGGCGACCTTATTTTCAGCGTTGATTTCAGCAGAATGATTGAATTTCATAAAAGCCGCGATGCATTCGCAACGCTTTTTGTTCATCCCAATTCGCACCCGTATGACAGCGAGCTGGTTGTCTGCAATAAAGAAAATACCGTAACCGACTGGTTCAAAAATGACGGCCGCGGAAATTACGTAAACTGCGTTAACGCGGGTATTCACATTCTTTCAAAAAAGGTTCTCGATTACCCCCACAAGGAAGAAAAGCTCAACCTTCGTGCAGATGTGCTTGAGCCGCTTATCCCGACAGGCAGAATTTTCGCCTACCGCTCCGCTGAATACGTTAAGGATATGGGCACATCGGACAGGCTTCGTCACGTGACAGCGGACGTCGAAAAAGGAATCGTCCTCGGCAAACGCGCCGATAAGAAGCAGAAGGCGGTTTTCCTCGATCGCGACGGCACAATCAATAAATACAAGGGTTATATCACATCCCCGAATCAGCTCGAGCTGATAAACGGCGCCGCTGAAGCAATAAAGAAAATCAACCGCAGCGGCTATCTTGCGATAGTGGTAACGAATCAGCCGTCAATCGCGATGGGACGTATGTCCTACGCCGTGCTTGACGAAATCCACGCGAAGCTCGACACCCTCCTCGGCGAAGAGGGCGCGTATATTGATGCACTTTACTTCTGCCCGCACCATCCCGACAGCGGCTTTGAGGGTGAAATCAGTGAACTTAAGAAAAAATGCGACTGCCGCAAGCCCTCGGGCGGTATGATAAAGCAGGCGGCAGAGGATTACAATATCGACCTTTCACGCTCGTTTATGGTCGGTGATTCCGAACGCGACGCGCTCGCAGGTATTGATGCGGGCTGTACTCCGATATTCCTGACAAGCAGTGACAATACACTGAGCGTAAGAAACGTAAAAAAATATAAATCGCTTGCAGATTTTGTAAAGAAAGAGATTGATTAAATGTTTACAACCAGAACACCCTTCAGAATGTCGTTCCTCGGCGGAGGAACTGATTTTCCTGCGTATTTCAACGAATACGGCGGGTGTGTTCTGTCTGCAACCTTTAATAAATACTCCTACGTTACGGTAAGAAAGCTGCCGGCACTTTTCGATTATAAAAACCAATTTACATATTCCAAAATTGAGCGCTTCAACTCCCCCGACGAACTCGAGCATCCGCTCGTGAGGGAAGCGCTGAAATATATGAGCATCGACCGTATTCAGATAGCATACGATGCCGATCTGCCCGCAAGGTCAGGCATCGGCTCAAGCTCATCGTTCGCGGTAGGTCTTCTCAACGAGCTTCATATTCTTAAAGGAGAGCAGCTCGGCAAAATGGAGCTTGCAAAAGAGGCAATATACCTTGAGCGCGTGCTTTGCAACGAGGCAGGAGGCGTTCAGGATCAGCTCGCGGTAGCCTTCGGCGGACTTAACAGAATCGACTTCACCGCAGACGGCTATTTAGTCAATCCGATTGACATTTCAGCTCAGAGAAAAACACAGTTCAATAAAAATCTTCTGCTTGTTTTCACGGGATTTTCGCATTTTTCGGGCGAGGTTGCCGTGACACAGCAGAACAATATACCCCAAAGACTCGCGGAGCTTCATGAGATGAAGAGCCTTGTTGCAGAGGGTGAAAAAATACTCACGTCAGGCACAGACCTTGATGAATTCGGCAGACTTCTTGACTACACCTGGCAGTTAAAGCGTACGCTTTCTGACAGGATAAGCACGCGTGAGATTGATGAAATCTACGAAAGTTCAAAAAAAGCCGGTGCTATCGGCGGAAAAATCCTCGGCGCGGGCAGCGGCGGATTTATGCTGCTTTACGTCCCCGAGGACAGACAGCAGAACGTGCTGAAGCTGTTTGAGGAATCCAAAATTATTCCCTTTGAATTTGAGGAAGACGGCACAAAACTGATTTACGGCGGAGGTAAATAAAATGAAAATTGCAATTACAGGAGGCGCGGGCTATATCGGCAGTGTGCTTGTCCCCGAGCTTCTGAAGCTCGGCCATATGGTCAGCGTGCTTGATAACTTTTATTTCGGCCAGACATCGCTTCTCGACTGCTGTGCCGATAAGAATTTTTCCGTAATCCGCGGTGATGCGCGCGACAAAGACACGCTCGCAAAATTCATCGACGGTGCGGATTTCATCATTCCGCTCGCGGCGCTTGTCGGCTTTCCGCTTTGCGATTACGACAAAATCGCGGCAAAAACAACAAATCTCGATGCAATCCTCACTCTTCTTGAAATAAGAAGGCCTGAGCAGAAAATTATCTTCCCCTGTACTAACAGCGGCTACGGCACATCCGACGGCAGCATCTACTGCACGGAGGAAACACCGCTTAATCCTATCTCACTTTACGGCACAACGAAGGCAGAGGCCGAAAAAGCCATACTTGAGGCAGGCAATTCGCTGACCTTCCGCTTTGCCACCGTTTTCGGCGCATCGCCGAGAATGAGGCTTGACCTTCTCGTCAACGATTTCGTTTACCGTGCAGTCAACGACAGGACGATGATTATTTTCGAGGGACATTTCAAACGCAACTTTATCCATATCCGCGATGTTGTCGGCGCTTATATCCACGCTATAAATAACTTTGAGGCAATGAAGGGCAAGGCTTACAACTGCGGACTTTCCGACGCCAACCTTTCAAAAATCGAGCTGTGCGAAAAAATCAAAGCACACCTTCCGCAGTTCACCTTCTTCGAGTCTGAAATCAATTCCGATCCCGACAAGAGAAACTATATCGTCTCCAACGAGAGACTCGAAAGCACAGGCTGGAAGCCCAAATACAGCCTCGATGACGGAATCGAGGAGCTTATCAGAACCTATTCGATTATCAAAAATAACTCTTACGCTAATATTTAAGGTGAGATTATGCTCGAAATATTAAAACCCGATTTTGAATTCAATGATGAGCGCGGACGGCTGATGCAGCTTATACACGGCGACTGCGCTCAGGTGAATTTTGTCACATCAAAGCCATCCAGCCTTCGTGGAGGTCATTACCACAAGCAAAACCGCGAGATTTTTTTCATCATCGACGGCGAGGTTGAGGTGACCGTCAAAAAGGACGGCAGAAAAGAAGTATATCACTTCAGCAACGGAGATATGTTCGCAATAAACAAAAACGTTATCCATTATTTTGACTATAAAAAGGAGTCATCGCTGATTGTAGTTTACGACAAGGGCGTTGAAAACTCTGACGGCACAAAAGATATTTACCCTGAGGAGACGGCAGATGCTTAAAAAGGCTTTTGAAAAAACTAAATATGAGCTCTGCATACTTGTCTTTCTGCTCTTGCAGGTGTTTGCCTTCACTCCGCCGACCGACGGGATGACGGTATGGCAGATGCTGACCTACCTCGGCGATTACAGCCACGGATATATGCCGCGAGCCTTCCTCGGCGAGGTTATCTCGTGGTTCACTCCGACTGTTTCGCTTGAGCTTTTATGGGTAATGTCCGTTGCAGTCATCGTTATTATGAGCATTACGATAGCCTTACTCTGCGGTCAGATTATAAAAAAGGCAGAAAATAAATCAGCGGTCGTTTCCGTTATCGCGGTTATGCTGCTCTCCCCGATTTTCATGCCTCTTTTTTCAAGCTGGCTCGGCATCGTTGATATCTACCTCATCACGCTTACGCTTTTTGCATTCATCCTCAACGAGAACAGATTCCTGCGTTATCTCGTGCCCGTAATTATGCCCATCTGTGTTGCGATTCACCACGCATATATGTTCCTTTATATGGTGCCGCTTGCAATCGCGTTGCTTTACGATTGCATCAGAAACAAAAAATATATCCGCGACGGCATTTTCTGCGGTATCACATACATTTCGTTGATTGCTTTTGCGCTGTTCACGGTTATGAACAGGACGGCATCGGGCTTCGGTTCCTTGGACGAAATGATTGATTTTATGATAAACAAGGCGGATTTCGCCCTTAACAAAGATTGGCTCGCCACACTCGTCCCGAACGAATATTTCACGGGCACCGATTATGTTGCAAACACAATCACGAAGATGATGTCGCCCGCAAATCTGCTCGGAATTATCGTTGTTTTCTCCCCCGTTTTCGTCACCCTTGCTTACGGCTGGATAAAGGCGATAAAGCACAGCGATAAAAAAGAAGAGAGGCTTGTCCTCTCCCTTTGTCTTATTCATCCGCTGTCCGCCGTTCCCGCCTACGTTTTCGGTCTGAACTGGAACCGCTGGACATCCGCAATAATCACAAGCCAGTGCATACTTTATCTTTTTATGCTTTACAGAAAAAACAATTCCGTTTCCCTTGCGGTGAACGAAATTGTCGGAAAATATAAAAAGCATTTTATCATCGTCGTTTTCTACCTTATTTACTACGCTTCCTTTGCGAAGCTTTTAGGAATTTAAAATGAACATCAAGGCTTTATCAGACAAAAACAAATATGCGCTTTCCGCCTTCGTTCTGCTTGCAGGCTTAACGCTGATTTACGACGGCTTTACAAGTGCGCCGTTATTCGCGTGCAGACTTTTGCTGTGCGCCACCGCCTCATTGTTTTTGTCGCCCGCTCTGACGAAGGAAGTAAAAACAGAAAAGGCGATTTTCCCTGCATTTTCCATAGTAAGTCTCATATCATGCAACGTGATTTTCTTGACGGCAGACGTGCATATCCTTCTCTCGCTTTCAGCTTTCTTCCTCGCGTTATTCTTCAGCTCAAAGCAGAAAGTTTTAACCCCGATTTTTGCAGGGCTTTGCGTACTTGCACAACCGCTGACATTGCTCTCCCTCGTGCCGACGGTCGTTACTGTTCAGCTTGCAAAAAAGCAGAAGCTTTTCGCTGTTATCAGCGCGGTAATCGGAGGTGCGGCTTTTGTTGTAACAAAGCTTCTTGAAAGCATTGATTTTTACGCTGACCAGTTCAGCTCATACTATCTTTCACTGCACATCTTTCATCTTTCAACAACTCACAAGGAAATTCTCGGGCAGTATTTACTGTGCAGTATTCCGCTTATGCTCATCGGTGCCGTTTATCTCGTAAAAGCACTCATAAACGGCAAAAAAACAATCAGCATTTCACTGTTGATTGCCGTTTTTCTTGCATTTTTCGGATTTATGCTGAGCAAAAATATTCAGACTGTGATTATGATTACGGTTCCGCTTTTCGCCGCTGTTGTTGCAATTAACGATAAGACGTGCGAGGAAATCAGCCGATTTTTTGCAAAGCATATATTCTTGTTTATGCTTGCCGTAGCTTTCGTCGCAGGCGTACCGATGCTCCTCGGAACACTGCCGTATGATTCAGAGCTGTTTTCAAAAGCAACATTTATAATTTTCAGAGAACAATAAACAACAGGCTGTAAAACTCCCGTTTTACAGCCTTTATTTTTATTCGGATGTGAATACAAATTGGTCTTCACTATACCTGCAGGTGTATTTCTCACCTGCTTTTATTTTGCCTTCAAGCATTTCTTCACTCAGCTTATCCTCAATCTGCGATTGGATTGCGCGCTTCAGCGGTCGCGCACCGTAGACGGGATCAAAGCCCTCATCGGCAATTTTTCCGATTGTAGATTCGTCAAAATCAAGCTCTATTCCCATTTCGCCAACGCGCTTTGTAAGAATTGAGAGAAGTCTTTTTGCAATCTCTTTTATATCGTCCTTTTTAAGCTGTTCAAAGACGATGATATCATCAACACGGTTAAGAAATTCGGGACGGAAGCACTTTTTCAGCTCGCCCATTACCGCCTCGCGGATCGCCGTCTGACTCATCACACCGCCGTTTTCATCGGCAGTAAAGCCGAGAGCCTTTGCGCCCGTGTTACTGATAAGCTTTGCGCCTACGTTGGAGGTCATAATCACGATGCTGTTCTTGAAATCGACCTTTCTTCCCTGCGAATCGGTCAGCACACCGTCATCAAGAATCTGCAGAAGCATATTGAAAACATCGGGATGCGCCTTTTCGATTTCATCAAAGAGAACCACACTGTAAGGCTTACGGCGGATTTTCTCCGTCAGCTGACCACCCTCGTCGTAGCCGACATAGCCCGGAGGTGAGCCTACAAGGCGCGAGGTATTGTGCTTCTCCATATATTCGGACATATCAAGACGAATCATTGCGTTCTCGTCACCGAAAAGCGTTGCGGCAAGGGTTTTACAAAGCTCGGTTTTACCGACACCCGTAGGACCAAGGAAAATAAATGAGCCCGTCGGACGGTTGGGATCCTTGAGTCCCACTCTGCCGCGGCGGATAGCTTTTGCAACTGCCGTGACCGCCGTATCCTGACCGACGATGCGTCGGTGAAGCTCATCCTCCATATTAAGAAGCCGCTGACTTTCCTCCTGAGTCAGCTGAACGACGGGAATGTGCGTCCATTCGGAGACTATTGCCGCAATTTCGTCAGGAGTGACCTCTCCGTTCGTTTCCGTGTTCTGCCTTTTCCAGTCCTCCTTAAGCTCGGCAAGCTTTGTCTGAATGCCCTTCTCCTCATCGCGCAGGGCAGCAGCACGCTCGAAATCCTGTCCGTTGACGGCAGATTGCTTTTCTTCGGCAATATGCTTTAATTTTTCTTCAAGCTCGCGCACCTCCTCGGGCGGAGTGTATGCACGGAGCCGTACCTTCGACGCCGCTTCGTCAACAAGGTCAATCGCCTTATCGGGAAGGAAGCGGTCACCGATATATCGCGCAGACATTTTTACCGCAGCAGCAATTGCCTCATCGGTGATTTTCACCTTGTGATGCGCCTCATATTTATCGCGCAGCCCCTTGAGTATTTCTACCGCCTCCTCCTGACTCGGCTCGCCGACAACTACGGGCTGAAAGCGTCGCTCGAGTGCAGAATCCTTCTCGATATTTTTGCGGTATTCCTCAAGCGTTGTTGCACCGATAACCTGCATTTCTCCTCGGGCAAGGGCAGGCTTAAGGATATTCGCGGCATCCACCGCGCCCTCGGCCGAGCCTGCACCGATGAGTGTATGCACCTCGTCGATAAAGAGGATGATATTCGTCGCCTTCGACACCTCGTCAATTGCCGATTTGATGCGCTCCTCGAAGTCACCGCGGTATTTTGTGCCTGCAACCATACCGGTCAGGTCAAGGGCAATAATTCTTTTATCGCGCAGAAGCTCGGGCACCTCTCCCGAAGAAATTTTGAGCGCGAGTCCCTCTGCAATTGCGGTTTTGCCGACACCCGGCTCACCGATAAGGCAGGGATTATTCTTTGTCCGACGGCTTAAAATCTGAATAACACGGTCGATTTCCTTCTGTCTGCCGATCACGGGATCGATCTTGCCCTGCTTTGCAATCTGAGTCAGGTCTCTGCCGAACTGATCGAGCGTAGGCGTTTCTGCACTCTTTGTATTCTTTTGCGCCGATTTCGTCTGCGATGAGCTTTGCGTGCTAGTAAAGGTACGGACAATCTCGTTTGCGACGTCGTTCGCATTAACACCAAGCTCCTCGAGCAGACTGACGCCAAAGCAGCTCGTATCGCGCACAAGCGAAAGTAATATATGCTCCGTGCCGACAAAGCTCTGACCCATTCCCCTTGCCGCCGTAACCGCGGTTTCGATAATATTCTTGCTCCTGGGTGTAAAATCGTTCGGAGAAAGCACCGTCGGCGTACCGATGCCGACACTCGTTCGGATTGCATTTTCGATGCCGTCCGCACTCACGCCCTTTGAAGCGAGCGCCGTTGCAGCAATGCTGGAATCCGACGCAACAAGTCCGTAGAGCAGATGCTCACTGCCGATATAGGTGTGGCCGAGATTTTCGGCAAAGCTTATTGCCGAATTGAGCGCGATGTTTGCCTTCTGTGTAAAGCCTGTGAATTTATACATTTTCATTTCCTCCCAATAAAAAAGCTCCGTAAAAACGGAGCTTTAAATCTTATTCCAATGCCTCTCTTACCCATATTGCACGGAGAATATCTCTCTGCTGTGACGAAAGCTCCTTGCCCTCGGCGGCGTTGATCGTTGCCGGCTGAACACGGATTGTCAGCTCATTGAGCTTTGCAATATCGTAATCGATAGCCTTATTAGAGATACCCATTCTGACAAGTGACGAAAGCTCCATAAACTCGTCACCGCTGAGTACCCTTGCGTTTTTGAGTATGCCCCATGCGCGGAAGATTCTGTCCTCCTCGACGGGATTTTCGATAAGCTTTTCTGCCGCCGCCCTTTCCTGCGCGACGAGCTGAAGTGTGATTGACTGAAGATTGTTGAGCGCAGACTCCTCGGAAATTCCGAGCGTAATCTGGTTGCTCAGCTGATAAACATCGCCTCTGGGTGAGCTTCCTTCGCCATAAGCGCCGCGGATAACAAGGCCGAGCTTTGATACGGTTGAAGCAAGCTTTCCGATCTGTCCGCAGCGCGTAAGTGCAGGCAGATGAAGCATAACCGATGCTCTCATTGCCGTACCGAGATTGGTCGGACACTGGGTGAGATAACCGATTCTGTCATCATAAGCATAGTTAAGCTTCGACGAAATTATGTTGTCGATTTTATCAGCAACGCTGAAAGCCTCCTTGAGTGCGAGTCCTGACATCATAACCTGCAGACGGATATGATCCTCCTCGCAGAGCATAATGCTAACCGCCTCATCATCAGTAAGAAGAAGTGCTCTTCCTGCACGGTCGGATGCGAACTCGGGACTGATAAGATGTCTCTCGGCGAGCGAAACCGCCTGAGCGCGTGTAAAATCCTTCATCTGAGTGTAGCCGAAGCCCCAGCTGTCATCAGAAAGGATTGCATTTTTGATTTCCTCACAAACCTTTTCCTTACCCTTGACCGTCAGACGGCACGGGAAGGGATAATCCTCAAGGTTTCTTGCAAGACGGACACGGGTGCTGATGACGATATCACCCTCGTTGCCGTTTTCAACATACCACTTATTCATTCTTGTCCGCCTCCATTTCTTTTATTCTGTCACGAAGCACTGCGGCTTCTTCAAAATTCTGCTCTTCGATAGCCTTCTGCAAATCCTCCTTAAGCTTTGCAACGGGATTTATCTTCGGCTCGGAGCTCATCTGCACGGGCACCATAGCCTGCTTACCCGTGTGCTTTATCTTGCCGTGAATACGCTGTAAGGACGGCAGAAGCTTATCATAAAACTTGCGGTAGCAGTCCGCACAGCCGAGCTTTCCGCTCTTTGCGATGTCCGAGAAGGTATAGCCGCACTTGGGACATTTCTCCTCACGCTCTGCGCCGAGAAGCGGCATTGTTTCGCCTAAAAGTCCGCCGAAAAATCCGTCGAGATTGAATCCGAAGCCCGAAAACATATCACCGTAGCCGAGATGCTCCGCGCAGGATACGCAGAGATGAGTCTCCGCAGTCTCGCCGTTGACAACACGCTTGATGTGAGTTGTCGCTTCATTTTTTCCGCAATTCTGACACAACATATATAATCATCCTTTCACGTTTAATAGCATTTGCTTAAAGATTGTAGCGCGCACCCTGTCACGAAGCGGCGGCGGCAGCTCGCGGAAGCATTTGTCGCTCGTTGCCGTGAGCATCAGCCGTGCCGAATCCGTCGGGAGAATCTCCTGATAATTGAGATTCTGTATATGCGCTCTGCAGGTTGCCTCATCGATTGCAGTACCGACATTGTTTACAACGTGCATAAGCATTGCGCTCTTATCATATTTTATGCGCGCGATACGGATATAACCTCCGCCTCCCCTGCGGCTTTCGACCGTATAGCCCTGCTCGGGGGTGAATCGCGACGATATAACGTAATTTATCTGGCTCGGAACACAGCCGAGAGTCTGCGCAAGCTCGTTACGCTGAATTTCGGTCTCGCCCGCATCCTGCATCATTTCGAGTATCATCTGCGCGATGACGTTACTCATACTCATATCATCATCTTCTTTCGTTTTTGACTTTGACTTTCTTTGACCTTTCTGCCATAATTATAGACCTTCTTTGACCTTTCGTCAAAGGTCAGAAAAGGTCAGATTTGTTTTTTAGTTCACTGATTTTTAAAAATATTATGCGTTTTGCTCCGTTTTTCTACGATTTTTAAGATTTTTCTCTCGTTTTCTCGGGTTTTGCAAGTATTTAATGGTCTTCAAAAATAAATAACATATCATTTTTAACATTTTCAAAACAGTTGATTTATCAAATTATTATATGATATAATGTTAAAAAAATCTTGAAGGTGCAAAAATGCTTTTTAATTCTTATATTTTTGTTTTTCTGTTCTTCCCTATAGTTATTCTGGGATATTTCTTGCTTAACCGTTTTAAGAAATTTGAATTTGCAAAAATCTTCCTTACGGTTGCATCGCTATATTTTTACGGTTATTTTAATTGGGCATATTTGATAATTATAGTTTCTTCAATTATAGTCAACTATATTTTTAGTGGCATTCTTCTTTCACATAAGGCTAGTTATGTTTTTAAGCAACTTATTTTCATTGTAGCCATGTGCCTGAATATAGGCAGTTTAGGAATTTTTAAATATTATGATTTCTTTATAGAAAATTTCAACACCATTTTCAGTACTTCTCTCCCCTTGTTAAATCTCTTGTTGCCGTTAGGAATCAGCTTTTTTACCTTCCAACAATTATCGTACATAATAGACAGCTATAAAGGTGATGTGTCTAAATACTCATTTTTTGATTATGCTTTGTTCGTAACATATTTTCCTCAGCTGATTGCCGGTCCGATAGTTACGCACGATGAAATGGTTCCTCAGTTCGCAGACCTTTCCAAAAAAAAATTCAATATAGATAATTTTTCAGCCGGTTTATACGGATTTGCTTTGGGTTTAGGCAAAAAAGTGATTATTGCGGACACATTGGGTCTAGTTGTTGATTCTGCGTTTACTGACGTCACAAACTTAGGCACAACAAATGCTCTTTTAATTATGTTTGCATATACATTCCAGATATATTTTGATTTTAGCGGATACAGCGATATGGCTATGGGAATCGGAAAAATGATGAATATAGATATCATACAGAATTTCAATTCACCATATAAAGCGATCGGAATCGTCGACTTTTGGAAAAGATGGCATATCACACTCACAAGATTCTTCACAAGATATATTTATATCCCTCTTGGTGGCAATCGAAAAGGTGAGTTCAGAACATATATTAACATTACGATAGTTTATCTTGTAAGCGGTATATGGCATGGAGCAAACTGGACGTTTATTCTTTGGGGAATTTTGCACGGATTTGCATCTATCACAACAAGATTAATCGACAAGAAATTCGGATTATTTTCACAAAACAAATCAAAATCACTTAAGGCCATTTTATGGGTCTTGACATTTGCTTTTTTGAATCTTACTTGGGTAATGTTCAGAGCAGATTCGATTGAACAAGCATTTACTTTTTATAAACAGCTATTCAGTTTCAATTTCATTGAAATAAATACTGAATATCTTGAATTAATGCAGATAGATGGTCTTAAAATATTAGCAGATATGATTCCTTTTGTGGGCGATTACATTAAAACATACGCCTATATAATCATATTCTTATCGGCCTTTATATTATCCGTTTTCGCCAAAAATGTTAGTTTTCGAATTAAGAGTTTTCAGGCTAAGTGGTACCATCCGATTGTTACTGCCGGCATACTGTTTTGGTGTATTATGTCATTTGCAGGTGAATCATCATTTTTGTATTGGAATTTCTGAGGTGAAAAATGAACAGCAAAAAAATGGTTATAACAACATTATCATTGTTGTTAAGTGCGTTATTGGTTGTAGGAACCATTAATTTCGCTATAGATCCACTATTTCAATATCACAAACCCTGGTTTGGATTGAAACCGGTTATTACAAACGAAAGATATCAAAATGCAGGCATTGCTAGGAATTTTGATTTTAAAAACGTCATAATCGGTAATTCTTACTCTGAGAATTTTATTATTTCTGATGTAGAGGATGTTTTTGAAGGCAAAACCGTTAAATTAACCGCTTCGGGTTCTCATATTTTAGATTGGACATATGTCCTGAAAATTTTGAACGAGCGTGAAACTCCTCCTGTAAACATACTGTTCAATCTTGATACAGGTTTCATCGATTTTTCAGATAAACAGACAAAACACGAAATGCCTGTTTTTTTATATGACAACAACTATTTTAATGACGTCGAGTATCTTTTTAATTTTACACTTACAAGAAACTATACTTTTTCGACAATAAAATCCAATATCAAGAACGAGATTCCCGATTATAATACTGCATTTGTTTGGTTTGACGAAAAAGAAAGTGGCAAAGAATATGTAATTAAAAATTATGTTGCGTCAAAAGAAAAAGAGAAAATAAATATTCAAAAGATATTTTATACCGACGAAAATCTCAGACTTCTAAGCAAATATATTGAGTCAATGTCTAATACAGAGTTTGTTTTCTTCTTTTCTCCTTTTAGTGTGCTATATTGGAAGGATATTGTTGAAACAGGATATCTTGATGAGTATAAAAAAGAATTCGAAAAAATATTTTCATTTATGTCGCAGTATGATAACGTTTCTGTGTATTTTTGGACAGATACTGAAATGCTGAAAATAATCAGTGATCTTAACAACTATAAAGATACATCTCATTATAAACTACAAATAAACAAATATATTTTAAAAAGAATTAATAGCGGCATAGGAATTCTTCCCAAAGAAGAATCCAAATGGATGACTTTACTAGATATTTATTTCGATTATCTCAAAAACTTTGATTACACAATCCTGTTCACTTAACACCTGAAAATGCCTCTTACCAAATCGGTAGGAGGCATTTTTGACTTTCATTATTTAACCTTGACCTTTACGCTATGCTTACCTGCCGGCGTATTGACGTAAAGCTCGTTATTTTCACACTCAACGGGATAATCGACGCCGTCAACGGTTACGCTTTCGATTTCAAAGGGTGTACCGATGATTGTCTCGCCGCAGGCGTTTTCGTCCTGAGTAAAGCTGAGGGTAAACAGCTTTGCTTCCACATCGTAATGATAGCTGTCAATCGCGCCCGAAACAGCCTTCGGGAACGGACGGCGGAAAACCTTCATAAGGCGGTTTTCAAAAAATCCTTCGATGTAGCACCAATATGTATGGCTCCACTTGTATTTTTCAAACACACCGAAAAGATGATTGATATGCGGAAGCCAATCGTCTGTCTCGTCGCCGAAGCTTCCCCACTCGCCCACGATCACGGGAACATCAAGCCTCTGCTGACTGTTTCTGTGCTCACCGAAGATGCCTGCAACTCTGCCGTTGTGTGCAAACTTATATGACGGGGTATCAACCATAAGATCATACGCGTGAGGTGCGAACACCTGATTATCATCCTTCTTACCGTCAACCGTTACCGGCGGCGCGCAGAACGGAATGCCGAGGTTTGAGTAGTAGCAGTTGTTCATAAGAATAAGCTTATCGCTGACCTGACGCATTCTCGTTGAAACCTTTGCGATAAACGGGCCGTAAACCTTGGTGTCAAACTCACGGATAATTTCTTCCGCGGATTTTGTTATTCTGTGGAACGGTGAATATTCAATATGAGTAAGCACTCTGCCGATAGGATCCTCTTTATCGAAAAGAGCCTTGATAAGGTCAAGTCGCTTAACCTCCTTATCGAAGAGGATTGTCTTGACCGCACCTGCGACAATTCTCTTGAATACCTTTCCGCCGGGTGTGCCGGGGAACGGCTCATTCATAATATCATAGCCGATAACAGCGGGCTTATTGCCGAGCTTTTCAATAACATGTGCCCAACAATCGGCATAGTAATCCTGAAGTCCCTTGCCGTTGACCTTTCTGTTTGCCCAGAAGTTGTCAAATGCTGTGTGGCAGGCTTTACCCCAGAAATAACCCTCTGCCCATACAAACCTTGTCGGCTTGACCTCAACACCGTCGAGAATAACAGCCCACTCGGGTGCGCCGTCGGCATTTGTTTTTGAGGAATATAAGTCCTGATGCATATCGAGGAAAGCATAAATATTATACTTTTCAAGAAGATCAAGAACCTCGCCCATCGCATCGATATAAGCGTCATTATACTCGCCCGGCTTCGGCTCCATCGTAGCCCATGTAAAGCCGAAACGGATAAGGTTGACACCGTTCGCGGCGATTTTCTTTATCATTTCCTCGTCAAGGTCAGGCACCTTCTGCTCTCCCGGGATATAGTCGCTTTTATTAACAAAGTTTACGCCGTGGAAAATTCGCTCTCTGCCCTTGTCATCAACAAGCATCTGCTTATAAGCCTTGATTTTGTCCATACTTAAACCTCACTTTTTCACTAATAAAAGAATTATAACATTTTTTTGCACAGAATGCAATATTATCCTTTCGTTGACAAAATCACCGCAAAATGCTAGAATAGATTGTAATGAGATTGAAATTGCTGATGTCAGTCCTTTACGGATGTGCATCAGCTTTTTATTTTTTGGAGGTTGTTTTATGAAAACTGACGTTGTTATCATCGGCGCAGGCCCTGCGGGTATCTTCACGGCACTCGAAATGATCCGTAACGGCACCAAAAAGCATATCACAATTATCGAAAAGGGACAGTCCGTTGAAAACAGACACTGTCCGAAAGCAAAGACAAAAAAATGCGTCAGCTGTAAGCCCTATTGCCACATCACGACGGGCTTTTCGGGCGCAGGTGCATTCTCTGACGGAAAGCTTTCACTAAGCTACGAGGTCGGGGGAGACCTTCCGTCACTCATCGGTGAGATCAAGGCACAGGAAACTATCGATTACACGGATAAAATATATCTCGAATTCGGAGCAGACACCAAGATCGAGGGTATCAGCAACCCCGACGCAGTGAAGAGAATCCGCGCCCGTGCGATTCAGGCGGGACTTAAGCTCGTCGACTGTCCTATCCGACATCTCGGCACGGAAAGGCACAGGATATCTACCTTGCGATTGAAAAATATCTCATCGCAAACGGCGTCGACATTATGTTCGGCTGTGAATGTGCCGATATTATTCTCGAGGGTAAAAAGTGTAACGGTGCAATCATCCGCGATAATCATGGTAAGGAATTTGAGATTTTTGCCGAAAAAACTATTGTTGCAACAGGTCGCAGAGGTGCCGAATGGCTTGAAAAAATCTGCGGTGAGCACGATATCGCCCACCTTCCCGGCACGGTTGACATAGGCGTGCGCGTTGAGGTTCGTAACGAGGTTATGGAGGAGGTCAATGATGTGCTTTACGAGTCAAAGCTCATTGGCTATCCCCGCCCGTTCAAAAACAAGGTGCGTACCTTCTGCCAGAATCCCGGCGGCTTCGTCAGTCAGGAGAATTACGATAACAACCTCGCAGTTGTTAACGGACATTCGTATAAGGAGCTCAAATCAGACAACACTAACCTTGCTATTCTCTGCTCGCACAATTTCTCACATCCGTTCAATCAGCCGATTTCTTATGCACAGAAGGTCGGCGAGCTGACAAATATGCTCGGTACGGGACACATACTCGTCCAGCGCTTCGGCGATATTCTTGACGGCAAGCGCACATGGGAAAAGGAGCTTTATTTCTCCAACCTCAAGCCGACACTCCCCGATGCCGTTGCAGGCGACATCACTGCGGCAATGCCTTACAGAGCTATGACGAACATCATCGGCTTTATCCAGGCGGTCGACCACGTTGCACCCGGCTTCGCATCGTACGAAACTCTGCTCTACTCCCCCGAGTTGAAATTTTACAGCAACAGAGTCAAGATGGACAGCGATTTCAACACGAATGTAGAAAATCTCCATTGCCTCGGCGACTCGAGCGGTTGGACAAGAGGCCTGATGATGGCATCCGTTATGGGTGTTCTGATGGGCAGAAAAATATATTAAATAAAAAAGCGCAAACCAACGGTCGATTTCTCCCCGCTCAACCGTTGGTTTGTAGATTTTTTGAACCAACAACGGTAAAATATAATCGAAAGGAGGCACACGATGAACCAGATTAAAATCGGCAGATTCATCGCCGAAAGAAGAAAAGCCAATAATCTTACACAGCTGCAGCTGGCAGAAAAGCTTAATATCACAGACAGAGCCGTGTCTAAATGGGAAAACGGAAAATCCTTGCCTGACTCTTCGATTATGCTCGAGCTTTGTGAGATTCTTAAAATCAGCGTTAACGATTTATTAAGTGGGGAGGTTGTAACAATGGAGAACTACAACAAGAATTCAGAAGAAAAATTATTGGAAATGGTGAAGGAAAAACAGAAGGCAGACAAGCGGCTGCTTCAGATGGAGGTGTTCGCAGGGGTGATGGCAGGAATACCCTTTGCAGTTTGTGCTGTTATAGGTCTGACCGTACCTATGGAAGAGTGGAAGCAGGCAGTGATAGTTCTGTCAGGTATAATACCGTTGCTCACGGCAATTCCGTTCTTGCTTCGAATCGAGCAGGTTGCAGGCTTTTACGAATGCCGTCATTGCCGCCACCAATATGTGCCCGAGTATAAACCCGTATTCATGGCACCTCATATCGGCAGAACGAGATATATGCGATGCCCCGAGTGCCGTAAATATTCGTGGCAGAAGAAGGTTGTAAGTAAGGATTGACCTCCGCTTGTCTTTAAACGGTGTTCCGTAAAATCTGATAATTGACTAAACACTTAAGTCTGAATGATAACTGCATCCTTATGATTGAACAAATCTCAACTGCTTTAAAGTTGACTAAAGCTTAATAAAATGCTATACTTATCTCGAAAGAAGGTGTTTATGTGTATATGTACTTATGGAATACTGATATCGAGATGTATGGATTTTTTAATACCATGTCTCAAATTTTTGTTTTTATTTTTAACTTGATTTTCTGGAGCAAAAAAAGTAAAATTCTCGGCCGAGGATCTTCGCTTTTAGCTAAAGCTTTTTCACGAAAAGATGTAAAAAAACAGCAAGTTGCATCAGTGTTTTTTACTTTGACAGAAATTTTATTCATCACATATATGCAATATGTTTTGGCCGGTAGTTTTAACCGCTATTTCGGAGATTGGGTCGGAACCGGTTTTAACTATTATGGACTTGCCCTGTTTTCTCCCATCCTTGTAAGTCTTTCTTGCTTTTTGTTAGGAATAGACATCTTCAAACAAATGGATTTAATCACCCCGGCGTATCCCTTCGGACTCATTTTTGTAAAACTAGCTTGTTTTTGCCAAGGCTGTTGTAAAGGAATGGTATGTCCTTCTTTTGGCCTTTACAACAATCTGACGAGACAAATAGAATTTCCCGTACAGCTTGTAGAAATGACTTTAGCTGCGATTATTTTTGTTTTCTTGATGTGTAATCGCAAGAAGTTTAAAGAAGGCACTATGTTCCCGATATATCTTATCATTTATAGTGCTACCAGATTCTTCAGCGAGTTTTTGCGACAGGAAGAAAATGTATTCTTCATACTCAAGAAATATCACCTGTTATGTCTTATGGGTATTGTGGTAGGTCTTTTGGAGTTATTTATCGTTAATAAGTATAAGGATAAAATACAAAAATACTGTAGTCTTTATTTTGATTTTATTGAAAAAACTTTCAATAAAATTGTTAAGCATTAATTTCTCGGTTCGGCATAAATTGCTTGTGCATATTCCCGATATTTTTAAAACGCCGTCACTTTTTTGAACACAATCCAGTAAAACTTAATACACTTTTAGGCAGAGAGAAATCTCTGCCTTCTTTTTTCGGATAAATATCGTTTTTAACGACTCTAATAAAATCATTTCGATATCCCTCTTTACTTTTAAGGTTTAATGTGCTAAAATGTCTATATTAAATCTGACGGAGATGTTGAGATGAGTAATAAATTTAATGACGAAAACATTGACCTTCTTTTTAAGGCAGTGCTCGAATTGCGTGATTATGACGAATGTTGCAACTTTTTTGACGACCTTTGCACAGTTACAGAATTAAAATCCATTTCACAGAGAATCAGAGTGGCAAAGATGCTTCGCGACAAGTGCGTTTACAGCGAAATCGTCGAAGCAACGGGCGCAAGCACAGCAACAATCAGCCGTGTTAACCGTTCTTTACAGTACGGCAGCGACGGCTATGAGGTTCTTTTCCAGAGGATAGAAGCTAAAAATGAGTGAGTATAACGCATTTGCCGAGGTCTATGACAGGCTGACGGGAAATATTGAATATTCAAAGCGTGCAGAGTTTATCCGCACGCTTCTTAATCGTCACGGGGTAAGCGACGGCGCTATTGTGCTTGACCTTGCTTGCGGCACGGGAAGTCTTACCGCAGAGCTTGCGAAGCACGGCTACGATATGATCGGTGTTGATAACAGTCCGATGATGCTCTGCGAGGCGCAGAACAAGATGTATGACAGCGGAATAAATATGCTGTTTTTGTGCCAGAGCATGCCCGAGCTTGACCTTTTCGGCACGATTGATGCGGCTGTCTGCACTCTCGACAGTCTCAATCACCTTGACACCCCCGAAGAAATCGAAGAGACAATCGCAAAAGTCGGTTTATTTATGAACCACGGCGGTATATTTATTTTTGATGTGAATACAATATATAAGCACCGTGAAATTTTAGGTAACAACACCTTTGTCTATGACTGCGAGGATGTTTACTGCGTGTGGCAGAATCAGCTTTGTGACGACGACAGCGTCGAGATAAGCCTTGATATTTTCGAGCAGGAAGACGGCGCTTATTTCAGAGAAAGCGAAGGCTTCAAGGAAATCGCCTGCCCGATCGAGGACTACAAAAAATGGCTCGCGCAGGCAGATTTCGAGATTATTGATATATACGATGAAATGACGTTCAATCCACTTTGCGACACAACTCAGAGAGCAGTTTTTGTCGCAAGGTATAACGGTAAGTTGGCGACAGCCGAACCCTGCACGGTTTTGGAAGACAAATTCCCGCTCTGACTGCGGAAAAGCCTTTTGCAATACGGCAGTATTACTGCAAGTCTTTTTCTTGTCAGAACAAAAATTTTTGTCTTACAAAACTGCTTTGCACCTAAAATTCTAAAGATTTTGGTGTAGCAAGGTGTTTTGAGTCGCCGACATACGCGCGTATTTCAAGACGATTAAACGGCTTGATACGCCGGAAGGTTTAAATTTTAGGCGTACAGTGTTCGATTGTCGCCAACTTAAAGCGGAGGAATAATAAAATGGATAAACTTGTCAGATGTATTTCAACGGACGGTACGCTCGTTATGATGGCTGCCGAAACAACAGATATGGTAGAAAGAGCACAGCAGATTCACGAGACATCTGCCGTTACATCGGCGGCGCTCGGCAGACTTCTGACCGCTTCGAGCCTTATGGGCAGTATGCTCAAGGGCGACAGCGAATCCGTTACACTCCGAATGAACGGCGGCGGTCCTGCCGGCACGGTTATGGCTGTTTCCGACTGCTGGGGTAACGCGAGAGGCTATGTGCAGAATCCCGTTGTTGAAATTCCGCTCAATTCCAAGGGTAAGCTCGACGTGGCAGGTGCAATCGGCACGGACGGCTCACTCGTAGTCATCAAGGACCTTAACCTCAAGGAGCCATATATCGGTCAGACACCGATCATTTCGGGTGAAATCGCAGAGGACCTTACAAGCTACTACGCAATCAGCGAGCAGCTTCCGTCAGTATGCGCGCTCGGCGTTCTTGTAAATTCCGACCTTTCAATCAAAAAAGCCGGCGGATTTATCATTCAGCTCCTGCCGACGGCGTTTGACGATACAATCGATGCGGTCGAAAGATGTATCACAGGTATCCCCTCCGTTACACAGATGCTTTCCGACGGTATGACACCCGAGGAAATCTGCCACAGAGTTCTTTCCGAGTTTGAGCTTGAGGTGCTCGACGAGTCCAACCCCGTTTATAAGTGTAACTGCTCAAAGGAACGAGTTGAGGGTGCGCTGATTTCGACAGGACTCAAGACTCTTCAGGAGCTTGCTCTCGAGGAGAAGACTGAGGTTAACTGTCAGTTCTGCGAGAAAAAATATGTCTTTACGGGCAATGATATCAGCGAGCTGATAAAGAAAGCAAAAAATTAAAAAAAGTTTAAGAAAACTATTGACAAACTGAAAAGTTGTTGTATAATAGTGGATGTCGCTGCGATATCAGCAACGGCAAAGAAAATGGCGACGTATGGGAGCATAGCTCAGCTGGGAGAGCATCTGCCTTACAAGCAGAGGGTCACAGGTTCGAGCCCTGTTGTTCCCACCATACGGCCCGGTAGTTCAGTTGGTTAGAACGCTAGCCTGTCACGCTAGAGGTCGACGGTTCG
>JAFNVC010000001.1 GCA_017379935.1 Clostridia bacterium
AAGCAGATTTCATCCGAGCGGAGTGAGGATTTCATCGCGCTTGCGCGATTTCATTGAAAAGTTTGTAAATGTGTAGTACAATCGGAGTAAATGAGGTGATAGTATGGCTGAAAACAAACTTGCTGATATGTCAACAGAATTTGCGATTCAAATCTTAAAACTGACAGAAAACATAAAAGGACATTATTCTCTGTCAAATCAGCTTGAACGAAGCGGAACGAGTTTTGGAGCAAATATCCGCGAGGCGAAATATGCACACAGCCGTCCCGATTTTATCGCTAAATTGCAGATTGCTTTGAAAGAATGCTACGAAACAGAATACTGGATTGAAATCGCACAAAAAGCGAGCATTATCTCTGATGATGTCGCAAAAACTGTATTGCACGATTGCGGATCGATACGCAGAATGCTCATCTCATCAATCACCACCGCAAAGGAGAATCTGAAATGAAATCTTTAAAAACCATATTGAGAGCAATATTTTGGGTTTTAATAACCTTTATTTTTATATTTACTTTTGTCTTTTTTGGCGGATATAAATTTTTTGAATCGCAAAATCCGATTCTTATTGAAATTGGAGTTTCAATAATATTAGGAGGTTTGCTTTTTAGTGTATTTGAAGGTGGCAGAAAATTTGAAAAACACTACGATTCAAAAATAGCTGAACTTGAAAAACGCATTGAAGATTTGGAACACAAGAACATTTGACACATTCTTCCTGTTGTGATATACTTTCACGGTATTTTACATAGGAGAATTATAATATGAAAAATCTCAAACGCATTTTATCGGTTTTGCTTACGCTTGCCGTGCTTGTCGGCATGCTTGTTATCCCCGCGGCGGCGGGCAATGACGAGCAGGAAGAAATTGTTGCAAGAATGTATATCGGCCATAAGGAAAGATATATGAATCTTTCGGGCCATACATGGATTTATATTGAAAATCTTACTGAACACGAGCTGACCGTCGGCGCATATCAGCTAAAATCGGGCAGGGGAGTTTCGGTCGGCACATTCGGCTTCAGCATTGTCGACGGCAAGGGACTTTATTATAACGCCGAGGCGTACAGATATCAGAATGTCGATATGTCCGAGGCGATTTTTCTGAGTAAGGAGCTGACACAAGAGCAGCTCGATAAGGTCAGCAAGAAAATCCTCAACAGCGGGACATGGGATTACACCCTCAACTGCGCTTACTTTGCTATCAAGGTCTGGAATGCGGCATTCGGACAACCTCTGATATATATGATGATTCCGACACTTCATCAGCTTCAGATTCTTATTTATCCGAGCCATTTCAATGGGATAAATATGACCGTACCGAAGCTTGACGATGTTTATAAGCAGATCGGCAGAGGCAAAAGAGCATTTCTTGTCAACGCTGATCCGAGAGTACCCGATTAATTCAAAAATAAAACCACAGAACTGATTTTAAAATCAGTTCTGTGGTTATTTTTATTTTCGTCAGAACGGGTTAAGAAGTCTGTCAAGGGTAACCGGGTTATATCCGAGACCGAAATACTTAAAAATCCAGATGAGGGGATTGAAGCGGAAGATGATAACATCGAGAACCGTTACAAGACCGCGCAGGAACCACGGCAGGTCATAAACCTTCTTGACCTCAACAGGCTCAAAGGATTCGCCCTCTACATTGAGAACCATCGGCTGTGAATAGCAGATACCGTTTTCGCCTGTAATGTAAAATCTTACATAAAGCTCAGCCTCGTTACCGTTAAGGAATTCATCGTTATGAAGGTCAAGCGTAGCCGTGCCGGAGGTGATGTTTTCCTCACGCTTGATTACGTTACCGTTGGAAACCCAGACGATTCTGTTGAAGTTTACGCCCTCAACTGTGATTGTGTCGCTGTCCTGATCAACCGTAACTCTCGTTACATTGGGAGTGTTGTCAAGCCAGTATCTTTCCGTGTCATAAACCTCCTGCTCAACAAAGCCGGGGATTTCGGGAATACCGTCAAGCTCAACACCGTTTGAGTAATGAGAAATCGAGAAATACTGACCCTTTTCAAGGCAGGTGCGGAAGGCGTCCGTTGTCAGCTCGGGCATCCAACTCATAGTATAGGCATCATTGATTGCTGTCTCGTTGTGCGAATCCGCAAAGGTGTTGCACCACGGCACAACGCCGTTGGGGATTGTCTTCTGCAGAATCTGATCGTAAAGGATTCTGTCACAGCGTGTGTGTGCATCTGTTGCACTGTTGATACCCATACCGAGTGAAGAGCCTGCATTGTCTATAAAAATCTTTGCGAACTTCGTTGCGTAATAATCGTCAACCTTCTGTCCGACGTAGTTTTCGGAATCCTTGTCAGGGTAAACATACTCACCGACGTGTGAAAGGAAGGAGATACCGCCCTTTTCCTTAACACCCTTTGACGGTGTCTCATAGTCGCCGTAAACGCCTGCAAGACCCTGACCGTATTCGGCATAGTAGCCCGTAAGGTGACAGTCTGCGAAGGGTGTTGCCATATTAAGCTCGTTGCCGAGAGGAATGTCAATCATACCATTTGTCTTGGTTCTCTCGAGCTTATAGCCGCTCGTTGTCATAAAGACTGTGTTCGGGTTTGTGCCGTTGAGATATCCCTGATATTCCTCCTCGGGAATGGGGATAATCTCCGCGTTCTTCGTGCGCTCCTTTTTGATAGCGCGCATAAGAGGCACAACCTCGGGCTTTTTATTCCAGCCGAGATTGAGTGTGCCGTGATCTGTCAGAGCAACGATGTCGTAGTTGGTTGCATAGTGCATCTTACAGAATTCGTCAATTGTGAGGAAGCCGTCACTTGCAGTCGTGTGACAGTGAAGCTGTGTTTTGTAGTTGCCCCAGCTGTCCCAGTCAATACCCTCGTAGGGATTGTCTATGATATAATTTTTTTCTGCGGTATCAGCCGCATAAGCCATAGGGGACACCGCACCTACACAAAGCACGGCGAGCAGAACAGCCAGACCTTTTTTTGCTTTTGAAACAAATTTTCGCATATAAAAACCTCCCGAGGTTATATTATGTGTAAATTATACAGTTATTTTAAGTGTTTGTCAAATATTTTGAATAAATATACAACACCCGCTGACGTTTTTCTGTCAGCGGGTGCTTTGATGATAGTTTTATTTGATTTCACAATTTTTGATTGCGTAATCCAGAAGAAGGTTAATCAGTTCATTTCGTGAACGATTGGATTCCTTGGAAAGATTTTCGAGACTGACTACGGTTTCGTCCTTTATGCGTATAGAAAATGTTTTGTAACCGTCTTCACCTTTTAAAGTCTTTTTGTTAATCACAAGCTTCTCTTTCACAACCAATCACCTCACATATATTATAACTTGACTTTCATTTTTGATGTATGTTATAATAAATAACATAAAATATGTTATAAACGTATTTTATTATTTTTTAGGAGGATTTCAAATGAACGAGAATGAAAAAATTGTCGCTCAGCCTGAGTCAGGCAACGACAAAGAAGCTTATCTCGCGGCAATGAGACAGCTTGAGCAGGAAAAGAAGGATGCCAAAAAGGCAAAGAAAAAGAAGAGAAGAAAAAAGGTTCTTATTGCTTTTCTTGTTATTATAATCGGATTTATAGCCTTTATGGTTATTTCTCCGTCAATTTTTGCCGGTGATTCAATCGGTAATATCAAGGATTATATCAATAATCCCGAAGGCAGAACCTCATCTCTCGAATATGTTGTTAACGAATACATCGGTTATGATTTCCATTCAGAGGAAAAAGAGGTGAAAAATCTCTTCAAGCTCGGCAAGCAGGCGATAGAAGCAGAGGATTATGCAACCGGTGCATATCTTCTTAAGCATTGCATTGCATTCTCTGAAGAATATAAAGAGAAGATCAGCAACGATATCGGTGATGCTGACGAAATTCTTCTTAAGGGTGCCCGCGCTGCTGTAAAGGCAGAGGATTATGGCGTAGCAGCCGGAATTTATGCTGCTTACAAGGGAAGCGAAAACATTAAGAACGAGTACAATGAGGCCTGCTATCAGCTTGCAATATCATATATTGCAGATAAGAAATATGCAGATGCATCTGTATCGCTGAATATGCTTGGCGATTATAAGTACACAAAGCAGCTTAAGCTCTGGCTTGATGTTGAAAAATGTAAAGACTTCAATGATCCCTCAAAGGCAAGATCTGAGCTTGTATCCCGCCTGAAGGATCCGTCATCTTATCAGGAAACTTCTGCTACCTGCTGGGTATCCCCGATGGTACGTGAGGATAAGACAAATGGTGTTTATGTAAAGATTGTCAATTATGTAAGCATTAAATATTCTGCTACAAACAGCTTTGGCGGAAGAATTTCGGATTCATACTATTGGAACAGCGGTGATGTTTCTGTAAAAGTGAAGGTAGAGGGACTCAGTAAGTCTGAAGCTGACTCTGTAATCAAGCTCAAGCAGAAGGATATTATTGAAAAGGCAAAAAATTATAAATAAATCACAGCAATATAAAAAACCGTAGCAGAGATGCTACGGTTTTGTTGTTTATATCAATTATGTATCCATTACGGCATATATGGGTCAACATCCATATTTTCGTACTTTTCATCGATAAGGAACTGCTTGACATAATTTATTGTAAAGTCAATGCCCCACTGACCCTTGCCGCCGAACCAGTTGTGAGAATGCGGCTCAATGGAAAGCATACCCTTATAGTTGTGAATGTGCAGAAGAGCAAAAACTGCACCCCAGTTCGTCTGATCAAGACCTGCGGGCGGGTCGTCGTAATGGTCGCCGCCGACATGGAGAGTGCCCTTGATGTGGAAGTGGTGGAAGCGGTGACCCCAGTCTGCCATTTCCTTGAGATAATCGCCGAAGCGGTTGATACAGTGTGAGGGGTCATACTTGATGCCGAGCTCGGGAATAGCGGTCAGAATTGCGCCCCATGCCTTAGCGTCCCAGATGAAGTTTGCCCAATCACAGTTATAAATACCGATTTTAACGTTTCTTTCCTTTGCGTATTCAACAAGCTGTGAAAGATAAGCGATTGCATATTTACAGTTTTCCTCAAAGCTCTTGTCTACAACCTCGTTACAGCCGACGTTGTAGACAGGGCAGCCGAGCCTTGATGCAAGGTCAACAAGGTTTTTGTCGTGCTGCATAGCCTCGGGTATGATTTCGCCGTTGTCGTCGACTCTGTCCATACCCCAACGGCCGATTGAGCCGACCGCAACGCCGTATTTTTCTGAATATCCCTTGATTTCATCGGCACGGGCGAGCACCTCTGCAGAGTCATATTTGTGGTTGATACAGAATTCAACTGCCTCGAGCCCCTTATCCTTAACCGATTTAAAGTGAGCTTCTTCCCAGCCGTTGATAATACCTAATTTCATAAAAAACACCGCCTTTTATTTTGCTGTTTTCAATATAGCAAAATGAGGCGGTGTTGTCAAGTATTTATTTTTCGTAAGTGTTAAGAAAGGCTTTTGTTCTGGGATTTTTGGGGTTCACAAGAACCTCCTCGGGAGTGCCTTGCTCGGCGATAACTCCGTCATCCATAAAGATTACCTCGTCCGAAACGTCCTTTGCAAAGTTCATTTCGTGGGTTACGATAACCATTGTCATATTGTCCTCAGCGAGCTGACGGATTGTTTTGAGGATTTCACCCGTAAGCTCGGGGTCGAGTGCCGATGTCGGCTCGTCGAAAAAAAGAATCTGCGGATTCATTGCAAGCGCACGCGCGATTGAAACACGCTGCTGCTGACCGCCCGAAAGCTCGCAGGGGTAGTTGCCGAGCTTGTCGGAAAGACCGACCTTATCGAGATAACCCTTTGCAATTTTATCGATTTCCTCGAGAATATGCTTCTTGTTTTTCTTATAATCAGGACGCTTCTTTGCCGCAAGCTTCATTGCGAGCGTAACGTTACCGAGAGCCGTGTACTGCGGAAAGAGATTGAACTGCTGGAAAACAAGACCGATATTCTGCTGGTTACCCTTGATTTCCTTGAGTGCATTCTTGTCCGTGATTGTGCTGTCAAAAACGACCTTTTCGTTTACGCTTATCTTGCCTGATGTAGCGGTTTCAAGACCGTTGATACAGCGCAGAAGGGTAGTCTTACCGCTTCCCGAGGAGCCGATGATTGAAAGCACCTTGCCCTCCTCGAGTGAAAAGGTGATGCCCTTAAGAACCTTGGTTGTGCCAAAGTCCTTTGTAAGCTCATTAACTTCAAGAATTGCCATATCAGATCACCTCACACGGAAAAGTAGCTGAGCTTCTTCTCAATCTTGTTGAAGAGGATTGTAAGAAGTCCGCAAGCAAGCAGGAAGAATACGCCTGTGTAGAAAAGAGGCCAGAGCAGACCGTCACTCTTGATGAACGCTTCACCGCTCCAGATAATCTCATAAACGGAGATAATTCTTGCAAGTGAGGTGTCCTTAACAAGTGTAATAATTTCGTTGCTCATCGGCGGAATAATGCGTTTTACAACCTGCAGAAGCACAACCTTAAAGAAAGCCTGACTCTTTGTCATACCGAGCACGTGGCAGGCCTCGTACTGTCCCTTTGAAATGGACTCAATACCGCCGCGGTAGATTTCGGAGAAATAGCATGCATAGTTGATAACGAAGGCGAGCAGAGCCGCGCCGAAGCGGTCTAAAACGTGCCATGTTGCAAGCCACTGGATAAAGAGGTTGGAGCTTTGCTGATCCTGAGCCCACATTCCGACAAAGCCGGGAACGTAGAAAATGATGATGAGCTGAAGCATAAGGGGAGTACCTCTGATGATCCACACGAAGGTGCGGACAAGCCATTTTATCGGCTTAAGCTTACTCATCGAGCCGAAGCTGATGATAAGACCGAGAGGTAAAGCAAAAACCAGAGTCAGAGCAAAGAGCTCGAGCGTTGAAGCAAAGCCCTCAAGCAAAGACTGTGTTACCGTCCAAAACATAAAAAAATACCTTTCTTACATCTTAAAGGCAGGGAGCCGTAAGACTTCCTGCCTGAGATTTTGAGTTTTAAGAATGAATTATTCCTCAACTGTTACGCCGTACTTATCAGCAAGCTTCTTGAATTCGCCGCTTGCCTTGTACTCTGCAAGGAATGTGTTAAGCTCAGCTGTAATGTCAGAGCCCTTTCTGAAGGAGATACCGAACTCCTCTGTGCTGAGTGTCATAGCGATACCGAGGTTTGCATAGCTTGTGCCTGCACCAACTGTTGCGTCAGCCATTGTCTTGTCGATGATACAACCGTCGCAAGCGCCGCTCTTTGCTTCGAGAAGTGCTGTAGCCATATCCTTAACAGCAACTGTCTTGAGACCGTTGTCATTACCTGCTGTCTGACCTGCAGAGCCTTCCTCAACTGCAAAAGTGAGGTCCTTGATAGCGTCAACTGTTGTGAGAGTAGCAGCCTTATCAGCAGGGAGAACAACTACCTGTGAGTTCTGAAGGTAAACATCAGAAACTGAAGAGTTGTTGCGAGCCTCGTCTGTGATTGTCATACCGTTCCATACGCAGTCGATTGTGCCTGCCTGAAGATCCATAAACTTCTTGCCCCAGTCAGCAAGAACAACGAACTCAACCTCAACGCCGAGCTTTTCAGCGAAAGCGTATGTAAGCTCTGTGTCAAAGCCGACCCACTCGCCGTTTTCAAGGTAGTTCATGGGCTCGTAATCTGTGATACCAACAACGATCTTGCCCTTTTCCTTGATAGCAGCAAGCTCAGATGTCTCGTTTGTCTTGTCGCCGCAGCCTGCGAATGCAAATACCATAACAGCAGTAAGCACTGCAAGAGCGATAGCAATAAACTTTTTCATAATAAAATCCCTCCAAAAGAATTTGTGCTGTTATGTTAACACATTACTACGCTAAAGTCAATATAAAAAACATTAT
Organism: Clostridia bacterium; assembly: GCA_017379935.1. Classification (GTDB taxonomy): domain Bacteria; phylum Bacillota; class Clostridia; order Oscillospirales; family Acutalibacteraceae; genus CAG-488. The sequence continues at coordinate 7,846 of JAFNVC010000001.1, forward strand.
TTTACATTTATTTTTAACGAATATCGGCGTTGAATCCACAAAAGAATAAATCAGGTGATTTTTATGGATTTTTTATGGGCGTTTCTGGTCGGCGGAGCAATCTGTGTCATCGGTCAGCTTCTGATAGATTTAACTAAGCTTACTCCTGCGCGTATTCTTGTCAGCTTTGTTGTAGCGGGTGTTATCCTCGAGGGCTTCGGGCTTTATCAGTATCTTGTCGATTTCGCGGGCTGCGGTGCAACCGTACCGCTGACGGGCTTTGGCTATACACTCGCGAAGGGTACACGCGAGATGATTGATTCCGAGGGCTGGCTGGGTATACTTACGGGACCCTTATCCTCCGGAGCGGCGGGTATTACGGCGGCTATTGTCAGCGGACTTGTTGCGGCGTTTCTTACCCGCTCGAAGCCGAAATAAAAAAATCGGAGCAAGTCAGACTTGCTCCGGAATTAAAAGCTGTTTTAAAATTATGCCTCAACAGGAACGGGATCGTCGATGTCGCAGCAAGAGCATGAAACATAATCGCTCTGGTCGTCATCCTCAACCTTATTCTTGCAGGGGAGAACCTTTGTTACAACATAGTAAATGCCTGCGGCAACAGCAGCGATAGCAGCAATAATGCCGACAACCTTAAGAATCTTTTTAAGTGTATCACACATGGGATAGTACCTCCTGAACTTTATTTACACTAATTATATTACACTAAAGAGCTAAAGTCAAGTTCTTTGCCGGAAAAAAACAAAAGGACGGATATACAATCCGTCCGTATTGTTAAACTCATAATTAGTCTGCAAGAAGCTTTGCAAGAGCTGACTTCTTTCTGGCAGCGTTGTTCTTGTGGAGAAGATTCTTTGCACAAGCCTGGTCTACCTTCTTGATTGCAAACTTAACAGCAGCTTCCTTATCGGGTGAGTTAGCTGCAGCAGCAGCGTTAGCCTTTTTGATTGCTGTCTTAAGAGCTGAATTTCTTGACTTGTTACGAGCAGCCTTTGACTTGTTTACAAGTACTCTTTTCTTTGCTGATTTGATGTTAGGCATAATTCCACCTCCTTTAATGCATTACACAGTTAGATATGATATCATTAAACTGTTAAAAAAGCAAGTATTTTTTTACTTTTTTTAAAATTTTTTTCAAGGGTGATTTTTATGGATTTCCGTACTGACCTCGCACTCGAACGGCACGAGGAGCTCAGGTGCACGCCGACCAACGGTATAGAAAGTCAGATTTACGAAAAAAGCGGTGTGACCTTCACTAAAATCAAAGTGACCGATGCCCGCGGAGAACAGTCGCTGGGCAAGCCGATCGGCACTTATATCACAGCCGAAATTCCGTCACTTGCCGATCAATCGCCGCTGTGTGATGAGCTTATCGGGACAATCGGTGCAGAGCTGCGTTCGCTTTTGCCGAAGGAGGGTACCGTGCTCGTTGTAGGACTCGGCAATACGGATATCACACCTGATGCAGTCGGCCCTGAAAGTGTGTCCCTTGTTCTTGCAACGCGCCATATCAGCAGGGAGCTTTCCGAAAGTGTCGGCCTGGGCAATCTGCGCCCCGTGGCAGGGTTTGTACCGGGAGTTCTGGGCAGGACGGGCATCGAGTCTGCCGAAGCCGTAAAGGGGCTTGCAGAGCGTATCAGGCCATCTGCCGTGATTGTGACAGATGCCCTTGCGGCAAGGCGGCTGAAAAGACTCGGCAATACCGTGCAGATGTCGGATACGGGAATCATTCCCGGGTCGGGCGTCGGCAATGCAAGAGCGGAGATTAACCGCGAAACGCTCGGCATACCAGTCATTTCTGTCGGTGTACCGACGGTTGTCGATGCACAGACTCTTGTCAATGACCTTACCGGTGACGAAGCCGAAATTTCACGCGAGGAAAACAAAAGAATGATAATCACGCCGCGTGAAATCGATCTTGTTGTAGAACGTGCCTCAAGAATAATAGGGCTTTCAATCAATAAAGCCCTTCAGCCTCATTTAAGCACGGACGAGATTATGATGCTCGTCGGGGATTAAATTCTTTCTTCTCTGTAAACCTCACCGTCAAGATTCTTCCACTTAAGCGTATCGTCCTCAAGCAGGATGTATCCGTGCTCGCTGTTTTCCTTCGGAATGGAAACCGAGCCGGGATTTACATAAATAAAGCCGTCTTTCTCCTCGAAAGCGGGAACGTGTGTGTGTCCGTTGAGAAGAATATCACCCTTCTTGATTTTAGGGGGATTGGCAGGGTTGAAATTGTGACCGTGTGTTGCAAAAATCATTCTGCCGTTGTTATAGAGAATTGCGTATTCCGCAAGCACGGGGAAATCAAGCACCATCTGGTCAACCTCTGTGTCGCAGTTACCGCGGACACAAAGAAGCTCATCGGCAATCGGATTGAGCATCGAAATAACCTGCTTGGGTGCATATCCCTCGGGCAGATCATTTCTCGGGCCGTGATAAAGAATATCACCGAGAAGCAGGAGCTTGTCCGCGTTTTCCTTATTATAAGCCTCAAGCATTTTTTTGCAGTAAAAGGCACTGCCGTGGATGTCTGATGCAATCATTATTTTCATATCGTTACCTCACTGCGTATTCGGCAATTCTTTCGACACAATTGCCGTCGCACGCACTCATAAATTTTTCTTTGAATTCTTTAACTTTTTCCTGCTGACAGCTGCCGCTTAAGATGCAGGCAACGATTTCCTCGTTCGTCGTGACGATTCTGCCGGGAACGAAGCTCTTGTAATCGAAATAGAAGCTTCTGTCTCTGTCGTATTTCTCGAGGTCGTAAGCGTAGAATATCATCGGCTTGTCAAGCAGAGCATATTCAAAAATAAGTGAAGAATAGTCGGCGATAAGATAATCAGCCGCACAGAGGGCTGTTTCGATGTTCAGGGCAGAGGATGCGTCAAATACAAAATCGCCGTATTTTTTCTTATCCTCATCGTTCATTTTATATTTTTTAGCCGTGAACGGATGAAGCTTGAGAATGAGCGCATATTCCTTTCCGAGGGTCTTTTTCATAAGCTCGTAATCAATCGGCTGGTCGTTGTAGGATTGCTCGGGCGAGTTGCCGCGGAAGGTAGGTGCATAAAGTATAATCTTTCTGTCGCCTATTTCGGGGAATGCCTTGATTACCTCGTCGCGGCAGCTGTCAACGAAGTCCTTGTCAAAATAAACGTCCGTTCTCGGTGTACCGAACGCCTTGACGATGCTCTCATCACAGCCGAAGGCTTCGGCATAGCAGGGGATGACACTTTCAGCGGAAACGAAAACGTCCGTGTAGGTGTTATGCTTCGGAAAGCGGAGCATATCCTCACGGCTTCCGCCCCACGCAAGGTCGAGTGTGGAGTTACCCCATTTCTTGAAAGCGCCGCAGGCGTGCCAGAGCTGGATAACCTTTGTACCCTCGTTCGGCTTGTGTGCATAAAGTGGATCAAAATTATCCGTCACAAAAACACACTTGCATCTTGCATAATCCTTCTGGAACATAATGTCTGCAATAATTCTTTTAAGCGCACTTTCGGGTGAGCTGATAATTTTACAGTTGTATCCATTTTTTAAAAGGTATTTATATATACCGACCATATTATCAGGCATTTCGGAATAATTCTTGCTGTAAGCAAAAAGCACGAGCTTCTCGTCGATGGGCTTTAACGAAAACAGCCTGAAGGCGAGAGGCCATATAAAAAAGAAGAATATCCTTCTTCTGAAAATATTGATAAACTTTTTTATCTTATCCATTGTATTCCTCCGTAAAAGACAAAGAGGCTGTCTGTTGACAGCCTCTGTATCATCATGTGCATTAAACGGCACGTGTTACCTTACCTGAACGTAAACAACGTGTGCAAGCATAAACCTTGCGCGGAGAACCGTTAACAACTGCCTTAACACGCTTAATGTTCGGCTTCCAAGTTCTGTTTGAACGTCTGTGTGAGTGAGAAACCTGAATACCGAAAGCTACACCTTTGCCGCAGAATTCGCATTTTGCCATAGTCGGCACCTCCTTTTAACTTACGAATACTAAACAACGTCCTACATAATAACAGATATTTTTGAAAAAATCAACCTTTTTTCGAAACAATTTTAAAAAATATTTAGAAAAATACTATTGCTTTTTTCTTTTGACTAATGTATAATACATCTATCGAACATTTGTACGGATATCGGAGGTATAATTATGGCTGATAAACAAAAGGCTCTGGAAACCGCAATTGCCCAGCTTGAGAAGCAGTACGGCAAGGGAACCGTTATGAGACTCGGTCAGAATGCGGGTATGACTGTTGAGGCTATTTCAACGGGCTCGCTCTCTCTTGACGTTGCAACGGGCATCGGCGGTCTTCCGAAGGGCAGAATTGTTGAAATATACGGACCTGAATCTTCAGGTAAAACCACACTTGCTCTCCACGCTGTCGCTGAGGCACAGAAGGCAGGCGGCGAGGCTGCGTTTATTGATGCTGAGCACGCGCTTGATCCTGTTTATGCCGCTAACCTCGGCGTTGACGTTGATTCGCTTCTTGTTGCACAGCCCGATAACGGTGAGCAGGCTCTCGAAATTGCTGAAGCACTTGTCCGCTCGGGTGCTATCGATATCGTTGTTGTGGACTCTGTTGCCGCTCTCGTTCCGCGTTCGGAAATCGAGGGTGAAATGGGCGATTCACACGTCGGTCAGCATGCAAGACTTATGTCACAGGCGCTCAGAAAGCTTGCAGGTGCAATCAACAAGTCTAATACCATTATAATATTCATCAATCAGCTTCGTGAAAAAATCGGCGTTATGTACGGCAACCCCGAAACAACAACGGGCGGCCGCGCGCTTAAGTTCTATGCTTCAATGCGTATGGATGTCCGCCGAACGGAGTCTATCAAGGGCGCAGGTAACGAGTTTATCGGCTCAAGAACAAGAGTAAAAATTGTCAAGAACAAGGTTTCACCTCCGTTCAAAGAGGCTGAATTTGATATTATGTACGGTGAGGGTATCTCCAAGGTCGGTGAAATCCTCGATATCGCGGTCTCTCTTGATATCGTCAATAAGAGCGGCGCTTGGTTCTCCTACGGTGAAACAAGACTCGGTCAGGGCAGAGATAACGTCAAGGAGCTTATCAAAAACGATCCCGAGCTTATGGCAGAGCTTGAGCAGAAGATCCGAGAGAATATGGATAAGCTTTCAAATATGTCAAAGGCTTCGGCTAAGAAGGGGATCAAGGCTCCTGCCGCTCCCGTTGCTCCTGCGGCACCGTCCGCACCCGTAACAAAGGCATCTGCAAAGGCAAAGCTTGACATTGCGGTAGACGACTGATGAAAATTACTGCGAAACAGGGTAGAGGCACAAAAATACATATACACATCGACGGCGAATACCTTTTAACCGTGGACGAGGATTTCTGGTTCTCGTCGGGGTATGTTTCGGGCGATGAAATCGACGACGGGGACCTTGCTGCCTTTAAGGAGGCGGCAGGCTCCCGCCTTGCTTTTAACAGCGCAATGTTCAGTCTTGATATGCGTGACCACTCCGAAAGAGAGATAAGGCAGAAGCTTTCGCGCAAGTACGATGAGCAAGCTGTTGACACTGCGGTTGAAAAGCTTCTTGATTTAGGCCTTGTCAATGACCGCCGTTATGCCGAGCTTCTTACACGCGAGCTGTTTGAACGGAAAAAATACGGAAAAAACCGCGTCAGAAGTGAGCTTTACCGTAAGGGAATAGCATCAGATACTGTCAACGAGGTGCTTGAGGAGTACGAAAACGAGAATAAACCCGATAATGTGCAAACAATAGTTGATATTATCAGAAAAAAATATTATAATAAATTAATTGATGAAAAATCACGACAGAAGGTGGTTGCCGCTCTGGTGCGTCTCGGCTATTCTTTTTCAGATATCCGTCAGGCTATGCGTGAATTTACATCAGACGATTTTTATGAAGAATATTAAGAAGATTAAGGTGACACTATGGCTTATCAGATTGGTATGATTTCACTCGGCTGTCCGAAGAATCAGGTTGATGCCGAGCATATGCTTGCTCTCATTGACGAAGCGGGGCACAGCATCGTTGACTATGTTGACGGCTGTGACGTTGTTATTATCAACACCTGCGGATTTATCGACGATGCAAAAAAGGAAGCAATCGAGAATATTCTTGATACTGTCGAGCTTAAGAATGAGGGACTTGTCAAAAAAATCATCGTAACGGGCTGTCTTGCACAGCGCCATAAGGACGAAATTGCAAAGGAAATTCCCGAGGTCGATGCAGTTATCGGTATCGGCGCTGACGGTGATATCCTTAAAATAATTGACGAGGTTATGACGTCGGACGAAGTTGTTGAAAAATTTCCTCCGCAGTCTGAGCTTCCGCTTGACGGTCAGCGTATTCTTACCACCCCCGAGCACTGGGCATATCTTAAGATTGCCGACGGCTGCTCAAACCGTTGTACATACTGCACGATTCCTTCAATCCGCGGTGATATGAGAAGCCGCACAATGGAAAATATCTGTGATGAAGCAAAGCAGCTCGCAGAAATCGGTGTTAAGGAGATTATCCTTATAGCTCAGGATACGACAAGCTACGGTCTTGATCTCTACGGCGAGCTTAAGCTTCCCGAGCTTCTTGACCGACTTTGTGAAATCGACGGTATCGAATGGATCAGGCTTCTCTATTGCTATCCCGATAAGATTACCGATGAGCTTATCGCAACAATCAAGGCTCAGGATAAGGTTGTCAACTACATTGATCTCCCGCTTCAGCACGCAAATGACAGAATTCTCAAGGCTATGAACAGAAGAGGAACGAGCGAGGAAATCCGCAATACTATCGCTAAGCTCCGCAGCGAGATTCCCGACGTGGTTATCCGCACTACCTTCATCGTCGGCTTCCCGGGTGAGGACGATGAGGCTTTTGAGGACCTTGCGGTATTTGTAAATGAGATGGAGTTCGACCGTCTCGGCTGCTTCTCCTTCTCTGCGCAGGAGGGTACACCCGCCTATGATATGCCCGGTCAGCTTGAGGAGGACGTCAAAATCCGCCGCGGCGAGATTATAATGGGTGATCAGCTTCAGATAACTGAAGAAAAGAATAATGCCAAAATCGGCAAGACCTTCAGGACAATCGTTGAGGAGTACGATCCGTATTCTGACAGCTATGTCGGCAGAACCTATATGGATGCGCCCGAGATTGACGGACTTGTGAGGTTTACCTGTCAGGATGAATTGGAGGTCGGCGATTTTGTTGATGTCAGAATTTTTGATATTGACGAATATGATCTTCTCGGTGAGGTTGAATAAATGAATACGCCTAATAAAATTACGGTTTTCAGAATGTTTATCGCACCGCTTTTTCTTGTGATTTTCTTTCTGAATATTGAACACAAAATGCTGATTTCAGCGCTTATCTTTGCGCTCGGTGCCGTTACGGATGCAATTGACGGCCATCTTGCGCGTAAGAATAATATTGTTACAAATTTTGGCAAATTTCTCGATCCTATTGCTGATAAAATGCTTGTGACGGCTGCCTTTCTTGCTTTTATGCAGGTCGGTCTTTGCAATATCTGGATCGTTATGCTGATGCTTACCCGTGAATTTGCTGTTACCTCCGTCCGTCTTATTGCGGCGGCAAAGGGAGTTGTAATACCTGCAAATATCGGTGGCAAGATAAAGACTGTGTCCCAGATGGTTTCGCTCATTGCTGTTATGCTTCTCGGCGAAATCGACGGAATGCTTGCTCTCGGATTACCCCTTGCCGTTATTTCCAACGTGCTGCTCGGTATAACGGCGGTAATTGCGGTTGTTTCGGGTGTTGTTTATATATGGGATAGCCGTAAGGTTATAGATTTTAAGAGCTGAGGTGTAAAAAATGGTTGTATCATCCGCCAGACTTATGAAAAAAGCGTCGAGGGAGGGCTATGCAATCCCCGCGTTCAATATCGATAATCTCGAATCTGCAATCGCTGTTTCTGAGGTTATTCACGAAATGCGTCTGCCCGTTATCGTGCAGATGATTCCGCGTACGCTCAATTACGGCGGAATTGCGATGTATCCCGCTATGATGCGCGAGCTTATGGCAGACTGTCCCGTGGATTATGCGCTTCACCTTGACCACGGCAACAGCCTTGCTCTTGCACAGAAATGTATAGCGAGCGGATTTTCCTCCGTTATGTTTGACGGCAGTGCGATGAGCTTTGAGGATAATGTAAGGCTTACTAAGGAAGTGACTGATTACGCCCTTCCGATGGATGTTTCTGTTGAGGGTGAGTTAGGCACAATCGGCGGTAAGGAGGAGGGCGACACAGACCTCGAGGCGACCTATACAAAGGTCAGTGAGGCGACGGAATTTATCCGCAGAACAAATGTCAGCACTCTTGCAATCGGCGTCGGTACCGCTCACGGTGTATATAAGGGTGAGCCGAAAATCAACGTGCAGAGAATAAAAGAAATTCATGAGGCAATCCCGACACCGCTTGTTCTTCACGGTGCATCGGGTCTTTCTGATGAGGTTGTCCGCGCCTGCATTGAGGCAGGTATCAGCAAGATAAACTTCGCTACCGAGCTTCGTCAGGCTTATACGAATGGAATCAAGGCAGAGTTTGCAAAGGATCCCGAGGTCTTTGATCCGAAGATCTATATGCGCGGCGCAATCGACGAAATCAAAAAAGTCCTCCGTGCAAAAATCAATATCTGTTACGGAATCAATGAATAAAAATCAGGCATCGCGTTTGCGATGCCTTTAATCTTTATCTAGGTTTATACTTATTAATCATATCATTTTTCATATCCCACAGCTTCTGTGACATATCAACGTAGTAGTTGTGCGGATTCTCGAAGCGCTTGACCTCGTCCCAGAGTGTGTCAACCTGCTCTGCGCAGTAGCTTCTGATGCTCTCAAGGTCGGGGTAATTATAAACGCACTTGCCTTTTTCAAACAGCGGAATGAGAAGGGGTCTTGCAGTATAATTCTCAACAGTCTTGCGCTTCCACGTTACGTCGGGGTCGAAAAGCTCATACGGCTGTGAATCGTCGATTTCTTCATCATCCGTCGTTATCAGGTCGGCAATAGCCTTGCCTGTTTCGTTATCGTAAAGTCTGTAAAGCTTCTTTGCACCCGGTGTTGTAACCTTTGCTACATTTTCACTCAGCTTGATTTTCGGTTGCATTTCGCCGTCTCTTTCAACTGCAACGAGCTTATAAACTCCGCCGAAAACAGGGGTGGAGGATGCCGTGATCAGTCTTTCACCAACGCCGAAGGAGTCAACCTGCGCGCCCTGACGGAGCATATCTCTTATAATGTATTCGTCGAGTGAGTTCGAAGCGATAATCTTTACGTCCTCAAAGCCTGCCTCGTCGAGCATTTTTCTTGCCTTGCGTGAAAGGTAGGTTATGTCACCGCTATCGATTCTGATACCCTTCGGGCGGAAGCCTCGGGGGAGCACCTCACGTCTGAAAGCCTCAATAGCGTTCGGAATACCTGATTTAAGAACGTCATATGTGTCAACAAGAAGCGTACAGCTGTCAGGATAAGCCTTCGCGTAAGCGCAGAAGGCATCAAGCTCGTTATCAAAAAGCTGAACCCAGCTGTGAGCCATTGTGCCGAGAGCGGGAACACCGAATTCGCGGTCGGAAATTGTACACGCGGTACCCGAGCAGCCGCCGATGTAGGATGCTCTTGCGCCGTAGACGGCACCGTCGAAGCCCTGTGCGCGTCTTGAGCCGAATTCCATAATTGTTCTGCCCTGTGCCGCACGTGCAATACGGTTTGCCTTCGTGGCGATAAGGCTCTGGTGGTTGATGGCAAGCAGGAGCATAGTCTCGATAAACTGAGCCTGAATAGCAGGGCCTCTTACCGTAACAATCGGCTCGCGCGGGAAAATAGGTGTACCCTCGGGTACGCACCATATATCACATTTGAAATCAAAGCTTGCAAGATAATTCAAAAAATCCTCACCGAAGCCGCGGCCGCGGAGATATTCGATATCCTCATCGGTGAATTCTAGATTTTCAAGATACTGTGAAAGCTGCTCGACGCCTGCCATAATCGCAAAGCCGCCGTTATCCGGTACCGTGCGGAAAAACATATCAAACTGCGTTATTGTATCACCCTTACCGTTGAGGAAATAGCCGTTTGCCATAGTAAGCTCATAAAAGTCGGTAAGCATTGTAAGATTACGTTTTTTCAGGTCGTTCATTCTGAAATCGTTCATTTTAACACCACCAAAATGTTGATGCCATAAATTATAGCACATCAAAAATTACATTTCAATACTTTACATTATGCGAAATATGTCTAATTTTTGCATATTTTTTCAACAATAACGTAAATATGTCTAAAAAAGTGTCTGCAAAAAGCCCACCGATAGTCGTTTTGTTAGAAAAAGTATGAATAATACCGATATCTATTGTTTATTTTGTCGCGTAGTGTTAAAATATACTCACATTGAACAGGAGGAATTTTTGTGAGAACAAGAAAGCAAGAACTTGGCGATATGAATATCATTGGTGCAAGAGTTGAAAAGCAGAGAAAAGCAATCGGTATGAAGCAGAAGGATCTCCTCGCACAGCTTCAGGTCAGCGGAATTGACCTCAACGCATCGGGACTTTCAAAGCTTGAGGGTCAGCTCCGCGGTGTTACAGACTACGAGCTTAAGGCGATTGCGATTGCACTTGATGTCAGCGTTAACTGGTTGCTCGGTATTGAAGAATAATATAAATTCAGGCTGCTTTGGAAAAAAGCAGTCTTTCTTTTTTGTTGACAAATTATATTACTGTATAGTAAAATTATTACGATGATTTTATACAAAAGGAGTCACTTCTATGGCAATTTTCAAACCCTTCAAAGCAATCAGACCCATTCCAGAAAGAGCGAAGGATGTTGCTGCTCTGCCCTACGACGTTATGAACAGCGAAGAGGCAAGAGAAATGGTCGTCGGCAAGCCCTATTCCTTCCTTCACGTTGATAAAGCAGAGGTTGACCTTGACAGAAGTGTTGATCTCTACGATAAAAAAGTATACCTCAAGGCGAGAGAAAACCTCGATAAGCTCGTAGCGGACGGAATCTGTGAGCAGGATACAGCGCCGTGCCTTTACGTTTACCGTCAGATTATGAACGGCAGAAGCCAGACAGGTCTTGTCGGCTGTACGGCTATTGACGATTATATCAATAATATCATAAAAAAACACGAGCTTACACGTGCGGATAAGGAAGCGGACAGAATCAACCACGTTGACTACTGCGATGCTAATACCGGACCGATTTTCCTGACCTACCGCGAGGATGAGTTTATCAATGAGACTGTTGAAAGCTGGAAAAACGAGCACGAGCCCGTTTATGATTTCGTTTCCGAGGGTGTAAGCAACACCGTCTGGGTGATTGACTGTCCCGAGACCGTCAAGGCTATTACGGAAAAATTTGCTTCAATTGATTATCTTTATATTGCAGACGGTCACCACAGAGCCGCATCTGCGGTGCGTGTGGGTAAAATGCGCCGCGAGCAGAATCCCGCATACACGGGTGAAGAGGAATTCAATTTCTTCCTTGCAGTTCTCTTCCCGTCGGATGAGCTCGAGATTATGGACTACAACCGCGTTATGAAGGATCTTAACGGCTATTCAAGTGAGGAGTTCCTTGAAAAAATCAAAGAGGTCTGCGAGGTTGAAGCAGTCGGCACTCAGGCTTATAAGCCCGAGGCAAAGCATACCTTCGGAATGCTTCTCGACGGAATGTGGTATAAGCTTACCGCAAGGGAAGGCACCTTTGACCCGAACGATCCCGTTGACAGACTTGACGTTTCCATCCTTCAGAAAAATGTCATTTCACCGATTTTTGGTATCGATGACCCGAGAACGGATAAGCGTATCGATTTCATCGGCGGTATCCGCGGACTCGGCGAGCTTGAAAGAAGAGTCAATTCGGATATGAAAATCGCATTTTCAATGTATCCGACAACTCTTGACGACCTTATGGATATCGCAGATACAGGCGAGATTATGCCTCCGAAATCCACTTGGTTTGAGCCGAAGCTTATGAGCGGACTCTTTATCCACAAGCTTTCATAATTCAAGCTTTTGTGAGGAGATAAAGATGAATAAAAAGACCTTGTTTCTGGTGCTGTCCTTGTTGTCGCTTGCGGGCTTTGTCGCTGTATTGCTGTTGACCGTAACGGATTGGTTGGCTGTAAATCTGCTTTATTCTGCCGCGTTTCTTGTTCCCTTTGCTGTATTTATTCTGCTGTATATAAGAGAAAAATCATCTGTTGATTCTGAGCAGGATTTTATTTCTGCAGAGCTTGGCAGACAGACGGAAAAGCCTAAACATATCCGTGATTTTGAAATTGTGCGCGACTGTTGCGAGGGTATTGTAGCTTATCTCAAGACAGACAGAAATATCATCGCAATCGGTATGTCGAACAACACCTATGAATATGACGGCTATTATGATTTTAAGGAGGACCGTTTTGAATTTCTTGACTGTCTTTACTTTTTTACCTACGAGATGATTGAGGAAGTGCCTAAGGATTTTCTCAGCGTGCTTGAGGACGGATTTCTTTCAAGAAAGTTTTGTCACGTTGATGCAACCTATTCAGAGGATAACATTTTTATGTTCAAAAGAGACGACGAAACCTTTTACGAAACGTTCTACGTTTACGCGACGGCCCCCGATGCTTTAGCTAATTCCGATATCGAGTTTGAAGCTATCGGAGGAAATTGGTATTACGTAACGTCTGACAAAAAGTTCAGCGAATGGTTCAGCGTATAAAAACAACAGCGTATCTACGATTTTTCGTAAATACGCTGTTTCTTTATTTATTGTACCTTATTTCTTTCCTGCATAGCTTTGATCCAGTCATCGAGTATCTGCCTTGACTCTTCGGTGTCATCAACAACTACCGCCGAAGCACCGCTTAGAAGCGTTTTGCAGTAATCGCCGGCATTACCTGTTCCTGAAACAATAAACGGAATGCCGAAATTATCTAGTGTGCTCACGATTTCCTCTGTTGCGAATTTACTGTCAATTTCCAATCCGCCTGCACCGTATTTTGCGATACATTCGGGAGCGGAAAATTTACCGTCCTTCATGCTTTGCAGATCCTCGGCGCTGAAATCATATTTCAACAGAAAAGGGAGAATCGTATCGTCACTTGTCACAAGCCCGTAATGGCTGACATCAATGCCGATAAGATATACTCTGCCGACCATATTGTATTTCACGGCAAGTTGATTGAGCTGAGAAAGCTCCGAAAGCTGAATGATGTTCAGAAAAATTTTAACGTCGCTGTATTTATCATCGTTCATCTCGGTGAAAAGCTCTTCAACCGTGTCCGCCTCGGCATTGTCTTCGTACCTGTCCGTTATAACGGGAGCTCCGTCAGGACGGAAGCACAGATCAACCTTGACTGCATCTGCTCCGAGACGTACAGCCTCTTTTATGCCTGCAACGCTCTGTGCCTTGCCGTCAACCTCGGGGCATTCGCCGATAATTACGATGTTATCAACATTTTTTATATCCTGAGTGATATATTTACGGACATTAAACATACCGATGGTTTCAGAGATGGCAGGCGAGAGTGCCGCGAGTGCAACAATGGCGGCGACAATGGCAATTATAATCAGAACGCTTCGCTTCTTATTTTTCAAGCAAAGCCCTCCTGTAAATTTCGGCTGTCTTCTCGTTCATCTCGTCCATATTCTTTTCGATTTCACGCACAAGCTTGAACTGAGTACGGCATCTTACGATATTGTGCTCAGGGTACTTGATACCGAAATAAACGTCACCGTTAAGGTAGTCCGTGAGGAAGCGCACGCCGCACTCGAGTGTCATCAGCTTTGCAGAGAAAGCCATATTGTCAACCTCATTCTGTGTAAGAGCCGTTGCCGCCTCGGAAAGGAAGCCCTCTGCATAAGCGTAATAGAGGTTAAGATCAAAGTTGAATTTATCAAGGTTCTGCTCGTCCTCGTCAGCAGTAGCGGCGCCCGAACGGATGCCGTCACCGAAATCGTAAAGCGAAAGACCGGGCATAACCGTATCAAGGTCAATAACGCAGAACGCCTCGTTAGTGATAAGGTCGAAAAGAACGTTGTTGATCTTTGTGTCGTTATGTGTAACGCGGATAGGAAGCTCGCCCGCCTTTATCATATCTGTGAGCTTTGAAGCATCCTTCTCGCGTGAGAGAGCAAATTCGATTTCATCCTTAACAAGGTCAAGTCTGCCTGCCGCATTGTTTGCGATAGCCTCTCTGAGCTGCTCGTAACGTGCGGGAGTGTTATGGAAATTCGGGATTGTCTCGAAAAGATTGTCAATCGGATAATCTGCAAGTCTCTTCTGGAAAACACCGAAAGCCTTTGCTGAGCGCATCATTTTGACGGGATCATCGCCCTTGTCGTAGGTTGTGCATGCACCTATGTAGTTGTAAGCTCTCCAGCAAGCGCCGTCCTCGTCGCGGTAGTAGGGAGAGTTATCCTTTGTGTAAAGGAAGGTGAGAGTCTCTCTCTCGGGATTACCGCCGTCGAGAACAATCTTGTTACGAAGGAAGCTTGTTACGTTCATAACGTTGGACATCAGCTCGTCGGGCTTTTTGAAAACAGCGGGATTGATAAGCTGTAAGATGTACTGGTAGTTTACGTTGGAATCCGTACAGGTTACGAGATATGTGCTGTTGATGTGGCCTGAGCCTGTTCGTTTGATTTCGATAATTTCGCCCTTGAAGGGGAAGTTACCGGCGATTTTTAAAAGCTTTTCATTTGTATTATCAGTCATAATTACACCTCTGATGAATTACATTCAAACAATTATACAATAATTATATCCCTGTAGTCAATGTATCTTTTGCACAGTATTGACTGTTCTTATTTGTTACATATTTTTTCGTGATTGATGCTTTTTTCGAGGAATTCAGCGAGCCTGTCGCCGTGCATACTGAGTGAACAGCCTAGCAGAAGCTTGACATAAGCCATTTCCGCCGTCATATCCGCAATCGGATAAATACCGCCCGAAAGAGCCGTGCCCGTTGTTTCGTAAGCGTAGGTGTCGGGATTGCAGGGCGCGAGGAAAAGGTCAGCGCCAGCCTCTTTACATCTTTGCGCAAGGTAAAGCACCGAGCCAGTACCGCCGTCTGTGCATACGGTTTCGGAATGGTAGGTCGTGTGCAGAGCCGCATCAATGCCGTCGAGTCTGATTGTGCTGTAATCAATGCCGACATAAGGTGTAATCATCATCACTTTTGCACCGAGCGTGTCAGGAAAACAGCCGTCCGTTTCAAACTCAGCACCCGTAAAATTTGCGTTATCGGCATTTTTAACAGCTGTCATATCGGCGCTGTAAAAATCGTTGCTGAAATTAGCACACTGCAAAAGATGCGCTCCGAAATGAACGTAAATTTTACCGTCAGAATTCTGATACACGGCGTAAACGTTCGGCTTTATACCGTTCATAATCAGCTCAACCGCCGCGCGGAAATTGATATTTGCGTTCGTGTTTTCACAGTCAACGGGTGAGTGGCTCGAAACAAGACAGACGGGCAGACCCTTTTTACCCATAACGAGCGACAGCAGAACGGCCGTATAAGCGAGCGTGTCCGTTCCGTGCAGGATGATTATTCCCTTGTAATCATCACTCTTTATATCTCTTAACTCATTAAGAAGAATGTTCCACTTCTCAATGGTCATATTTTCGCTCAGGGTATCAATCGGCATTCTCGTTTCGAATTCTGTGCCGTTGAAATGGGAGTCACTTTCTCTGAAAGCAGATATAATTTTATATTTTGCATTTTCGCTGTCAACAGCACGCTTGCCGTCGATGTTCACCGCCGAGCAAATCGTCCCGCCCGTAAGAATTAAAAGAATTTTATCCATATCGTTCATCACATCCGTCCCGTGATTTTATCTTGATTATACCACTAAAATTACCCGAATCAAACATTTGAGAGAAAATTTTGAATAATCATCCAAAATCACCATATACTTTTTATATAAAACAATAAAATTATTGTTGACAATTAAAATTATTTTGATATAATAATTGTGTTAAAAGGTGAAATTTCTTTTAACCTGCGAAGACCCGA
Source organism: Clostridia bacterium (assembly GCA_017379935.1). Taxonomy (GTDB): domain Bacteria; phylum Bacillota; class Clostridia; order Oscillospirales; family Acutalibacteraceae; genus CAG-488. The sequence continues at coordinate 23,868 of JAFNVC010000001.1, forward strand.
CTTAATTGGAAAGTCTGAAAGAGAGAGCGCGCCACCGGCTGAAAGCGTGCTTCAGATGAGTAGTAAGCACGGCAACACTTTGTCAGTATAACAGCTTAATATAAAGAGCGGATACCTTCTTGGTATCAACACGGGTGGCACCGCGGGTTATTTAATGTATACTCGTCCCGAGAATTATTTCGTATAATTCTCGGGGCTTTTTGTTTTTTATTTTGTAATTTTGTTAAGACTATCTGCAATGGAGGTAGATAAAATGTACAGAACTCATCTTTGCAACGAAATCAGAGAAAAGCACATCGGCGAAACTGTCGAGCTTGCAGGCTGGGTTGACGTTATCCGTGACCACGGCGGCGTTCTCTTCGTTGACCTTCGTGACTACACAGGTATTACACAGGTTGTTGTTCACGATGAGACTCTTCTCAAGGGTATCGGTAAAGAGACCGTTATTTCCGTCAAGGGTACAGTCACAAAGCGTGACGAAAGCACGGTAAACCCGAAAATCGACACAGGTCTTGTTGAGCTTGTAGCTGACACTCTTGTTGTACTCGGCACCTGCACACGCGACCTTCCCTTTGAAATCGGTTCAAACGACACTAACGAGAACATCCGTCTTAAGCACAGATTCCTCGATTTGAGAAATCCCGCGCTTCATAAGAATATCGTTCTGCGTTCAAATGTTATCAGACATATGCGTAAGGTTATGGAGGAGAAGGGCTTCCTCGAAATGCAGACACCTATCCTTACTGCATCATCACCCGAGGGAGCAAGAGACTTCCTTGTTCCGAGCCGTAAGCATCCGGGCAAGTTCTACGCTCTTCCGCAGGCACCTCAGCAGTTCAAGCAGCTTCTTATGGTATCGGGCTTTGACCGCTACTTCCAGATTGCACCCTGCTTCCGTGACGAGGATGCCCGTGCTGACCGTTCACCCGGTGAATTCTATCAGCTCGATTTTGAAATGGCATTTTCAACTCAGGAGGAGGTTCTCAAGGTCTGTGAGGACGTTGTAAGTGACGTTTTCCATACCTTCTCCGATAAGTATATCACACCCACTCCGTTCAGATGCATTCCTTACAGAGAGGCTATGGCAAAGTACGGCTCCGATAAGCCCGACCTCCGTAACCCCCTCATCATCTGCGACCTTACCGATATGTTCAAGCGCGTTAAGTTCAAGCCCTTTATGAACAAGCAGGTAAGAGGTATCGTCGCTCCGTGTAAGAATGAGAGATGGTTCTTTGACAAGTCACTTGCATTTGCCACAAAGCAGGCAAAGATGGCAGGTCTTGCTCACATCACTCTTCTTGACGAGAAGAACTACGGCTTCAAGGATGACCCGATCAGCAAGGTTATGACACCTGACGAGATGAAGGAAATCGTTGAGCTTACAGGCGTTAAGGAGGGCGAGACAATCTTCTTTATCTGTGATAACGATTCTGATATCGCCGATAAGAACGCAGGTGTTGTCCGCACATGGCTCGGTAATGAGCTTGAGCTTATTAAAAATGACCGTTTCGAATTCTGCTTCGTTGTCGATTTCCCGATGTACGAGCGTGACGAAACAACAGATAAGATTATATTCACTCATAACCCGTTCTCAATGCCGCAGGGCGGTCTAGAGGCTCTGCTTACAAAGGAGCCGACAGAAATCCTTGCATATCAGTATGACCTTGTATGTAACGGTATTGAGCTCGCATCAGGTGCTGTTCGTAACCACAGCCCCGAGATTATGAGAAAGGCATTCGAAATCGCAGGCTATTCTGAGGAGGAGCTCGAAAAACGCTTCAGCGCACTTTACAACGCATTCCAGTTCGGCGCACCGCCGCACGCAGGTATGGCACCCGGTGTTGACCGTATCATTATGCTTCTTGCTGATACGGAAACAATCCGTGATGTTATTGCATTCCCGCTTGACGGTCAGGCTCAGGACCAGATGCTCGGCGCACCGAGTGAGGTTACAGAGCTTCAGCTTTATGAAGCAAATGTCGCAATCCGCGGCAAGGGCGGCTCGGATATGCTCGGCTCGGATTCGGGCGAGTCATCCTACTCCGCTTCGAAGGCTTCCAAGCCCGCAGAGGCAAAGGCTAATAAGTTCGAAAGCCTTGAGTCAGTCAACGAGCTGAGCTTCACGGCTGACGAGAAGAAAAAGATGAATAAGATTCTCGAGGATATGCTCAAAAAAGAAGCGGACCTCGCAAAAACAGATACATCAGCAGTTGAGCCTATGGTATATGTTATGCCGATGACCAACATCATCCGTAAGGATGAAAGAAGCCAGCCCTTCACACGTGAGGAGCTTCTCGCAGGTGCTCCGCAGAGCACAGAGGACAGCTGGCAGGTTCCCAGACTTGTAAAGTGAGGTGTTAAAAGTGGGATATTTTGTTAATTCAATCAATCCGTCAGGCAAAATTGCCGTTGACGATACAATCCTTATAAAAGGAACACCTGCTACGGCAGGCTCAAAAATGCTTGAGAATTTCACCCCGCTTTTCAGCGCCGAAGCGGTCGAAAGACTCGAAAAAGCAGGCTACGAAATCGCAGGCAAGACTAATGTCGGTGAGTTCGGTCTCGACCTTCTCGGTGAGACATCCTTCTTCGGTGCAAACGAAGAGGACGGTGTGCTCGCAGGCGCAGCAGCTTCACTCGTCAAAAAAGGCGAGGTTAAGGCAGCTCTCAGTGTTGATCTCAACGGCGCACCCCGCCGTGCAGCAGCTCTTGCAGGCGTTGATTTTATCAAGCCGACCTACGGTACGGTTTCCCGTTACGGTGTTATCGCATGTGCCTGCTCGGGTGAGCAGATCGGCGTTACGGCTCCCGATGCTGAGACAGCAAAGGAAATTCTTTCCGTTATCGCAGGTCACGACAGCAAGGACGGCACAAGCCTTCCCGCTGAAAAGTATGATTATGCTCTTACCGATGTCAAGGGTATGAAGGTAGCACTTATCAAGGAGCTTTACGACCTCGCTTCCGATGCAGTGAAGACAGGCATTGATAAGTATGCGGCTTCTCTTAAAGCTCTCGGTGTAACTGTTGAAGATGTATCTCTCGATATCGTAAAGGAAGCACAGACAGCATGGCAGATTCTTATGTCTGCTGAAACAACAAACAACCTTTCCCGCTTCGATGGTGTCAAGTACGGCCACCGTGCGGCAGAATATAAGAATATCGACGAGCTTTATGTCAAGAGCCGTACAGAGGGCTTCGGCTTCCTCACAAAGGCTACAATCATTTACGGTTCAGATGTTCTTTCAAAGAGCAAGTACGATGCCTGCTACGATAAGTCAATGCGCATCCGCCGTGTTGTAACAGAGAAGGTAAAGGCAGTTCTTGCTTCATACGATGCAATTCTTGCTCCTGCCTGCTCACAGGCTGAGTATAAGGCTTATGACGTTCTCGACAGCTTCGAAAAGGTATTTGAGGAGAGCGTGTTCACAGCAATTCCGAGCATCACTGGCTTGCCCGCAATGGCAACTAAGGGTGTTCAGCTTATCGCAGATTCATACAAAGACAATGTTCTTCTGAGCATTGCAAAAAGTGTTGAAGGATTGGAGGCATAACGATGAAATACGAACTTGTTATCGGTCTTGAAACTCACGTTGAGCTTTCAACCGCTTCAAAGCTTTTCTGCTCCTGCGGCGGTCATTCCAGCCCGAAGGAGCCCAATGATTGCGTTTGTCCCGCTTGCTGCGGTATGCCGGGTATGCTTCCCGTAACCAACAAGCACGCAATCGAGCTTGCGGTCAAGGCAGGCTTTATGCTTAACTGTAAAATCAATCAGTATACAACCTTTGATAAGAAGAGCTATTACTATCCCGACCTTCCCGCTTCATACCAGACTACGCAGTGGTTCAATCCTATCTGCGTTGACGGCAGCGTAGAAATCGGTGACAGAACAATCGGAATCAAGCAGATTCATCTCGAGGAGGACGCAGGTAAGCTTGTTCACGATGATGCAACAAACACATCACTCGTTGACTATAACAGAACGAGCGTGCCTCTTATCGAGATTGTCAGCCGTCCTGATTTCCGTTCTGCGGACGAGGTTATCACATACCTCAAGAAGCTCAAGTCAAGCCTTCAGTTTGCAGGTATTTCCGAGTGTGAAGAGGGCGCAATGAGATGTGACGTCAATATTTCCGTCCGTCCTGAGGGCTCAGAGGAGTTCGGTGTCCGTGCTGAAATCAAGAATATGAGCTCACTTTCCGAAATCAAGGATGCAATCGAGTTTGAAAAGGTTCGTCACGTCGATGCACTCGAGCGTCATACAGAGGTTCTCGTTCAGGAAACACGCCGCTGGGACGATGTCAAGCGCCGTACCTTCCCGATGCGTAACAAGGAGACAGCGGCAGATTACCGTTATTTCCCCGACCCGAACCTTATGCCTATTGTTATTGACGATGCATGGCTTGAGGAAATCCGCGCAAGTATGCCTGCAACAGCAGAGGAGCAGAGCCTCCGCTATACAGAAATGGGTATTCCCGAGAAGGAAGCAATGGTGCTTGCATCTGACAGAAAGCTTTCAGACACATTTGATGAGGTTGTTGCTCTCGGCAGAGCACCGAAGTCTGTTGCAAGCTGGATTCTTACAGAATGTATGGGCAATATGAAGCGTCTTGAAATTGATGAGCTTAATATTGACGCTGCAAAGCTTGCAAGAATTATTGAGCTTGTTGATACAAACGAAATCACCCGTCCTGCAGGTAAGAAGGTTCTTTCTGCTGTATTTGAGAGTGACGTTGACGTTGATAAGTACTGCGAGGAGAACGGTCTCAATGTCAAGGTTGACGAGAGTCTCATCCTTACAACTGTTCAGCGCATCGTTGCTGAAAATCCCGATGCCGTTGCTAACTATAAGAGCGGTAAGACAAAGGCAATGCAGGCTCTTTTCGGTCTGATTATGCGCGAACTCAAGGGAACAGGCGATCCTGTTGTTATCAGAACTCTCCTTGAGCAGGAGCTTAATAAATAAAAAATGCAACAAACAGACAACAGTTCGCTGTTGTCTGTTGTTTTTTGTCACATAAATATTGCAAAACATTGGTAATGTTTGTATAAGAATGATAATTTTGAAAAATCTATTGAAATATTACCTCAAATCAAGTATAATCCTTTTGTATATGTGCGGTGAAAGATATTTTATCGCAAAAAAATTGGAGGTAAAACTACCATGGATTTTAAAAACAATGTTATCCGTGCGATTGCTGTTATCGGTATTCTTACACTGGTAACTCTTACAATCTTACCGGGTTGTAACTTCATCGGTCAGGCTGACCCTGAGGAAAATACAACTCTCAGTGACGACACAACAAATGACGTTGCAGGCGGAGATCAGTTCGAGCAGTGCTGTCCTATCTGTTCATCAACAGATATTTCGGGACCTGACGCTGAGGGCTATTTCGTATGTAATGCATGCGGTCAGAAGTGGACACAGGACGATTCATCAGTTGATATCATCGGTGATGACGGCAGCGTTGTAACACAGCTTGATGCCAACGCAGCTACAAAGCCTATCGTTGTAGGACCTGCAGGTAACGGCGGTTCATCAAATAACGGCGGTTCATCAAATAACGGTGGGTCATCAAATAACGGTGGCTCAACCAATAATGGCGGTTCATCAAACAATGGTGGCTCTGTAACGCCGATCGTTCCTCCGACAACTACAACAACCAAGAGCCTTCAGCAGCAGCTTGACGAAATCAAGGATCGCTGGGGCGATGTTATCAAGCCGACAATCGATAAGGACGGCAACATCACGGTTGAAAGCAAGGACGGCAGTGACACAGGTCTCTTCGGCTTCAAGTACTCAACCAAGGATAAGTGCTTCATCATCGCTGAGGACGCTTGGCAGAGAAACTTCGGCTATAACGAGGTTTATGACGCTTCTTCATCTGCAATTGCTATTACATATGACACAATGCGTGTTTACTTTGAGCACGAAGGTCTCGAGTGGATGATTCAGTACTGGAAGGGTCAGTACGGTATGGTTCTTGTCGGTGCTGAAATCGGTACATACAACCGTCCCGCAGGCTCATCAATGAGCACACACTACGACTGTGCAACAGACGATATGAAGATGCTTCAGAGTATGGATATTTACAGACGTGAGTCTGAATCTTCAAACAAGTTCAAGTATCTCTTCTCAAGAAGTCCGGCATTCACATGGTGGTGCGCAGGCTTTGTTCCGGGAACACTCGGTGCAGGTCAGTACAACGTTGATGCTGAAGCAACAGCAATGCTCAAGGTTGACTCAAAGCTTACTCTTCACTCACCCGAGATGGCTCAGGCGTTTATGCAGGGTCTCAGAGAGGTTAAGACGGTTGAGTATAACGGCGTTTCGAAGCAGAAGAGAGGCATCACAATGAAGGAGTATGCAACTGTTGAAGAGTACGAAAGCGCAACAGGTGAAGCTCACAAGTTCTGCCTTGAAGAGGACGGCGTAACAGTCAGAGTCTGCTGGAGATAAGGGTGACGGTCTATGAAAAAAGCACTTGCTTTGTTCTTTGCGGTTCTTATGCTTTTCAGTCTCGCATCCTGCGGCGGCAATCCTTCAGCTGATGCTGATGCGGCTATTATAGCTTTCTACTCTGTCAAGAGTGCTGAAGGCGAATTTATTGTCGAGGTGCAGGATCTCGGCGGTGTTTATTCCGAGCTTTATGATAAGGATGGTATTTACATCAAGTTCGCGGGAGACGAAGAGCTTTACGATGCCGAAGGCAACAAGCTTACGCGTGAGGATCTTAACTACGGCGATACTCTTGAGATTCATTATAACGGTGAGCTTTACCGTAAAAATCCCAAGACAATCAAAGCTACAAAAATAATCAGAATTGCATAATTAAAGCCTTGCAGTCGTTGAACTGCAAGGCTTATTTTAATATACTCTGAATTCTGAAATAGTAGCAAAGTCTCGTGTCTTTTCGATAACGAGCTTGATGCGCTTTGCCTCCATCGGTCTGATGATACAGATTTTTTTACGGCCGATTGTCGTTCCTTTATAAATCTTACGCCAACGCTTGTTGTAGAAATAGTAAAGTGAGAACTTTTCAATCTGCTGACCGGTTGCAATGTTTTCTGCAAGTACAATTTTATCAATGGAGCAGACATCGCCCATGTTGACGATAATCTCTGTCTTTTTTGCACCCTTGGCAGTCTTGAAATAAGACTTGCCTGAGTTGATGAATTTTTCCGAATGAAGCTCGTCACTGCATCCGCTTGATGTGAATTCGGCGCCGTCAGTGAATTCATCCTTGAACTCAAGCTCGAGCTGAGCGCCGAGGGTAACAAGCTGTTCGAGATCCTTTTTGTCGATTCGTCCGTTGTGGGACGGTGAAACGTTAAGGATAAAGGTGCCGTTGTTTCCTACAGAGTTAAAATAGCACATTATTGCCTTTGACATAACCTCGAGGCTTGTGTTCTCGTGGTCGTGGTAGAACCAGCCGGGACGCATTTTCATATCCATAATCGCGGGGAACCATACGAGCTCCCTGGCTTTTTTGATTTTACTGCGGCTGCCGAGATCTGGCTCAACGAGCTTTTCTGCAGGTGCATCATTGATGAGGCTCTTCGGTACAACGCTCCATTCCGATTGTCTGCCGATGCCTGCGTGGTTACCGCACCAACGGATATCCGGACCGCAGTTGCATATCATTGCCTTAGGCTGAAGCTTGCGGATGGTTTTGTAATATCTGTCCCAGTCGTACTGCTGCTTGCCGCTGTTATCCCGCTCAAACCATACGCAGAATATGTCACCGTAATCAGTGCAAAGCTCCGTAAGCTGGTTTACAAAATAATCGTTATATGCCGCAGTGCCGAAGGTCGGCTCGTGCATATCGTAAGGGGAGAGATAGATGCCGAATTTGATACCCTCATTACGGCATTCCTCGCTGAGCTGCTTTACCATATCGCCCTCACCGTCGAGCCACGGAGAGCTTTTTACGCTGTAATCCGTGAACTTGCTCGGCCATAGGCAGAAGCCCTCCGAGAACTTACAGGTAAGAATTATACCGCGCATACCGGCGGATTTAATTGCCTTTACCCATTGCTTTGCGGAAAAATCCGCAGGCTTGAAATACTTGACAGGCTCTCTGCCCGTACCCCATTCAACGTTTGTGAAGGTGTTCATTCCGTAGTGGATAAATGCGATAAATTCGGTATCCATAAACTCGAGCTGCTCGGGCGAAGGGATGGTGCTGTTTGCCTTTTCAATGTAACTTTTAACTGCCATAATGCTTACCTCTGTTAAATAATGAGTATATTGTACCATTTTCGGTACTCAAATGCAATACACTAATGTTGCAAATATTATCATTATAAGGTATAATTATTAAAGCTTAATTCTGGGGGGATTATATGCTCAGGCTGATAACCGGCCGCATCTCGAGCGGTAAGACTACGGAGATTTATTCTGAAATCAAACAGTGTGCCGAAAAGGGTGAAAGCGTTATGCTTATCATCCCGGAGCAGTATTCCTTCTATACGGAAAAAAAGATGCTCGAGCTTCTCGGTGCAAGAGGAGCGGATAAGGTGGAGGTTGTGAGCTTCACCTTCCTTTGTGAGCGCCTGCTTAAGAAATACGGTCTTAACTCCAACCCCCGTCTTGATGACAGTACACGCGCGCTTATGATGAGCCTTGCGCTCGAAAGCGTAAGTGATTCACTCGCTGTCTACGGTAAGCACCGTTATTCGGCATCCGTCATTACCCGTATGCTTAAGGTTATCAAGGAGTTCCGTCAATGTGCCGTAACGGCGGATATGCTGCGTGCTGCCTCTGCCGCAATGGATGATTGTCTGCTTAAATCCAAGCTTGACGAGCTTGCGCTCGTTACGGATGCTTACAGTGCTCTTGTTTCGCAAAGCTATTTCGATGATGAATGTGCTCTCGACGAGCTTTGCGGTGTTCTTGATGAGCATAAGGATTTAGCGGGGAAAACGGTGTTTTTTGACGGCTTCCGTGGCTTTACAAGTCAGGAATTCAAGGTTATGGAGCGTATTTTTGTTCAGGCACGGGATGTTTACGTTACCGTATGCACGGACAAGCCGGGAGAAGCCGATGATTTCAGCTCCTTTGCGCATACGAAGCGCACCGTGCGTAAGCTTATCCGCATTGCGGAGAAGAACGGTGTAAAAATCGCACCGCCCGAGCATATCGAGACCTTCAACGATAAAAGATATACAAATTCCGAGCTTCCGCTTCTTGAAAAAAGCCTTTACGAAAATACATACGAGGCTTGTGAGACTCCGACGGAAAATATTATCCTTTGTTCTGCAGAGGATTTTGAAAGCGAATGTGATTTTGTTGCCCACACGGTAAAAAAACTGATAAGAACAAAGGGGCTTCGATGCCGTGATATCGCAATTATAAGCCGAAGTGAGAGTAATTATGTCCGCCAGATACGCTCCGCCTTGCGCAAAAACGGTGTACCTGTATTTGAGGACAGACGTCAGCCGATTATGACTCAGCCTCTTATCGAATTTTTACTGAGCGCAACGGACATTGCGGTCAGCGGCTTTTCGTGCGATACGGTTATGCGTGTGCTTAAAACGGGTATGACCGACCTTACTGTTGAAGAAATATCAGAGCTCGAAAATTATGCAGTGCTGTGGCAGATTAACGGCAACAAGTGGCTTGAGGACTGGACTGCACATCCTGACGGACTCGGCGAAAAAATGCTCGAAAAGGATATCCTCCGTCTTGAAAAAATCAATGCAACGAGAAGAGCGGTTATCACACCGCTTAATAGCCTGCGCTTTGAAATCAAAAGCGGTGACGGGCTTACCTGTGCAAAGGCAATGTACGATTTGTTGTTAAAAATGAATGTTCCCGAAAACCTGAAAGCTCTTGCCGAAGCCCTCAACGAGAGGGGAGAGACGGAGCTTGCTATAGAGCAGGGCAGAATCTGGGATGTTGTTATCGAGATTCTTGACAGAATTGCACTTTCCCTTGAAGGCGTCAGTCTTAATGCTAAAAGATTCAATGAGCTTCTGGGACTTATCGTTTCGATGTATACACTCGGCTCGCTTCCGCAGGGGCTTGACGAGATAGTGATCGGCTCAGCCGACCGAGTTAAAACAACGTCGCCGAAGGTGGTTTTTGCTGTCGGTGTCAATGACGGACTGTTCCCGATGATACCCGCCGCGGACGGAATCCTCTCCGATAACGAGCGTAAGACTCTTGCTGCCCATAATTTGCAGATGGATGACAGCTTTGAGCAGAAGATGATGGAGGAACGCTTTATAGCATACAGCACTCTCTGCAGTCCGTCGGATATGCTTTATGTCACCTATTCGCGCAAGGATATAACAGGAGCGCAGCTCGCACCGTCGGAAATCGTTGCGCAGATTAAGCGCATTTTCCCGCGAGTTACGATTCTTGATACCGTTACGACTCCAGAGCTCGATTTTGTTGAGGGTGATATGCCGGCGTTTGAGCTTATGGCTAAATTAAGCCGTAAGGGCGGTACACTGCATTCAACTCTTGAAAAATACTTTGCTTCGCGTGAGGATTATAAGGATAAGCTTAGTGCGCTCAGGCGCGCAGTGAAAAAGACCGAGTTTGAAATCACGGATAAGGAAATTTCGAAGAAGCTTTTCGGCTTCAATATGTATATGTCAGCGTCGCGTACAGAGGTTTATCATAAGTGTCCCTTTGAATATTTCTGCAAATACGGCCTTAATGCACAGCCGCGTAAGATTGCCGAGCTTGACCCGATGCAGAAGGGTACGGCAATCCACTATATTCTCGAAAATCTCATTGCTTCATACGGCAGCGACGGGATTTGTGCTATGCCGAAGGGGCAGAGGGATAAGCTTGTCCGCGATATGCTCGAAGGCTATTTTAAAGAGATCCTTGTTGCGGGCGAGGATATGGGTGAACGCTTTAACTATCTTTACCGTCAGCTTGTTTATATCGTCTGCGAGGTGGTTGACCGTCTTGTCAACGAATTTTCCGTCAGCGAATTTGAGCCCGTGGCATTTGAGCTTGCGATTGATAACGACGGAGAGGTGCCGGCGTATGAAATCCCTCTGTCTGACGGAGGTCTGCTGAAGCTCAAGGGCTCTGTTGACCGCGTGGATGTTATGGAAAACGGAAAGGAAACCTTTGTCAGGGTTGTCGATTATAAATCAGGCGGTAAGAAATTTGATTTGAATGAGGTATTCTACGGCCTTAATATGCAGATGCTTATTTATCTTTTTGCTATCTGGAAAAACGGCTTCAGAGACTATAAAAACATTACCCCGGCAGGAATCCTTTATATGCCCGTTAACGCTCCTTTTGCTAAGATAGAGCGTGATGAGGGTGAGGATGTTATTGCTGCACAAAAACAGAAAAGTGCAAAAATGAACGGTATGGTGCTTGACGACAGCCGTGTTATATATTCGATGGATAGCCGTACTTCCGGTGATATAATTCCTGCCGCCATCAAAAAGGACGGAGAAAATTCGGGTACGCTCATTTCCTTCAAGCAGATGGGACTTCTTTTAAAGCGCGTGGAAAAAATTCTTGCCGATATGGCAGTCAGCCTTCATGAGGGCAAAATTCCCGTCAGACCTGCCGTTGCCGAATCAACAACCAGTCCGTACCACGATGTGTGCAAATATTGTGATTATAAGGATGTCTGCGGATTTGATGAGGAAACTCCTACCAACGATATCGGTAAAATAAAGCATGAGGACAGCTTGAAAGCCTTAGGAGGTGAGAACGATGCCTGAATGGACTCAAGAACAGCAGAAGGCGATTGATTCGCGTAACGGTACCGTGCTCGTTTCTGCGGCAGCAGGCTCAGGTAAAACCGCCGTGCTTGTCGAGCGTGTTATACGCAGGCTTATGGATAAAGAAAAGCCCTGCACGGCTGACAGACTCCTGATTGTTACCTTTACCCGTGCAGCAACTCAGCAGATGCGTGAGAGAATCTCGCAGGCTATTAACGAGGAGCTTCGCAAAAACCCCTCCGATGAGCATCTCAAGCGTCAGCTGGTTATGCTTCCGTTTGCTAAAATCAGTACTATTGACAGCTTCTGCAACGATATAGTCAAGGAAAATTTTCACGAGCTTGACATATCTCCCGATTATAAAATGCTTGAAGGCGCACAGCTGAAGCTTGTTGAAGCAGAGGCTATGAGCAGAACTCTTGACGGCTTTTATAAAGAGAATTCCGAAGAATTCAACGAGCTTGTCAACATCCTTGCGAGCGGAACGGATGACAGCGCAGTAGGAGCGCTTGTTTCGAAGCTGTATAATTATTCGATGGCTTTTCCGCGTCCGTCTGAATTTCTTGACAGCCTTACCGATAATTATGAATCTGAAAACACCTTAACCAAGGACGTATGGGGCGGTATCATTTTTTCCTATGCCTGCGGTGTTGTTGCAAAATGTCTTTGCGCAATCGGTCAGGTTAAGCACAGCTTTGCGGATGACGGAACTGTGGCTGAAAAATACTCTGACTGCTTCAGTGAAATGGAAGCAACGCTCAACGGTATAATGGAGCTTATTGACAATAAAAAATGGAACGAAACACTCTGTGCACTGCGGATGATTAAATTCCCCGCACTCGGCAGACTTCCGAAGGGATATGCTTCACCCGTAGCGGATTTTGCGAAGAAGCAGAAAAAAACAATTACCGATGAGCTTACCAGGAAGCTTCCGAAATATTTCTGCTCAACTGAAGAGGAATATGCCGACGATATGGCTTATCTTCATCCGATAGTTATAAAGCTTATTGAAATTATCAGACGCTACAGCGAAATTCTGTGGGAGGAAAAGCAGAAGCTGAACAGCGTTGACTTTTCCGATATAACCCATCTTGCACTCAGGCTTCTTGTATCATACGACGCTCAGGGTAATCCCGTCAGAACAAAGCTTTCCGAAGAGCTTTCACAGAAATTTGATGAGATTCTTGTTGATGAGTTTCAGGATATCAACGAGCTGCAGAATACTCTTTTTTGGGCGGTCTCGAAAAACGAGAGTAATATGTTTATGGTCGGTGACGTCAAGCAGAGTATCTACCGCTTCCGTCAGGCTATGCCCGATATTTTCCTTCGACGACGTGATTCTATGCAGCCGTATACGGATAATAATTATCCCGCAAAAATTACTCTTGACCGTAATTTCAGAAGCCGTCCGGGAGTTACGGAGATTGTAAATTTTGTTTTCAATCAGCTTATGTCTGCTGATGCAGGCGGTCTTGATTATGATAAGGGCGAGGCACTTGTTGCTGCGGCCTCGTACGATGAATGTGAATTTCCGCAGGCGGAGCTGCATATTGTCGGCTCGCTTGAGGACGGCAGCCGCGTTTCAAGGGAAATTGAAGCACAGCATATTGCAGAAACAATAAATTCAATCATTAAAAGCGGAATGATGATAACTGAAAAGGGCGGACAGCGTCCTGCTTCCTACCGTGATTTCTGTGTGCTTATGAGAGCAACGGGCGGCGGAAGGGCAGAGCTTTATTCAGATGTTCTTGCCCGCAATAATATACCCGCTTACGTTTCGAATAAGGCAGGCTTCTTTGCCTCGACGGAAATCAGCACGGTGCTTAACCTTATGCGTGTAACGGATAATCCGTTGCAGGATATTCCGCTTCTGGCGGTTATGCTTTCTCCTGTATTCGGCTTTACTGCCGATGAGCTTGCGAAAATGCGCGTTGACGAGCGCAAAAAGCCGATTTATCATTGTGTGCTTAATTCCGCAAGGCTAGGTAATAAAAAGAGCATAGCCTTCCTCGGTAAGCTTGATGAACTGCGTATGCTGGCATCTACGCTTGCTTGCTCAGAGTTCGTCCGTGAGCTTTACGAAATAACGGGCTATAAAGCGATTACCTCCGCTCTTAAAAACGGTTCTCAGCGTAACGCTAACCTTAATATGCTTCTGGATTATGCCGCTAAATATGAGGATTCGGGAAAGCGCGGACTGTCCGGCTTTATCCGCTTCATAGACCGCGTTCAGCGTCAGGATGCTGACCTTGAAAGTGCCTCGGATATTTCCGAGGCGGCAGATGTCGTGCGTATTATGACTATTCACAAGAGTAAGGGACTCGAGTTTCCGGTATGTATTCTTGCTGACCTTAATAACGGCTTCACAAATGACAATCAGAAGGGAGTTTCAGCCTTTCATCCCGATTTCGGCATCTGCTTTGACCGACGTGATTCCAGAACAAAATGTCAGTATTCCACAGTCGGCAAAAAAGCTCTTTTGCTTGCCGAAAAATATTCAGCTCTGTCCGAGGAGCTTCGTGTACTTTATGTTGCAATGACACGTGCCAAGGAGCGACTTATATGCGTAACCCGCTACGATAATATCGGATCAAAGCTTGAGGATTTCTCGCTGTGCGTCGACGGTGATGATATACGGATAAATTCTGTTGATATTCTTAACAAGGGCTCGATGGCGGATTGGCTGGTTATGTCATTCCTTCGTCATCCTGATGCCCACGCGCTCCGTCAGCTTTCAGGAAGAGACGGACAGCTTTCGGATCTCGCTTGCCCGCAGAGGCTGTCAGTTTCGATAGTCAACAGCGTTTTATCGCCTGATGCCGCTCAGGAAGAAAAAATGAAGGCTCCTGCGGATGATGCGCTCCTTGACGAAATTAAAAACAGAACTGATTATGTTTATCCTTATTCGTCACTCGCATTTGTCCGTGCCAAGAGTGCGCCGTCTGAATTTGATTCAACGGGCTTCAGTACGCAGTACTTTGCATCCTCGAAGCCGCAGTTTTTATCAAAATCAGGTATGAATCCCGCCAGCCGCGGTACGGCAACCCATAAGTTTATGGAGTTCTTTGATTATACCGCCGAAGGCTTCAGCGTTGATGAGCAGATTGAAAAAATGATAGCTGAACGCCATCTGACGCGTCAGGAGGCAGATGTGCTCGAAAAAAATAAGCTGCGCCGCTTTTTTGAGAGTGATATAGCCGACCGTATCAAGGCTTCACCGCTTCTTCTGCGCGAAAAGCAGGTAACCGTCGGTATACCTGCCTGTGAGCTTTATCCTGACCTTGATGTGCCGTGCGACGAGACTGTCGTTATTCAGGGCTATGTTGACTGTGCCTTTGTTGAGGACGGTGAGCTTGTTATTGTTGACTACAAAACCGACAGGGGAGTAACGATGCAGGAGCTTGCACAGCGCTACCGTACTCAGCTGAAAATGTATGAATATGCTCTTGCGGAATGTACAGGAATGGCAGTTCGAGGAACACTTATTTACTCGTTTGAGAATGCTGAATATATTGAGTTAAAAAAATAAAAAAAACAGTTGCATTTTTAAATATTATGTGTTAAAATAGCATCTGCGTGAATATTTCGAAAGAGGTGACAGTAATGAAGGAAGGAATCCATCCTAAGTACGAAACTACAGTTGTACGTTGCGCTTGCGGTAATGAGATAGAGACTCGTTCTACCAAGGAGAATTTGCGTGTTGATATTTGCTCAAAATGTCATCCGTTCTTTACAGGTAAGCAGAAGCTTGTTGATACAGGCGGACGTGTTGACCGCTTCAATAAGCGTTTCAATTTGTCAAAATAATTATTTTGAGAAAATAAGCGGTGCATTCTGCGCCGCTGTATTTTTTTATCGGAGGTGAACCGTATGGAATACAGAACGATTCTTAACGAGTCAAGCGATGAATTTATTGAGCGTAAATCCCGTTTTATCGGCTATATAAAGCCCGTGACAACTCAGGAGGAGGCGGTCAGCTTCATCAACTCGATCAAATCCAAGCACTGGGATGCTACCCACAATGTCTACGCCTATGTTCTTCGTGAGGGACAGGTGCGCCGTTATTCCGATGACGGTGAACCGCAGGGTACGGCAGGTATCCCTGTTCTCGATGTTCTTCTTAAGGAAAATGTAACCGATTGTGTTGTCGTTGCGACACGTTATTTCGGCGGAACCCTGCTTGGTGCAGGAGGACTTGTCCGTGCGTATTCTCATACGGCTAAGATCGCCGTTGATGCAGGTAAGATTATCACGATGAAGCTTTGTGCCGTGCTTAAGGTTACCTGTGACTACAATTTCTACGGCAGACTCAATTCATTTATTCCCGAATCGGGAGGCGTTATCGATGATACGGAGTTTGCTGATAATGTGACGGTTACCTTCAAGCTGCCGGTAGGAGATGTCGACTCCTTCGACGCGAAGCTCGTTGATATGAGCTTCGGTAAGTTCCATACCGAAAAAATCGGTGAAGAATATAAATATTTTTAATTTTAAGAAGGAAAAACAGCTTTTTTAGCGTATATTATAGATAAGAAGTTAAAAGATTGGAGTGATATGAGTGAAAACGGTCAGAGAAATTACGTGCGAAAACGAGCATAAGATTTTAAGCGAAAACGCCTGCTTTTCGGATATGAGCCGCGGCAGAATGCGTCCCGAAGAGGAATGTGCGCTTCGTACCTGCTTCCAGCGTGACCGTGACCGCGTCATCCATTCCAATTCCTTCAGAAGACTCAAGCACAAAACGCAGGTCTTTCTTTCTCCGCAGGGTGACTATTACCGTACCCGCCTGACTCATACCCTTGAGGTTGCCCAGATCGGACGCACAATCGCGAATGCTCTCGGACTTAACGAGACTCTGACGGAAGCGATTGCTCTCGGTCACGATCTCGGTCACACACCCTTCGGTCATGCGGGCGAAAGAGCACTCAACAGTGTTTATGAGGGCGGCTTCCGCCATTATGAGCAGAGTCTGCGTGTTGCTGATGTTATAGAAAAGGAAGGCAGGGGGCTTAACCTTACCGAAGAGGTGCGCGACGGTATTGTCCGCCATACCTCAGGTACGGAGGCATTCACCCTTGAGGGAAGAATCGTCCGTCTTGCCGACCGCATTGCATACATAAACCACGATATTGACGATGCCGTTCATGCACGCGTGCTTAAAGAAACGGACATTCCCGCCGATATCCGTGACGCTTTGGGGCAGAATAAATCACAGCGAATCAATAAGCTTGTGCTTTCTGCCGTAAATAACAGTAAAGACGATATCATCCTCGGCGAGGACTGTGCCGATGCTTTTGCAGCTCTGCACAGCTTTATGTTTGAGAGGGTATACACAAATCCCGTCTGCAAGGGTGAGGAAGCAAGAGCGATTGAAATGATTAAATGGCTCTATGAATACTTCCTGCTTCATCCGGACGAAATGCCAGCGGAGTACAAGTCAATCCGTGAAAAAGAGGGTGTTGAGCGTGCCGCCTGCGACTATATTGCAGGTATGACAGACAGATATGCTGTACACACCTTTGAAGAACTTTTCGTTCCCCGCTCGTGGGTTGTCTTAAAGGGGGAATAATATGGCGATCAGCGATGAATTCCTCTCTGAATTAAGGGCGCGTACCGATATCGAAAGTGTTATTTCACCCTATGTGAATCTGTCTAAAAGAGGTAGACTTGTCAAGGGTCTCTGTCCTTTTCATAATGAAAAAACAGCTTCATTCACCATTTACCCGGATAGCCAGTCCTTCTACTGCTTCGGATGCGGAGCAGGCGGTGATGCAATAACCTTTGTGCGCCGTATCGAAAATCTCGACTACGTCGAAGCGGTAAAGGTGCTTGCCGAGCGTGCCGGTATGCAGATGCCGGAGGACGGCTATGACGATTCTCTCGCAAAGCACCGTCAGCGCATTCTCGCGGCTAACCGTGAAGCGGCAAGGTTTTTCCATTCGACAATGATGTCGCCGCAGGGTAAAACCGGTCTTGATTATTTTCTCGGAAGAGGACTTACAATGCAGACAATCAGGCATTTCGGTCTTGGCTATGCACCCGATTCCTGGGATGCTCTGCTTAAATATATGCGTTCAAAGGGCTTTACCAATCAGGAGCTTTACGATGCAAACCTTGTGCGAAAATCCGATAAGGGTGAGCGCACACACTACTATGACAATTTTAAAAACCGAGCAATGGTGCCGATTATTGACCTTAGAGGTAATGTTATCGCATTCGGCGGACGAGTCCTCGATGATTCAAAGCCGAAGTACATCAACACCTCGGACACCCTTGTTTATAAAAAGAGTGACGGCGTATTTGCACTGAATTTCGCTAAAAACGGCAACCCGTCACAGATAATCGTTGCTGAAGGCTATATGGATGTTATCGCCCTTCATCAGGCAGGCTTTACCAATTCAATCGCCTGTCTAGGTACGGCTCTTACTCAGGAGCAGGCAAGACTTGTTTCGCGCTATGCCGAGGAGGTTATACTTTCCTATGACTCCGACGAGGCGGGACAGAAGGCGACAAAGCGCGCTATCGAGATTTTTGGCAAAACCGGTGTCCGTATACGCGTGCTCAAGCTCACAGGCGGCAAGGATCCCGACGAAATTATCAAAAAATTCGGTAAGGAAAAATTCCGCAGTCTCATCGACGGCGCAGCGAATGATATCGAATATGCGATACTTCGTGAGCGTGAGAAATATGACCTTGATTCAATCGACGGTAAGACAAAATTCCTGACCTCAATTGCATCAATTCTTGCAACGGCAAACCCGATTGAGCAGGACGCTTATGCTGCAAAGCTTGCGAGCGAAATGAGCATCAGCAAGGATGCCATTATGCAGGAGGTAAGGCGTTCATTCAAACGTAAGCTGGAAGCGCAGAAGAAAAATCGCTTTAACGAAATCGTCAGGGAAACCGTCACCCCGAAGGACACTGTCAATCCCGAGCGTGCAAAGCATGTAAGGGCGACGAAGGCTGAGGAGGTGCTGCTTGCATCCCTTATGCTCAATCCCGACTTTTACCGCAAAATCAAGGACGAGCTTAACGAAGAGCTGTTTATAACTGATTTTAACCGCAGAGTCTTTGCAGAGCTGTCCGAGCGTATTGAAAGCGGCAGGAGCATTGAATTGTCGATGTTCGCAGCAGGATTCACTCCCGAGGAAATGGGCAGACTTGCCCAGTTCGGAGCAATGGGAGGAACGATCAGCAACACCGTTGCGGAATGTAACGATTGCATAAAGGTATTAAAAGAAGAAAAAAATAAGTCCTCGTCAATCAATGCTGCAGAGCTGAGTGACGAAGATTTCAAAAGCTTATTCAGAAAAACGGAAGTCTAATAAAGGAGAACTTTTTTATGGAAAACCATGTACCCGAACAGAAGAAATCACCCCTTAAGCTCTTGCTTGAAAAAGGTAAGGTAACAGGAAAGCTCACCTCGCAGGAGATTGATCAGGCTCTTATCGATATGGATATCGACATCGAAGAGCTTGACAAGTTCTACGAAACGCTTGAAAATCAGAATATCGAGCTTATCGACGACCTTTCCAATATCGACCTTGAGAATGTTGATTTCAGTATGGATATGCCCAAGTCTGCCGAGCTTTCAACGGAGGACGTTGACGACAAGGCACAGGGCAACGATGATCCCGTCAAGGTTTATCTTAAGGAAATCGGCCGTATTCCTCTTCTTACTGCAGAGGAAGAAATTGAGCTTGCTGTCCGTATCGTAGATGATGACGAGAGTGCTAAGAAGAGACTGGCAGAGGCTAACCTCCGTCTCGTTGTTTCTATCGCGAAGAGATACGTCGGCAGAGGTATGCACTTCCTTGACCTTATTCAGGAGGGTAATCTCGGTCTTATCAAGGCTGTTGACAAGTTCGACTATACTAAGGGCTTCAAATTCTCAACCTACGCTACGTGGTGGATCAGACAGGCTATCACAAGAGCTATCGCTGATCAGGCAAGAACAATCCGTATTCCCGTTCATATGGTTGAAACAATCAATAAGGTTAAGAAGACTAACAGCCAGCTTCTTCATAAGAACGGCAGAGATCCGAGCGCTGAGGAAATCGCAGCTGAGCTCGGTATGCCCGTTGCTAAGGTAAGAGAAATTCTCCGTGTTGCACAGGAGCCGGTTTCACTTGAAACCCCCATCGGTGAAGAGGAAGACAGCCATCTTGGCGATTTCATCCCCGATGACGATGCTCCCGCACCGGCAGATGCAGCTTCAATCCTTCTTCTTAAGGAGCAGCTTGACGAGGTTCTCAAGACTCTTACTCCGCGTGAGGCAAAGGTGCTTATGCTCCGCTTTGGTCTTGAGGGCGGCCATCCGCATACTCTTGAGGAGGTTGGTAAGGAATTCGACGTTACCCGTGAGCGTATCCGTCAGATCGAGGCAAAGGCTCTGCGTAAGCTCCGCCATCCGTCAAGAAGCAAGAAGCTCAAGGATTTCCTTGACTGATAAATAACAGTTTCGTGTTTCATCGCATAATATGTCTTATAAGGCGGTGAAAAAATGAAACGGCGAAGAAAAATAATAATCCCGACCGTTACGGCAGCTTTATTGCTCTGTGCGGTCGGGATTTTTGTATTTATGGAAATCAGATTAAGCTCGGTGCGCGACGAGCTTTCGACTCTCGAGGCCAACAGCACGGCATCATCTGCGCTGACGGCAGGTCTTGAACGTGCGCTTGATGATTATAAGCTCAATTATTCCGATGTTGTCAGCTTTACCTATGACGAAAACGGTAATATAAAATCTCTTTCTGCAGATATTATCACACTCAATACCCTCGGCAACGAAATCGGAACGAATACCGATGCATATGTAAACGAAATCGGTACATACGAAATTGTTCTGCCGCTGTCATCCTTGCTCGGGATTCAGCTTCTTTCGGGCATCGGTCCCGACATTTCGTTCTTTGTTACGATGCGCGGTCTTACATCAACGTGCTTTGAAAATAAATTTGAATCAGCGGGTGTCAATCAGACGAGACATCAGATATTTCTCAATGTTACGATACGTACTCACGTCATCTTCGGCGGTGATGTCAATATCGTTGAATACAATTCCGAAATCTGCATAGCTGAAAGCATAATAGTCGGCGTAACTCCGAACACTTTTGCAGATTTAAATGTTGATTAAACCGAGCTTTTTTGGTATAATAACTTAAAATGCAGACGGGGAAGTGTCACTATGGCAGATTATGAAAATTCTTTAAAAAGGGCGCAGGAGCTAAGGGATATCCTCAACTACCACAGCAATAAATATTATGTCGAGGACAGCCCCGAAATCGAGGATTTCGAGTATGACCGTCTTATGCGCGAGCTGTCGGATATTGAGGATAAATATCCCGACCTTGTGACACCCGATTCGCCCACACGCCGTGTAGGCGGTAATGCTGACGGTCAGTTTGAGCCGGTTGAGCATACCGTTCAGATGGCAAGCTTGCAGGATGCCTTCAGCACTGACGAGCTTCGTGCTTTTGATAAGCGTGTGCGTGATGTCGTCAGTGACGCGGTTTATGTTGTAGAACCGAAGATTGACGGTCTTTCCGTCTCTGTTGAGTATGAAAACGGCGTGTTTTTCCGCGGCTCAACGCGCGGTGACGGCATTATCGGCGAAAATGTCAGCGCAAACCTTTGTACGGTCGGATCAATTCCGCTTAAAATCAAAGAAAATCTTCCCTCAATCGAGGTCCGCGGTGAGGTTTATATGCCCCGTGATGTCTTTATAAAGCTCGTAGAGCAGCAGGAGAATAACGAGGAAAAGCCCTTTAAAAATCCCCGTAATGCGGCGGCGGGCTCACTTCGTCAGAAGAATCCGAAAATCACGGCAACGAGAAAGCTCGATATCTTTGTGTTCAATATCCAGCGTGTCGAGGGCAAGGAATTAACGAGCCATAAGCAGTCGCTTGACTACCTTAAACAGCTCGGCTTCAAAACAGTTCCGTTCTATACTCTTTGTAAAAATATTGATGAAGCAATCGCGGAAATCGACCGTATCGGCGAAATCCGAGGAACGCTTCCGTTCGATATCGACGGTGCAGTTATCAAGGTTGATGATTTCTCCCACCGCGAGGCGCTCGGCAGTACGTCGAAATTTCCGAAATGGGCGGTTGCATTCAAATATCCTCCCGAGGAGAAGCAGACAAAGGTTGTTGATATCGAAATCGCGGTAGGCAGAACGGGCGTTCTTACCCCCACGGCAGTTTTCGAGCCCGTGCTAGTCGCAGGCTCAACGGTAAGCCGCGCTACGCTCCATAATCAGGACTTTATCGCGGAAAAGGATATCCGGATAGGTGATACCGTAATTATCCGTAAAGCGGGCGATATCATCCCTGAGGTGCTGAATGTAGTTGAACACGGCGAGGGCTCCGAGCCTTATATAATGCCGACTGTATGTCCGTCCTGCGGTGCGCAGGTTGTCCGCGAGGAGGGCGAGGCGGCTGTACGCTGTCTTAATACCGAGTGTCCCGCACAGCTTCTGCGAAACCTCATTCATTTCTGCTCACGCGATGCTATGGATATTGAGGGTCTGGGCGAGAGCAATCTTGAGCTTTTTGTAAATGAAGGACTTATAAAAACACCTGCAGATATATATACCGTGACAGAGGAGCAGATTATTCCGCTTGAAAGAATGGCGGAGCAGTCCGCAAAAAATATTGTTGATGCGATTAACAAATCAAAGGAAAACGATCTTGCAAAGCTTCTTTTTGCGCTTGGAATCCGACATATCGGTCAGAAGGCGGCAAAGCTTCTTTCGGAACGCTTCGGTACTATGAGCGAGGTTATGAACGCTTCCTTTGACGATGTTATGACGATTGACGGCTTCGGCAAAATTATGGCAGAAAGCGTTGTCGGATATTTCGCAATGCCGCAGACGCGTGAGCTTATCGACCGGCTTATGGCATCGGGACTTAATATGAAATCTCTAAAAGAGGTCAAGGATATGCGCTTTGCTGGTAAGACCTTTGTTCTTACGGGCACCTTGCCTACTTATTCAAGAAAGGAAGCTGCGGAAATCATCGAATCCTTCGGCGGTAAAACCGCATCCTCCGTTTCTAAGAAAACGGACTATGTCCTCGCAGGCGAGGAGGCAGGAAGCAAGCTCACAAAAGCACAATCCCTCGGTATAACAATCATTTCGGAAGATGATTTGAATACAATGATAAGTTAAGAATTACGGTAGGGCGGGGGCTTGCTCCCGCCAAAATCTGCCAATTTTAATTTGTCGGGGAGATGAAATGTCGCAGAAACCCAGCCTCCCTTGCCTAAAGGGAGGGGGACCACGAAGTGGTGGAGGGATAGTTTGAGACACAGAGGAAAACACATCAGAAAATAAATCTTGTTAATGTATCCCTCCGTCTTTTGCTACGCAAAA
>JAFNVC010000002.1 GCA_017379935.1 Clostridia bacterium
ACCCATGGTTCAGCTGGAAGGCGGTAGATTCGCAACATCAGACCTTAACGATCTTTACAGACGTGTTATCAACAGAAACAACCGTCTTGCAAAGCTTATAGAACTCGGTTCTCCCGAAATCATTATCAGAAACGAAAAGAGAATGCTCCAGGAAGCTGTTGACGCCCTTATCGACAACGGCAGAAGAGGCAGACCTGTTACAGGTCCCAACAACAGAGCTCTCAAATCGCTTTCCGATATGCTTAAGGGTAAGCAGGGCCGTTTCAGACAGAACCTTCTCGGTAAGCGTGTTGACTACTCAGGCCGTTCGGTTATCGTTGTTGGTCCCGAGCTTAAGATTTATCAGTGCGGTCTTCCTAAGGAAATGGCACTTGAGCTCTTCAAGCCCTTCGTTATGAAGCGCCTTGTTGAGACTGAAAAGGCAGGCAACGTTAAGTCTGCAAGAAAGATGGTCGAGAAGGCACATCCCGAGGTTTGGGACGCACTCGAAATCGTTATCAAGGACCATCCGGTAATGCTTAACCGTGCTCCGACACTTCACAGACTCGGTATTCAGGCATTCGAGCCCGTTCTTGTAGAGGGCAGAGCTATCAAGCTTCATCCGCTCGTATGTACAGCCTTCAACGCTGACTTCGACGGTGACCAGATGGCTGTTCACGTTCCTCTTTCAGCAGAAGCACAGGCTGAGGCACGTTTCCTTATGCTTGCTGCTAACAACCTTCTCAAGCCCTCCGACGGACGTCCTGTTGCAGTTCCGACACAGGATATGATCCTCGGTTCATATTACCTTACACTTGAAAAGCCGGGCGAGCCGGGTGAAGGCAAGGCGTTCCGCAGCGTTGATGAAGCTACAATGGCTTATGACGACGGCACAATCACACTTCACTCTTCAATCAAGGTCCGTATGACAAAAACAATCAACGGCGTTGAATACACAAGACTCGTTCCGACAACACTCGGCCGTATCATCTTCAATAATCCTGTTCCTCAGGATCTCGGATTTGTTGAGCGTAACCCCGAGGATATCGACAGTATGTTCAAGCTTGAGGTTGATTTCCTTGTTAAGAAGGGTAACCTCGGTAAGATCATTGATAAGTGTATCCGCGTTCACGGCACAGCAGTAGCTGCTGAAATGCTTGATAACATCAAGGCTCAGGGTTATACACATTCAACACGAAGCGGTATCACTGTTGCTGTCTGCGACGCAACAATCCCGCCGAAGAAGGCTGAGCTTCTTGCAGAAGCAGAAGCAAAGATCGATAAGGTGTCAAGAAACTACGACCGCGGTCTTATCACAGAGTCTGAGCGTTCAGACAAAATCATCGAAATCTGGGAAGCATGTACTCAGGAGGTTGCTAAGGAGCTCAAGGCAAACTTCGATAAGTACAACCCCATCAATATGATGCTTGATTCCGGTGCCCGTGGTAATGATTCACAGCTTCGTCAGCTTGCAGGTATGCGTGGTCTTATCGCTAACACAGCAGGTAAGACAATCGAAGTACCCATCAAGGCTAACTACCGTGAAGGTCTTAATATTTCCGAATACTTCATTTCTTCCCGTGGTGCTCGTAAGGGTCTTGCCGATACAGCTCTTCGTACAGCTGACTCAGGTTACCTTACACGTCGTCTTGTTGACGTTTCACAGGAATGTATTATTCACAGCGAGGATTGCGGCTGTGACGAGGGTATCGAGGTTTACGATATCTTCCACGGCAACAGAAAGATCGTTGATCTTGCAGAGCGTCTTACAGGCCGTTATCTTCTTAATGATTATGTTGATACAGAAACCGGCGAAGTCATTATGACAAAGGATAAGATGATGACAGATACCGAGGCAAAGATCGTTGCTGACCATGCAAAGGCAAAGCTTCAGGCTAAGATTGAAGCAGGCGAAGCAGACGAGAATGCAGTTGCTTCAGTTGTTATCCGTTCACTCCTTACCTGTAAGGCAGAGCACGGCGTATGTATCAAGTGCTACGGTTCAAACCTTGCAACAGGTGAGCCTGTTACAGTCGGTGAGGCTGTCGGTATCATCGCTGCACAGTCAATCGGTGAACCCGGTACACAGCTTACAATGAGAACGTTCCACACCGGTGGTGCAAAGGATGCAGGCGATATCACACAGGGTCTTCCGCGTATCGAAGAGCTCTTCGAGGCAAGAAAGCCCAAGTCACTCGCTATCCTTTCAGAAATCTCAGGTACGGTTTCATTTGAAGAAATCAAGAAGAGCCGTCACGTTGTTATCACTGATGCAGAGAACGGCGACTCAAAGGCTTACCTCATTCCTTACGGCTTCCGCGAGATTGTCAAGGAGGGCGACAAGGTTACAAAGGGTCAGGCACTTACAGACGGTGCACCGAACCCGCACGATATTCTTGCTATCCGCGGTGTTGAGGCTGTTCACGATTACCTTATCCGTGAAGTTCAGAGAACATACCGTACTCAGGGTGTTGATATCAACGATAAGCACATCGAGGTTATTGTCCGTCAGATGATGCGTAAGGTCAAGATTGACGACGCAGGTGAGACGAACTTCCTTCCCGGCTCAGTTGTTGAAAAGCACGAGTTCTATACTGAGAACGATAAGGTTAAGGCAAAGGCAGCAGAAGAGGGAAGAGAGCCGAACCTTGCAACGTATATCCCGACACTTATGGGTATCACAAAGGCTTCTCTTGCAACAGAATCCTTCCTTTCAGCAGCATCCTTCCAGGAAACAACACGTGTTCTTACAGATGCAGCTATCAAGGGTAAGACAGACCCGCTTCTCGGTCTTAAGGAAAATGTTATCATCGGTAAGCTTCTCCCGTCAGGTACAGGTATGAAGTGCTACTCCGAGGTACAGCTCAAGAAGAAAGAAGATGCTCCTAACACAGTTATGGCTGACCTTCTTCCGCTTGACTGATAAACTGAATTATTACACCATACTTCGAAAGAGGTATGGTGTATTTTTTTGTCTTTTTTCCATTTTTTTACAAATTTGGTAAGAATTTAATAAAAATTTTTTGAAATTTTTTGTGCATTTTTATTGACAATTTGGTGCTTCAGGATTATAATATGGATGTAATTGGAGCGAAAAGCACTGAATTTGATGTGAAATGGAGGGATTTTGGTGGAAGCGGAAAAGAAAATGCACTTTAACGGCGATTATTACCATTCTATTGATGCTAATAACCGTGTTATTATGCCCGCTAAAATCAAGGATGCCCTCAACGGTCAGGGCTTTACCATTTACCATAAACCGAACGAGAAATGCCTCCGCCTTTATCTCACCTCTGAATGGAATGATATGGTGTTGAAAATCGCTTATGTCGATGACGGGGTTGACAGAACGGATCTTCAATGGCATTTTTCAATAAATTCAAAAAACTGTGAGCTCGATGCTCAGGGCAGATTTGTTATTCCGCCGAAATTCATCGAAGCTGCAGGGCTTAAAAAGGAAATCGTAACAATCGGTATCGGACCCAGAGCAGAAATCTGGGATAAAGAAGCCTTTGAAGAGAAGCTCAGCGCTGAATCTGATAAGATTGTTGATATCGTTCTTCCGTTCTGATGTCAGATTTTCAACACATTCCCGTTCTTTTTTACGAAACAGTCGATGCGCTTGATATAAAGCCTGATGGTATTTATGTCGATTGCACGGCAGGGGGAGGCGGACACAGCGCCGCTGTTGCGGAAAAGCTTACTACGGGCAGACTGATTTCGATTGATCAGGATCCCGAAGCTATCGCAACTCTGCAAAAACGCTTTGCAGACAACCCGAAGGTTACAATCGTTCACGATAATTTTGTGAACATCAAATCAGTTCTCAGCAACCTCGGCATCATCGGTGTCGACGGTGTGATGGCGGACCTGGGCGTTAGTTCCCATCAGCTCGACACCGATGCCAGGGGGTTTTCATTTCATAAGGATGCACCGCTCGATATGCGGATGTCGATGAGCGGTATCAGCGCGAAGGATATCGTCAATAACGCCTCTGAAAGCGAATTAAGACGTATCATATACACCTACGGTGAGGAGAAATTCGCACCGTCAATCGCTAAAAACATCGTAAAAGCAAGACAGATAAAACCAATCGAAACTACCTTCGATCTGGTTGAGATTATAAAAATTTCTATGCCGATGAAGGCAAAGCGCGACGGACATCCCGCCCGCAAAACCTTTCAGGCGTTAAGAATTGAAGTTAACGGAGAGCTTGATAAGCTCAGCAAGGCGCTCGATGATATGTTCGATGTGCTTAATCCCTCGGGAAGACTGGCAATTATAACCTTCCATTCCCTTGAGGACAGAATTGTAAAAAAACGCTTCAATTCCTTCTGTGAGGGCTGTACCTGTCCTCCGGAATTTCCGGTTTGCGTGTGCGGAAAAACGCCGCGCGGAAGGCTGCCGTTCAAGTCTAAGGCACCGAGCACGTCAGAAATTGACGATAATTTCCGTGCTCACAGTGCAAGACTGCGTTCGGTGGAAAAATCAGGATGATAAAAATTCAGTAAGTTTAATTCGGAAAGGAGCTGGCAATTATGGCTAAAGCGAATGTTGCACTTGATCTTGATTTGTTTGATGTTCAGAAGAGCGGTTATATTCCTCAGGAAGAGCCTGAAAGAAAAGTCCGTAAGCCTAAGCTCCTTAAAAGCAAGCCTGTCAGCAGAGCGCAAACGGCCGCAGAAGCGCGCGAGAGCCTCGTTGCAGCTATCAAGGCGTGCTCCTTTGCACTTGCAGCATTTATTGTTATCGGTTCACTCATTTTCTTCCGTGTTCAGGTAACAAATTTACAGATTGATCTTACGGAAGCTAAAAATAACCTGAGTATCGCACAGAGCGAGAATGTATCACTTCAGATGAAATATAACTCTCTTATGGCTATCGACAAGGTTGAGGAGTATGCCCAGTCAAAGCTCGGTATGGTCAGGAGAGAAAGCTATCAGATTGATTATTTCGATATTTCCGATGAGGGCGGTGCTCAGTTAACTAACAGGTGAACTGATGTATAGTACAAGTATCATTATACATATCTATTCATAAGACATTAAAAAGGGCGGATTAACATCCGCCCTTAGAGTGATTTTATAGAGGTAATTTTCAGGTGCGGATTATGCCGTTATCCTGAGCGGAAAGGAAGGAAATCGCGTTGAAAACACGTCTCAGAGTACATAAAAAGAAGCTGTTAAAGCCCCGCAAAATCCTTACAAAGGGTGTAAAAATGCGTATCTGGGGTGTACTTGCCGCATTTCTTGTCATCGGCTTCATTTTCCCGGTGATAGGTCTTGCCAACGCACAGATTATCAACGGTGATTTCTTCAAGCTCAAGGCACAGCAGCAGCAGCTCAACGATACGGTTGTTCCCGCAAACCGCGGTGTGATTTATGACCGCAATATGACTGTTCTTGCTCAGAGTGCATCTGCATGGAAAATAACCTTCAACCCGAGTGCTTTTGCAGACTTCCCCGATGCCGCAAAGGAGATTGTCTTTGAGAATCTTCCCGGAATCCTCGGAATTGAGCGCGAAACACTTGAGGAGAAGGCGGCTCTGACGGGCTATAATAACCTCACGCTTGTTGAAAAAGTGGAAAAAGATATCCGCGACAAGGTGCTTGAATTCACAAAAGAGCCGTATAAGTCGGGGAAAAAGGGAGATAAAGCCGTTTATTACTCAAGTGCAATTATGGTTGAGGATGATGTCAAGCGTTACTTTCCTTATTCAACCCTTGCTTCTCAGATTCTGGGCTGTGTAGGTACGGATAACGACGGTCTTTCCGGTCTTGAATCCAAATACAACGATATCCTTAAGGGTATCGACGGAAGACTTATTTCCACTAAGGCGAATAACACTGTTATCGAAAGCATTGCGTATCAGACTCTTTATGAGCCGACGCAGGGAACGAGCCTTGTGCTTACAATTGACGAAACAATTCAGCGTTATCTCGAGGAAGCCCTCAGTGAGTGCTATGAGACGAGCAACTGTATCTCGGCAACAGGTATCGTTATGGACGTTGATACGGGTGCTATCCTTGCTATGTCGAGTCAGGCGAGCTACGATTCAAATGATCCGTATTCGATTTATGATACGCGAAAGATTGAAGAGCTCAGCAAAATCGAGGATGAGGCAGCGCGTAAGCAGGCATATACCAATGCGATGTATCAGCAGTGGAGAAACCGCGGTGTTTCCGACCTCTATGACCCGGGTTCGGTTTTTAAGGTAATTACTATGGCGGCAGGCCTTGAAGAAAATGTTGTTGAGTATGACGAAACCTTCAACTGCGGCGGCTCGATACAGATTATGGACAGACATTACTGGTGTCATAATCATTCAGGACACGGTACACAGACACTTACGCAGGGACTTATGAATTCCTGCAACCCGTACTTTATCACAATCGGTCAGCGCCTCGGCGTTGAGACCTTCTATAAATATTTCGAGGCATTCGGCTTTACCGAAAAAACAGGTGTCGACCTTGGCGCAGAGGCTTTGCCGAAGGCAGGCATCAACTACCATTCGCTCAGCAGTATGACAAAGGTTAATCTTGCCAGCTCCTCCTTCGGTCAGTCCTTTCAGGCGACTCCCATACAGGTGCTTAATGCAATCAATGCGGTTGTCAATGACGGTAAGCTTATGCAGCCGTATATTGTTGCAAAAACACTCGATGCTGACGGCAATGTCATCAATGAGACACAGCCGACAGTAAAGCGACAGGTTATTTCTGAATCAACTTCTGATAAAATCATCGCTTCAATGGAAGAGGTTTCAACGGCAGGCACCGCAAAGAATTCCTATGTCGCAGGCTACCGTGTTGCAGGTAAAACAGGTACCTCGGACGTTCTCGGACCGACGGGTGCAACGGGTGAGTATATTGCATCCTTCGCAGGATGTGCGCCGGCAAATGATCCCGAAATTTCAATTATCATCGTTGTAAACGAGCCTCAGGGTCAGACGGGCGGCGGCGCAGTTGCGGCTCCCGTAGCGGCAGAGGTTATCGAAAAAACTCTTACTTATCTCAATGTCGAAAGACAGTATACAGAGGCTGAAAAAAGCAAACTTGATGAGCAGGTACCGAACCTTGCAGGCAAAACCGTCTCGGAAGCAAGAGCGGCACTCAAGGAGCTCGGTCTTAAAATCAAGGTTGTCGGTGCAGGTGATTCGGTTGTTTCACAGATGCCCGCATACAGCCAGTACATTCCGCAGGGCGGTGTTGTTGTAGTCTATACGGATGAGGAAGAGGCAAAATCAAAGGTTGTTGTTCCCGACTTTACGGGTATGACTGTTTCACAGGTTAATTATGAGGCTGTCAAGCTCGGTATAAATGTTAAAATCTCGGGCAACTCACTCTCAGCTGCAGGTCTTACCGCGTACAGACAGAGCGTACAGCCCGAAAAAGAGATTGAGTGCGGCTCAACAGTAACCGTATATTTCAGAACAACCTCAGGTGTTTCAGACCATTAATTTTAAAATAAAGGACGTGTAAACAGAATATTTTCGGAGGCGTTTTGAATGAAGCTCAAGGCTTTGTTACAGGATGTTGAAACAAAAGGTGTTTACACAATCAATCCCGATATCACAAACATATCTGACAACAGCGATAAAATCCGTCAGAACGGATTGTTTATCTGCATAAGAGGTGCGAAAAAGGACGGTCATCTTTATGCGCGAAAAGCCCTTGAAAGGGGAGCGTCGGTTATAATATGTGACCACGATATCGGAATTTCGAATTCCGTAATTGTCGGGGATACACGTAAGGCTTATGCACTTATCAGTGCCCGCTTTTACGGCCTGTGTCACAAAAAAATGCGGATTATCGGTGTCACGGGTACTAACGGCAAAACCACAGTCTCATATCTTATTAGGAAAATTCTCGAGGATTCGGGCTGCAAAACAGGACTTATCGGTACGGTCAATGTCGTTATCGGCAAGGAAAAATATCCCGCTGACCTTACCACACCCGACCCCGCAGACCTTCACCGTTACCTTATGCTTATGCATATTGCAGGCTGTCAGGCGTGCGTTATGGAGGTATCGTCGCAGGCATTATGTCAGGACAGAGTATATGGCATCAATTTCGAATGCTCGGTTTTTACCAATCTTACAGCCGAGCATCTCGATTATCACAACACGATGGCGGATTATGCAAGTGCGAAGCAGCTTCTTTTTGAATCGTCGAAAATCTCGGTTATCAATGCCGACGATGCCTACGCTTCTCAGATGCTTGAGGCGGCATGCGGAAAGACTATGACCTATTCAATGAGCAGCGTTGCCGATTATTCCGCATCGGATATCAGGATGACATGCTCGGGCGTTACATATAAGCTGAAAACAAGGAAAAACGATTATAATGTTTCTTATGACTGTATCGGCGCGTTTTCCGTTTATAATTCAATGGCGGCGATAGCGGCAGCGGATGCAATCGGCGCAGATACCGATAAGGCGGTGCGGAGTGTAGCACGCTTTGACGGAATTATAGGCAGAATGGAAAGGGTGGAAAATTCCTCCGGTATAAACATCATCATTGATTATGCCCATACTCCCGATTCTCTTATGAATGCGCTTACTACGCTCAGAAGCCTGTATAACGGAAGACTGATAGCTGTATTCGGCTGCGGCGGTGACAGAGATAAATCCAAGCGTCCCGAAATGGGAAGGGTAGCGGCACAATTTTCGGATTTTGTTTTCGTAACGTCGGATAATCCGCGCAGAGAAGATCCCGAAAGCATCATCAACGATATAGTAAGCGGTATACCGAAGGGGAAGTTTTTCCGAATTACTGACCGTAAGCTTGCGATAAAATCAGCGTTATATTCCGCAAAAGCAGGGGATACGGTGCTTATAGCAGGCAAGGGTCATGAAAAATACCAGATACTCGGTACTCAGAAAATATATTTTAACGAAAGAGAAATAGTAAAAAAACTTTTAGAGGACAAGGCGAGGTTTTAAAAATGAAAAAATTACTGTTAAGTGAAATTGCCGCGGCGGTCGGCGGTACGGTCAACGGTGAAGCTGAAATCAGCGGAATCTGCATTGACAGCCGTCTGTGCGGGGAGGGCTTGCTTTATATCGCTATTCACGGCGAAAATTTCGACGGACATAATTTCACCGCAAGCGCACTTTCTAACGGTGCAGCGGCAGCGATGATTCATCACGATGTTGACTGCGACGGCTTGTTTATCCGTGTGGATGACACAAGAGAGGCTTTTCTCCGCCTTGCAAACCGCTTCCGTGCAATGTTCAATATTCCCGTTGTAGGACTTACGGGAAGTGTAGGCAAAACCACAACGAAGGAAATGACCTGGGCGGTGCTCAGTGAAAAATACAATACAATCAAAACAGAGGGTAACCTCAATAATGATATCGGTCTTCCGCGTACTCTTATGCGTTTTGAAGAGGATACCCAGGCGGCGGTTATCGAAATGGGAATGAGCAATAAGGGCGAAATTTCAGTGCTTTCAAAAACGGCAGAGCCCACGGTTGCGATAATCAGCAATATCGGAGTTTCTCATATGGAAAGTCTCGGCTCGCGGGAGAATATCTGTGCTGCAAAGCTTGAGATTCTCGACGGACTGCGAGAGGGATGCCCGATCATTCTCAACGGTGACGATCCGTACCTTGCAAGTGCAAAAATCGAGGGAAGACCCGTGATTTATTACGGTATCAACGATAAATTCTGCGATTTTCGCGCAACGGACGTCCGACAGGATGACGATACAACCTCGTTTGTAATCAACTACGGTGAAGGCAAAACGCAGGCGGTTACAATCCCGACGATCGGAATTCATAATGTTTATAACGCTCTTGCGGCATTTGCAACGGGAATGCAGTTAGGTGTTACACCCGAGCAGGCGGCAGAGGGTCTTAAAAAATACGAGCCCTCCGGAATGAGACAGCGCGTAAAGATTGTCAATTCAATCCGATTTATTGAGGACTGCTATAATGCAAGCCCCGATTCGCAGCAGGCGGCTCTGCGTATGCTTTCAACTGTTCAGGCGAAAAGAAAAATTGCCGTTCTCGGTGATATGCTTGAGCTCGGCTCTATCAGTGAGGAGGCTCACAGAAATGCAGGACTTCTCGCGGCGAAGAATAAAATCGATGTTCTTATGACCTACGGTGAACGCTCACAGGCAACGGCGGAAAAGGCTGTTGAATGCGGTGTTCCGGTAGTAAAGAGCTTCCTTGATAAGAATGAGCTTGCAGATACTCTTGCAGCCTATCTTCAGGAGGGCGATGCAATTCTCTTCAAGGCAAGCAGGGGAATGGCACTTGAGGATGTAATAAACAGCATCTATGAAAGAATAAAATAAACGGGAGTTTACAGAAAGGTTAGGGTATATAAAATGAACAGTACGGTTGCGATTATTTTAAGTGCGGTTTTATCATTGGGAGTTACAGCATTGCTCGGCTTTGCGGTTATTCCGTGGCTTCGTAAGCTCAAGTTCGGTCAGACGATTCTTGAAGAGGGTCCGAAGTGGCATAAAAGCAAGCAGGGTACACCCACAATGGGCGGCGTTATGTTTATTATCGGCATCTTTGTTTCGTCAGCACTTTTCCTTGTCCTCAACACGCTTACGGGCAACAGACTCGGTCTTAACGGCGATATGAACACGAAGCTCTGGGCAGGTATTATAATGGCTCTTATGTTCGGCCTTGTCGGCTTTGCCGATGACTATATAAAGGTTGTAAAAAAACGCAACCTCGGCCTTTCAATCATTCAGAAATCAGTAGCGCAGCTCATTATCTGCGGCGGCTATCTTGCAAGCCTTTACCTTGCTATGGGTAAGGACCCGTATATGTATATTCCTTTTATCGGTAATGTCGGTCTCGGCTTCTGGTTCTGGATTTTAGGCGTTTGTGTTATTTACGGTGCAATCAATGCCGTAAACTTTACGGACGGTATCGACGGACTTTGCTCGAGCGTAACCGCAACAGCGGCAATCTGCTTTGTTGCGATTGCAGTGCTCAATAAGTGCTTTGGCGTAGGTATCATCGCAGCGGCACTCCTCGGAGGATGCATCGGCTTCTTCATCTGGAACAAGCATCCTGCAAAGGTGTTTATGGGTGATACAGGCTCAATGTTTCTCGGAGGTATGGTTGTAGCTGTCGCTTATGCACTCGACTGTCCCTTTATCCTTCTTCTTATCGGCTTTATCTATGTTATCGAGGCTCTTTCCGACGTTATCCAGATCGGTTATTTCAAGCTTACGGGCGGAAAGAGAATCTTCAAAATGGCACCTATCCACCATCACTTTGAGATGAGCGGCTGGAGTGAAAAGAAAATCGATGCAGTTTTCTGCACAGTTAACCTTATTGCGGGAATAATAGGCGTTGTGCTTATGTATTACGGCAAATAAAAATATATATAATAAATGATGCATTCAGAAAGGAGAGGTCGGATGTCAACAGCTGAATTGACTGAAAATGCGCGTAAGAAGCAGAAAAGCAACGGCGGCATCTTCAGAAAACTTGAAAATATAACAATTTTCGGTGAAAAGCTTTTCGTCAGCGGAGGCTTTGATATTATATATTTTATTCTTGTTATCGCCTTGTTGACAACGGGTCTTATTATGATGGCATCAGCAAGCTATGTATGGGGTACCTTCCGCAATGATGACGCGTATCATTACATCAGAAGTCAGGGCTTGATTGCGATAGTCGGTGTTGTGGCTATGATTATTATATCTAAAATCAACCCGCAGATAATAAAGAAAATGGCTGTGCTTATCAGTATTGTCGGTGTACTTCTTCTTATTATTGTTCTTTTTCATTATAAGGAAATTCCCGATAAGCCCGGCATCAAGCGCTGGATGGAAATTCCCTTTACAACAAAGACCTTCCAGCCCTCCGACGTCGGTAAGGTTGCGATGATAATCGGTCTTGCGTGGGGACTTGAAAAGGGCAAAAGGCTTCTTGATAAAAATATTCTTGCACCGCTTTTGTATTTCGGTATTGTCGGAGTAGTATCGTTACTTGTTTTTGCAGAAAGTCATCTTTCGGCATTCGCAATGATTTTTGCTATGGGTATCGGAATGCTGTTTCTCAGCGGTATGGACAGACGTTGGTTTATCTTTTTCGGAATACTGGGTGTCATAGCGATAGTGATATTCTTCAGCATACGGCACGAGATTCTCAGCGAATACCAGAATGCACGAATTGACAGCTTCTTCGTCAAGGACTATGACGATACCGACGGCAGATGGCAGACCAACCAATCCCTGTACGCTCTCGGCTCAGGCGGCCTGTTCGGTCTCGGACTTGGCAATTCAATTCAGAAATATATGTATATCCCTGAACCGCACAACGACTTTATTTTTGCAATTGTCGGTGAGGAGCTTGGCTTCTTGCGTGCAGTTCTGATAATAATTCTTTTTCTTGCACTTGTCGCAAGAGGCTTTATTATCGCTGAAAAAACAAAGAGTATGTATGAGCGTCTGGTTGTCCTCGGCATATCTCTTCAGGTCGGAATACAATCGGTACTCAATATTCTCGTTGTTACCGATATGATACCGAATACGGGTATTTCTCTTCCGTTTTTCAGCTACGGCGGAACAGCGCTGTTGATTCTTCTTGCGGAAATGGGACTTGTTCTCGGCGTTTCCAGAACAGGCTCAAGAAAGGCAAAAATAAGGGAGGATAAAAAAGATGCTCAATAACAAGAAAATTCTTTTCGCAACCGGCGGTACGGGCGGTCATATCAATCCTGCTCTCGCAGTTGCAGGCTATATCAGAGATAATTATCCCGATGCACAAATTCTTTTTGTCGGCACTGCTGTCAAAATGGAGGCACAGCTTGTCCCTGCGGCGGGCTATGATTTCAGGACCATTGATATTCAGGGCTTCAGCCGTGATCTTACTCCGAGCGGTATAAAGCAGAATATCGGAACGGTTATCAAGCTTCTCAAGTCCTCGTCTCAGGCGAAGAAAATCATCAGGGATTTTGCTCCCGATGTGGTTCTCGGTTTCGGCGGCTACGTCGGCGGACCTGTATTGCGTACGGCTTGCAAAATGGGTATTCCCACCGCAATTCACGAGCAGAACGCCTTCCCGGGTGTTACAAATAAAGCACTCGCAAAAACAGTTGATGCAGTAATGCTCACTTCACCCGAGGCAGAAAAATACATTCAGCCTAAAAACCCCTGTATTGTAACGGGACTTCCGGTCAGAGGCGAGCTTATGAATGCGGACAGAGAGTTTTCGCGCGCCGAGCTCGGTGTCGACGAGCGTCCCGTCATTCTCTCAATGGGCGGAAGCCTTGGGGCAAGGGTAATCAATACCGCGGTTACACAGCTCATTGAAGAACGCTTCGAGCGTAAAAACTGCTATTTCCTTCACGCTACAGGTAAAGCAGGTGTCGGAATGTTCGATGTTATCGAAAAGGAAAAGGGCATAAACCTTGCAGAAAACAAGCATATTATGCTCCGTGAATATATCAATGATATGCACCGCTGTATGGCGGCGGCTGATATCGTAATCTGCCGTGCGGGTGCAAGCTCACTGAGTGAAATTCAGGCTCTCGGTAAGCCGTCAATCCTTGTTCCGTATCCGTATGCTGCTGAAAACCATCAGTACCACAACGCTATGGCACTTGTAAAGAATGATGCGGCAATCCTTATCGAGGAAAAGGATTTTACCGGTGAAAGACTTATAAAAGAAATCGATGCACTTTTAGCCGACAGAGAAAGACTTGAGACTCTCGGCGAAAATGCAAAGAAAATGGCAATCTACGATGCAACAGAGCGTATAGTCGATTGTATAATCAATATTTTAAAATAAAATAACACTTTTTCGGAAATATCATAAACTGACAACAGATTGATATTTTCGAAAGGGTGATCTGGTGAGTCAGTACATAATCGAGGGCGGAAAAAGTCTTTGCGGAAGTGTCCGGGTTCAGGGCGCAAAAAACAGCGCGCTTCCTATACTGGCTGCATGTGTAGCGGTCGGAGCACCGTGTGTTATACATAATTGTCCCGAGCTGAGTGATATCGGCTGTACGATAAGAATTCTGCGCTCACTCGGCTGTGAGGTGCACCGAAGTGCAGGTACGGTTTCTGTTGACGGAAGCTGTATAACCGATGCTTCAATCGATGATGCTCTTATGCGCGAAATGCGCTCTTCAATAATTTTTCTGGGTGCATTGCTCAGTGCAACCGGCGAGGCGGTAATGTCTGCTCCGGGCGGCTGCGATATCGGACTTCGTCCCATTGATCTTCATCTGGCCGCTATGCGTAAGCTCGGTATCAAAGTGACTGAACGCCACGGTAAAATCCGATGCACCTGCAAGCGTGTCAGAGGCAATAAAATCACTTTGTCCTTCCCTAGTGTAGGTGCTACAGAAAACATAATCCTTGCATCCGTCAGGGCTTCGGGCGTAACAACAATCATCAATGCGGCGCGTGAGCCTGAAATTGTTGATCTTGCAATGTTTCTTAATTCCTGCGGCGCCCGTATTTCTGGTGCAGGGGAAAGCACTGTTATCATCGAGGGTGTTGAAAGACTCCGTTCTGTTCAATATGCAATAATGCCTGACCGCATTGCTGCCTGTACTTATATGTCGGCGGCGGCCGTAACAGGCTCGTCTGTGATAATCGAGGATGTTATCCCTGCGCATCTTGTGCCTGTTTTTTCAACCTATGAACAGATGGGCTGCAGGCTTGAGGCTGCGGGAAGTAAAATACGTATAACAGCTCCGAAGAGGCTGAGCGCGCCTGAAATAATACGAACTATGCCGTATCCGGGCTTTCCGACTGACTGTCAGGCTCTTGTGATGTCAGCGGCGGCTGTGGCTGACGGAGTAACTTTTATAAACGAGAATATTTTTGAAAACCGTTTCAGACACACGTCTGAGCTTTGCCGTATGGGCGCAGATATCAGGGTTTATGATAAGCTGGCTGTGGTACGCGGAGTTGAAAGTCTGCAGGGCGCTTGCGTGAATGCTACCGACCTGCGTGCGGGAGCCGCTCTTGTTGTTGCGGGACTGTGCGCAGAAGGTGTGACTACGGTTAATTCAATTCAATACATAGACAGGGGATATGACTCCCTTGAAGAAAATCTCACTTCACTTGGAGCGAGAATCAGAAGGAATGATTAAAATGAAGGAATTTTCACCCGAGCAGGTCGCACGAATGACTCCTGAAGCAAGGGCGAGATATGAAAAAAGACTGAAGATAGTCAAGCGTAACCGCAAAATTCTTGCGGTCGTGTGCGGCACTGCGTTAGTCGCAATAGTGGTACTTGTGATGTGTATGACAGTGCTGTTCAATATCACGTCAATCAAGGTAGCTAAAACGGGCGCAATTTATAACGCAAACGAGATTATTCTTGCCTCGGGTCTTAACAACGGGGACAATATGCTTCGTACGGATTTTGAAAAAGCAGCTGACCGTATAGAGAAAAGTCTGCCGTATGTCCTTGAAGCAACAGTTACAAAAAAGCTTTCGGGTGCGGTAACAATCAGTATAAAGGATACAACTGCAGCTATGATTATGCATACGCCTGACGGATATGCGATAGCGGATATTCACGGCAAGGTTCTTGAAAAAGTAAAGGAGCTTCCCGAAAACACGAAGCTTATGACAATCAGGACAAAGGGCGACTTTAAGGCTGAGCTCGGCGAGAAGTTTTACTTTGCGGATACAGCTGAGCAGGAGCTTTATGATGAGATTGTAGCTCACCTTAAAAATGCAGGGCTGTTTGAAAAAATAACTGCAATAGACATTTCTGACAAATCGTCTCTCAAGGTTGAGTATCAGAACAGACTCCGCCTGCTTCTCGGCTCTGCCGATCAGCTCGAGGTCAAGCTTCGCGGCGGCGTAGAGGTTATCGCGGCAGAGGACAGTAAGGACCCGAATACGATAGCAGAAATCAACCTTATGATTCCGAAAAAGGTATTCGTCAATTCTGTAGATTCCCTTGAGGCACCGACGGTTATAACTCTTCCCGAGGAGGGGGTATCACAGCCTGATACAACAGATATATCGGATGCTGAAGGCACGGGCACAACCTCAGAAGAGTCCGATGATGAAGACGACGGAGCGCAGGACGTATCTGCAGAGGAAAATACTTCAGAATAAGCATTAAAAAGTTACAAAAATTTTAACCTTTTTAGATTTTAATGCTTGCATTGTTGTGAAAAATGTGATATGATTACTAGCGTATCACTAGCAAAATAGATTTTTAAAACGGAGGTCTTTAAAATGGCATTTGAAATTGATAACGATTTTGAAAGCACCGTTCAGATAAAGGTTATCGGTGTCGGTGGCGGCGGCGGAAACGCTGTTAACACTATGATTGCACAGGGTATGCAGGGTGCAGAGTTTATCGTTGTAAACACAGACAAGCAGGTTCTTGTTAATTCACAGGCAACTCACAGAATCCAGATCGGTGAGAAGTCAACTCGCGGTCAGGGTGCAGGCGGCAGACCTGAGGTTGGTGAGAAGGCAGCTGAGGAGAGCAAGGAAGAAATCGCTGCAGTTCTCAAGGGTACAGATATGGTATTTATCACCGCTGGTATGGGCGGCGGCACAGGTACAGGTGCAGCTCCCGTAATCGCTCAGATTGCTAAGGAAATGGGCGTTCTTACAGTTGGTGTTGTTACAAAGCCCTTCAAGTTTGAAGGTAAGAAGAGAAGCACACTCGCAGAGCAGGGCATCGCTCGTCTTTCAGAGCATGTAGACAGCCTTATCGTTATTCCTAACGACCGTCTTAAGCTCCTCAGCGACCGTTGCAAGACTCTTTCAGAGGCTTTCCTCGTAGCAGACGAGGTTCTTTCACAGGGTGTTAAGAGCATTTCAGAGCTCATCAAGGTTCCCGGCTTTGTTAACCTCGACTTCGCTGACGTTTGCAGCGTAATGAGAGATGCAGGCTACGCTCATATGGGTGTTGGTACTGCTAAGGGTAAGGACAAGAGCCTTCAGGCAGCAGATATGGCTACATCAAGCCCGCTTCTTGAGACATCTATCGCAGGTGCAAAGGGTGTTATCATCAGCATCACATCTTCACCGGATATCGGTCTTGAAGAAATCGAGACAGCTTGTGAGTCTATCACAGATAAGGCACATCCGGATGCAAACATCACCTGGGGTGTTGCATTCGACTCCAAGCTTGAGGACGAAATCATCATCACAGTTGTTGCAACAGGCTTTGATGCAGGTGCAGACGTTGATTTCGGTTCAATCCCTGCTTTTAAGGCAGCCGCAGCTCCCGCAGCTCCCATCCGTTCAACAACAGCAGCAGCTCCGATCGAGCCTCCCGTTGTAAACGGCGCACAGAAGCCCGCACAGGCAAAGGGTGCAGTTGATGACGAGGATTTCTACGTAATCCTTAACGACATCATCAAGAAGAAGGGCGAATAATTCCCCATAAAACGAATTACGGACACACCTCGGTGTGTCCGTTTTTTTGGGTTTGACACCTTGAATCTTCTGTGATATATTATCAACAGTGACTGACATAGGTTATGTTTGTTTTCTGTATCATTAAATCCTCGGGGTGATATTATGAGCTTAAAAAGTTTAAAGAATGTTTTTATTTTCATATCTGTAATTGTTGTTATAATTGCAGGTTTTGCTTTTATAAGAAATTATGATGCATCACCTAAGCTGTTAAAAGAATGGCATCATGTTACTGAAATCAGTGAACTTGAAGGATATTTAAAGGGTATCCAGGCTGAGTCCTGTGACGGTTATTGGTATGTACACACCCATGATTTCTTCGGTTATGAGGCAGCCTTTTCAGGAGAGATTAAAATAACAGAAGAATACTATAATGAGATTCGGGAAAAGTATGATGATTGGGAAGAGCGCACAGGATGGCCGGCGGAAGCAAACGCGATCGGTTATCGGGATAATATCCGCAGCTTTTCCTGTGATAATTTCAAAAATTTTGTAAACAATGAAACCTATTTAATGTCAGAAACCTATAATCAAGATTTAACAACGGTTTTGCTCTTGTCCAAGGATAGTCCAACTTTGTATATGTATTTCTATACAGATAGATAACACAGGGCACGCTTATCTGTGCTGACACAATAAAATCTGAAAACAAACACCAAAGCCGCAGAAAGTAAAATCCTCCTGCGGCTTTATTTTTGCATTGTATGGAGAAAAATTACTGTTGAACGGTAGGCGGCGCGGCGAAGCCGTGACGGGAGGATATTATAAAAAATACCGGCACGGGTAAAACCGTGCCGGTAGGTATTAAATCTTAAAGTATCTTACCGATAAAGTAAATTATCACATTCAGCACATTGTTGAGCACGTACTTGATACCCGACCAGATATATGGTGACTCGAATTCCCACTCGTCGGGGCTTTCAAGGAAGCTGCCGAGTGAGCCGTCATATTCGTAAGGCTCAAGGAATGCCTTCGTGTGCATCTTAGCAATACAAAGGTTCTTGCAGGCCGCGCGCAAAGCGGTGCCGAAGCCCACAGGATCGCGGTAATATGCGCTTGTAACTGAAATGATGTGTGAGGGGAGGTTGACTGCCCAGATACCCGAAAGGATGGTATCGTTGCCGTTATAAACCGCAATTACGGGGCTCATATAGCCTGAGCCGGTGAAGTTCCATGAATAGTCGGAAACTACGAAGCCCTCAAAGCCCCATTCTCCGCGGAGAAGGTCATTGAGAAGTGCCGAGCTGCCGCCGCACCAGCTTGTGCCGATACGGTTGAAGGCTGACATCATACCCTTGCACTTTGTTTCCTTGACGGGCTCTTCAAATGCCTTAAGGTAGATTTCGCGCATTGTCTGCTCGTCTGCCCAGGTGAATACACCCTCACGGTGCGATTCCTGATCGTTCATAACAAAATGCTTCATCGTAACTACAAGATTCTGCTTATGGCATCCCGTGATAACTGCAGTTGCCATTTTAGCGGAAATGATCGGATCCTCTGAATAGTATTCGAAGTTTCTGCCGCCGCGGGGATTTCTGTGGATATTGGCACCGGGTGCGTACCAGATATCAGTACCCATATCCTTAGCTTCCTTACCGACGCCCTCGCCGAACTGCTCTGCAAGCTCAACGTTCCACGTGCAGGCGAGTGCTGTCTGGCAGGGGTAAGCAGTACCGCTGTCGTCATATACAAGACCGTTCTGTCCCTTGATGCTTGACGGGCCGTCGTTATCCCAAGTGTGCGGAATTCCGAGACGCTCAACACCGCGCGTGTTGTAACCGCCGTCAATAACCATCATTGCCATTTCGTTGAGTGTGAGCTGGTCGAGGAATTTATCCCAGAGGCTTTCGTCCTCGTAAACGTCCTGAAGAGTGATAACCTCGTCATATTCAACGCCCATCTTCGGTGCCTCACCCTCAGTCTGAGGCTCGGGGAGCTTGTCAACGTTCTTGATTTCCTTTGTTGCTTCAAGCTCTCTGCAAACGGGATATGTATTGAGCGCATCGGCTCTTGAGAGAACAGGGAATCCGCTGTAAACATCCTCGAAGCGGTTTTCAATCTGTGCGCCTGTTGTGTCATCCTGCTTGATGATCTTATCTGCTTTTACGAGATAATCAAAAGAATCGATATGCTCTCTGACATTTTCGCCGAGGATGATCTTATATGTGCCCTTTTCAAGCACCCACGCCTCGTTTACCTTATGGTCGTAGGATGCCATATCGTCTGCATCAAAGCTTATTGTGAGTGTCTCACTCTTGCCGGGTGCGAGGAGCTTAGTCTTTGCAAAGCCGGCGAGGCAGATTGCACTCTTCTCGATACCGCCCTCATTATAAGGTGCACTGTAATAAATCTGTGCGGTTTCCTTACCGCTGACGTTACCTGTATTTGTAACCTTGACCTTTACTGTGATAGTTTCGTTGCTTGTGCTGTAATCAACGATTTCCTTGTCAAAGCTTGTGTACGAAAGACCGTAGCCGAAGGGGAATTGTACCTTGTCCTTCGCGAAGGTTTCAAAATAACGGTAACCTACATAAATACCCTCAAGGTATTCAACGTAATATCCGCCGCCCTTGTATTTGTTTGTGCCGAAGCACTCGTTTGACGGATGGTCGCTGACCTTGTATGCAACTGTGTCCGCAAGCTTACCCGAAGGATTGATTTTACCGTTGAGCACCTGTGCGACTGCGGACATACCGAATTCACCGGGAATCCAGATGATAGCCGCTGCCTTGATGTTTTCATAATCCTCGAGCCAGCCCATTTCCATCACGTTAGCCGTGTTGAAAAGAACGATGATGTTTTCGAAATTGGCGTTGAGCTTTTCGAAAAGTGCGATTTCCTCTTCTTTCAGCTGAAGCACCTCTTCGTCAAGGTCCTGTCCCTCAGCGCTCGTACGGCTGATGATAACAACTGCCGTGTCAGAAAAAGCCTTTGCGTTGCTCATTACTTTATCGTCAAGCCTTTTGATGTCAAGCTCGTCAAGAGAGCTTTTGGCAAAAATAAGAGCAAGAAGATTGTTGAGTACCGTGTTGTCTGTTTTTGGGGTAGCTGATGTGTCGCAGTACTTTTCGTAAAGCGCGCGCAGCTCCGTGTTATATTCGATGTTCTGCTCCTCGAGCGCATCGTAGAAGGTGATCGGATCTTCAGAAATAACACTGCCTGAGCCCGAGCCGCCGATGAACGGACAAACCGAGCCGGCGCCGAAAACGTTGACCTTGCCGCCTGAAAGCGGAAGCACGTTATCCTCGTTTTTAAGAAGAACGAGACCCTCGCCCTCGATCTGAATTGCTGTCTGTGATGTTTCCGCAATGATGTCGGGATCAATGTCGCCGCTCATTGCGAACGCGTGGGGGATAACCGCAAAAGCCATCACCAACGCAAGG
Source organism: Clostridia bacterium (assembly GCA_017379935.1). Classification (GTDB taxonomy): domain Bacteria; phylum Bacillota; class Clostridia; order Oscillospirales; family Acutalibacteraceae; genus CAG-488. The sequence goes on from JAFNVC010000002.1 coordinate 20,751, forward strand.
AATACTGATAAGAATTTAGTAAAACCCTTTTTCAAACCAAACACCTCACAATATTTATTGATTATATAATACAAAATAATTATAAAAATTGCAATATTTTTATTTAACTTGATTATTGTACATTTTTGTAGTATAGTAAGATAAAAATTAAAAAAGGAGATTATAATGAAATATATCAATACATATTCAAAGGAAATTGATGTTTCGCAGGTGGCGCTTGGCTGTATGCGCATTTCTCAGATGACACCTGCCGAGACCGAAAAATATATTTCAACTGCCATTGACCTCGGCTATAACTATTTTGACCACGCGGATATCTACGGCGGGGGTGAGTGTGAAAAGGTGTTCGGTAAGGCGCTTGCACTCAATAAAAGCCTCCGCGATAAAATAATAATACAGACCAAATGCGGTATACGCAAAGGAATGTATGATTTTTCAAAGGAGCATATAATTTCGAGTGTTGAGAATTCACTTAAAAATCTCGGTGTTGAAAAAATTGACGTGCTTCTTTTGCACCGTCCCGATCTGCTGATGGAGCCCGAAGAGGTTGCCGAAGCCTTCGATTATCTTGAGTCGAGCGGAAAGGTCGGTGCCTTCGGTGTTTCCAATCACAGCGCATCGCAGATTGAGCTTCTTAAAACTGCAGTGAAGCAGGATATTAAAATCAATCAGATGCAGCTGAGTATTACCAACGCAACAATGATAAGCAGCGGTGCTAACGTCAATCTGCAGAATCGTGACGGCACGAATTACGACGGATATCTCCGCGATTACTGCCGTCTTAACGGTATCACGGTTCAGCCGTGGTCACCGCTTCAGCACGGATTTATCTCCGGCACCTTCCTCGGCAATCCCGATTTTGCCGGGCTTAACGAGAAGCTTCAGCAGTTAGCGGAAAAATACGGTGTTACGGATACGGGTATTGCAATCGCGTGGCTTCTCCGCCTTCCGGACAAAATGCAGCCCGTTGTCGGAAGCATAAACCTCGAAAGACTTGCCGATATAGCCAGGGCGGCGGATATTGTTCTGTCAAAAGAGGATTGGTACGATATCTATCTCACGGCAGGATATAAATTGCCCTAGCATTCAGCTGTTTGAATAAAATCAAAAACTGGTTTTTGTTCATTGTAGACAAAAATCAGTTTTTGTTCTTTTTATGTGGCAAAAAATCTCCCGTTATGATATAATTAATCTGTTATATTATAAAATCCGCAAAGTGCGGATAAATCAATGAAAAGGGGTTGTAATCTTGGCAAGTAATATGGCGTTAAAGCAAAAAGCTACTAACTTGCTTTCGGATTTGAAGGTTTACTGGAACAATCCGATGCCGGGTCGTTATATGACCTTCAAGGAAATTGCCGCTTACGCAGGCGGCGGTATTGGCGCTTACTTCATTATAACTATGGGCGGTGCGCTGGCAGTTAATATCAATAATATGATTGTCGGCGGTGCTATCGGTGTCGATCCGACACATATGTACATTCTTTACTTAATTGCAACACTCGCGAACATACCTCTTACCGCGGTCAGAGCAAATATGATTGACAATACGCGTAATAAAGCGGGTAAGTACAGACCGTACCTTCTTTCTATGGGTATTCCGACCGTGCTTATTGTGTTGGCTTATGTTTATTTTCCGTATAATCTTCTCTATGATTTCTTCCCGATGCAGGCGTTCGGATATGATGGAGGCTATGTTGCAAAGGTTGCCGTGGTGCTGGTATTCAACCTTTTACTGCAGTTCTTCTTCAATTTCTTCCAGGATTCATACACGAATCTAATCCACGTTCTTTCTCCGAATACTCAGGAAAGAACGGATGTACTTGCAATCAAGAGCGTTGTTTATTCACTCGCACCCTCAATCGTAAATATCGTGCTTCCGACAGTTTCACAGTTCCTTACCAATAACGATATGTACGACATCAGGCTCTACCGTGTGTGCTATCCCATTTTTGCAGTGTTCGGTGTTACGCTGACTGCGATAGTTTTTGCTAACACAAAAGAAAAGATTGTTCAGGCAAAAACAAGAGTTGTTCAGGTTCGTTTTATTGATTCGTTCCGTGCTGTTGCGAAAAACAAGTATTTCTGGATTATTGCACTTGCAGGCTGGCTCGGCTTCCTTGAGTCATCTTACAGTAACATCCTTTCGTGGACATATAACTACGCGCATCCCTGCTCGGGAAGCGTAATGGGTCTTATCCAGACGGTTATCAGCAATGCCTCAATGTGGGGTATGATTCTTGCGCCGTTCTGTATCCGCGCATTCGGCAAGAAAAAGGTTCTCATCGGCATCAATACAATGAACATCATCTGTATTCTTGCAATGGGTGTCAATAAATCCAGCATTTATTGGCTTGCAATCTGTGTTTATTTCAACTGGCTTTTCGGTGCTTTTGAGCAGATTACAAACCCGGCTATCCAGGCGGATATCCGTGACTATCATCAGTATAAGACAGGCGAGCGTATCGACGGAATGTTCTCGACGGTTCAGACTATCGGTAACATAGTAACGCTTGCAACCTCGTCCGTACTTCCGTTTATTTACAAAAGCTACGGCATTTACGAGGGCAACGGCTACAAGGAGTCTCCGTTTGATATCCTTGATGTAAATACCGGTAAGCCCGGCCTTCTTGAGGATATTATCGGAACGCTTATTATAATGGCTGCAGTCGGCGCATTTATGAACCTTGTTCCGTTCTTCTTCTACGACCTTACCGAAAAGCAGCAGAAGGGTATTGTCCGTATCCTTAAAATCCGAGCAATGTTCGAGGACTACGGCAACGGTGTCACAAACGACCGCACTCTTGTTGAGGCTGTTGACATTATCCGCGATGCAAAGGCTATGGCTGATAAGGAGCCTGTTGCAGTTTCAAAGAAGGATAAGAAGGCTGACAAAAAGGCTTATAAGGAAGCCCGTAATTATAACGAAGAAATCGAAATTGCAAAGTTGGTATGCGCAGAGCTTGATAAGTTCTCAAGTGAGGAATACGAAATTAAACTCAGAGCAAATCAGGCTACCTACAGTGCAGGTCTTGCAGGTCTTTTCTATGCTGAAAAGTCAGAGCTTAAGAAGGAGCTTGCAGATGCAAAGGCAATGCCCAAGACTACTGCTGAGGAGAAGGAGCTTCGCAAGTTCTCAATCGAGGTTGCACAGAAGAAGCTTGCTTCACGCACGGCTATTGACGCTCATTATCAGTCACTTGCAGATTTTGTTCAGCCCGATTTTGCTGTTCTTGAATCGTACTACGAGGCAGAGGATGCCTGCGACGAGAAGCTCAGAGAGCTTTATGCAAAGCAGGCAGAGGCAAAGAAGCAGAAGAACGGCGGCTTGGTCAAGGAGCTTAAGGCTGAAATTCAGCGCGTAAACATTGAAAAGAAAAAGGCTCAGAAGGCAGCAAAGGCAGAAATGGAGCTTCACGCTGTATTCGCACGCGCAGCAAAGCCGTATCTTGATGCTGAAAAGATGATGAAGGAAAAGGAAAACTACGCTCATTACGAGGAGCTTGAGGCTAAGTATGACGAGGCTAAAGCACGTATTGAGGAGGAAGACAGACTCAAGGCTGAGGAGCAGGCTAAGGCTGATGCAGAAAAGAAGGCAGATAAGGAACGCCGTCTTGCAGAAAAAGCAGCAGCAAAGCAGGCTAAAAAGCGTAAATAATATTTTCAGAGAGCTGCTTAACGGCGGTTCTCTGATTTTTTATAAAACGAAAAAAATCTGAATTTTTTTCAAAAAAATATTGAAAACTATAATATATGGTGATATAATTTATTGTCGTAAAAAATGTATATGTATGTTTCGATATACAAAGGAGTTGTTCATTATGAGTCGAATGATAGGTACAGTTTCCCGCGGTGTCAGAGCACCGATCATCAAAGAGGGCGACGATATTGTTGAAATCGTAACGTCATCAGTTCTCGAGGCTTCAGAGGATGCAGGCTTCAAGTTCAATGACCGTGATATCGTTGCTATGACAGAGGCTATCGTTGCAAGAGCACAGGGCAACTATGCTACGGTTGACGATATTGCTGCAGACGTTAAGGCAAAGTTCGGCGGCGAAACAGTCGGTGTTATTTTCCCGATTCTCAGCCGTAACCGTTTTGCAATCTGCCTTCGCGGTATTGCAAAGGGAGCTAAGAAGGTTGTAATTATGCTTTCTTATCCGTCTGACGAAGTCGGTAACCACCTCATCTCAATGGACGCTATTGATGATAAGGGCGTTGACCCGTACAAGGACGTTCTTTCAACTGCAAAGTACCGTGAGCTTTTCGGATATGAGAAGCACACCTTCACGGGCGTTGATTATGTTGAATATTATGAGAGCCTTGTTCGCGAGTGCGGCGCTGAGTGCGAAATCATCTTCGCAAATAATGCAAAGGCAATTCTTGATTATACAAAGAACGTTCTCTGCTGTGATATTCACACAAGAGCACGTACAAAGAGAATCCTTAAGGCTGCAGGCGCAGAGATTGTATACGGCCTTGACGAAATTCTCAATGCACCCGTAAACGGAAGCGGCTTCAATGCAGATTACGGTCTCCTCGGCTCAAACAAGGCAACAGAGGATAAGGTTAAGCTCTTCCCGCGTGACTGCCAGCCCGTTGTTGATGCTATTCAGAAGAAGCTCTTCGAGGCAACAGGCAAGAAGATCGAGGTTATGGTTTACGGTGACGGCGCATTCAAGGATCCCGTAGGTAAGATCTGGGAGCTTGCTGACCCCGTTGTTTCTCCGGCATATACAGATGGTCTCGAGGGTACACCCAACGAGCTCAAGCTCAAGTATCTTGCAGATAACGAGTTTGCAGCACTTTCGGGTGACGAGCTTAAGGAAGCAATCAAGGGAAAGATTCAGGAGAAGGATGACAACCTCGTAGGTAAGATGGCTTCTGAGGGTACAACTCCGAGAAGACTTACAGACCTCATCGGCTCACTCTGCGACCTCACATCAGGCTCAGGCGACAAGGGTACGCCCATCGTATTCATCCAGGGCTACTTCGACAACTACACAACAGACTGATAAAATAAAGTGCCTTATACTTGCTATAAGGCACTTTTGTAATAAGGTGATATAATGAAACAAAAGGTATACGATTTTTTAAACAGTCAGAATATAAATTTTGATGTCAAGGACCACGAAGCGGTCTATACAATGGAGGAAATGCAGACGGCAGGCCTCGATAAGCTCGGTACAATCTGCAAGAATCTCTTCATCCGCGATCAGAAGGGCAAAAAGCATTTTCTGATTACCGCCGATGATGCAACTCATATCAATCTCAAGGACGTCGGTGTAAAGCTTGAAGCGGGCAAGGTGAGCTTTGCCTCGGCTGAAAGACTCGAAAAATATCTCGGAGTTACGACGGGCTGTGTTTCGCCGCTCGGTATTCTCAACGATGCAGAGCACGCGGTAACGGTAGTCCTCGATAAAAAGCTTGTCGGTATCGACCGCCTCGGTGTTCATCCTAACGATAACACGTCAACGCTCTTTCTTCCCTTCGACAGCCTCGTAAAAGCAATCGAAGCCGTCGGCAACGATTACATAATTGTTGATTTTGAAAGCTGATAACAAGTGCCCGAAAGCAGTCGAAAGACTGCTTTTTTTGTTGATTTTTTTTAGAACGGTGTTATAATTACCCTTAGGAGGAGATAATTATGAAAACAAAGATAATAAGTGTATTTCTGGCATTGATTCTGATGTTTTCTGCCGTAATTATACCGTCGACGGTAGCTTATGCGGAGTCAGAGGATACAACACCGCCGAAAATTCTTACAGAAACCCTGACTGTGTCACATAATAAGGTGATAACGGGGGATTCTGTCAGAGCGAGTGTTGTGATTACTGATGATTCGTTTGTGCAGGAAGCGTTTATTTTTTACGAATCACCTGAAAGTCAGAATATCTATTATATGCCGATGCTCAAAAACATCAATACAGGCAGATTCATTGTTGATATGCCGATTGATAACTATACCGAATGCGGTAAATGGACAGCAATCTGTATTGCGGCTGTTGACGAAAACGGCAACGAAATAATTGTCGGTGATTATGATAACGTTGATATCGAAGCTGATATGAGTGCGGCTGATTTTGAGGTTATCAATGTTTTTTCAAACGGCGAGCCGCCGCACGATTACAGAATAACCGTTGATCAGACGCTTCAGCTCGAAATTGAATCAAAGACTGAGATTAAATGGTCCGTGTCGGACGAGAGTCTTGCTGATATTACCGATGTCAATTTCGGCTATGACTATGATTATTCAACAAGACTCTATAAGGGCTCTTGTACCGTTGTACCGAAAAAGACGGGACTTGTCGATGTTTACGCTGAGGATAAAGACGGCAACTTAGTTGCAGGAGCAAGAGTTCTCGTCGTAAAATCCGTTGAGTATTTCAAGGTTTATCTTGACTATCAGGGCGGACGGGTTGATTATGAATACATAGAAGTTCCCGTGGGTTATGCACTTGAACTTCCGAGTACATATAAAAGCGGTTACAGCTTTGCAGGCTGGTCACGAAATCCCGATGCAAAGAAAGCGGAATATCACACACATATTTATTACGTTCCCGACAATGATGTTACTCTTTATGCAGTTTTCACAAAACAAGAAGGCTCCAACGGCAGTGCGCCTTATGAATTAAAGCTGAATCTTAATTATGGTGACGAGTCACCGGAAACGGTTATCTTTGAAACGTCAAGGCGTTATACGCTGCCTACTCCTCAAAGGGAAGGATACACTTGTGTTGGCTGGTCTTATCAGAAATATGCCGTTGTTCCGTCGCTCAAGTGTGGCAGCGAGATTAATGTGAATAATGATACTACGGTTTATGCTGTCTGGGTTAAGGATGGTATTGAAGAACGTTGTGATTATGTTATAGAATTACACGAAACGGCAAAAATTGAGTTTTCTTCATATTTTGAAGTTGACCGTTGGATCTCGGCAGATGAAACGGTTGCAACCTTTGGTAAAAAAGGTGAGTTCGGTGTTAATTCGGATACGGGGGAGATAAACTATTTCTGCAACATTAACCCGAAATCACCAGGAACAACAGTATTTTATGCTTTAGATGAAAACAACGGTATAGTTGCCGCTTTCCGAGTGCTTATAAAAGAAAGCACGTTGATGTGCAGAGTTAATTTTGATGCTAACGGCGGTGAGGTTGATTCGCCTTACGGTGAGACTTTCTACGGCACGTCAATTACTATCCCGACTCCCGTGAGGGAAGGATATGTTTGTAAAGGCTGGTCAAAGAATAAAGATGCTCAAAAGGCGGACTGTTATTGCGGTTCTTCGTACGTCGTGACAAAGGATGAAACACTTTATGCCGTGTGGGTTGCGGAAAGTGATATTTTTTACACCATTGGTTTTGATCCGAACGAAGGTACGATAGAAAATATGATGCAAACAGTACCTTACGGTGACAGTATTATTCTGCCTACGCCTGTGAGAGAAGGCTACACCTGCATTGGCTGGAAAGAAATGATGCTGGGCGATGAACCGGATTATCCCTGCGGAGCGGTTTATACACCGAACAGTCATATGGTATTTTTTGCCGTTTGGAAGGAAAATTCAGATATTGTCCTAGGTGATATAAACAAAGACGGCAGAATTAATTCCTTAGATGCATTGTTGGTTCTGAATTATGCCGTAAAAAATATAACATTCAATTCTGAAGAATTGGTCGCCGCTGATGTAAACAAGGATAGTCAGATAAACTCTCTTGACGCGCTTATGATTCTGATGTATTCTGTCGGACATATAGAAAGCTTCTGAACAACAAAAGGGACTGCGAAAGCAGTCCCTTAACTTATTTAATAAATTTTCCGATTTCGTCGATTTCCTCAGTAATATCTTCAAGAAACCGTCTGCATTCCTCATCCTTTGCAAGTATCCTTCCGACCTTTCTGACCGCCTTGAAAAACTTCGGGTCAAACTCGATATCCTCGCTGTGTTCGAGCAAGGGACAAAGTCGCATCGCCCTTAAATCAGGCTCAACAAAAATTCTGCCGTTCTCGCTGATTGTCGGGAAAAACGGAAAAATCCTGCACGAAAGGGGACGGCTGTCTCTGTCACACGTTCCGTTGCATACTGCAAGCCTCTGTCCGTTTTCACCCTCAATAATCTCAAGCGTGCTTTCCTCACCGGGGAAAAGAAGCATTCCCGTTTTGCTGTCACCCTTACAGCACGCGCCGCCGCACAGCTGACCGCAATCAACCTTAAGCGGTGTCAGATTTCCCATAATCTTCACAATTTTGCCATAATCTGCACATTTCATACACTCATCTCCAAAAATATTATAACACATAACTGTTTTATCGGCAACAATTACGATTGAATTGTTGAAATTAATATGTTACAATTAGTTGATAATGTATAAAGGATGTTAAATATGAAAATTGCAGTTATCAACGGCAGTCCTAAAGGCAAATACAGCATTACACTCCAGCATATCAATTATCTTGAAAGAAAATATCCTGATCACCAATTCACTGTGCTTCATGCGGGTCAGAAAATCAAAGCGCTTGAAAAGGATTTTTCAAATGCGAAGGAATTGCTTGAATCCTCTGACGCGGTTCTCTTTTCATATCCCGTCTATACCTTTATTGCTCCGTCACAGCTTCACCGTTTTATCGAGCTTGTAAAGGCTAACGGAGTTAACCTTAAGGATAAGTATGCGACTCAGATTTCAACATCGAAGCACTTTTACGATATAACTGCACACAAGTATATTGAGGAAAATTCTCTCGATATGGGTATGCGCTATATCCGCGGACTTTCTGCTGATATGGAGGATCTTCTTTTCGAAAAGGGCAGGGAGGATGCAGAAAAATTCTTTGACCGCTTCCTCTGGGCGGTGAACGAAGAAGTTTATACGTCCTCATCCGAAAAAACATCCGATTATATTCCCGTGCCCGCAACGTCGGCACAGCAGAATCCCTCACAAAAGACCGATAAGGACGTCCTTATCCTTACGGATGAAACGGATCCTTCATCATCCTTATCCTCGATGATTGAACGCTTCAGAGCTGTTTTCGACTATAAGACAAGAGTGGTAAATATCTCCGAATATCCTCTTGCGGGCGGATGCTTAGGCTGCTTCCGCTGCGCCGTCAGTGAGAAGTGCGTCTATAAGGATAATTTTGACACCTTCCTTCGCGAGAATATACAGAAGGCGGATGCTATTGTTTATGCTTTTACGATTTCCGACCATTCAATGGGCTCACGCTTCAAGATGTATGATGACAGAAATTTCTGCAACGGTCACAGAACGGTAACCGTAGGTATGCCTGTCGGCTATCTCGTTTCGGGTAACTATTCCGAGGAGAATAATGTCAGCACGGTCATTGAAGCACGAAGCGAAACGGGCGGCAACTTCCTTGCAGGTGTTGCCACGGATGAGCACGATACCGATAAGCAGATTGATACGCTTGCAAAGTCACTTGCTTTTGCGCTCGAAACAAAGCACACCGCTCCCGCTAATTTCTGGGGTGTCGGCGGAATGAAAATCTTCCGCGACCTTATTTATCAGATGCGCGGAATGATGAGAGCGGACCACAAATTCTACAAGAAGCAGGGTATCTACGATTTCCCGCAGAAGAATAAGGGCAGAGCGATGCTTATGTACGCTGTCGGTGCAATGCTTTCAAGTGAAAAAATTCTCTCAAAAATGGGTAACAGAATGAATGAAGGTATGCTGATGCCCTATGAGCAGCTGTTCAGAAAAATGGATGCGGAGAATCCTCCGAAAAAAATCACAGCCGCCGAAAAGGAAGCCGTGACGAAATAATACAACAAAACCAACGACGAGTCCGCCGTTGGTTTTATCTTTTTATAACATGTTTTTCAGCTCATCCATCTGTTCCTTCGTCGGCTCGGGTGTATCTGCCAGAGGGAAGGGGATGCCGAGATTATTATATTTTGTTTCGCACATCTTTCTGAAGGCGAGAAGCTCAACTGAATCAACACAACTGTGAGAATCACGGATAGCCTTTAATTTTTCAACGCTTTCGTCCGTATCATTGAGTGTCGGAATAATAACCTGCCTGAGAGTTGTCGGAATTTGCACTGTGTCAAGGTAATCGAGAAATTCAAGCACGGGGGAGATGGAGCAACCGACATTTTCGAGATAATCTGCATCGTTTGTGTACTTGATATCGAGCAGAACTCTGTCAGTGACCTCGAGAAGCTTCTTTACATCATCGTTCATTACCGAGCCTGATGTATCAAGACAGGTGTTGATACCGTTTGCTCTGCAAAGCTCAAACAGCCTTGCAACCTCATCAGCCTGAAGGAGCGGCTCACCGCCGGAAACCGTGATTCCGCCGTCCGTACCGAAATATTCCTTATATCTTTCAACGCGCGTTGCGATTTCCTCGGCAGACATATCCTTGCCGTCTGTCATCTTCCACGTGTCGGGATTGTGACAGCACTTGCACCTTAAGTGACAGCCCTGCACGAAAACCACAAAGCGAACACCGGGACCGTCAAGCGTGCCGAGCGACTGTATCGAATGTACCTTCATCGTTACATAGCCTCGTGGAATGTACGGCTGATAACCTCTCTCTGCTGCTCGCGTGAAAGCTTGTTGAAGTTAACCGCATAGCCTGAAACGCGGATTGTAAGGTTAGGATATTCCTCGGGATTCTCGTAAGCCTTAAGAAGTGTCTCACGGTTCATAACGTTTACGTTGATGTGATGTGCCATCTTTGCAAAGTATCCGTCAAGGATTGATACAAGATTCGTGCATCTTTCATCCTCATTTGCGCCGAGAGTGTCGGGCGTGATTGAGAATGTGTTGGAAACGCCGTCACGGCAATCGTCGTAGCTGATTTTAGCAACGGAGTTGAGTGAAGCAAGTGCACCGTTTTCCTCGCGGTTGTGCATCGGGTTTGCACCGGGAGCGAAGGGCTCGCCGTCACCTCTGCCGTCGGGAGTAGCGGCTGTGTTCTTACCGTACATAACGTTTGATGTGATTGTAAGCACAGAAAGAGTGTGGATAGCGTTTCTGTATGTCGGAGTCTTGCGAAGCTCCGTGATAACTCTGTGAGCCATATCCTTAGCGATAAGGTCAACTCTGTCGTCATCGTTACCGAATTTCGGGAAATCTCCGATAGTTTCGAAGCCCTCGATATATCCGTTGGAATTTCTGATCGGGCGAACCTTTGCGTACTTGATAGCAGAAAGTGAGTCGGCAACAACCGAAAGACCTGCGATACCGAAAGCCATAAAGCGCTCAACGTCAGTATCGTGAAGAGCCATCTGTGTCTTTTCGTAAGCGTATTTGTCGTGCATATAATGAATAACATTCATCGTGTTGACGTAAAGATGCATCAGCCATTCAATATACTTGTCAAAACGCTTCATAACCGCATCAAAATCAAGGCTTGTTCCCTCAATAACGCTCATCTGCGGGCCGATGTGCATTTCGCTTGATGTATCGTAACCGCCGTTGAGTGCGATAAGAAGAAGCTTTGCGAGGTTACAGCGTGCGCCGAAGAACTGCATCTGCTTGCCGAGCTTCATTGCAGAAACACAGCATGCGATTGCATAATCGTCGCCGTAAATCGGACGCATAAGATCGTCGTTTTCGTACTGTATTGAGTCCGTGTCAACAGAAACCTTTGCGCAGAAGCGCTTGAAGCCCTCGGGGAGCTGAGTTGACCAGAGAATTGTGATATTAGGCTCGGGAGATGAGCCGAGAGTGTAGAGTGTGTTGAGAAGACGGAAGCTGTTCTTGGTAACAAGGCTTCTGCCATCCTCTCCCATGCCGCCGACAGCCTCTGTGATCCACATCGGGTCGCCGCCGAAAAGCTCGTTGTATTCCTGTGTTCTGAGGTGGCGCGCAACGCGGAGCTTGATTACGAAATCGTCCATAAGCTCCTGTGCCTCTTCTTCTGTAAGAACACCGTTTGCGATGTCTCGCTCAATGTAAATGTCGAAGAAGGTGCTGACTCTGCCGAGTGACATAGCCGCGCCGTTCTGCTCCTTGATAGATGCAAGATATGCGAAATATGTCCACTGAATAGCCTCTCGTGCATTCTTTGCAGGCTCGGAGATATCATAGCCGTACATAGCAGCCATTTCCTTCATAAAGCCGAGGAAGGTGATCTGCTGGAAAAGCTCCTCTGTCTGACGCGTTGTCTCCTGATTGAAGTTGCCGTTAGCCATATTAGCCTTATCAATCTTTTTAGCGGCTATAAGGCGGTCAACGCCGTAAAGTGCAACTCTTCTGTAATCGCCGATGATTCTGCCTCTGCCGTAAGCGTCGGGAAGACCTGTGATAACGTGCGAGCGTCTGGCGGCGCGCATCTCATCAGTATATGCACGGAAAACACCGTCATTGTGAGTGGTGCGGTACATAAAGCCCTCTTCAACCTTGTCGCTGAGCTTGTAGCCGTAAGCCGCACAGGCCTGACGTACCATTCTGATACCGCCAAAGGGATTGACACCTCTTTTAAGAGGTGCATCCGTCTGCAGACCGACGATTATCTCGTTTTCTTTATCAATATATCCGGGGATATAGCTTGTGAGTGATGAAGCGTGCTCTGTATCAATATCAAGAACACCGCCCCTTGCGCGCTCAAGTCTGAAAAGCTCCTGAACCTTGCCCATAAGCCGGTCAGTACGCTCAGTTGCCTGTGCGAGGAAGCTTTCGTCACCGCGATATTCCTTATAGTTGTTCTGGATAAAGTCACGGACATTGATTTCGTCCTGCCATACTCCACCGTTAAATCCGTTCCAATTTTCGTGTACCATAATTATCAACTCCTTATAAAAGCAACCACTTCTTCGTCCCGTGTCAGGGGAGATGTCACGAAGTGTCAGAGGGTTTTAAAACAAAACTGGGCAAATCAGCGTTAACTGACTTGCCCAGACGGTCGGCTGTTCGCCAATTGCATTCCCTTGCGGTAATCCGCTGATCCGTCAGTCATGCAATGGTTTAATCTTTGTATTTATTTTATTACTTTTTTATCAGTTTGTCAATCATACAACAGACAAAAAACGATGCGGTAATATATGTTTTTTTGTTTAAAAGCGTTATCAGCTTCGTTTAAGAATGTTGTAAAGTGCAGGAAACATAGGTGACGGCTCGGTTACCTTGTCAATAAGCCTGCCCATAAGACTGATAACAGGTGAGTTGATTGCGGTTGTAACGAGCGTGCCGAGTCCTATGCTGTGAAATGAGGTGTAAGCGATTTTTGAAAAGTCAAAGTCTTTCAGGTCGCCGAAAAGCGTAACTGCGAGCAAAACCGAAACAGCAAGGAGGGTGATATCAAAGCTCCACTTGACTTTTTTGATGTCAAGTCTGAAGGATGCTGTCAGCTCAGCGACAAAAAGCTCGAAAACCTGAAGCGGCATATAAGTACGGAAGAAGCAGGCTACACCGAAAGCGGTAATGATGTCACCGATAATCAGCATAATCCACCTGAGCCACACCTCGCTGAACTGAATATCACCGAGAAGCCATAAAAAGAAGTTCAGCGTGTAGCCGTAAAGCACGGCAACCGCAAAGGCGAGCAGATACTTCCAGCTGAATTTGCGCACAACAATGCAAAGAAGAATCAGCAGAATACCCTGAATGATGTATTCGGTTATGCCGACACTCAATTCAGGTAAAAGCCGTGCGACTGCCTCCTGAACAACGAAAGCAGGTGCCGCAATCATTGAAACACCAAGGTCAGCCTTACTGCATATAGCAACGCCGAGCGCGACGAATACAATACCGAAAATCCATAATAATTCAGATGTTTTTTTAACTTTTTTCATTTTAAAATCCTTTTCTGTAATCTTATTGCGGCTTCCACAAATACTTGTTAAGGTCAATATGACCGTCAGCTTCAAAAATTATTCCCTCTGCTTCAAGCATCTGCCGCTGAATGTCACCGCCGCCGAACGCGAAGCTCTCTGCGGTTCTGCCCTCGCGGTTGACAACTCTGTGGCAGGGGATAACGCCGGGCGCGGGATTGACGTGCAGCGCATACCCTACGATCCTTGCCCACCGAGGATTTCCCGCAAGCATAGCTACCTGACCATACGTCGCAACCTTGCCTTCGGGTATATTGCAAACAACCTCGTAGATTTTTTCGAAAACTGTCATAAATTCACCTTATCTGATGTATTGGCGGTCAGCGTTGCAGGGATTGATTATTCTTACGTTGTACGGCATTTTACGATAGCTTCGGTAACGTTAGTTAAAATGAGTTCACCGTTTTGGTTGAAAACGTCAAAGGAAACCTCGACGATACCGTTTCGGTCGCTTCTTTTTGTAAGATTTGTAACGGTTGCTGTACCTGTGAGGATGTCGTCGGGATAAACGGGCTTTATCCATTCGATTTTTGTGGATTTTCCTGCCAGAAGCTCCTTGCCGAAAAAATCCACCTCGAGATATTTTGCCCAGACTGACATAAAAGACATTACTCCCGGTGCAATAAGTCCGCCGAATGGAGTACTTTTAGCATATTCCTCATCTGTATGTAACGGAATGTTGTCGTAGTCGCGCGCAAACTCAAGCATTTTTTCTTTTCCTATAACTACGGGAGCGGTCTCAACCGACATCCCGATCCTGATGTCATCAAAATACATAGTATCACCTTTGGTCAATTATAGCATAATTGATGTGGATTTTCAATGATTAGCCGGTCTGAATAAAAAATCGACAGACCGATTCACTCGCCGTAAGGCGGATTTCATTAAAAAACGACGTGTCGAAACACGTCGTTTTTTCTGAAGACTGACCCTAATTTTGATACAAATGCACCCCCTTTTGAAGCAAGGGGGTGCAAAATCATTTTAGGGGGTGCAAACAATTGCGGTCAATTAAGATATTTACTGAAAAACTGTTTTGTTTCGGGAACACATATAACCTTAAACATATATTTACCGCCATTGCCTCTAAAAACAATGTAAGTACAGCCAGCATTACTGTATCGGTAGCCGCGCACTCGAATTGAATAACCAATCAGAATTTCTGCGGTTTCAATTTCGCACATCGAAAACGTTTTTTCTTTTTTGACACCGAAATAGTAATCTGTAACAGAAACCACATCGTCAACGATTTCAACAAAAGCTTTATCCATGTCCTTTTGTGATATTGCAATTAGTATTGCAAGCACCAATACAGTAGTAAGTATCACAACGGCAGGCATAACGCTTTCTATATACAAGGAACATACGATGGCCATAAAAAGAAATAATGAAATTATCAAACCAAAACTAATCGTAAGCATAATCTTAAGAGATTTCTTAGTTTCGATTTTTGGTGTTCTATTGTGGGTGTTAAACCTCATAATATCACCTCTTTATCTATAAATATAGCATATTTCCTTCTGTAATTCAACAATTACACTTATAAATCAACGATTATGGTTGTAATTTAACGATAACCTGTATTATAACGATTTGAACTCAGTGAAATATTTGCCTTGCGGCAAATGTGAAATAATTCACTTCGTGAATTGTGAAATTTGATGCTACGCATCAAGTGAAATGAAATAAATCCACACACGCCCGTAGGCATTTCACATTGCGAAGCAATATTTCACACGCACAGCGTATTTCACAAATCCCGCAAGGGATTTATTTCGTTGAAAAAACGACGTGTCGAAACACGTCGTTTTTTCTGGCGGAAGCGGTGGGATTCGAACCCACGGTACCGTGAGGTACAACTGATTTCGAGTCAGTCCCGTTATGACCACTTCGATACGCTTCCATATTCGGTTTTGCGTCAAAACGCTTGTATATTCTAGCAAAAAAAGCACGGGATGTCAAGATATTCATCGCTTTTAATATTGATTTTATTATTAGAATTTGTTAGAATATCATTTATATTTTAGGAGGTCTTATTATGTCTTGTTGTAATTGCAGAAAAAGTGATTTATCACTTGTAAAAGCTGTGCTTGATAAGTATGCCGGCGTTGACGGCAGTCTGATTACAATTTTACAGCACACTCAGGATATTTACGGCTATCTGCCTGTTGATGTTTTGTATCATATTGCAGAAAAAATCGGTTCAACACCTGCGAAGGTGATGGGCGTTGCTACGTTCTATTCGCAGTTCCGTCTCCAGCCTGTCGGCAAGTATCTTATTATGCTCTGTCAGGGCACGGCTTGCCACGTCAACGGCTCGGAGAAAATCGAAAAGGCGATCGTTGAGGAGCTTGGCATTTCCGACGGTGAAACAACCGCAGACGGTCTTTTTACTCTGAAAAACGTTGCCTGCCTCGGTTGCTGCAGTATTTCACCCGTTATGATGATTAACGACGAAACATACGGAAGTCTCACTCCCGATAAGACCAAGGAAATTTTGAGAAGCTTAAAAGAAAAGGAGGCGTGAGGAATGCGTATAGTTGTTGGTCAGGGCAGCTGCGGAATCGCCGCGGGTGCCGCGAAGGTTTATTCAGCGATTGAAAAAATTGTCCCCGAAACCTGTGAGCTTACAATCACGGGATGTATCGGTATGTGCTTCCTTGAGCCTGTTGTTGATGTTTATGACGGTAATAATCTTGTTAAGCGTCTTGTAAAGGTTCAGCCGTCCGATGCTGAAAAAATCATCGCCTTTATAAGCGGTGACGAAAATGCCGTGAATGACATTGAAATCACAGATGAGGATAAGGACTTTCTTTTAAAGCAGACGAGAATTGCTCTTCGCCATTGCGGCATTATCAATCCCGAAAAAATCGAAGAATATGTTGCGGATGACGGATATAAGGCACTCGAAAAGGTGCTTAAAACAATGACTCCCGAAGAGGTTATTGAAGAGATAAAGCTCTCGGGTCTGGCAGGACGCGGCGGTGCAGGCTTTCCGACGTGGTTCAAGTGGAATGCCGCACGTCAGGCACAGGGAGATTATAAATATCTTATCTGCAATGCCGATGAGGGTGACCCGGGCGCATTTATGGACAGAGCGGTTATCGAAAGTGATCCGCATAACCTTATTGAGGGTATGCTTATCGGTGCTTACGCAATCGGAGCAAAAGAGGCTGTGGTTTACGTCAGAGCCGAATATCCGCTGGCTATCGAGCGTCTGACTAATGCAATAAAGGAGGCAGAGGAAAAGGGTTACCTCGGTGAAAATATTCTCGGCTCGTCCTTCTCGTGCAAAATGCGTATCAAGGCGGGTGCAGGCGCATTTGTCTGCGGAGAGGAAACTGCACTTATCGAGTCTCTACAGGGGGAGAGAGGTATGCCCCGACTGAAGCCTCCGTTCCCCGCACAGTCAGGCTATTGGTATAAGCCTTCAAATATCAATAATGTCGAAACCTTCGCGAATGTTTCGTGGATTATCCTCAACGGCGGCGAAGCCTTCTCCGCTATGGGTACGGAGAACAGCAAGGGAACAAAGGTTTTTGCCCTTACTGGTAAAATCAAAAAGGGCGGACTTGTCGAAATTCCTATGGGAAAGACCTTGCGCGATGTTATCTTTGACATCGGCGGAGGTATCAGGAATGATGCACGCTTCAAGGCGGTACAAATGGGCGGTCCCTCGGGCGGATGTATTCCCGAGGCCTTGCTTGATACCGTTATTGACTATAAGGCACTCGGTGCTACGGGCGCGATTATGGGCTCGGGCGGTATGGTCGTTATGGATGAAACCACCTGTATGGTAAGTATGGCACAGTTCTTCCTTGATTTCACGACAAAGGAATCCTGCGGAAAATGCGTTCATTGCCGTATCGGCACAAAACGTATGCTTGAAATCCTCAGCAGAATCGTAAAAGGTGAGGGTAAGGACGGCGACATTGAGCTTCTCGAGGAGCTTTGCTATTCAATCAAGGACGGTGCGCTCTGCGGTCTCGGTCAGACAGCACCGAATCCCGTGCTTACCACTATAAAATATTTCCGCAATGAGTACGAGGCTCATATCAATGAGAAAAAATGCCCCGCAAAGGCATGCTCCGATTTGCTTTCATACAGAATCGATGCGGAAAAATGCAGAGGATGTACGCTCTGCTCAAAGAAATGTCCCGTTGATGCAATCAGCGGTGAGCTTAAAACAGCGCACTCGATTGATGTGTCAAAATGCATTAAATGCGGTGCGTGCTACAATACTTGTAAATTCAATGCTGTAATTATGGAATGAGGTGAGAGCGTTGGATATGATTAAGGTTACAATAAACGGCAAGGAAATCACAGCCGAAAAGGGCAGAACGATTCTTCAGATTGCCGAAAATAACGGAATAGAAATCCCCACACTTTGCTATATCGAAGAAATAAAGCCGTACGGCGCCTGCGGTCTTTGTACCGTTGAGGTTGAGGGTATGCCGAAGCTTCTTCGCGCATGCTCGGCGGTTGCTTCCGACGGAATGGTTATTAATACTGAAACCCCGAGAGTAAAGCAATCAAGAAAAATCGCTCTCGAGCTGCTTATGTCCGACCATACGGGCGATTGCAAGGGTCCTTGCTCACTCAACTGTCCTGCAGGAACAGACTGTCAGGGCTACGTCAAGCTCATTGCTGAGGGTAAATATAAGGAGGCTGTTGCACTTATTAAAGAAAGAGTGCCGCTTCCTGCATCAATCGGCAGAATCTGTCCGCATCCGTGCGAATCTGCCTGCAGAAGAAAAATGGTAGAAGAACCGATTTCAATTGCTTTTCTCAAGAGCTTTGCTGCAGATGAGGATCTGAAATCAGATAATAAATTTATGCCTGAGATAGCAGAAAGCACAGGCAAATCCGTCGGTATAATCGGCGGCGGCCCCGCAGGTCTTACTGCTGCATACTTCCTCGCGGTCAAGGGACATAAGGTTACCGTTTACGATGCAATGGAAAAAATGGGCGGTATGCTCCGCTACGGTATTCCGCAGTACAGACTTCCTAAGGAAGTTCTCGATATGGAAATTGACTCAATTGCCAAGCTCGGCGTTGAGATGAAAAATAATATAAGAATCGGTACGGATATCACTCTTGATGAAATCCGAAGCGCACACGATGCAACGCTTGTTGCTATCGGCGCGTGGAAGAGCAGCTCGATGAGAATTGCGGGTGAAGACCTTGAAGGTGTATACGGCGGTATCGATTTTCTTCGCAGTGTTGCGCTGAAAAATCCCGTTAAGCTCGGTGACAGAGTAGCGGTTATCGGCGGCGGTAATACCGCAATGGATGCCTGCCGTTCGGCTGTACGTCTCGGTGCAAAAGAGGTTTATGTAATATACAGAAGAACACGTGCCGAAATGCCTGCCGAAAAGGTAGAAATCGACGAGGCAGAGGAAGAGGGCGTAATCTATAAGTTCCTTTGCAATCCCGTCGAAATCATCGGTGAAAACGGCAGGGTAAAGGCTGTAAAGCTTCAGGCTATGGAGCTCGGAGAGCCTGATGCAGGCGGACGCCGTTCTCCCGTTCCGGTTGAGGGTAAATTTGAGATTCTTGAGCTTGATAACGTGATTATGGCTATCGGTCAGCGGATAAATATAAGCGGCTTTGAAGCCCTCGAGCTGACTCAGAGAGGCAATATCTCTGCCGATGCAAAAACCTTCAGAACCTCACTTGAGGGAGTATTTGCCGTCGGTGATGCAACGAATCGAGGTGCATCAATCGCAATTGAAGCTATCGGTGAGGCACAGAAGGCATCGGATGTTATTGACAGCTATCTGAGCGGTGAAACGGTGGGCTATAAAAAGCCCTATGTTTCCGAGCGTGTGATAACTGCTCAGGACCTTGCCGATAAGCAGAAGGTCAGCCGTGCGAAAATGCCGCAGAGAAGTCCCGAGGAGCGCAGAAACGATTTTAACGAGGTAAACCTCGGTTTTGATGAAGAAACGGCAAGAAATGAGGCTAAACGATGCCTTGAATGCGGATGCCACGATTATCACGACTGTAAGCTTATTCGTTATGCAAATCAGTACGATGTCTGTCCCGAGCGTTTTGCGGGCGATAAGCATAATTGCAAAAAGGAGCAGAAGCTTGTTTACATCGAACGTGACCAGAATAAGTGCGTTCTTTGCAACCTCTGTGTCCGTGTCTGTGAAGAGGATGTCGGAAAGAGTCTTATCGGTCTTGTCGGCAGAGGCTTTACAACCGTTATCAAGCCGGAATTTGCGGATGCATCCGTAACCGAATTCTGCAAAACCTGCCAGAAATGTGTGACTTCCTGCCCGACTGGAGCACTTAAAACCTTATAAAAATCAAGCCGTTGCTTCATATGAAAGCAACGGCTAAAATTATTCCTGTATGTAAAATTATTTCGATTGGTAACCCTGCCATAAACTTGGCATGGTGCGTTTTATGGTGTATAATGAGCATTGTAACGAGCATTGCACCCGCACCGCCGATGAGACCGAGAAGCATCAGCGTTTTTTCGGCAATTCTTCGGCTGCCTGTTTTTGCCGCGATTTTGTCGTATACGGTCAGAATAACCGAAAAGGCAGATATAATTCCAATCCAGATAAAAATATATTTCATAATAACTCCGAAAACAGATATATTTTACTAATTCATTTTAACATAAAATTATGTGAGGCTCAAGATGAAAAAAATCATTTGTATCCTGATTTCAATTCTGCTTGTTTTTTCGGGATGTGCACCCGTGAACGAAGAAAAACCGAAAACCGAATACGAAAGGATTTCCGCTATATGGATTTTTTACAGCGAGCTTTCTATGCTGGGCGAAAAGAACAAGGATAAAAAAGCATTTACCGCCAAAGTCGAAAGGATGCTCGATAACTGTGTCGGTTGGGGAATTAACACGGTTTTTCTTCAGGTGCGTCCGTTCAGCGACAGCTTTTATAAATCCGATATCTTTCCGTGGTCGTATTACCTTACGGGCAGGCAGGGAAAAGCTGTTGACTATGACCCGCTTGAAATCTGTATTGAGCTCGCTCACGAAAGGGGATTGTCACTTCACGCGTGGATAAATCCGTTCCGGATCTCCTTTGATAAAAATACAGAAAATCTTGCAGATAACCATCCTGCTATCGGATGGATAAAAAATAAAACCGCAGACGTGGTTATTCTCGACAGCGGGATTTACTATTCGCCCGCATCAATGAAGGCACAGAAGCTCGTTCTTGACGGCGTACGCGAGATTGTCAGGGACTACGATGTGGACGGAATCCATATCGACGATTATTTTTACCCCTCAACCCAAAGATCGGTGGATGAAGCTTTTTATAAGCAATATACCGATGAGGGAGGCAGGCTTTCTCTCGATGAATGGAGACTTAGCACGGTCTCGGCCTTTGTTT
This sequence comes from Clostridia bacterium, assembly GCA_017379935.1. Classification (GTDB taxonomy): domain Bacteria; phylum Bacillota; class Clostridia; order Oscillospirales; family Acutalibacteraceae; genus CAG-488. The sequence goes on from JAFNVC010000002.1 coordinate 41,925, forward strand.
CGCAGATGTATACTACTGTCAAATCGGAAAAATCCGATTGCATATTTTCGATAAGTCCCGCAGGCAATGTTACCAACAATTACGAGCAGCAGTATGCGGATGTCAGACTATGGTGCTCGCGCCGCGGATATGCCGACTGGATTATCCCTCAGCTGTACTACGGCTTTGAGAACGAAAGTCTGACCTTTGATAAAGCACTTTCGGAATGGGAAAAGCTCAATACTATCGGTGCCGTCAGAATGATTTACGGCATTGCCGCCTATAAGGTGAATGAAAGTGATGATGAGTGGAAGGCAGGCAACGGAATTATAGATAAACAGCTTGATCTTCTCAGGAAAACTGACGGCTGTCACGGAGCGGCATTCTTTTCTTATGCAAGCCTTGCTGATAAATCACGGCAGCCCGAATTTAAAAATATCAGCTCCTTCTCAGCTGTTCCTTCAGAATAAACGAAAGCGCCGTGCCGGGTATGCATATCAGAAACCATAAAAACGAAAACAGGGGACAAATCTGACCGAAGAGATTGAATTTCTCGTCCGAATAGTCCCATACGTTCATATGAAGTCCGCGGTTTACGAGCATACCGACGCTGAACTCAATCGCGGTAATCACGGCACAGCCGACAAGACAGCGCAGGATAAGGCTGTCTGTCTTCATGTTGATATTGATAATATAAATCAGCAGAAAGGCAACACCGCCCGTTATCGTCATCGTCCAATGTGTATATCCTCTCGTAACAACCTCGACGAGGCTGTATATAACAGCGCCGAAGCCGAAAACCGTAAAGTATTCGCGGAATTTTGCTTTAGTCAACATAAAATCACCCTTTTTATATTGCCCGAAAAATGAAAGGAACCTGCATATTGCAGATTCCTTTTTTTGCTGATTATTTATCTTTGCTTTCGATACAATATACGCCTGATTCAAGCACGACGTATTCCATAAAGCCGACCTTGAAGTATTTCTTTATGGGCTCGTTAAAGGAGAGGTAATCCTTGACGGAATAATCCTTAAGGCTGATTGTACGTACCTGATTGTTATGCTCCGTGCAGACGAATAATCTGTCCTCGCTTTTGAAAATGGAGGTAGGCCGTCTGAATGCAACGGATGCGCCGCCGCCTATGCGCAGAAGCACGCGCTTTTCAATCGGTGAAAACTTGACGATTGAATTACGGTCGGGGACAACGCACCAGAAGCAGTTGCCGTCCATAGCAAGGCTGCGGATCGGACAGTTCTGATAAACGAGCTTTTCCTGCATTGCAACAGAGCCGTCGGAATCAAAAATGTTCATATTGCCGTCATCAAAGAGTGTGACAACGCCGTTGCTTTTGAGTACGGCTGCATCGCAGGCTATGTAGTTGCCGAGCTTTTTGGCAATCTCGCGGTACTGGAGTCCGAATTTAGCCTCAAGATATGTTTTTATTTTTACAGGAAGTGTTCTGTCACCGTCCTGGTCATATACAAAAAATGCAACAGTTTCCTGACCGTTCGGCAGCTTTGCACGCTGAGCGTAGATAAAGCCGATTTCAAGCGGTACAACGTCAAGTAACTGTGCCTTTACAATTCTTAACATTTTTATCACCTGTAATTTGTTATGATAAAAACCCCGCCAAGCCGCTTACAACCGATAGTAACCTGCGTTTAAAAGCAGGTGGGTGCTTCCCCGGCAGTTCACGCTCCCTTCGTCCGCAGGGCGGGAGGTCTGCAATCCGTGCCGGGAGATAAGCTCCCGTAAATACAATTGTAGGGTTAATATGGGCTGCAAGTTATCGCACAAGGCAGGGGGAATTTAATTTCATCAGTCCTCAAAATCGAACTTCTCGTTGAGTCTTTCCTCAAAGATCTGACCGATTTCGTTGAACTCCTTATCGTTCTCGATAGGACAAAGGAAGGTTTCGCCCTTTTTATCCTCTTCTACCTTGAGGATGATAAGCTCACCGTCATCGTCGAGAATGTCCTCTGCATCGTCATAGACGGGGAGCAGCGCAACATAACGACCGTCATCGGTTTCGATTCTGTCAAGCTCTTCAAAAATATGTTCAACGCCATCTTCGTCGATAACGCTAATAAGATCGGGATTGTATTCTTCAGCCATGTTTATTTCCTCCGTAGTTTTTCTCGTACATTATATTTTAACCTTAAACGCACGAATAGTCAAGATAATTTAGAATTAAGTTAATTTATATAAAATTTTTCAACTTTTTTCAAAAAAACTATTGACAAGACATAAAATGCGTGTTAATATAAAGGCGAACCAAGGGAAAACATAACAAAATAACACATGAGAGATGTGGAGTCAGGAGGCGAGTCCAATGAACTGTGAAGAAATACAATTTAATAGGGCCGCCGCAGATCGAAAGTAAATCTTAAATAATACGGTGTGAAGAAACCGAAGTTAATGAATTTATCATCAAAGATTTCAACGTGATTTGCGAAGCGGCAGGCGAGTGGGAACGCCCACATTACATAGCAGGCCGATCGTATGATCATATCCTAACTATAAATTTCATAGAAATAGGGTGGCTGTTAAGTACATCTAAATGTAATTTCAATTTTATCAAATCTGAAAGAGTGAGTTGAAATGTACAGATAATCTTAAACGAGTATAAAAATATTTTTAAGAGAGTGAGTCCTATGCACATCTGAATTTAATTCTCAAAAAATTATGAGAGAGTGAGTACGATGTTCAAATAACACTTGTTCAATAAAAATAAACTCGGAAGAGAGTGAGTGACATGTACATCTAGCGTTTTAAATTATCAGAAAATGTAAAGGTGTGAGTCCAAAGTACTAGTCATTATTAACTTATAGTAAATGTAAAGGCGTGAGTCCAACACACAAGTTAATTTAATAATCAAAAATCAAGAGAGCCGTCAGTCGGCTCTCTTTTTTTGATGTTATTGAATGAATAAGGCTGACAGAAATCTGCCAGCCTTGATTACGTTATATGTTTGTTATTAGAATACAATCCTTGCCGGATAGCTTGAAAGCTTCGCAAAGAAGAGTGCAACCTTATCCATAAAGATCCAGAAGCCTGCCTTGAATTTGCTGATACCCATTTCCTCGCGGAAATCCTCGTGTTCATAAGCTAATTCGTTTACCGTGATAACCTCTGATTCAAATGTATTCGGAGAATCCTCATTGATTGTGATAAGTCTGCTGCCGCGTACAACCTCTTTACCGTAAGCGTTGAAGGAAACGCCGGGTGTATTGATGAGCTTGACTCCCTTATATTCGGTCTCGTAGGAGTTAACGTGGTCATGACCGACGAGGACACCGAGAACGTCGCCGTTTTCAGCCATTTTATCAACCTGACCGTAGTTTACAACACCGGGAGAGGGAGCCTCGTAGATGTGGCCCGTGAATGCGCTTGTGTTCGGGAAAATGATGGGGTAATGCTTGCCGTCGTTATAGGTCTCTGTGATAGGGTCAAGGTCAAGCCTGATGTCCTTATACATTACCTTGTAAACATCGGGCGGAATCATATGCTGGAAGGCGAGTGAATAAACAGCTTCTCCTGCCTCTTCCTTAAGGTCAGCATAAGTTTTGTTGTACCATTCAATCTGGTCTGTTCTTACGCTGTCATAGCCGAGTCTTTTACCGTTTTCGTCCTCTGCATAAGTGTTTGAATCGAACATCCAGAGGTTGAATTTAATTTTTTCTCCGTCTGAGGAGTAGACGGGGAGATTGTGAGTTGCCGTACCTGTCAGCTCGGGAACCGCATCGTAAGCGAGGCAGTATTTTCCGCCTGCTTCCTGATACATTTTAAGAAGCTCTTCCTTTTCAACGCCCTGCTCGTGGTCGTGATTACCGAAAACAAGTGTGAAATATGTCTCGTGCTCAACGAACGGTGTAACAAGCTCCCTGACAGCCTCTGCCTTTGTCTCCTCGGGACCTACCGTATTGTCACCGCCGAGAATAACGAGGTCAGGCTCATAAACGTCAAGCATATAGTTGATGTAGGTGAACATTTCCTTGTGTGCGGGATATCCGTCCTGACAGTCGCAGAGATGAAGGATTTTGAAGTCTCCGTTGCTGTCGAACTGAAGCTTTGCGGGTGCCTCAGCAGCGAAAGCAGGAATAATACTGCCGACGAGCATCAGACACGCAAGCGCGAGTGAAATGATTGATTTTTTCATTATAAAACCTCCTTTATACTATTATAACCTTTTACGATTGCTGCTGTCAATTAACCGTGAGGTAGAAAACAAAGAGCCTTTTTTGTAGATAAAGTAAAAGCTACGGCAGAATGTTCTGCCGTAGCGTAATTGATTTTATTCTGCCTTACCTGCAAGAAGTCTGAACGTGAAATTGAACTCCTTGTCAAGAAGTCTGTATTTGTCAAGGCTCTTCGGACCGCAGGATGCCGAACCGCAGCTGAGCTGCTTATAGTCAAGGCTGAATACGGTTTCCTTGAGTGCCTCAAGCTCATAGTCGTGCTTTGTCTCGCGGAGCATATTCGGGGTAAAGTGCTGTGCATTGACGCTGAAGGAATCAAAATTCTCTGCTGTGCAGTAGAGTCCGATTCCGTCTGCGTTTCTAACCTCAGCCCACTTTGTGCCGTAGTGAGATGAATTCTCCTGCGGACGGACGTAATGCTCAAAGTTATCTGTAACAGTTGTTTCGAACTTATCAACGTATGTTGAAAGGTTTTTGTCGATATAGCTTTCGTGCGGGCCGTAGCCGAAGAAGCTGAATTTCTCAAAGCCCTCGGGCATTGTCAGCTGTAAGCCGATACGCGGAAGCACCTCGATACCCTCGGTTGCCGTGCCGCTTACGTTGATAAGCACTGCACCGCTGTTAAGGAAGGTGTAGGTCATTGTGCCGCGGAATGCAGGGTCATAGGTGTATGAGCCGAGACTCATCTTAACCTCAACAACAGCCTTTTCTGCGCTGTTTTCAATCAGTTCTGCGCTGTATGTTTTCTGCTTTGTTCTGAAAAGACCGATGTTTTCCCACTGTCCCGAATAAGGCACGTCATTATCAAGGGGAGCGCGGTTGAGGTTAAGCTCAACCGGCTTCGTGATAAGGTCAACACCATTGTGACGGATGGTCTCAAGTCTGCCGTACGGCTTATCAAACACGAAATAATTATCGCCTGATGTGATATTGATATATCTGTCGCTTTCTTCAACAGTGAGCTCGCTTGTAACAGCCTCGGTCTTCTCAGTGGGTGCACTCTCAAGCCTGAACTGCTTAAGACCGCATTCAAAGCCTGCCTTCGCCCACGGCTTGTCTGTTCTTGTAACAAAGCGGAGAGTAAGGTATGTTTCACCCGTGAAGGAGTAATCAGCAGGATTGAAGAGTGCGAAATCATTTGACTCTCTCGGCATCAGCATAAGACCTGAAATTTCGCCTTCAGCAACAAGCTTTGCATCGGATTTGATTTCCCACTTGAAGCCGATATCGTCAAGACCTGCGAAGAAAAGTCTGTTCTTTACGTTGACACTGCCGTTTCCGTTATATTCAGCGAAGAAGGGCTGATATGCGATTTTTGCCTCCATAAAGCCTGTGTGCGGAGTTCTGTCGGGGTAAACGAGACCGTCAACACAGAAGTTTCTGTCGTTAGGATAATCGTTGAAGTCACCGCCGTAGGTATAATTGAATCCGCCCTTACCGTCGGGGATAGCAACTGAATGGTCGGTGAATTCCCATATACATCCGCCGACGAATTTGTCGTCAGACTCGATAAGCTCCCAGTAGTCGCGAAGGTCTCCGGGACCGTTGCCCATTGCGTGACAGTATTCGCACATATAGAAGGGCTTCTTTGCACGCTTCTTGCTTGAAAGAATTTCCTGACATTTCTCAATTGAGGGGTACATCCAGCTTTCAACGTCGGAAACGTCTGTGAATTTTTTCTTTGCATAGTCGCCGTATGCGTAGTTTGCGCCCTCATAATGGATGATAGCGTCAGACTTTCTGCCCTTGATGTAATCGCGCATAGCACGGTGATTGTCACCGCAGCCCGATTCGTTACCGAGTGACCAGAAAATTACGCAGGCACGGTTTTTGTCGCGCTCGAACATTCTCTGCGCACGGTCAACATAAGCTGCCTTCCATTCGGGTCCTTGTGAAAGCTGACTCCAGAAGGTCATCCACCATTCCTGCTTTGCATACTTACCGTCTTCGGGCGTGCGGCAGATTCTTGCAGCCATACCGTGAGTTTCGATATCAGCCTCGTCGATAACAAGGAAGCCGAGCTCATCGCACATTTCAAGGAAGCGCGGGTCGTTCGGATAGTGGGAGGTTCTGACAGCGTTCACGTTATGACGCTTCATAATATAAAGATCCTCAAGCATATGCTCGACGGGTGTAGCGTGACCGAGGAAGGGGTGCGAATCGTGACGGTTTACGCCGCGGATTTTGATTTTCTGACCGTTGAGGTAAAGAACGGAATGCTTGATAACAAGCTCCTTGATGCCGACCTTTGCGAGAATTGTCTCACCGGGTACATCAAGATAAAGGCTGTAAAGCTGGGGAAGCTCGTCATTCCAGAGAATCGGGTTTTCGAGCTTGATCTTGATTTTATTATCCTTGCTTTCACCTGAAGCCACAACCTCGCCGTGCGGTGAAACGAGCTTATAGTCAACCGTTCTGTCGCCGAAGACCTTAAGGTCAACGTTCATCATACAGCGTGTGAACTGCTTTTTGAGCTCCGTTGTGATGAAGAAATCCTCGATTCTGCCTCTCTTGCTTCTTTCAAGGATATATACCTCACGGAAGATACCGCTCATTCTCCACATATCCTGATCCTCAAGATATGTACCGTCGCACCATTTGAGGACAAGAACAGCGATTCTGTTTTTACCTGTGCGGACATAATCAGTGATGTTGAATTCGCTTGTCATATGGCTGACCTGACTGTAGCCGACCATTTTGCCGTTAATCCAGAGGTAGAAGCAGGAATCAACGCCTTCGAAGTTGAGGAAAAGGTCGCGTGAAATCATATTCTCGTCAACCTCAAAATCACGGATGTAAATACCGCAGGGATTTTCATCGGGAACGTGAGGCGGATCGAGAGGGAAGGGGTAGTTGATATTAGTGTAGTTCGGCTTGTCGTAATCCTTTTCAAGATCCATCTGCCAGTTCATCGGAACCTTGATTTTATTGTATTCCTCACCGATGCTGTAGTCCTCGGTGTAGAATCCGTCTTCAACGTCTACAAGGCTCGGATAGAATCTGAAATCCCATTCACCGCAGAGTGAGTGGAAATATTTTGATTCGGAACGCGGAAGCTCAGTTTTGGCTTCGTCCTCATAAGGGATAAAGTATGCCCTCGGCTCCTCACAGCCGACGTGAAGAACATCCAATCTTTTGTGATAATCGGGTAATTTAATCATATAAAAAACCTCCGTTATAACTCGATTTTAGCTTTTCTGGAATTTATACCGTAGAAAATCGACGGGTCGAATTTCGGCTTTCTTGAATATGTATAAAGACCGTTCTGCTCCTGCTCGATATCGTAAAGCTGAGTATAGCAGAAGCCGAAGATGTATTCGTTATCAAGAAGCGCATCTGTCAGTCCCTGATAGCGCTCGATGAATTCATACTTGTTTTTCGGTGCATTACCGTAGCCCCAGGCATTCTGCTCACCGGGATTCATTGACCACTGGATTCCGCCGTATTCGCTGACGAACATCGGCTCACCGCGGTAGGTCTGTCTCTTCTCGTGGCAGTCGTAAACCTTGCCCTCGCCGAGCTTTTCATAGTGTGAGCCGAACTCCTCAACGTCCTGAGTATAATCGTGGATATCGAAAATTTCACCTGTTACGTGGAAGTTACCGCTTGTGTCGATGCAGGGGCGTGTCGGGTCATAAGCCTTTGTGACGTCATAAATCATTTTAAGAGCCGCATCGTGCTGCTTTCTTCCGTCATAGTCCCATGTCTCGTTGAACGGACACCAGCCGATGATCGACGGGTGATTGAAGTCTCTTTCAAGCTCCTCAAGCCATTCGGGTAATACGCTGTAAACAATATTCGGGTTTGATGAGTCGAGACCCCAGTTCGGGTATTCGCCCCATACGATGTATCCCATCTTGTCACAATGGTAAAGGAAGCGAGGCTCGAAAATCTTTTCGTGAAGTCTTGCACCGTTGAAGCCTACGTCAAGTGAAAGCTGAATGTCCTTGATGAGTGCATCCTCACTCGGAGCGGTGTAGATACCGTCGGGGTAGAAGCCCTGGTCAAGAACAAGTCTCTGGAAAACAGATTTACCGTTGATGAGGAACTTGTAGCCGTCGAGCTTTATGTCGCGGAGTCCGAAATAGCTGTCAACTCTGTCGTCGTTGAACTTAAGCTCAAGGTCATAAAGTCTGCCTTCACCGACTGCCCAGTAGTGAGCCTCCTTGAGGTCGAGGTGAGCGTTAACTATACCGCCCTTGGTCTCTGCACTGCCGACACCCATAATTCTGTCGTGGAAAAGTGCGAGTGCTTCGAATTTACCCTCACCGACAACCTTTGCCTGAATGTCAACTGAGCAGTTTTCGGCATTCGGGAAAACCTTGATGCTCTCGATGTATGATTTCGGAGTAAACTCAAGCCATACCGTCTGCCATATACCCGTTGTTCTTGTATAGTCACAGCCGTGGGAATAGTATTCCTCACTCTGCTTACCTCTGGGCTGAAGCGGATTGCGGACATCATCCTCAGCGTAAACCGTTACCGTGTTTGCACCGGGCCTGATGTAATCCGTGATATCAAATTTAAAGGAGATGTAGCCGCCTGTATGTGTACCGACCTCAACACCGTTTATATAAACGGTAGCCTTGTAATCAACTGCGCCGAAGTGGAGAACGGTTCTCATATCCGCGTAACGCTCGGGGATTACGAATTCTCTTGCATACCATACGGCAGCCATAAAGTCCTTGTTTTCGATGCCGGAAAGTACACTTTCGGGGCAGAAGGGGACAGTTATAACAGAGTCGAAGCGAGTGCCTCTCTCGTAAAATTTCTTTGCAAGACCGCTCTTGGAATTGTCAATCTGGAAATTCCATTTTCCGTTCAGGTTCATCCATGCCTGACGCTGGAATTGCGGTTCAGGATGTTCGGGGCGTGGTATATTCATATCAATATCCCTCCATTGTAATTTTTAGTAATAATACCATATATTGATGATTTGTTCAATAGAAAATGTATATAAAGCGTTTTAGGGTGTATAAATTTTCTGCCGTTTTTTCTGTACAAAATAACATATTTATGTTATATTTCTTCTTGAGGTGAAACCAATGACCGATAATGAGCTGCTTCTGGCAAGAATTGAAGACTGTATTTCGTCGTGCGAGGACAGCTATCTTGTCACGAGCACTAATTTTCTCGATATCTATCAGCAGAGCACGGTTATCGAATATCTCAGACGGCGAAGCGATGTACGCTTTGATTTCTATGGCGGATTCGATGACAGCGAGCGCAAAGTTGCCGTTTTCTTTCCGGATTATGCCGAGGGTATTGACTATATAAAGGAAAATCCCGACCTTTCGCCGATTGTTGCGCTTGATATAAAAAAGGACAGCTTTTCAACCCTCAGCCACCGTGACTATCTCGGCGCGGTTATGGGACTTGGTATAAAGCGCGAGGCTGTCGGTGATATTATCGTCACGGACAAGGGCTGTTCAATGGCGGTTATCCGCAGCGTTGCGGGATATATCAAAGAAAACCTGACCTCTGTCGGCAGGGGAAGCGTCAGCATCGAAATCACCGATACCTTTGAAAATTCAGGTACCGAAGCTCTCTTTGAAGAAAAGCGCTGCTATGTTTCTTCAATGCGGCTTGATGCGGTTGTTTCGGTTGCTTTTTCGCTTTCACGAAGCACGGCAGCGGATAAAATCAAACGGGGAGAGGTGCTGATGAACGGCGTTGTTATGTCGAAGCCTGACGTTAAAGTGCCGTTCGGCGCAAAGCTTGTGATTCACGGCAGCGGCAAGGTGATCGTTGACGAGGATGCAGGTCTTACCAAAAAGGGCAGACAGGCTTTTATAATAAGAAAATATTAAGGAGTTGTTATTATGCTGAATATTGCTCACAGAGGCTTCAGCGGAAAGTATCCCGAAAATACGCTTCTCGCTTTTCAGAAGGCAATTGAAGCGGGTGCTGACGGCGCTGAGCTTGATGTCCATTTAACGAAGGATAACGTGGTTGTAGTCATTCACGATGAACGCATCGACAGAACAACCGACGGCGAAGGTTTTGTTGCCGATTATACCTACGGGGAGCTTTGCTCGTTTGATGCGAGTGCAACGTTTAAGGGTGTTTACGGCTTTAATAAAATTCCGACCCTTCGCGAATATTTTGAGCTCGTGAAGCCCGTTGAAGGCTTTATAACGAATATTGAGCTTAAAACAGGTATAAATGAATATCCGGGGATAGAAAAAGCTGTTCTTGATCTTATCGAAGAGTTCGGTCTCGAGGACAGAATTATAATTTCAAGCTTTAATCATTACAGCGTTATGAGATTTAAGGAAATCAAGCCCGGGATTGTCTGCGGATATCTTACGGGAGAGTGGATTTACAATTTCGGTGAATATACAAAATCAAGAGGCGTTGAGTGTGTTCATCCTCATTTCATCACGCTTAATGAGACGTCAGTAGCGGAAATTAAAGCGCAGGGAATCAGAATAAATACCTGGACGGTAAATTCGCCCGAAGAGGTCAGACGACTTTATAAGCTCGGTGCAGATGCGGTAATAACCAATTATCCCGATATGGCAAAGGCTGTTATTGAAGAAAATATTAGTGAAAGATAAATAAAATATTTAAAAAATCCCTTGAAATTACCAACATATAGTAGTAATATAGACCCAAATAACCCATAATTTTTAAGAAGGTGCTTTTTATGTTTACAGGTAAACCCGAAGAATTCAGAGGCATATATTCATTGCTCCTCACTCCTTTCAAAGAGGATAAGTCAATCGACTACGATGTATATGCAAAGTATGTTGAATGGCAGGCAGCGAAAGGCTCTCATCATCTTTTCTCAGTGTGCGGTAGTGCTGAAATGACACTCCTTACTCCCGAAGAAAGAATCAAGTGTGCCGAGATTGCTGTCAAGCACGCTAACGGTGCTGAGGTTGTTGCAACCGCTAACCTTGAGCCGACCTGGAAATATCAGGTTGAAGAGGTTAAAAAGATGGAGCAGACAGGTGTTGACGGTCTTGTTTTCGTAACAAGAGGTGTCGGCGATAAGGATGATCAGCTCGTTGACTATCTTTCAGAGCTTGCTGAGAATACAACTCTTCCGATTCTCCTTTATGAGTTCCCCGGCTTCAATCCTCACTGTATGTCAGCTAAGGCTTACGGCGAGCTTGTAAAGACAGGCAAGTTCAAGGGCATCAAGGATACAACCTGTTCACTTGAGCTTATCAAGGAAAAAATCGAGGTTCAGGGCGAGTCAGCCGTTCTTCAGGCTAACATTCCTTATCTCTTCGATGCTTATGTAGCCGGCGCAAGAGGCGTATGTGCAACTCCGACATCCTGCGGTGCAGGTCTTTTCCGTAAGATGTACGATGAGTTCTTCGTTGAAAACAATATTGAAAAGGCACGCGAAACATATAACGAAATCATTCTTCTTGATAACGCTATTGACAGCGGCTTCAACGCAAGTGCAAAGTATCTTGTTCAGCTTCAGGGTATCCCGATGACAACTGTTACAAGAGCAGGTGCAACGCTCAGCCCCGCAAGAAGAAGAAGCATTGAGTCCTTCCATGAGTATGCAACTCAGAAGGGTATCCTTTAATCAAATTTGAACAATATATTAACAAAGAGTCCGAATTTCGGGCTCTTTGTTACATTTATAGCATATTGTCTATACAATCATCCTATGAATGTATAGCGTTTTGTCTTGAAATAGCCTTTTTAATGTGATAAAATCATTAAAAAGGGGGAGATACTATGGCAAATCAGAGTACCGGTGAAAAAACCAAGCTTCTCATAGCAGGCTCTTTAAGAAAGCTTATGAAAAAGAAGTCTCTCGACAAAATCAAAATCCGTGAAATTGTCGAGGATTGCGGTGTTAACCGTCAGACCTTCTATTATCATTTTCAGGATATCTACGCTCTTGTTGAGTGGATTTATACTTATGACGGAACAATGATTGTTGAAAAGCACAAGGATGATGACGATTGGATGCCCGTTATTCAGGAGATGTTTGATTATCTTGAGGAGCATCAGGATGAGATCCGCTGTGTCGTAAATTCAAAGGCGGATAAATTCTTCCACGATTTCATCTATGAAAAAATCGGAATTGTTGCAAGAATTGTTGTTGACAGCGTATCTGTTAAGATGAAGGTTGACGAATATCATAAGAATTTTATTGCGGATTTCTATACTTACGGAATCTGCGGTGTTGTTGAATGCTGGATGCAAAACCGCAATGCAACCCGTATGTCAAGTGAGGAGCTTATCCGTTTGTTTAACCTTACGATGCGAGGCAATGTTATTGCTGCTCTGCGCCGTTGCGAGGCCGAGCTTGCTCTTGATGAATCGGACAAAAACAGTTGACAAACCGATAATATAGTGCTAAAATACTTCGGTAAAAGACAATGACGAAGAGGGGCTTTACCACTATCTTCAAGAGAGCCGTTGGTCGGTGTAAAACGGCAGAGAAGGGTAATGCTTGTAGCTTCCGAGTCGGAGAGAAGAAAGCGTAAGTGATTAGACCTCTCCCGTTATGCTGCGTAAAAGCATCAAAGAGTGGCATTTAGGTGCAATTTGAGTGGTACCGCGGGTTTTCAGCTCGTCTCAAAGCTTTTGAGACGGGCTTTTTATTTTTTTATTTGTAAATAATTAGGAGGAGATATATATGGCAAAGGATCTTGCAAAACAGTACGATCCCAAGGATGTTGAAGACAGAACCTATAAATTCTGGCTCGACGGTAAGTTTTTTCACGCGAAATGCGATCCGGAGAAGAAGCCGTATACGATAGTTATACCGCCGCCGAACATCACGGGTCAGCTTCATATGGGTCACGCTCTTGACAATACGCTTCAGGATATTCTTATCCGCTACAGACGTATGCAGGGCTATGACACACTCTGGCTTCCGGGCACAGACCACGCTTCAATCGCAACAGAGGCAAAGATTGTTGAGGCTATGGCTGCTGAAGGCATTACAAAGGATGACCTCGGCAGAGACGGCTTCCTTGAGCGTGCTTGGGACTGGAAGGAAAAGTACGGCGGCAGAATCATCGAACAGCTCAAGAAGCTCGGCTCATCCTGTGACTGGGACAGAGAGCGCTTCACTCTTGACGAGGGCTGCAGCAGAGCCGTACGTGAGGTTTTCGTAAGACTTTATGAAAAGGACCTCATCTACCGCGGTAACAGAATGGTTAACTGGTGTCCTTACTGCGAAACCTCAATTTCAGACGCTGAGGTTGAGTACAATGAGCAGGACGGTAACTTCTGGCACCTTCTTTACACTGTTAAGGAAACAGGCGAGCAGCTTGAGCTTGCAACAACAAGACCCGAGACTATGCTCGGTGATACCGCTGTTGCAATCAATGCAGAGGATGAAAGATATGCTCATCTTCACGGCTGTCACGTTATTCTTCCGCTTCTTAATAAGGAAATCCCCATCGTCTGCGACGAGCACGCTGATATGACAAAGGGTACGGGTGTTGTTAAAATCACACCTGCACACGACCCGAACGACTTTGAGGTAGGCAGACGTCACAATCTTCCGATGGTAAGAACGTTTACCTATGACGGTCATATGACAGGTGCCGCTGAAAAGGCTGCTTATGACGAGCTTGTTGCAAGCGGTAAGGCTACTGCCGACGAGCCCGAGGTTCTCGACTGCGGTAAGTATGCGGGTATGACAACAATGGAAGCACGTAAGGCTATCCTTGCAGACCTTGAAGAGGGCGGATATATCAAATACATCGAGCCTCTCAAGCACGAGGTAGGCACCTGCTACCGTTGCCACTCAACAATTGAGCCTATGGTTTCAAAGCAGTGGTTCGTTCGTATGGAGCCCCTTGCAAAGCCTGCTATCGAGGCTGTTGAAAAGGGCGAAACAGTATTCGTTCCCGAGCGCTTTACAAAGAACTATATGAACTGGATGAGAGGTACACGCGACTGGTGTATTTCCCGTCAGCTCTGGTGGGGTCACCGTATTCCTGCTTGGTATTGCGCAGATTGCGGTGCAACAATGGTTTCTAAAACAGATATCGATACCTGTCCGCACTGCTCAAGCAAGAATGTTGAGCAAGACAGCGATACTCTTGATACCTGGTTCTCATCAGCACTCTGGCCGTTCTCAACACTCGGCTGGCCTGATGAAACTGCAGACCTTAAGCACTATTATCCCACAAGCACACTCGTTACGGGCTACGATATCATCGGCTTCTGGGTAAGCCGTATGATCTTCTCGGCTCTTGAATATACGGGTCAGGTTCCGTTTGATACCGTTCTTATTCACGGTCTTGTACGCGATGCTCTCGGCAGAAAGATGTCAAAATCTCTCGGCAACGGTATCGATCCGCTTGAGGTTATCGACCAGTACGGTGCAGATGCACTCCGTCTTACTCTTGCAACGGGTAACAGCCCGGGTAACGATATGCGCTTCTCTGACGATAAGGTAAGTGCAAGCCGTAACTTTGCAAATAAGATCTGGAATGCCGCAAGATTTATTCTTATGAATCTCGGTGAGGATGAAAAAGCACCTCACGTTCCCGAAGACCTTGCACTTGAGGATAAGTGGATTCTCAGCCTTTACAACAAGCTTACAAAGGAAGTAACGGACAACCTTGACAAGTTCGAGCTTGGTATTGCACTTCAGAAGCTCTATGATTTCATCTGGGATATCTTCTGCGACTGGTATATCGAGATTGCAAAAATCCGTCTTAATTCGGGCGACGAAAAGGCTGCACAGACAGCACGCGATATGCTCGTTTACATTATGTCCAACACTCTCAAGCTTCTTCATCCGTTTATGCCGTTCATCACAGAAGAAATCTGGCAGACACTTCCGCACGACGGCGAGTCAATTATGATTTCTGAGTGGCCTGTATATAACGAGGAGTTCAACTTCACCGCAGATGAGCAGGAAATGGAAAGAATTATGGAGGCAGTCCGTGCTATCCGTAACCGCAGAGCAGAAATGAACGTTCCGCCGTCAAGAAAGGCGAAGTATTATATCGCAACCGCTTATAAGGATACGTTCTGTCAGGCAGGTATCTTTATGCAGAGACTTGCATCCTGCTCAGAGGCAGAGGTAGGCGACAGCTTCGAGTTTGACGATGCGGTCTGCGTTGTTACAACTGATGCGAAGATTTACATCCCGATGGGTGACCTCGTTGATTTTGAGGCAGAAATCGCACGTCTTGAAAAGGATAAGGCAAAGGAGCTCAAGGAGCTCGAGTTCATTGACAAGAAGCTCAATAACGAAAACTTCGTTGCGAAAGCACCGGCAGCAGTTGTTGAGGGTCAGCGCGAAGCCGCACAGAAGCTCCGCGACAAGATCGCAATGATCGACGAAAGCCTTGCAAAATTGCGCAAATAATTAGTTTATGGGACGGTATTACCGTCCCATATTTTGAAATGAGTGATTTTATGAACTATAACGAAGCACTTGAATTTATCCATTCACGTATGAAATTCGGCTCCCAGCCGGGTATGGAGCGCATAGAAGCCCTCTGCGAGGCGTTCGGCAATCCGCAGGATATGCTGAAATTCGTCCACGTCGCAGGAACAAACGGCAAGGGCTCAACCTGTACGATGATTGCAAAAATCCTCGAAGCATCAGGCTACAAGGTCGGTCTTTTTACATCTCCGTTTGTAACTGATTTCCGTGAGAGAATACAGATAAATTCCGAAATGATTCCCAAGGACGATTTTGCAGAAATTGTCGAAAAAATCGTTCCCGTAATTGATGCGCTCAAGGAAAAGAATATCAATCCCACCGAATTTGAAATTATCACAATGGCGGCTTTCCTTTATTTTGAAAAGGAAAACTGCGACATTGTTGTCCTTGAGGTCGGACTCGGCGGTACGCTTGATTCAACGAACATCATCAAAAGCTCCGAGGTCAGCGTAATTACCTCGATTTCAATGGATCACACCGATATTCTCGGCGATACAATCCTTGAAATTGCCGCTCACAAGTGCGGTATATTCAAGCAGGGCGGCCACGTCGTCGGCTATCCTCAGCCCGATTTCACAGTTGAACGCTTTGTTAAGGAAAAGGCGAAGGAAGCAGGCTGTGATTACACCCATTCAGAGCTCGGCAGAATCCGTCTCGTGCGCGAGGAGTTTGACGGCTCAACGATTATTTACGCGGGCCTTACCTTTAAGATTCCGCTTTCGGGTAAGCATCAGATTTATAATTTCTCCACCGCGATTGCGGCTATAAATGTCCTTAAGGGCAAGGGCTATGAAATCTCGCATAAAAATATGCTCGACGGCGTTGCCTCACTTAAGATGCCTGCGCGTGTCGAAACTGTTTCAACTGACCCTCTCGTTATCGTTGACGGCGGACACAATGCCGAGGGCTTCGATGCACTTTATAATACGCTCGAAAAGTATTTTAAGGATAAAAAAATCATCGCCGTTTTCGGTATGATGAGAGATAAGGATTATAAGTACTGTGCGGAGAAAATGGCATCCTTGTGCGATGTGATTTATACAACAACGGTTTCTAATCCTCGCTCACTTACTGCAAAAGAGCTTGCCGAAGAGGTCAAATCCCACGGCGGTAAGGCAAAGCCCGTTGAAGATTGCGGTAAGGCTTACAAAAAAGCACTCAAAAAAGCGGATAAGGATTCGGTCGTAATTGTCTGCGGCTCGCTTTATCTTGCATCAGATATCAAAAACCTACAAAATTAGTCATATTTTTATTCCACACTTCAACAAAATATTTTCGGACAATCCTTTATCCTTATGGATAGAGGATTTTTGTTTTTTAAGGAGAATCATAATGCCTGTCAGAATAATTTCAACTCAACAGCGGGTCACAGCCTTCCTCGAGGGTGAGATTGACCACCACACAGCGGCGGCTTTGCGTATGGAAATTGACGATGCCGTCCAGCGCAATAAACCAAAAACATTAAAGCTTGATTTTGCCGACGTTACCTTTATGGATTCGTCCGGCATCGGTCTTGTTATGGGACGCTTCCGTACGGTACAGCCGCTCGGCGGAAGACTCGTTGTATCAAATCTGTCACCGCAGGTATATAAAATAATGCAGCTTGCAGGTCTTGAAAAAATCGTAACCTTAAGCAAACGGGAGGAAGTAAACAATGCAGAAATTAAATGAATTCAGAATGGTAATTGACTCAAAATCCGTCAACGAGAGCTTTGCGCGTACAACCGTCGCAACCTTTGTCTCTCAGCTCGACCCGACTCTCGACGAAATTTCGGATATCAAAATGGCGGTAAGCGAGGCGGTGACGAATTGTATCGTCCACGCTTATCCCGAGCGCGTCGGTAAGATTTACATAACTGCCGCAATTCTTGAGAACAGCACGGTAAAAATCGTTGTGCGCGATAAGGGATGCGGAATCATCGATATAAAGCAGGCTATGGAGCCGCTTTTCACAACTCTCGGCGGCGAGCGCGCGGGTCTTGGCTTTGCTGTTATGGAAAGCTTTACGGATAAAATAACCGTGCGCTCAAAGCCCGAAAAGGGGACAACCGTAACAATGTATAAGCGTATTAACGGACGTGCCGCGTTATGATTCTTGAAAAGCAGAAAAGAGATAAGAAGATACAGGAAAACCTCGGACTTGTCCACTCCTGCGCCCATAAGCTGACGGGCAGGGGTGTTGATTATGATGACCTTTTTCAGGCGGGCTGTGTCGGTCTTATTAAGGCGGTTGATGGCTTTGACGAAACGCGCGGCTTCAGCTTTTCAACCTACGCTGTGCCCGTAATTCTCGGCGAAATGAAGCGTATTTTCCGCGATGACGGCACGGTGAGCGTCAGCCGTTCTCTTAAGGAAAAGGGCAGAAAAATCAATTTTGAACGCGAAGCCTTTATCAGAAAATATGACCGTGAGCCGACTGTCAAGGAGCTTGCACAGCGCCTTGGCTTTGATGAATACGAAACAGTTCAGGCGATAACGGCTTCAATGCCCGTGATTTCCCTGACGGCACAGGACAATGAGACCGATACTCAGCTTGATATTCCCGTCGCATCACCGGAGGACAGTGTCTCAACCGCGCTTGCGCTTGAGCAGGTGATGAATGATCTTGACGAAAGAGACAAGGATATCATCCGTCTTCGCTACTATTCGGGATTAACCCAGACTGTAATCGCAAAGCGTCTCGGGATGACTCAGGTGCAGGTTTCGCGGCGTGAGAAAGCGATTTTAAAGCAGATGCGCTCAAAATTGTTGTAGACAAAACCCTCACAAAATGCTATTATCTTTCCGGAGGTGTTTTTATGCCCGGAAAGACGAATTGCGAAAGCTGCAACAATTTCTGCTACGACGAGGTCGAAGATTACTATTATTGTTCAATGAATCTCGATGAGGATGAATATATCAAATTTTTAAGCGCATCGTATTACGATTGTCCGTATTACGAGCCTGATGATGAATATAAAATCGTTCGAAAACAGAATTAAACCTAAAAACCGCATTCGTTGCGGTTTTTCTTGCATATTTATGCAAATTATGCTATACTGAAATTTATTAAATTGTGTAAATACTATTAAAAAATATCAGCACAGATTAGAAGGTAGAACGATGTTAATAGATTTTCACAGTCATATTTTCCCCGACAGAATAGCCAAAGGTGCGCTTCAATCGTTAAGTGACAGTATCGTTAAATATCAGGGTGAGCGTTATCCGCACTATACTGACGGCACATTGAACGGTATCTTAAAATCAATGGACGATAACGGTGTTGACATTTCCGTTATTCTCCCTATTGCAACTAAGCCGACACAAACGGAGAATATTATTTCTTTTGCGAGTAGCATACAGAGTGAACGTATAGTATCCTTTGCATCGCTTCATCCTGAGCAGGATGATTGGGAAGCGACACTCGAAAGGATTTCCGAAAACGGCTTTAGAGGCATCAAGCTGCATCCCGAATATCAGTCCTTTTACGTCGACAGTAAGCGTTCACTGGACATTCTTAAAAAATGTGAGGATTTAGGGCTTTATGTTACTCTTCACGCCGGCTTTGATTACGGTCAGCCACCTCCGGCACACTGTCAGCCCGACAGACTCAAAAACGTTCTGTATTACGTTTCGGGAAAATATATAATTGCCGCGCATCTCGGTGCTTTTATGAACTGGGACGAGGTTGAAAAGCATCTTGTCGGCACACCGATAAATTTTGATACGGCGTTTATTTCAAGGTTTATTCAGCCTGAGCAATGCAAGAGGATAATTCTTAATCACGGTGCCGATAAAATTCTTTTCGGCAGCGATTCTCCGTGGCAGGAGCCGAAAAGGGAGTATGATTTTATCCGCAGTCTCGGTCTTGATAAGGAAGATGAAGATAAAATATTCTTCAGAAATGCATTAAAAATCTTAAAATAAAGAGGACTAAAAAATGAGAATTGTAGTAAAAGTCGGAACATCGACCCTTGCACATGCAGGAGGTCTTCTGAATATCCGCAGAGTTGAAGCGCTCTGCAAGGTTTTAAGCGACCTCAAAAATGCAGGTCACGATGTTATTCTTGTAACATCGGGTGCAATCGGAATGGGCACGGGTAAATTACAGCTTAAGTCAAAGCCTACCGATATCGCGGGCAAGCAGGCCGCTGCCGCTGTCGGTCAGTGTGAGCTTATGTATACCTACGATAAGCTTTTCTCCGAATACAACCACACCGTCGCACAGCTTCTTATGACGGGTGATGACTTTGAGCATACGGACAGATACAACAACTTCATCAATACGATGAATAAGCTTCTTGAATTCAAGGCATTGCCGATTATCAATGAGAACGATACCGTTTCGACCGATGAAATCAAGGTCGGCGATAACGATACGCTTTCTGCAATGGTAGCTGTCAGCGTTAATGCGGATTTACTTATCCTTCTTTCGGATATCGACGGTCTGTTCACCTGTGATCCGCACAAAAATCCCGATGCAACCCTTATTTCCGTTGTATCTGAGATTACCGATGAAATCCGCGCTCTTGCGGGCGGCGAGGGTTCAACTCTCGGTACGGGCGGTATGAGGACAAAAATCCGCGCCGCGGAAATCAGCACAGCAAAGGGCTGTGATATGGTTATTGCAAACGGTGAAAATCCGCATATTCTCTACGATATAGTTGACGGTAAATCTGTCGGAACGAGATTTCTTAAAAAGGTCGGTGTATAAAATGACTACACTTGAAATATTAAAGCAGGCAAAGGCGGCAAAATCCGTCCTTGCCCGTCTTACAAGCGAAGAAAAAAACAACGCACTCTACGCAATGGCTGATGCTTTACAGGAATGTGCAGATGATATCCTTAAGGAAAATGAGGCTGATATCGAAGCGGCGAGGGGAGTTATCTCTGATGTTATGATTGACCGTCTTACACTCACAAAGGAGCGTATCGACGGTATGGCAGACGGCATCCGTCAGGTTGCAAAGCTTCCCGACCCCGTCGGTGAGGTGCTCGAGCGTGTTGAGCGCGAAAACGGAATGGTAATCGAAAAAACAGCAGTACCGATGGGTGTTGTTGCTATTATTTACGAAAGCCGTCCGAATGTTTCCTCAGATGCCGCAGCGCTTGCATTAAAAAGCGGTAACGTCTGTGTCCTTCGAGGCGGTAAGGAGGCGTTCAGAAGTGCGAATGCGGTTGTCAATGCTCTGAGAAAGGGACTTAACAGACTCGGAATTGACGAAACTGTTATCAATATGGTTCAGGATACAAGCCGACAGAGCGCGAATGAGCTTATGACGGCCGACGGCTATGTTGACCTTCTCATTCCGCGCGGCGGTGCGGGGCTTATCAATGCCTGCGTTAAGAATGCAACAGTTCCCTGCATCCAGACAGGTACGGGCATCTGCCATATCTACGTTGACGAAACCGCGGACCTTGAAATGGCACTTAAAATCATTGAAAATGCCAAAACAAGCAGACCTTCTGTTTGTAATGCCGAAGAGGTCTGTCTTGTGAACAGAAAAATTGCGGCAGAGTTTTTGCCGAAGCTCAAGAAGCTTCTTGTTGATGACAGAGCCGTAAATCCCGTCGAATTAAGACTTCACAGCTCAGCACAGCAGTTCATCGACGGCACACCTGCAGGCGAGGACGATTTCGATACAGAATTTCTCGATTACATACTTGCTGTCAAGGTTGTTGAGGATGTCAACGAGGCTGTTGCTCATATAACCGAGCATTCAACCCACCACAGCGAAGCTATCGTTACATCAAGTGACGAGGCGATTGAAATCTTCACCCGTGATGTTGACAGCTCGTCTGTTTATGTCAATGTCAGCACACGCTTTACCGACGGCGGTGAATTCGGACTTGGCTGTGAAATGGGTATTTCAACTCAGAAGCTTCACGCGCGCGGACCTATGGGACTTCGCGAGCTTACAACGTATAAATATATCATCCGCGGTTGCGGTCAGATAAGATAAGGAGGCGTCGGAATGGCAAAAATCGGATTTATCGGATGCGGAAATATGGGCGGTGCGCTTGCAAAGGCTGTATCGCAGGCAGATGCTTCAAACGAAATTTTTCTTGCTGACCTGAATACGGCTATGATGAACGCCCTTGCCGGAACAATATCTGCACAGCCGTCAGATGCTCAGGCAATAGCCCTTGAATGCGA
This sequence comes from Clostridia bacterium, assembly GCA_017379935.1. Taxonomy (GTDB): domain Bacteria; phylum Bacillota; class Clostridia; order Oscillospirales; family Acutalibacteraceae; genus CAG-488. Next base: position 63,635 of record JAFNVC010000002.1, read on the forward strand.
CTGTATTTTTATGGGTGTTAAGCCTCAGGTGCTTGCAGACTGCTTTGCGGGCATAAAGGATGCGCTTGCAAACCGTGAAACAAAGCCTGTTATAGTCTCAATGGCGGCAGGAGTCGCAATAAGCGATATTAAGAGGATGTCAGGTATAGACAGCGTTATCAGAATAATGCCGAATATGCCCGTTTCAGTGGGCGCTGGCGTTGTGCTTGCGTGCGCTGAAAATATCTCGGATGAGCAGAAATCAGACTTTGAAAATGCAATGAGTAAGGTCGGCATTTTCGACTGGCTTGAAGAAAAATATATTGATGCCGCAAGTGCACTTTCGGGATGCGGACCCGCATTTGTATATATGTTTGCGCAGGCTCTTGCAGACGGTGCCGTTGCATGCGGACTGCCGAGGGATAAGGCTCTTCTTTATGCCGCAGGAACGCTTGAAGGCTCTGCAAGAATGATACTCGGAAGCGATAAGCACCCCGAAAAGCTCAAGGATGAGGTTTGCTCTCCGGGTGGCTCGACGATTATGGGTGTCAAGGCTCTCGAGGATGAGGGTATGCGCGGCGCGGCTATCAGCGCAGTCATCGCCGCATATAACAGAACCAAGGAATTGGGTAAATAAAATTTGGAGGAATACTAATGTTTTTTATCACTATCCGACGCAGACGAAGATAGCTTGTATCTGTAATCAGGTACAGGCTTATGGTGCTGTGTGCCTGGTTTTGTGATGAAGAATAATTATCCTTTATTACTGTTAACGGCACATAGCTGTTAACAGTATTTTTTTAGGAGGTATAATAAATGTGTAATTTTAAATTCAAGGATTTATTTAAAGCAATAATGGAGCAGATTGATTTGCCCGACAATGCGGTGATTGCAGATTTAGGCTGTAGGGATGCAGGCTTTCTTGCAGAATTTGTAAAAGCATTTCCCGAAAAAATAAAATCAGCGGTCGGAGTGGACGTTAACGACAAATGCTTCAGAAAAGTAAAATACAAAAAGCCGATTGAGCTTAAGGTAATGGACTGTTCAAAAAAGCTGGATTTTGATGACAATACTTTCGACTTTGTATTCACAAAGGATATGTTTGAATGTATTTCGGATAAAGATTTTCTGGTTGGTGAGATTCACAGGATTTTAAAACCCGGCGGAGCTGTGATTTGCGTTAACTGTGATTGGGACAGCGTTGCATACAACGGTGAGAATAAAGAGCTTATTTCAAAAGCCGTTCACGCTTACGCGGTAACAAAACAACCCTGGATGGATGATCTTGACAGTTGGATCGGAAGAAGAATGTACGGCTTTTTTAACAAAAGTAAATTATTTAAAAGCACTGTAAGCGTTCATAATGTTGTTGAAACGGAATATACAGAAGACTCTTTCGGATATGATTTAAGTAAGGATATAGCGTGGCTTTATAAAGAAAATACGGGAGCTTTAATTGAAAAAGAATATGCCGAGTTCATCGCAAATCTGAACTCAGCATATAAGAACGGCAGTTACATATTTACAAAGCCGTATTATATTTATAAGGGAATTAAAAAGTAAAACCTACATCATTTTCTTTCTCCTGAATATAACAAGACAGCTGATAACCGATGCGATGCTCAGTACAATTACAAACAAATAACCGTACCGCCAATGAAGCTCGGGCATAAATTCAAAGTTCATCCCGTACCAGCCCGCAATCAGCGTCAGCGGAGAGAAGAACGCCGTTATGACCGTGAAAAGCTTCATCGTATTGTTGAGCTTAAGGTCAAGGTGCGACTGATACGTCTCACGCATAAGCACGAGTCCGTCCCGAAGCAGATTGATATCGTTGCAAAGCCGTTCAGCCTTGCGCATAAAGGTGCGGAAGACTGAGGTGCTTTCAAAAATCCGATTTTCGTTTTCTGTCAGCACCTCACCGATATCAATGAACTGCTCGTAATAATTACTCAGTCCCAAAAGCTTGCGCTTATATCTGAGCATCTCTTCGTTGAAATTCTTGTATTGCGATTCGTTGATAATGCTGTCCTCTATTCGGTTGATTTCATATTCTATCTTTTCCAGCTCTGCACCGTCGTTGCGGATGAAGCCGTCTATAAAAGCGGAAATGAACAGCTCGGGAGAGTATTTTTTCTCAGAAAAACGGTGAACCGATTGAAGGAAAATTTCGCGCACCTTGTCGTTATGTCCGTTCGATTCGATAAAAATCAGCAGGTTTTTCTTGAAGCAGAAGGTCAGCAGAGCCTCACTTGTGTTATCAATATCAGGCTCAATTATCCGTATTGTTCCGGAAATATGCTCACGGCTGACATCGGTCTGAGAACGGAAATGCTCGCTTTTTTGCGTAATTTTTTTATAGTCGGCTTCGGGTATTTCCATTTTTGTATGATATTTTTCAAATTCACTCGCTGAAAGCAACGCGACCGCACAGTTGCCTGAAAAACCGTTAATATCGGTTTCCCGAAGGCTTTTTGAAAATTCAAAGATCAAAAATAACATCTCCAAAAATCAAGACCAAACAATCGCTTGAATTGTTCGGTCTTTTTTCTTATTATTTCTTGGCTTTTGAGATTTTATTCACAGCAGCTGCCGCTGTGCCTACGGCGGCAACGGTGCCGAGCAGTGCGCCCGCAACCTTGAGCTTCATATCCTGTCTGTCCGTCACGTTCTGCATATAGGGGCTCAGACTCTTGGATTTGAGTCCGAACTGCTTGAAATGGTACATTTTCGTGTTGATGCTTTCGGGATTGTTCTCGTCGATTGTAATAAGCCTTACTCCCGAACGGCAACCGTCGGTATACGGTCGGAAGCCTGCCGTCTTGCTTTGTGCGAGCATAATTCCGTCAACATAGCCCGCAAAATCATTCATATGGTCGTGGCCGAAGAATGCTCCGATAACGTCTCCGATTTCCTTCCAGGCGGCGAACTGACCGCTGTTGACGCACGGAGTGCACGGACCCTCTCCGAGATATCCTTCAACGCTTTCCTTGAGTACGTAGTTTTTGTTCGACCATTTTCCGTGACCGGGTACAGAGTCGAGTCTTTCGTGCGGCTTAGCCTCTCTTAAAAGCTCGTATTCCTCGGGAACGGGGATGTGCTGAAAGAGAAGCGCGGGGATGACCTTTCCGCCGTTTTTATCCTTTAATTCAAGAGCTGTTTTTTTATACCATTCTATCTGGTCACGGTGTACCCAGTCGTAATAGGACATTTCGCTGTCCTCGGCAAGGTTATTGCTGTCCATAAACCAGAGATTGAGGATATCCTCGTCGGACTTTGAAGCCTTGACGAGAAGATTATAATTACCGTAGCCCGTGATTGAATCATCATCGTTATAAAGATAGCAGTTATCGTGCTCGTTGTAGAGACGTGTCTGCTCCTCAAGGCTGACACCGCATTCGCGGTCGTGGTTACCGAAAACAACAGCAAAGGGAATATCCTTGACGGAAACAGGGTAGAGGATACGGCTGATAACCGAGCGCATCTGCATTTTATTTTCAGCAAAAGCATTATCACCAAGATAAACTACAAGGTCAGGGGAGAGCTGTTCAACCGCTTTTGTGAGTAAAGCGTGCATATCCTCAACCTTTTCGGCAGCTTTTTCGGTGTGCATATCATATTTTTCATGCAGGTCACCGATGAGCATAATTTTGAATTTACCGTTTTTAAATCTCAATGGTTCTTTGTTCATAAAAAATACCTGCCTTTACATCGGATTTCTGCTTTTATTATATAGTCATAAAAACCTGTTGTCAAATAAAAAAGCGGACAGATTTGTCAATCTGCCCGCGCGTCGGTTTATTCAACTGTATCAACCGTGCCGACTTCAAGCTCTTCTCTGTCTCTGAAAAGCATCGAAATGCACCATACACCTGCAAGTGCAACGAGGGTGTAAATAATTCTGCTTACCAATGCACCCTGACCGCCGCCGATCCAGGCTACAAGGTCAAACTGAAAAAGACCGATTGAACCCCAGTTCAAAGCACCGACGATTACCAAAATCAACGAGATTTTGTCTAGCATAAAATCATCTCCTAAGTTTATACTCAATAGTAGTTTGAACCTTAAGCAAAAATTTATTCGCAGGGTGTTGAAAAAATAAGCGATTTGTTGTATCATTTATAATGAAAAAATTTGGGAAGTGTTTAAATGATTTTTAAAAATTTTGTTGATATGCATTCGCACACAAACCACTCCTTTGACGGTAACTATCCGATCGAGGAGCTTTGTGAAAGCTCAATCGCACGAGGAATTAAAACCGTTGCTTTTACCGACCATGTCGAAATGGATTTCTTCAGAGAGAAGGAGTTTGACAAGACCGCTGACGAATCCTTTGCAGACATCGTCAGAGCCAAGGAGCTTTTCAAGGACAGAATCGAAATCTGTGTCGGTGTTGAGCTCGGTCAGCCGACATATAATATCAAGGAATCCGAGGAGCTTATCTCCTCAAAGGATTACGATTTTGTTATTGGTTCAATCCATAATCTCCGCGATATGGAGGATTTCTGCTATCTTAAATATGACGGCGCAGACATTGATGCGCTTCTGAAAACCTATTGGAACGAAATGAAGCTTCTTGCCGATTGGGCGAAGTTTGATACCTTTGCACATCTTACTTATCCGCTCCGTTATATCGTTGGTGAGAATAAAATTCCCGTTGATATGGCAAAATATCAGAAGGATGTTGATGAAATTCTGTCTCTTCTTGTTTCGAAGGATAAGGCTCTTGAAATCAACACCTCGGGTCTGCGTCAGCCGATCGGCATAACAATGCCTGCCGAGGATATCGTAAAGCGCTTTAAGGCACTCGGCGGCAAGATGGTTACTGTCGGCTCTGACTCTCATTTTACCGAGCATATGGGTGCAGGCATTGAGCAGGGTATGCTTCTTGCTAAAAACTGTGGCTTTGACAGCGTTTGTATTTTCAGAAAGCGTCAGCCCGTAGAAATCCCCATTGAATAAGAGGTGACACAAGTGGAAGCTTATGATGCATTTACCGAGGGCGTAGAGCCCGGAGGACTCAGAAGCCGTAACGAGATTAAAACACTTATCTGCTATCTTGTATCGCATCTTGATACACCGCTTACCAAGGGTCAGCTTAATACAATCATCTGTGAGGAAGGCCTTGCAAATTATTTTGAGCTCAATCAGGCGCTCAGCGAGGTTATCGAAAACGGTAATGTCACCGCATCGTCTGATGATAATGACCCCGAGCTTTATATAACAGCAATCGGAAAGCAGAATACCGCAACGCTTGAAAACGATATTCCGTATACCGTGCGCGAGAGTGCGTTCAATGCCGCGATAAAATTGCAGACGCGCTTAAGACGCGAAAGCGAGCATAAAATCGAAATCACACGCCTTGAAAACGGCTGTAATATTACTATGTCCGTTCTTGACGGAAACGATGCACTTATGACCGTGACGGTTTTCGTTGCCGATTATGAGCAGGCTCTTGCGGTTAAGGAAAAGTTTCTTTCCGACCCCGTGACGGTTTATTCAAATATAATATCTCTGCTTATGGCATAACAAAACGGCAAGTCTTTCGACTTGCCGTTAATTTATTTGATATTGAAAAGTGTTCTGCCGTTTTGCATAGCTTTATCAATCAGTTGCCGGGTGTCGGTTTTTCTGACCTCGGCAATTTTTTCTGCCGTAAATGCTATCATATCCGATGTGCAACGTTTGCCTCTGTTCGGAACAGGGGCCATATACGGACAGTCGGTTTCAAGCAGAAGTCTGTCCTCGGGCAGATATTCCGCAACCTCAAGGGGCTTGCGAGCATTTTTGAAGGTAACTGCACCGCCGAGACCGATATACATTCCGAGCTTTACGATTTCCTTTGCCATTTCTACGCTTCCGGAGAAGCAGTGAACAACACCGCGCGGCTTGTATTTCTTAAGTAAAGTGAGAGTATCCTCGTGCGCCTCACGGTCGTGCACGATTACGGGTAAATCCCTTTCGACAGCAAACTGAAGCTGCTTTTCGAAAAATACAAGCTGTCTGTCGCGTGGAACGAAATCGTAGTGATAATCAAGACCTATTTCACCGACGGCAACACATTTTTTGTAATCACAGAGCTTTTTGATTTCTTCAAGCTCTGCTTCGCTTTCATCGCCGATTTCACTCGGATGAATGCCGAGCGCACAGTAGAAATAATCGAACCTGTCGCAGATTTCAATGGTCTTTTTGCAGGATTTCAAATCACAGCCGCAGTTGACGACAAGCTCAACGCCGTTTTCAGGAAGTGCGGAGAGGACAGCATCTCTGTCCTCCTCGAACTTGAAATCGTCATAATGCGCGTGTGTATCAAAAATATGCTTGTACATTATCTTATTCTTGCTCCTGCAGGCATACCGTCAACGAAAATAACCTTAACATCGTCCTCAGCGCAGTCAGCCGCAAGAATCATACCTGCGCTTTCAACACCGCAGAGAACTGCAGGCTTGAGATTTGCAACAAGGATGATTTTCTTTCCGATGAGATCCTCAGGCTTGTACCATTTTGCGATACCGCTTGCGACGGTTCTCGGAGTGTCCGTACCGTCATCAAGAGTAAGCTTGAGAAGCTTCTTCGCACGCTTGACGGGCTCGCAGTCCTTGATCTGGGCAACGCGGAGCTCAACCTTTGCAAAGTCCTCGATACCGATCTGTGCAAGACCTACGATTTCGGGCTTTTCTTCCTTTTTTTCAGCCTCTTCCTGAGCCTTTCTCTTGGCTTCAATTTTTTCGAACATCTCGTTTGCATCGATTCTGCCGAAGAGCGGTGTTGCTGTACCTACCTTAGTGCCGACCTTGAGACCGCCGAAGCTTTCGAGGCTCTCGTAGGATGTAACATCAGTATTGAGCTGCTCGAAAATCTTCTGTGCAGTTTCGGGCATAAAGGGGGAGAGGAGAACAGCCGTGAAGCGGATGCCCTCAAGAAGATTGTAAAGAACAGTGCCGAGTCTAGCCTTCTTTTCCTCGTCCTTTGCGAGTGCCCAGGGCATTGTTTCATCGATGTATTTGTTACAGCGCTTTGCGAGCGAGAATATAGCTTCGAGAGTGTCGCTGACTCTGTATTCACCGAAGAGCTTGTCAACCTTTGCGACCGTATCAACGGCAAGAGCCTTAAGCTCATTGTCAACGTCCTCGCAAACGTCAGCGCTCATAACCTCGCCGCCGAAATACTTGTTTGTCATTGCAACCGTACGGTTAACAAGGTTGCCGAGTGTATTTGCAAGGTCAGAGTTGTATCGCTCGATGATTGTTTCGTAAGTGATCGAGCCGTCAGATGTATACGGCATTTCTGAAAGAAGATAATATCTTACCGCATCAACACCGAAGAGCTCAACGAGGTCATCAGCGTAAATGACGTTGCCTCTTGACTTTGACATCTTGTCAGCACCGAAGAGAAGCCACGGATGACCGAACACCTGCTTCGGGAGAGGCTCGCCGAGCGCCATAAGCATAATCGGCCAGTAGATTGTGTGGAATCTTACGATATCCTTACCGATAACGTGAACATCAGCAGGCCAGTATTTATTATACATCTCACTTGAGCCGTCGGGATCGTATCCGATACCTGTGATGTAGTTTGTAAGTGCATCAATCCAGACGTAAACAACGTGGTTGGGATCAAAATCAACGGGAATACCCCATTTGAAGGATGTACGGGAAACGCAAAGATCCTGAAGACCGGGCTTGATGAAGTTGTTGAGCATTTCCTTCTTACGGCTTTCAGGGTAGATGAAGTTTTCGTTGCTTTCGATGTAATCCTCGAGCTGCTTCTGATACTTTGAAAGCTTAAGGAAATAAGCCTCTTCTCTTGCAGGCTTGACCTCGCGTCCGCAGTCGGGGCATTTGCCGTCAACAAGCTGAGATTCTGTCCAGAAGGATTCGCACGGGGTACAGTACATACCCTCATATTCGCTCTTGTATATGTCACCCTGCTCATAGAGCTTTTTGAAAATCTTCTGAACTACTTTTTCGTGATAATCGTCAGTTGTTCTGATAAATTTATCGTAGGTGGTATTAAGAAGGTCGCAGATATCCTTGATTTCACCTGCTACCTTGTCAACGTGCTCCTTAGGTGTGATACCGGCATCCTTTGCAATTTCTTCAATTTTCTGACCGTGCTCGTCAGTTCCTGTCTGGAAAAAGACGTCATAGCCCTGCATACGCTTGTAGCGTGCAAGAGCATCGGTCATAACGATTTCGTAAGAGTTGCCGATATGCGGTTTGCGCGATGTGTACGCAATCGCTGTGGTTATATAGTATTTTCCTTTATTCATGGAAATCCCTCCTGAATTTACATATACAGTTATTATATCATTTTTAATTTATTTATCAAGTACAAAACCGTATTTCCTTGAGCGTATTTTCTTGAAAAATTAACGCTTATATGTTACAATTACGAAAACAAATCCGAAAGGTCGTATCACAATGCCGATTATCAGCGTAATTTTACCGTCAGTTTCCGAGAATAACAAATTAGCAAGGTTCTGTGCCTCGCTTTTTTCGTGCAGTCTTGATATTGAATTATTAATCTGCGGCAAGGATAATGCTGAGCTTCCGGAAGCTCTTGCTGACCGAATCAGAATTGTTACCGCTGATGACGGATTGACCGCCTTGAATAAAGCTCTTGCCGAGGCACAGGGTAAGTTTATTGTACTTTCCGATGTCAGCGTGACCTTTGCTGACAATGCGCTTGAAAAGCTGATCGTAGCATCTAAGGGTAATGCATCTGCATGCAATGTCGGTGTTGTTTCGGATGGTACTTCAGGCAAAGCGTTTATGCAAAATTTCAGCTTCGAGGAGCTGTCGGCAAAGCCGTATTATTTTAATCATCTTCTCTCGGCTGATATTATCCGTAATAATACAATTACTACCTGCGGTACAGATGCACTTTCGCTTATGCTTTTTATCGCGGATTACTACCGCTATGATATCTGCAATCCTGCTCGCGAGGTGCTGATATATACCGACGGCAATACCGGATACAAAGCGGAAAACGCACTCGCATTTGTTACAGAATATGCAAACGCGTTTGCACTTACTCAGAACACACCTGCATCAATGTTCTTTCTGAGAGCTGTTTTTACCGCCTTGCTCGGCAATCTTGATTCTGACACCTTTGAAGCTTTAAAATCCGTTACAAGCCTTTACAGCGATGATTATGCTGTCCTCTCGTGGCTTAAGTCAACATTCGCTGTCGATACGGCTATGCTCTGCGACGAGGCTTCATCCTTTGCCGACTTTAAAAACAACGGAATGGGAGTTTTTTACAAAGAGGTAATCCTCCCGATAACTGCGGATGCGGTTGTAAAGAACTTTTATTTCGGAAAATTCGGCGTTGACGTGCTCAAAAAATGCATCGGCGCCTGGGGTTATTATAAATTCTACCGTATGAAGGACGGCGCAGTTAAAAAATACGGCTGTAAAATTTTCTTAAAGCTTCTCGGAGGTGACCTCGATGCCTGATTTCGCCTACCGTGCGAGCGTGATTATCCCCGTATATAATGTCGAAAAATATCTGCGCGACTGTATTGAATCACTTCTAAAGCAGACTATTGATTTTTCCGAGCTTGAGGTTATTCTCGTCAATGACGGCTCAAAGGATTCGAGCGAGGAAATCTGCAAGGAATATGCAGAAAAATATGACAATATTTTCTTTTACACAAAAGAAAATGAAGGCCTCTCAAAGACAAGGAATCTCGGCCTTACCAAGGCTCACGGGAAGTATATTTTCTTCTTTGATTCCGACGATATGTTAAGGGAAGATACAATCAAATCCGTGTGTGACTTTTTCGACACCGTCTATGACGAGGTTGACCTTGTTACCTATAAAATTATTCAGTATTTTCAGGGCAGACCTAATATCGTCCATTACCGCTATATGACTCTTGATAAGAGCGGAGTTTATGACCTTAACGCGCCCGAAAACAGATTCATCACGCAGACAAATGTCAATATCTGTGTCAAAAACCTTTTTGAAAATAACATTAAATTCGACACAACACCGAATTTCAGACACGAGGATCAGAAATACTGCTGTGATATCCTCCGCCCGAAAATGAAAATCGGTTACTGCGATAAGGGCGAGTATATCTACAACCGCAACAATGTCAACAGCATTGTGTCAACTCAGTTTTCGCCCGAAAACATTTTTAACACCTCAATGGATTATTATGAGGAGCTTTTCTCATATTACAAGGGATTGGTTGCGCCGTATTTTCAGGGTATGGTTTTCAATGATTTCCGCTGGAAGCTGATGGACAACAAGTTCCTACCGAAGCACCTTGACGGCGATGAATGGATAAAAGCCAATCGCCGTATTGATGCATTGTTAAGACGTATGGATGCAGATACAATCCTTCTTCATCCTTCACTCAGCGAAACCGATATGTACTACTGGTTGAAGCGCAGGGGAGGCTGTACGGTTGTTAACGATTCCTCACAGGTGCTTATCTGCTGTGAGGGTAAGACTGTGTATAAAACAAAGGCTTTCAGGGCATCAAAAAACAACGGTAAGGTAACCGTCAAATCACCCGTGTTTAATTTCCTTAAGAAAAATCAGGTTCAGTTCAAGGTGAACGGAATTGTCACGGATTTTGAAATGGCAACCGACCATTACGATAAAACGAGCTGTGAGCCGACGTCCTTTTATCCGTCGCTTACCGTTCAGGACGAAAACGCAAAAATAAAGGTTGAAATCAATTCAATCAGCTATGATGTGAAATAACAGGAGAATAAAAATGTCAGAAGTAAAACCGATAATCGAAATGGAGCTTTATATTGTCCGCCACGGTCAGTCCTGTATGAATATTAAGGACGGCTACGGTGTACCTGTCGAGGAGCTTACGCGTGATCAGCGCGAGAATCCTCCGCTGACTGAACTCGGTAAGCGTCAGGCAGAGCTTCTCGGTGAGTATTATAAGGACGTAAAATTCGATGCTGTCTATGCAAGTCCCTTGCGACGTGCAACAATGACGGCAGATTACGCTTTACAGAAAAACAATGTATCTGATAAGCATATCTATACAATGCCGTGGCTGATTGAGTGCGGAGTGGGCGAGGATTATTCCGCAGTAACCTTTGATGAGCTGAACGCTGAATTTGACGGCAGAATCCTTGCACCCGAGGGAATTGATGTCAGCGGATATCTCATTTGTGGCGACGGACAGAATCAGGCTTCTCACCGCAGAAGAGCCGAGAATGTTATAGCATATCTTAAAGACCGCTATCACGACGGTGAAAAGGTGATGTGTGTAGCTCACGGCGGCTTTAATACCGATATTTTCCTGCACGCAATAGGTGCGCAGGACACCCTTCTTTTTGACCCCGCCTTCGATAATACGGGTGTAACCAAAATCATATTCTATAAGGAAGGCACGGGATCCTACGGCTTTGATATAGAGCTTTGCTATCTCAACAGTACAGCACATCTTGCAAGAAATTAGTTTTATGACAGGGAGGTAAAATAATGACAGAAATCTCAAAAGAGCTTGCGGTTTTATCGTCTCTCTATGAAATCTTATATGAAAGCAGAAATGATGAAGCATATTTTACCGAGACTCTGCGAAAAGAGTTTGAAAACGATTATATAAGAAGTACCCTGATGTGGACAGAGGAGAAAACAAGAAATCTGTTCAGAGAGCCGTTCAGAATAAAAGAAATCGCATCATTACTTAAAAAATCAAATAAAGAATATGAAAGATTGTTACAGATAAATCGGGAAGAGCTTTTTGAAGCGCTTAACGATTTTGACAATGCAGATTATATCAAGGATTATTTTGAATCAAACAATAACAGCTTTGTGCTGAATATCACTCAGTCTCAGGCAAAGCTTGTTGAGTTTGCTGAGAGTGTTCTGCGCGAGCTTACGTTTGAATCGGCTGAGGTCTGGATCGCAGACGGAAAAAGACTTTCCGATAGTGTTACTTCGATAGATTACGATGCGATATATCTGACCAAAAACGATGATTCATATTTAATTGAATTTAAAGATTATCATAACGATTTAGGATGTCAGATTAAATTCAGTAATTTATCAACTGTATTCAAGGCATATAACGCGGTTGCTGACTCAATTTTTATTCCGCTTATTGATACCCCGTGGCAATACATAAAAGCGATTGCCGACAATATCAATGCACATCTTGAGAGCGGCCTTGCAACTGATAAAGAAAAGCGGATTTCAGCACTTGTAAGGCATATTGCAGGTATCAGATTGGTTGAGGGTGTGACAATTCCGCCTCAGCTGTATGAGCTTATCAAAAAATATAATCTTCATAATGTATTGAAAGCTCCGTTTGACTTATTGACTCCAGCACTCTGCAAGAAGAAATACGAGCCCTTCTGGCGTGAAATTTTCAATATGCTGGTCGAAAGTCAGGAGGGTATACCTTCTTATCTTGAGGATAGTGTTTCAAAAGAAGCTTTTGAAAACCACAAAAACCTCATTACTGAGCGTATGAACTCACTTGGATATAATGGCACTTATCCCGATTATTATAAAAAAGACAGAGTGATGAAGCCGACTATGTTCAGGTCATACAATATGTCTTATGTTGTATCGTGCGAAAAATATGCTGAGCATCATATACACTGTTGGTCTGTATGGCAAGACGGGGTAATCAACACTAACATCATGGCAGGTGTGATTTTTAATAAGAGTGATGATGCCGTAACGGATATTTACTCAACGATGTTTGATAACAACGGAAAGTCAGCTTTCTCGATTATATCAACGCTTTATTGCGAGTCAATGTCCGCTGAGACTTATGTAGAAAACACAAAAAGAATCACAGAAGCCGCTGTCAGAAAAGCTGAGCTTAAAAAGCAGGAAAAAACTGATTATGACTTTAATAATGTTTTAACACGCGATAAAAAGCTTAATATCTTTGCTCTTCTTATCGTATTTGTGTTGTTTTCTCTCGGTCTTTCTCTTATAGCACCTTTGTTGCTCATTATTATGGACGGCAAATCAATTTCAGAAATATTTACATTTATGAAAGAAAATCCTGTGTTCAGCTACATCGGAATGGGCGGCGGTGCTTTTGCAACCGTGATATTTGCCTGGCTCGAATGGAGAAGCACTAAAAAATAATTAAAAAAGAAAAACACTTGTAAATGCTTTATCGGCTTTACAAGTGTTTTTTGCTTACTTTCTCTTATATTCACACCAACGGAATTTGTATCCGTTGCATTCCTTTTCGCCCGAATCATCTGCGAGCACCCATTCGTCGGGAGAGAGTGCTGGGAACTTTTTGTCCGCTTCTTCAGCAACGGCATCAATGTGTGTGATTATAGCCGTGTCGCACATCGGCAGAAGCAGGGTGTATATCGTTTCACCGCCGATAACGTAAACGTCGTCGGAGTTATATTTTTTCAGCGTTTCCTGTAATTCATTAACATCCTTAACGAATTCTGCGCCCTCAACCTCAAGGTCAGCGTTTCTTGAAAGAACGATGTTGACTCTGTTCTTGAGAGGCTTTGAGCCGGGGAAGGATTCAAGAGTCTTTCTGCCCATAACGCAAACCTTTTCAACGGTCTGTGAACGGAAAAACTTAAGGTCATCGGGTATGTAGAACAAAAGGTCGTTTTTGTTTCCGATGTTCCATTCTTTATCAACTGCAACAATCAATTTCATTTTTCTACCTCACACAGCAATCGGAATATTCTTGATCTGCGGATGTGTCTCGTAATCATCGAGCCTTACGTCATCAACCGTAAAATCATAGAAATTCTTGATTTCGGGATTGATCCAGAACTTGGGAGCGGGGAGAGGCTCGCGCTTGATAAGCTCCTCTATAACGGGAATGTGTCTGTCATAAATATGAGCGTCCGCGATAACGTGTACGAATTCACCGATTTCCATATCACACACCTGTGCAAACATATGAAGGAGAACACAGTACTGAACAACGTTCCAGTTGTTAGCCGCAAGCACGTCCTGGCTTCTCTGGTTGAGAATACCGTTGAGAACGAGTCTGCCGTTTTCACCCTGAGTAACATTGAAGGTCATACTGTAAGCGCAGGGGTAAAGTCCCATTTCGCTCAGATCGTGATGATTGTAGATGTTGGTCATAATACGGCGGCTGAACGGGTTGTTTTTAAGGTCGTAAAGAACTCTGTCAACCTGATCGAACATACCTTCCTTATACTTGTGCTTAACGCCGAGCTGATAGCCGTATGCCTTACCGATACTGCCGTCCTCGTCAGCCCACGAATCCCAGATATGAGAATTAAGCTCGTTGATGTTGTTTGATTTCTTCTGCCAAATCCAGAGAATTTCATCAACGCAGGATTTGAAAGCCGTACGGCGCAGAGTGAGGGCGGGAAATTCTTTTTTTAGGTCATATCTGTTCACAACGCAAAAAAGCTTCTGTGTATAAGCGGGTGTGCCGTCCTCCCATACGGGACGAACCTTTTCACCTCTTGTGTCAGTACCGTTTTCAAGGATGTTTTTACACATATCAATAAACAATTTGTCAGCGTAGCTCATTTTTTACTCTCCTTTAATTGTTATTAAACATATTTCGGGTCTGTTGTTGAAGCGCAGAGGAAGCGGGTAATTCCCGAGTCCTGAGGTGACGTACAGACTGGTGTTTTCAAAATTAAAAAGCCCCTTGTCGGTCAAAATTCCTTTGTATGTGAGCTTTGGCAAAAGATAACCGTCAAAATAAAGACCGTTAAGAAACGGAAGCCTGACCATACCGCCGTGAGTGTCTCCGCAGAATATAAGGTCAAAGCCGAAATCACCGTAATGCTCAATTGACGGAATGTGCGAAAGCAGTATGTTCAGACGGCTTTCCGACAGCGCGTCGAACTCATTGCCGAGATCAAAGCTTGAGGAAAAATAAACGTTATCAATCCCGTATAAAGAAAGCTCGTTGCCGTTTACGGTTATATCCCTTTTTGTATAATTTAGCAGGGTGACACGTTCTGCTGTCATCAGCTCTTTTTTATATAAATCATCGGTATCGTGGTCGCCCGTAACAACGTATACGTCCGCGATTTCACCGAGTCCTTCAAGAAAATCAACCGCCTGACCGATTTTTTGTGTCTGTCCTCTTGAATAAACATCGCCGACAAAAAAGATAAGATCAGGTGAAAGCTTTCTTGTTTCTTCAATTATCTTCAGGTTGTCCTTACCGAATTCATAAGAATGAAGGTCAGATATCAGTGCGATTTTTATTTCATCTTCAATTTTTTCTGATCTGATGGTTTCGTATGTAACTGTGAAGGTGAAATTGCCGTAATACCATAGCGCTGAAAGAGCAACTGCGACCGAAAGAAGCAGGATGATATGTTTTTTTACCTTTGAAGTCAAAGTCAGATCACGTCCTTAACCACATCATTATACAACAAAAATTTATGAAACACAATATTAAATTAAAAATGCATCCAGCAAAACAATTGTTATCACTGAAGGGATACCAAACAGCGAGGCTGTCAGCAGGGTGTACCAGTTTACGGCTATCGTAACTCCCGTTATCATACCCAGCACGTTTACCGCCATCATCGAAGCTATTCCCTGAAAAACGGATGTGAAAAGGTTTTTTAGCGGTTGTCTGCTTTTGAAAACGGAGATCAGTACAGCAATACCTGCGATAATAAAAAAAGTTATAAATGCAATTTTCATAATATACCACCGAAGCTGTCAGGATTGATTATTTTTCCGAGCTTCGCTTCCTTGATAAGAAAGCTGTAGTGCAGCTCAAGCTCCTTCATTTTGTATATGAGTGATTCAATTTCATAAGGATCGGTTACTTCGTTGAATAACAGCTTTACTTTATGCAATTCCTGAACGATGCGCCTTGCTTCATCTGTTATCAGTCTGTCTTCCCTTGACAAGACTTGTTTGTCAGCGAATAAATCTATTACCATTTCTTGTCCCTCCAATACTTATATAAATTAATATTGTAAAGCGCAGGGATTTATGATAATATTATCGGGAGGTGAGAAGAATGTACGATTTAGTAATCATAGGAGCAGGCGCTTCAGGTATGGCAGCGGCATTGTCGGCAAAAAAAGAAAATCCGAAGGCAAAGGTTCTGATTCTGGAAGCTTTACCCCGCGTAGGCAAAAAAATCCTTGCGACAGGTAACGGCAGATGTAATCTGACCAATTTTTCCGCAACTCCTGAAAGCTACGGCAACCCGTTTGTAGCCTCTGTTATAAAGCAGTATCCGCCCGAAAAAATCGTATCGTTTTTCTCTTCAATCGGTCTTGAAAGTGTCAGCGATTCCGAGTCCAGGGTTTACCCGATGAGTAATATGGCGTCAAGCGTGCTCGATTGCCTGCGTTTTGAAATTGAAAGACTCGGTATAGAAGTTCTGACGGAAACCAAAGCGGAATCCGTTAAAAGCGTAAACGGGATTTTTATAATCAATTCAAAAATGCGCACAAAAAAGCTGATTGTATCTGCGGGAGGAAAGGCTTCTCCGTCACAGGGCTCGGATGGTAGCGGATATGAATTGCTCAGATCGCTCGGACACAGAATAACCCCGCTTTATGCAGGTCTTGTTCAGCTTACAGTCAAGGAAAATCTCAGAACGCTCAAGGGTATAAGAGTAAAGGCCGGTGTTACTCTTAAAAATAAAAGCGGCAAAGCACTGGACAGCTCATCGGGCGAAATTCTTTTTGCGGATTACGGACTTTCCGGTATAGCGGTAATGGACATCAGCCGAAGCGTTAAGAACGAAAATTGCATTTGTGAATTAAACGTTCTTCCCGAATTAAGTGCCGCGGATGTGTACACATTCATCGAACGCAGTAAAAAGAGAAATCCGTCACAATCGGCTGAGGATGCTCTTACGGGCATTATTCCGCGAATGCTAGGACATTATCTTATTAAGATGGTGGGCTTGAGTGCAGATATTCGCTTATCGGAGCTTAAGGAGCAACAGATACATTCTCTGGCGGATAAATTAAAGCACCTTACCTTCAATGTAACGGGAACAAAGGGCTTTGATAATGCGCAGATAACCGTAGGCGGTGCGGAAGTCACCGAATTTAACGAAGCAACGCTTGAATCAAGAAAGGTCAGGGGACTGTACTGCACGGGCGAAATTCTCGATGTTGACGCACCCTGCGGCGGCTTCAATCTCCAATGGGCGTGGGCAAGCGGAATTGCGGCAGGTACAGCTGCGGCAAAATCCTTATAAAAATTAACGGTCGGAAATTTCCGACCGTTTTCTTTATTCGATATCCTTGAGTGCATCAATCTCAGCCTTATCGACCGTAATGCGCTTATCCTTGATGAGCTTTATTTCTTTTCTGTTATAAACTGCGGGAGCCGCCTCTGGGTATTTGTCAAGACGGATCTTGAGCATGCCCTTGAGGAGATTTACCTCAACAACTGTGCCTTTTCCCTGAGGTGTGTCAACGATTGCGCCTACCTTCGGTGTAACGTGGAGCAGATGCTCGTATGCGTTCTGCTCATACTTCAGACAGCACATAAGTCTGCCGCAGGTACCGCTGATTTTAGTCGGGTTGAGCGAAAGACCCTGCTCCTTTGCCATCTTGATTGAAACGGGCTGAAAATCGCCGAGGAAGCTGTTACAGCAGAAGGGTCTGCCGCAGATGCCGAGACCGCCCTTCATCTTCGATTCGTCACGAACACCGATCTGACGAAGCTCGATTCTGATTCTGAACACGCTTGCAAGATCCTTGACGAGCTCACGGAAGTCGACACGTCCGTCGGATGTGAAGTAGAACAGAACCTTACTGCCGTCAAAGGTGTATTCAACATCAACGAGCTTCATATCAAGCTTGTGTGCTGCAATTTTCTTAAGGCAAACCTCAAACGCTTCCTTCTCCTTGATACGGTTAGTCTCGACCGTTTTAATATCCTCTGCAGTAGCGAGTCTGATAATCGGCTTTAAAGGCTTTATGATTTCCTCGTCGTCGATTTCGCGGTTTTCCATAGCAACCTCACCGCATTCGATGCCTCTTACAGTTTCTACGATAGCGTGGTCACCTTTATTGAATTTAATATCAAGAGGGTCAAAATAATAAATTTTTCCGACCTCTTTAAAACGGATTCCTACTACTTCCATTGTAAATGCCTCCTAGGGTGACGGTAATAATCCAAACTGTGTTTTTTTATCGGATGATTTCCGTCACGTCTTCGTTAAAATACTTGCCAATTCGCAAGGATTGGCTGTGCTTTTGCCTTGAATTGCCAAAAATCCTCTCGATAAAAATCTTCGACCCTGAAGCTGAGGATTTTCGGATGATTTTTGGGTGTTTCGGGTGCCGACAGGCTGGCGCCTTTCAAAGCCGAAACGCCGGAAAGCGCTGAAAAGACTCGCTTTCGGGCAGGTTCGGTTTATTACCGTCACCCTGTATTAACTACCGTATGCAGTGTTTCTGAGAACGCTGCAAAGTCTGGTTATAAGCAGATTTTTATTTGCGTTTCTGTTTATACATTCGAAAAAGTGCTCAGTTACGCGGACAAGCTCAATGATTGTGCGTAACGGCAGCTTTGATGCGAGGAGCTTCGCTGTTTCCGGATGGGTGCTGAGCAAAAGATTGCTTGAAGCGCTGACTGCAGCGGCATCGCGGAAAATAAGCTGCATCGAAGAAAGAACAGGGGAAAGCAGCTCCTTGTCTTTTTCGAACTGTGCCGTAAGGCGCATGGATTCAAGCTCCGTTACGCCGGCAAGAGCGCGGACAAGCTTATCTGCGAGCTCATCTGCCGCCTGGAGATATTCATCCGTAATTTCGTGATTGTCTGTCCCGAGGTTGAATGGTGTGACTCTCGACATAATCGTTTCGAGCAGAGAGGCTCTTGATTCGCAGACAAGGATGAACCTGGCGTATTCGGGCGGCTCTTCGATAATTTTCAGGAGAGCGTTCTGTGCCTGAATATTCATTCTGTCAACATTTTTCAGTATATAAACCTTATGCTTTGCTTCATTCGGGAGGATGTAAGCATCCTTTCGAATGTCTCTTACAACGCCGATTTTGAATGTTTTTTCGTTCTCGGCATCGGGGTCTGAAATTATCACATCGGGATGTGAGCTGTTCTGAGCCTTCAGGCAGTTTATGCAGCTGTTGCACGGAATACCGTTCTCACAAACAAAAGCGTTTGCGATGTATAAAGCGAGCTCATTGCGTGCCGAAGCACTTCCTGCGTCAATAAGAATGGCGTGAGGAAGCTTTTTGTTTTTTATTAGCTCATTTACTGTCTGAAAAATATCATTATTCATATATGAATGAAGCTCCGTTACATTTTGTAGAACTGTTCAACGTCGATGACAAAAACCGTGGCACCGCCTACGGTGATCTGTACGGGAATTGCAGGCATAATACCGCCTTCAATTGCAGGCATAACGGGAGTGAGCTCTTCTCTTTTACGGCAATTTGCTCTGAGAATATCGAGAAGCTCGTCAACCTTGTCATCTTCAACACCCATCAGAAGGGTGAGATTGCCTGCGCGAAGAAATCCGCCTGTTGTGGAAAGCTTTGTTGCATAAAAGCCGGCTTTTGTAATTTCGCCGAGTACATTCTGAGAGTCGTCACTGTTGATGATTGCAACGATAAGTTTCATAGCGATCTACCTTCTTTATTTATTAAGTATTTTTAAAT
This sequence comes from Clostridia bacterium, assembly GCA_017379935.1. GTDB lineage: Bacteria > Bacillota > Clostridia > Oscillospirales > Acutalibacteraceae > CAG-488. The sequence continues at coordinate 83,194 of JAFNVC010000002.1, forward strand.
TTCTTTCAATAACCTTTTTGCCTCTCCAGGCATAGGCTCGGTCGGATATATCGTCGTCTGTACGTGCCTTGAATTCAGCACCATCCCTGAATATTTCAATCGGTTCGGTTTTCACGGACTTATTCATCGGACAAACGCTCTGGCAGACATCACAGCCCCAGGCGCATCCGCTGTTTTTAATAAACATTTCCTGCTCATCGGTAAGCTCGCCTTTTTTCTGAGTGATGAACGATAAGCATTTTTCAGTATTTATTCCGTTTTCTCCGATAGCCTTTGTCGGACAGGCAGAAACACATTTCCCGCATTTGATACAGGTTATTTCGCTATCTGCGACAGCGGGATATTCACATATCATTGTTGTAACTATTTCGCCAATAAATATCCAGGAGCCGTATTCCCTGTTGAAGAAAAGTCCGTTGAGTCCTCTTACTCCGAGTCCGGCATACATGGCAGCTCTTACTTCGGGAATGGGGGAGTTATCGGTAAATGCGACAAACTCTTCATCGGGATATTTTTCTTTTAATCGCTCAACCGTATCGGTAAGTATTCTGCCTATCGTATCGTGATAATCGGGAACAACAGCGTACCTTGAAATGTCACTGTCTGTATAGGCATCGTCACCGAAGTTATACGGGAAAAGCAGGACGATTACGGATTTTGTGTTTTCGGGAATTCTGCTGATTGATCTGCAATTTATCAGATTGTCCCTGATTTTTTCAAAGGGACAAAATCCGAACGCAGGTGCAGCTTCAGATAATATTTTATTCATAACTAAGCTAAGGTTTGTACTGCCGCAATAATAATCGGCATTGTTATAATTGACATAAAGCTGACTGTTGCAACTACCTGTGCGGCAAGGCTTGTATCCTTATCGTATTTGGCCGCGAACATAACGGTATTGTTTGCTGTCGGCGCACATGACGAAATCGTCAGAGCTGTCAGCAATGTACCCGAGAGTCCGGCAAGCTTGTAAATAACAACCATAACCGCGGGAAGTATTATGAGCTTTGAAAGTGCAACGAGAAGGATTTTCTTATCCTTGAATACGTCACCGAGCTTTGTATGTGCAAGGAACGTACCGAATATGAGCATGGCCACAGGTGTCTGCATTGATGATATAAAGCTGACAGGCTGATCGATAAGCTCGGGAAGATTAACCTTGAAAATAAAGAGCGGGAGACCGATAAGCACCGAAATAACACCGGGATTTAATATCAGCTTTTTGGGATCAAATTTGCCTGATTTTCTGTCCATCATATAAACGCCGTGAGTGAAGGAGACGACGTTGAATGCCATAACAACTGCGGAGCAGTAGAATACGCCCTCGCTTCCGAGTATAGCCTCTGTCAGCGGCAGGGTCATA
>JAFNVC010000003.1 GCA_017379935.1 Clostridia bacterium
AACAGGTAAAACGATTGATTGGTGTATCTCCTCAGGAAACTGCAGTAGCTCCGAATCTTTCTGTAAAGGAAAACCTTGAATTAATGTGTGGTATTTATGGGTTTTCTAAAGAAAAAAGCAAAGCCAAAATCAATGAGCTTACCGAGCAATTTGATTTAGATTCTGTTTTAAAGAGAAAGGCAGGCAAGCTGTCGGGTGGATGGCAACGCCGTATAAGTATTGCTATGGCACTGATCAGTGAACCCCACATTCTCTTTTTGGATGAACCTACTCTTGGCCTGGATGTTATTGCACGGCACGAGCTTTGGGATATGATTCGCTCATTGAAGGGCAAGGTAACCGTTATTCTTACAACACATTACATGGAAGAAGCAGAATCGCTTTCTGACCGTATAGGTATTATGAAAGACGGTAATCTTCTTGCTGTAGGAACTGCAGAAGAATTGAAGATAATGATAGGTGCAAATGACTTTGAATCAGCCTTCGTTTCTATAGTGAAGGAGGGTGCATTATGAGAATGTTTACATTTGCAAAAAGGTGTACAAAGGAGATTCTGCGTGACCCGATAAGCCTTGCTTTCGGTCTCGGTTTTCCCTTGGTGTTACTATTACTTCTGAGTAGCTTGCAGAAAAATATCCCCACAGATTTGTTTGATATTGACACACTTACGCCCGGTATTACTGTGTTTGGTTTGTCTTTTATGACACTTTTCTCTGCCACGCTGATTGCTAAGGACCGAGAGAGTGCTTTCTTGCAAAGATTATACGCAACACCGCTTACAGGCTTTGATTTTATTCTCGGCTATATGCTACCTCTTTTACCTCTTGCTATCAGTCAGACAATCATTTGTTACCTCTTTGCGATTCCTCTGGGCTTGACGGTCAGCATAAACATTATTTATGCAATAATAGGTATAATACCAATGGCTGTTTTTAATATTGCATTAGGGCTTTTGTGCGGAAGTATCTTGGGTGTAAAACAGGTCGGCGGTATTTGCGGTGCATTGCTTACTAATCTCTCTGCATGGTTATCCGGAGCATGGTTTGATCTGAAGCTTGTGGGCGGATTTTTTGAAAAAATTGCGAACGTGCTACCGTTTGTTCACGCAGCAGAAATGGAAAAAGCATTATTCAGCGGAAACCTTGAGCTTGCCGCAACTCATGTTATACCTATTATTCTGTACAGTGTATTTATAACTGCGATAGCTGTTCTCAGCTTCCTCAGACAAATGAAAAAGCAATAAGGATTTGATGCGATGAAATACAAACTCATTATAGATAAAGATGCGGACGAAGAGATAATTGCAAAGGTTCACGCTCCCTCTTCTCTGACCGAACAGATAGAAAATCTTGTCTGTAGCTTTTCAGGTACTGAACGCATTATGGGATACAATGATGATGAGATGAAAAGGCTCTTGTTCTCTGAAATAGAGTGTATAACTGTTGTTGATAAAAAGGTAACAGCTGTTGATACGAAGGGTAAACGCTACCGTATTCAGGAAAGGCTTCGTGATTTAGAGGATATTCTGCCTTCTTATTTTATACGCATCAACAAATCTACCCTTGCCAACGAACACCGCATTGAGCGTTTTGTCGCCGTGTTCAACGGCGGTGTGGATGCAGTATTCAGATGCGGTTATCGTGAGTATGTTTCAAGGCGTTGTTTTTCACAAATAAGAAGGAGGTATGAGGGAATATGAAAAGATTTATTACGGATTTTTTTCGCAGAGGTCTGATTGCCTGCGGTTTCGGTCCGATTGTTCTTGCTGTTTTATATCTGATTCTGCATTATAAGGGTCTGATAGATACATTAACTGTCAATCAGGTCTGTACAGGAATTTTTTCAATAACCGTGCTTGCCTTTACAGCGGGCGGTATGAATGCTGTTTATCACATTGAACGACTACCCTTGATGTCGGCAATTCTGATTCACGGTATTATCTTATATTTCAGCTATTTAGGTGCTTATCTGCTTAACGATTGGATTGAATGGGGTGCAACTCCGATTCTGGTTTTCTCAGGTATTTTTGTTGTAGGGTATCTGGCAGTTTGGGCAATTATTTATTGCGTAACCAAACGGAATACTAAAAAGCTTAATGAAATGCTGAAGGAAAAACAGCAATATTTGTCAATTTATAAAGACCGTTAAGCTTGAGTAAATTCCTTATGACCGCCGGCACCGAAAAGAAAGACACGGTTTTTATCGTGTCTTTCTTTTTGTCTTATTCACTTGTTAAGCAAAGAATAGATTTTAAATGAATACTGGTGAATCAGAAATTCCCTTGAGAGGATTTAACTGATATCATTGTTCTTATATTAAAAAAACTTGCAACCGCCCTCAATCTATGCTAAACTTTCCCCGAGGTGATAAAAATGAAATTCAGATTAAATATCAGCATCACGTTCGACGATTACTGTAAATTCAACGAGTTTCAGGCGCTGAGGCATCCGTTCGGCAAAAAGCAGATATTAAAAAACCGTATTGTCACGGTGGCTGCGCTTTGCGGACTCGCGTTTTTGTCGATAATGGTCGAGGGCTTTACTGCAGAGGCGTTTCTGACGCGTATCCCTTTATTCGTCGCGGTCGGTGTGTTCGCCTTCTTCATCCCGAAAATCATAATGCTTATGCTCCGTCAGCAGCTTAAATCAATGAAGAAGCAGGGCAAGCTCGGCTATTCACCCGAAGCGGTGATGGAATTTTACGATGATTGCTTCATCGAAACCACGCCCGATAATAAGACAGAGCAGAAATATACCTCGGTCGAAAATGTCTTCGCGGTTGACGGTAAATATGTTTACATTTTCATCAACAACCTTATGGCATATATCATTCCGCGCTCATCCTTTGAATCCGTGGGACAGTATAACGATTTTCTGAGCTTCCTTGAAGCAAGATGCGGACAGGTAAACTATTATTAACGGAGCTTGATTTTATGAAAAAAGCAGGAAAAATATTTATTATTATTGCGGTCGTAATTGCCGTTATCGCAGCGGCAACTGCGGTCACGAACTATGTACTTCTTCAGAAAAATATTGAAAGAGCCGAAACCTTCGGACGCGTTGAAATTGAAGAGCAGCTAGTCCCCGTGAAGGATGAAAACGGTTATTGGACCTTTACCGCTGACCGTGATATCAAGGTGCTTCAGCTGACGGATGTACATATCGGCGGCGGATATCTTTCGGCGAAGAAGGACGAAATGGCACTCAACTGTGTTGCCGCAATGGTGACGGCGGAAAAGCCTGACCTTGTTGTGATTTCCGGTGATATCTCTTTCCCTGTGCCGTTTCGGGCAGGTACGTTCAATAATCTGTCCTCGGCGCGTATCTTTGCCCGTCTTATGGAGCAGCTCGGTGTTTACTGGACGGTTTCCTTCGGTAACCACGACACGGAGTCTTACAGCTATTATAACAGAGAAAAAATTTCAGATTTCTACTCGGATGACAGCTTTAAGTATTGCATTTACGAAAGCGGACCCGAGAATGTTGACGGCTACGGCAATCAGGTTATCAATGTGAAGAACAGCGAGGGTATCATCACTCAGTCTGTCTATGTTTTCGACAGTCATGCCTATGTTGACGGCGATTTCCTCGGCATTATGTGGAAGTACGATAACATTCACGACAATCAGGTCGAATGGTACAGAAGCACGGTTAAAGCGCTCAACGAGCAGAACAATGCTGTCCTCAGATCACTCGGAAGGGAGGAGAATTCCGCTATCAAGTCTGTTGCCTTCCTGCACATTCCGCTGACGGAACAGCGCGATGCGTGGTATGAGTACGCGCAGAACGGCTTCACGGATACGGAAAATGTAAAATATCATTACGGCGTAGCGGGCGAAAGCGGAAGAGTTGTTTACAGCGGTATGGGAGAGGACGGACTTTTCGAAGCGATGCTTGAGCTTGGCTCAACGAAGGCTGTTTTCTGCGGTCATGACCATTACAACAGCTTCTCTGTTGATTATAAGGGCATCCGTCTTACCTACAGCCTGAGCATCGATTACCTTGCATATTCGGGAATCTCGAAGGAGGGTACTCAGCGCGGATGTACGGTTGTGACTCTTTCACCCGACGGAAGCTTCAGCTGCGAGGCAGAGAATTATTATCAGGAAAAATACGTCAGCCTTTATGAGAAAGAGGATGTCGAGATGCAGACCTTCGTTAACCTCGACTATGACGAAATAGACATGTAAAATAAAAAGCGTTTTGCTTTCCTTCCGGAAGCAAAACGCTTTTTTCATTAAAGCAGGATATCAGCAACAACAGGGTAGTGGTCAGAGGGATAAATGCCGTCAAAGCTGTCGCGGATGATTTTGTATGTAAGAGCCTTTGTTCCCTTCGTCGCGAAAACGAAATCGATCGCGCCGTCCTCGTGCTCCTCGATTGTGCCGTATTTGTGGAAGGTGATACCCGTATCGGAGCTTTCGGCAAGGAGCTTCACGTCATCCATCGTCTTACGCATTTCGGCATAAGCCTCGGCTGTCTCGAAGGTGTTGAAGTCGCCTGTGCAGATGACCGTCGTTTCCTTTTCAAGCTCGGCAATCTTTGTCTGAAGAACCTTTACCTGCTCAACTCTCGTGCTTTCAAGCACATGGTCGAGGTGAGTGTTGATATGAGTGAACTTTTCACCCGTTGCCTTGTCCTCAAGCACCGCCCATGATGCGATACGGTTGTGCTTGGAATCAAAATCCTTTGTGTATTTTTTCTCGGGTGTCTCGGAAAGCCATATTGTACCGCTGTCAAGAAGATTGTACTTATCCTTCAGATAGTATACACAGCTGTATTCCGAAAACATCTCAATGGGAGCTCTGCCCTCGCCGACGCGTGCATATTTGTCGCCAAGCTCGCGGTCGATAATCTTCAGCCATTTCGGATTTGCTTCCTGCACGCCGAAGGTGTCGGGAGCATATTGCTCGAGCACTGCGGTAACGAGCTGGGAGCGGTTGGGGATTGTATGACCGTTGTCATCGCTGACACAGCGGACATTGAAGGACATCACCCTCGTTGCGTTTTCCGCCTTGACGGGGATATCGCTGAGCTGAACACCGCTGAAATCGATAGTGTCAGGTTTTGTGAGTAAGGCTGTGGCGATACCGATAACCGCCGCAGCGGCGACTATAGCCGATATGATTTTTACGCCTTTTTTCATTATATATAACTCCTTTGCCGTGAATTTGTTTTTATCGTACTATTTTTATTCTTTTTTGTCAAGAAAACCGATCAGCTGCTTTAACAGAATCCGATTAGTCTGTTGTACTGTGCTTCATCCCTGCTGAACCTGCAAAATTTAATTTGTAGGGGAGTCTTAAATGACGCACAAACCCAGCCTCCCTTGCCTAAAGGGAGGGGGACCACGAAGTGGTGGAGGGATAGTTTGCGACACGGAAAAAGATATAGCAGTAAAGAAACTTTGTTAATATATCCCTCCGTCTTTTGCTACGCAAAATCCACCTCCCTTTAGGCAAGGGAGGCTTTGCACGCATTTAATTTCATCAAAACCAAACATTTCGATAAACTCCAATTTGTCGGTGTGTCTTTAATTAAATGCAACTCACTCGGAACAGGCTCCTTTGGAAAGGCCGATTCCCCCACAGTGTGGGGGAAATGTCGCGTAAGCGACAAAAGGGGACGGCCTCCGTTAGAGGCTGTCCGAAGGACTGAGGATTGATAAGGAAATCTATTTTAATCAATCATCCGTCACGCTATGCGTGCCACCTTCTTTCCAAAGAAGGCAATAGCTCTGACTGTTTCTGTGCGGTAGGGCGGGGACTTGCTCCCGCCGGAAAATATATCTGATTTAAAAGGACGGTCGGATATTACGGATGTGCAACAACAAAGCTCAAAAAGCTTTTGTGCATTGTGCTTTAACTTGGTTTTACGGTTTGTGCATATTGCCAAAAGGTAAAAATAGCAAAAAATAAATTTTAAAATTTATGCACATTTATACATCTTTTTGTACTATTTTTGCGTTTTATACAGTTGACTTTTACTGCAGATTTTACTATAATTTAGGTGTCTATATATGTGTAGTAGTGCACATTTTGATGATTTTTTCTTAGGAGGAAAAAAATATGGCTAAATGCAAACGTATTCTTTGTGCTATTTTGTCCGTTGCGATGATTCTTTCCATCGTTCCTATGGGCACAATCGGCGCATCCGCAGCTGACGTTGCACTTAACACGGCCGCTGTTGAAGATGGTAAGATTATTGTTCCCAACATTACTATCGATTCAACAAAGGTTATCCGTGTTGCAGCAGATGCAAGCGGCAATGTTTTCACAAACGGTACAACAATCGTGCCGGCAACACCTTCAGGCTTGCCGAAGATTAACGGTGATTATTCAACACAGTATTATGTTGATGAAACTCCCGTCAGCCCGACTGTTGTTTTCACATCGGATGTTGCTCTCGCAGCTAATCCGTCACTTTCTTGTGAGAATAACACAGGTGTTACATTCTCAGAGCCTGTAAAGTCCGGTAACACTTATACCTGGACAATCACAGGCGGTACAGGCGTAACAGTAGGTGAGCTCAGATTTGTTGTTGACTACTCAACATCTTATACTGATTCACTTACAGGCAAGACAATCACAAAATACTACAAGGCTTATACAACCAGCTACGTTGAGACTATCGCTCAGCCCGGTGCTGCATCTGTTTTCCGTACACGTACAGGTTCTGTCGGCCACGAGAACGTTAGATGCTCATACATCGTCCGTATCCTTGGTGCTAACACCTACGGCGGATTCACAGCTTATAACGATAACAACGCTGACACATCAGCATCAGGTTACTATGATTTCATCAACAATTTCTGGGTTGATCTCGGTTCAACTAACCAGGCTAAGGGCTACGGTACCTTCATTTATGAAGTATCAAATGACAGCGGTGACGGTTCAACAATGATCAACGCTAACGTTGACGAGTGGAGACCGACTTCTACAACATATATCGACCGCGGTCTCGGCACAGCTCTTTCACAGGTTAACCTCCGTCTCACTCAGTTTGAGCGTCAGGGCGCCAGAAAGGACGGCTATACATACTATGCTCGTTACAGCCGTATGAAGTTCCTTGCAGGTAGTGTTTATGCTCATAGTGATGCTGTTGACCACAACGCTTCGCGTATTGAGCTTGGTATCAGCCAGGATCTTACAAGTGACGTTCAGATCGCAAACTTCGGTTATACAAACGTTCCGTTCACAGGTTCAACCTACGGTAACGCAGCAACACTTGATGAGGCAACAGGTAACTACTTCACAGAGTATACACTGGTTTACTCAGGCGGTAGCCATTATTCAAAGGTTGACCGTGTAGCTAACGCTGACGTTACAATGGGTATCCGTATCGAGACTTATGATAAGTCAGAGCTTCGCGGTGAACTTACAGAGGTTATCAAAGACGGTGACCCGACAACTATGCTCGCAGCTAACTCCGAAATCGGTGTTAACCCGCAGTCATGGTACTATTCAGAGGGTTGGGATGCTTATAAGTCAGCTCTTCAGACTGCACAGGGTATCCTCAATAAGCCCAACACAACACAGAACGAAATCAACGCCGCTCTCAGCGCACTTGATACAGCTGTCAGAGGCCTTAAGGTTGCAGAAGCTGATTACAGCGTAGTTGATATCGCTGCTGCAGAGGCAGGTAGGCTCAACGCGCTTAACTACACAGAAGAATCATGGGCAAGAGTTACAGCTGCTCTTGATGCAGCTGCAGCTGCAGAAGGCTACAGTGTATTCTATCAGCCCGCAGTTGATAAGCTTGCTATGGATATCGATGAAGCTGTTGCACAGCTCGAGTACGGCAACGCTAACTGGGATCTTGTTAACGAGGCTGTTGCAGCTTATGAGTCACTCGATCCTTTGAAGTATACTCCCGAATCATGGGCAGTTCTCCGTAACGCTGTAACAGCAGCTGAGGACGCTAAGCTCAGAGTTCCCGCTTACTCATATGCAGAGCAGGCAGAGGTTGACGCTTTTGCAAAGGCTATCTCCGATGCTATCGCATTGCTTGAGGATGCTCTTGCAGATTACACATCTGTAGAGGAGCAGGTAGAAAGATATAACACAATCGTTGTTCCCGAAATGGAAGCAATCGAGGCTGAGCTCGCAGCAGCAGGAATCAATCTTGCAGACTACGGTCTTGAAACAATTTATACAACTCAGTCATGGAGAAAGCTCAGAGCAGCTCTTAACTACGATAAGACACTCACCTGGCAGTATCAGGAAGACGTTTATGATTTCGCTGATCAGCTCAGAAGAGCTATCGACACCCGTGAGCTTGCAGGCGCTAACTATGACGATGTTACATACTGGCTCGAGGAAGCAGAAGCTTATGAGCCCGATTGGTATACACCTGAATCTTATGCAGCTCTTGAAGAGGCTGTAGATGCAGTTGTAGAGGGCAAGAAGATCAATGAGCAGCTTACAGTCAATGCTTATGCTGAGGCTATCGAAGCAGCTATCAAGGGTCTTGAGGATGCTTACGCTGACTATGACGAGGCTTATGCAGCAGAAGACAGAATGAACGCTATCAATGCTGAGCTCTATACAGAAGAGTCATATCAGAAGGTTATTGATGCTTACGAAGCTATCGACTGGAATCTCTATGCAAAGGATCAGGATAAGGTTGATGCAGCAGTTGCAGCTCTTAACGCAGCTATCGACAACCTTAAGTATGGTCCCGCTGATTACACAGCAGTCAGAAATGCTGAGAACAGATGGAAGGCAATTACAGATACTTCAATGTATACAAATACAAGTATCGCTAATGTTGTAAACGCAATCAACGCTGTTGATTACACAAAGACTATCGATCAGCAGGCTGAGGTTCAGGCAATGGCTGACGCTATCAACGAAGCTATCGATAACCTCCAGCTCAAGGGTGCAGACTATGCAGACCTTAAGGCAGCTCTTTCAGCTGCTAAGATTGAGCTTAACAAGCACAACTCTTTCCTTGCAGCTAACGGTGTTGGCTACTATACAGATATTTCAATCGCTCTTCTTCAGGCAGCTATCAACGCTGTTCCGGTTGATGCAAGCGGTGCAGTTATCGAAGATAAGAACATCAACGAGCAGGCTGATGTAGATGCTCTCACAAACGCTCTCGTTGAGGCAAAGAATAACCTCAAGACTAACGGTGCTAACTATGATGAGCTTGATGCAATTCTTCTTACAGTTCCCTCAGATGAGGATCTTGAGAATCTCTATACAGTAGATTCTGCAGCAGCTCTTATGCTCGCAGTCATCAATGCAAATGCAGTTGACCGTAACCTCAAGGTTGACGAGCAGGCAACAATCGACGCTCTTGTAGCAGCGGTTGATGAAGCTATCAAGGGTCTTGAGCTTAAGGATGCTGACTACACAGCAGTTGAAAATGCAAAGACAGCAGCTAATGCAAAGCTTGCAGAGGGCATCTGGACAGCAGCTTCAGTTAAGGCTGTTGAGGATGCAATCGATGCAGTTGTTTACGGTAAGAAGATTGATGAGCAGGCAGCAGTTAATGCAATGGCTCAGGCTATCAACGATGCAGCAGCTCTCCTCGTTCCGGAATATGCAAACTACGATTCAGTAGAAGCAGCTAAGGCTGAGGCTGAAAAGCTCAATCAGGCTATCATCACTCCTGAATCTTACGCTAAGGTAACAGATGCTATCAATGCAGTTGTTTACGATCTCTATGCTAAGGATCAGGCAACAGTTGACGCTTATGCAGCAGCTATCACAAAGGCTATCAGCGAAGTAGAGTATATGTATGCTGACTGGTCACAGGTTAACGCTATCGTTGAAGAGATCAATAACCTTGTACCGGCAGACTATGCTAACTACGACGAGATTTACTGGCTCTACCTCTATTCTGACCTTGCTGCCGTAGAACCGGCAAAGCTTCAGTATGTATATGCTGATACTCAGGCTCAGGTAGACGCTCTCTACAATCAGATTCTCGAGCACAAGAATATGCTCGTTAAGCTTGCACTTGATTCTATCGCAGTTTCAAAGGCTCCCGCTAAGGTTGAGTACAATGTAGGCGATACATTCGATGCAACAGGTCTTGCAATCAAGGCAACATACAACAACGGCACATCAACGACTCTCACAGAGGGCTTCGAAATCAGTGCAGTTGATATGACAACAGCCGGCACAAAGACTGTAACTGTAACTTACGAAGGTAAGACAGCAACATTCGAAATTACTGTTAATGAGGTTGTTCAGGCAACTGAGCGCTTCGAGGTAGTAGGCGGCGCATCAATCAAGAATTATAAAGGCGTAAACTACATCATAGGTCTCCAGACCAACCTTACAAAGGCAAAGTTCCAGAGCACCTATGTTGAGTATGAGAATGTAACACTTACATACAAAATGACAACATCACGTTATCTTGGAACAGGTTCAACAGTCACAGTAACATCTAAGATCACGGGCGAAGTTATAGGCGAGTATGTAATTGCGATCTACGGTGATGTCGACGGAAGTGCTACAATTAACAATAAGGATATCCTTGTGATTTATGATTCACTTCTTGGTGGTGAATCACTTACAGACACAGAAAAGTTTGTAGCAAACGTTGAAGGTTCACGAATCAATATCAATGATAAGGATGTAGCTATACTTAATGCAGTAATTGCAGAAACAATGGTTATTGACCAGACAACAGGTAAGGGTGTAGCAATCTAAAACACATTCTTAACAAAATTTAAGCGGTATGGCTAATTGCCATACCGCTT
>JAFNVC010000007.1 GCA_017379935.1 Clostridia bacterium
AGGTATCTCTGTTGAATCCATTGCGCTTAATCCGATTACCCTCACAGAAGAGGATATGAAGAAAATCAATCAGATGGAAGATGCCGCAACAATGGGCTCAAATCCGTTTATGATGGCAGGCAGAATGACTGATGCAAGAGCGAATGCAATGGAAGCAGCTGCCGCAAACGAAAACGGAGCAATGATGGGCTTCATGGGAATGAATATGGCAATGGGTGCCGGTGGCGGCGGATTTGACCCCGCGGCAATGTACCAGGCAGGAATGCAGCAGCAACAGCAGATGGCTCAGCAGCAGGCAGCACCCGTAACACCTGCACAGCCGGCTCCCGCGGAACCCGCGCAGGGCGGTTGGAAATGCGCTTGCGGAGCAACAGCAAACGGCAAATTCTGTCCCGAATGCGGTTCACCCAAGCCTGCAGAAGCAGAAGGCTGGACATGTAGCTGCGGTGCAGTGAATAAGGGCAAATTCTGCCAGAACTGCGGCTCACCGAAGCCGGCAGGTGCACCGCTTTATCAGTGCGACAAATGCGGCTGGACGCCTGAGGATCCTCACAATCCACCGAAGTTCTGCCCCGAATGCGGTGATAAATTCGATGAAAATGACAAGAAATAAAAATAGAGGTGTAATATGAATTCTACTATTGAATATAAATGTCCCTCTTGCGGAGGTGCAATAGAATTCAATGCCTCTGCTCAAAATATGAAATGTCCGTATTGCGATAGTGAGTTTGATGTTGATGTACTCAAAGCCCTTGATGAAGAAGATAAATCTGCACAACCCGATCAAATGGAGTGGGAAACCTCTGCCGGCGGCTCGTGGAAGGAAGACGAGGCTGAATCAATCAAGGTTTATATCTGCAAATCCTGCGGAGGTGAAATAGTTGCGGATGAATCAACCGCTGCAACCTCCTGCCCCTTCTGCGGCAATCCGGTCGTTATTTCAGGTCAGGTTTCAGGAACACTTAAGCCCGATTTTGTGATTCCGTTCAAGCTTACCAAGCAACAGGCAAAGGAAGCCCTCAGAAAGCATCTCACGGGCAAAAAATTTCTGCCCAAAACCTTTAAGGATGAAAATCGTATTGACGAAATTAAGGGTGTTTACGTCCCGTTCTGGCTTTTTGATGCCGAAGCAAATGCACAGATAAATTATAAGGCAACAAGGGTCAGACACTGGAGTGACACAAAATTCAATTACACAAAGGTGAGCACCTACAGAGTGCGCCGCGGCGGGTCAGTCGGTTACCGTCACGTCCCCGTAGACGGCTCAACAAAAATGGCAGATGATCTTATGGAATCCATCGAGCCTTATGATTTCAATGACGCCGTTGATTTTCAGACAGCGTACCTTGCAGGCTATCTTGCAGATAAATATGACGTTACACCTGAACTAAGCATTGAACGCGCTAACGACAGAATCAAAAAAAGCACGGAGGATCTTTTTGCATCAACAGTAACAGGTTACAGCAGCGTGGTTACCGAAAGCAGTTCTGTTCAGCTTACAAACGGCACAGCAAAATATGCACTTTATCCCGTATGGCTTCTCAACACAAGCTGGGACGGTAAAAAATACACCTTCGCAATGAACGGACAAACAGGAAAGTTTGTAGGTGACCTCCCCGTAGATAAAAAGGCTTTCTGGACGAGTGTTCTCGGCTGGGGTGCAGGTATTAGTGCTGTTGTGTACGGTCTTATGTGGCTGTTCACACAGTTTTAAGGAGGGTGCGCTATGATTAAGAAAATAACTTATGTAACGCTTTCAATCTTTATGTGCCTTGCACTGACCGTCAGTTCCTACGCCTTTTATGAGGGTGAAATACTCCCCCGAGTAATTGATGATGCTGATCTGCTTATGGGCACTGAAGAAATGCATCTGCTTGCCAAATTGGACGAAATCGCTGATACAGAACAGTTTGACGTAATTATCGCAACCGTTGACACACTCGAAGGCAAAACACCGCAGGAATATGCAGACGACCTTTACGATTACAACGATTTCGGTTTAGGTGATAAAAAGGACGGAATTCTGCTTCTTGTAAGTATGGAGAACCGCGACGTTTATATTTCGACAACAGGCAGCGGAATATTCTTTTTCGGTGACGGTATATGGGACGAAAGTATTCTCAACCGTATTCTCCCCTACCTTTCGGACGGAAAATACTTTGAAGCCTTTGAGCTATACGCTTCCCTTTGCGAGGTGCACATTAACCCCGAGCTGTATGACAAAATGCAGGATGATTACGGATACGGCTATGATGATTCATCAGATTATGATTATGATTATGACTATTACTATGATTACAATCAAAGTTACAGTCCAAGCAAAAATTTCGATTTCATCGGAATGATACCAGTTTCTCTTGCTATCGGTATGGTTATTTCTGTTCTTATTATGTTAAGCTTCAGAAGCAAGCTTAAATCCGTAAGAAGCAAGCCAAACGCTCATGACTATCAAGTTCCGGACAGTATGAGAATAACACATCAGAGCGATATGTACCTTTACAGTCACGTTACAAAGACACCAAGACAGACTCAGAACACAGGCGCACGAGGCGGCGGAATTCACGGTGGCGGTGTTCACGTCGGCTCATCGGGCAGAAGCCACGGTGGCGGTGGAGCCAGATTTTAATTAACAAAAACAACCGTTCCCTTCTTTTCAGGGAACGGTTGTTTTTTGTCGTACTTTTATAGATAAGATCTTATATCAACTGCAAGCCGCTCTTCAAGGCTGATGAGGCGTTTTGCAATATCCTTTGACTGCTCATCCGCCGCCTTGTATTGATTAAGATAACGGCTCAGGGACTTTACACCCATATTACAGCCATCTGTCATAAGGTCAGCGATTGTGGCATCAGAGCAATCCATCAAAAGCTTCGCGTTGGTTTTCATCCAGGACATACCCTTGGTAACAGGATTGGGATCCTTTCCTTCATCGTCATAGCATTCGAGAAGAGACTGAATCTCCTTATCCAGTCTGATATGACCGATTTTACAATTTTCAAGATAAGCTTTAAAAATATCTGCTTCTACCTTTTCATAAACATCATTAATGGAATCAATGCCCATTTTAACACCTGCATCACATTCTCGCAGAAGTCTTATAGTATCCTGTTCAATCATCAGAAATCATCCTTTCCTTTAAATAGGATAACCTCTGAATGACAAATTATTCATACAAAACATGCTTCATAGTGGCTTTTGCACATTCTGAAACAGACACCGTGCCTACACCAAGGATTGAGGTATGAAGCGTATCATTGACAGGCTTACTCCATTCTTCGGGAATCGCATTTGCACCCAAGCACATTCCGATGATTGAGCCGACTGTTGCTCCGTTACAATCTGTATCAAATGCAGACTGCACGGCAAGGCAGAGCGATTTGCCAAAATCACCCTCACCGTAAAGAAGAGCTCCTGCAACAATTATTGCATTTGAAAGAGTGTGACACCAGCCGTGACCGTCATATTCATCATAAGAAGAATGAAGCTTTTTGAAAAAGTCATAATAGGTAACGCCGTTTTCGTAATCCTTTATAACATTGATAATTTCCTCGTATAGTCTGGAGGTTGAAGGAATTTGTGCTAATCCACCGAGTATTATATCCTTGATATTATCAGTTACGGCAGCGCAGGCAATCATAGCAGAAGCAAACATCTCGCCGTAAATTCCGTTTTTGATATGAGAAATCGAAGCGTCTCTGAATGCCATTTCTGCGGCAAGCTCGGGATTGCCGGGATTGATGTAGCCGAAATAGTCGCCACGGATTTGTGCGCCTATCCACTCGCGGAACGGATTTTTATAAACAGCGGAATACGGTGGCTCATAGCCTTCGAGGAAATTACGGTATGCAACATATTCCGCAGTAAAATACGCAGTTTTAGGCTGATATCTTAACCACGCATCAGCAACATTCTCAGCGGTGAAATCCCTGCCGTATTTTTCAATTATAAGCTGTGCGAGAGTAACATAATTTGTATCGTCATCAACCGGCATTCCATCAACCGTATCGGCATAGCATTTATCGCGAAGTCCGAATTTATAGGTATCAATCATTTCCTGAGTGATGTCGGTTGAGAGGATGTATCTGTGCATAGGGTAATTGTCAGATTGCTTCAAAAGCGGAGTGAATTCATCCGTGCGAATACCTTCAACAGGCTTACCAAGAAGACAGCCGATTATCCTGCCGAGCCATGCTCCGTGTATTTTATCAGAAAGGGTTTCGCAGTCGGGCCTTTGATTTTTGAATATATAAGGTTTTCTTAATTTTTTAATTTCATCCAATTCGGACGGTTCATTGTATTTATAATCCGATTTCTGTGGAAGTGACAGTACAAGCTCATTGAGCGCATCAGCGATTTTTTCTTTAATATCACAGTTCGGCATTTTCGCAACACTTTTAAACAGGGATTCATATTTTTCTATATCAATACCCTCATCAAGTGACTGGTGATATTCAACCATAAGGTTATCAAGGTAAAGATTGTCCTTGTATTTTTTCTGTATCATTTTCATAGGAGCACCTCCGAAGCTTACTATTATAATTATAACAGAATAGCTATGTATTTCAACATAAATCAGAAAAAAGGACAAAAAACACCCATCGATTATGTAAAAACCGATGGGTATGATTTATCAGCCGTTGAACATTGTCATTTCAACAATAACGGGGAAATGATCTGAAGGATACATTCTGTTGAAGCGTGATTTATCGATTGTGCTTGACTTTACGCTCTTTACATATCCGTTGACAAAAATGTGGTCAATGGGATTGATTGCAAAACGGATAAGCTTGTATCCGTTATATGTCGCGCCGAGATCGTAATCATCGGCAAGATATTTTGTGTTGCTGAAGCCGCAGGAAAGAAGATTATCATAGTGCTCAACTGTTTCATTGAAGTTGAAATCACCTGTCAGCACAACGGGAATATCGGGTGCGATTTCGGCAATCTTTGAAGAAATCAGAGCAACTGATTCCGCCTGAGCAACATCACTGACATGGTCAAAATGAGTATTGAAATGAGCATACACAAAGCCTGTTGCTTTATCCTTCAGAACAGCATATGTGCAGATTCGGTAGCAGGCTGAATCCCAGTCCCTTGAAGGAACATCCGGAGTTTTTGAAAGCCAGAAATCACCTGAATCAACAAGCTCATATTTGTCTTTTTTATAAAAGATATTGTTAGACTCGCCTTCCGAAATACCGTCATCACGGTAAGTACCGACATTTGCATAATCGGTGAGTGTTGCGTTCAGAAGACCTACCCAGTTTTTATCAGCCTCCTGAACACCGAGAGAGTCGGGAGAATATTTCTTGATAAGAGTACAGATTGCATCCTTACGGCTTTCCTGTGAATACTTGCCTTCACCGCTGCACTTAAGATTATATGTCATAACCGTTAAATCCTGAGCAAGAATTTCCTGCTTAATCGGGTTAGGATTAACATTAACCAGCGGTGCTGTCGGCTGAGCCGAAGCGGGAGTAAAAATTGCTGTTATTGCTGTCAAAGCTGATACAATCAGAGATAAAAGACCTTTAAACATAAGTATTATATCCTTTCAATTATCTAATGCGCAATACACCGAGAATTGCATTGCCGAGAACACGGAAGAAATCGATAATGCCGTCAAAATAAAGCATTCCGTCGGTATTACTTTTACCTTCAAGGTTACCCTTACCCTCACAGGGTGTACCGTCGTAATCAGACGTAAACTGTGAAAGCCATGAAATCATACCATTGGGATATGTAAGCGTTACACCTTCACCGACACCGTTGACAGTTGTCATATTATGATAATCGCCGTTTTCTGTTGTAAACATATCGTAGTTGACAGAGAACCATGCGTGGTGCGCACTGCCGCACTTTTTACCGTCAGCATAGCAAACCTTGGTAAGTGTTGAAAATCTGCAATCCTCTGAAACATTCGACGCAGACATAAGTCTGTTCCATGTCGGAGTTACTGCAAGATAATAGTTTACAAGAGGATCTCGACGGCTGGATGTAATCCAGATCGGAAGATCGGAAAGAAGCTCGGCATACTCTGACGGAACTGACCACGCGGGACAAATCGGAAACGCTGCAGCAAACATTTCGGGATAAGCTACACTCATTTTAAGTGTCATCTTACCGCCCATAGAATAACCGCCGATGTAGATACGGGTTGTATCCACATTAGCCTTATTATTTGCAATAAAATCATCAATAGCTGCACGCAAAGGTTCAAGCATATCGTTATCCCAGAACTTGCCCTTTTCCTCACGTGAACGGGCTGCAAAAATGAATGCACCGCCCGCAGAATCAAAACGAGCCTGGAACTCATCACTAGCCCAATATGCAATTTCACTCTTTTTAACCTGTGTGCCTTCTTCGGCACCGTCACCCATACCGTGAAGCCATACTACAAGCGGATATTTTGTAGTGTCATTCGCTTTTACGGGTGAAAAATAACGGTAATCAACAGAATAAATTCCTGCAACAGGACCTTCGCCGAATACAAACTGCTCCTTAAGCGCGTCAAGACCATCATCCATCGACACAGCCGATACTGAAAGCGGGATTGATGCAACAAACAAAATTGCAAGAAGCATCGCGATTATTTTTTTGCTTGTTTTCATAAAAACACCTCTGATTTTCAAAATCACATTAATTGGAATATATCACAATATTTCTTAAAAGTCAATTTACACAATTAATAATATGTTACATTATCAGCTTCAAATGTCTTATTATCACCAGGATGCGCTCAGATTATAAAAGTGAGTTTTACCTTAATACATATATCGTATTATTTTCATCCTTTACAGCACCTGAATGAACACATTCAAAGGAATACGCAGAATCAAAAACGTTCCCCGTAACCTCTGCCTCACCAAGATATTCAAGATGAAAATTATGAGTGCCGAGCTTCGCTTTTTTGAAGGTATTACCTTCTATTACAAGTCTGCCGTGAACGAATTCCCGCGAGCCTTCATCCATAACCTTAGGTGTATATCGTATAGCTGCACCGCCGGGACAGGTTTCGGCATAATCACAGTTGATAACCATATTATTTTTAAAAACAATATTTTCGGTATAGCCCGATTCAAACCAGAAATTACAATCGTCCTCAATAAGAAGCGCAGGTCCCCATAAGGTATCGAACACATTGTTTTCGATAATAACCTCTCCTCTCGTTGTCGCGAGGATCCCTCTGCCTGATGTCGGACCGAAGCTGCAGCTTCTGACATAAAGATCAGGTGTCCAGGTTGCATTTTCAACAACATCCTTACCTGCAATTAAGGAATCGGGAATTTCTCTGTCAAGAACAAGGCGTATATCGGTATCGTTCAGTTTTTCATAGCTGATAACCGTTGCACTCGCATAAGGTATGAGTGTATCCCAACGGATAAAGTCCAGCACATCCCCCTCCTGAAAAGCCTGAAAGCCCCAGCTTTCGGCATGGCAGAAACGTACAACCAGAGCATTATTCATCTCATCACTTTCAACTACTCTCAGATGTGTACCGTGAACATTTATATAATCATCATGTGCTCCGTTCGCCTTGCAGGAATCAATAATCAACTTTCCCCTGCAGCCTGAAAACTGAAAGAAATCAGCAGTGCTTGCAATCGTTCTGCCATCCCTCGGGGAAAAATCACAATTACGATAGGTTACATTTTCGCAAAACTGCGAAACCATACCAAGCCCGTGCATAAACATTATTCTGTTATTTTCAAAAAGAATGTTCTTACAGCGATTGAACAGACTTCCTGTCTGATCTCGGATGATATTTCTGGTCTGGACGATTTCGTTTTCTGCGAAGCTGATCTGCGGATTTTTAAACACAACCTTCAGCGTATTTTCATCAATCTCTTCAACAACTTCAAAGGCAAGGTCTTCCCTTCTGAAATCGCGGCATTGTCTTGTCAAAGGAGAATAAACCTTGACATAACGTCGGTCTCCTATATAACTGTCTTCCCAATAGGGTTTGCCGTTTTTGTCAGGCTCACCCTGCCATATCAGCTCGTTATTTTCAACTCTGTGAAGACACTCTTCATTGATTTTAATCGTATAAGCACCGTCATCAAATCCAATAAAAGTGAATTCTGACATAGTCGGACAAGCATAATCGACAGTAAGATTTTTTACGGTTATATTCTCGCATCCTTCAAATACGAACGGCGTCATTTTGCCGTAAATCATTATTGTTGCGCCGTTGCCGTCGATTGTTATATTCATCTTACCGTCAAGGTAAATTGCAGCATTGCGCCTACCGTCCGGATTCTCGTGCTTTTTAGCAGTATTTGTACAGAAAAACCCTTCAAGAAAAAACGAATCATCCTGACGAACGTGATAAACTCTGCCTTTTTCAAGAATGATGGTCTGGCCGTCGGCTGCATTCAAAAATAAATTACTTAATTCGTTCATCTGTCTCGCCTTCTGATCAAAACTTAAAATACTTTTCTCTCTGCTTCTTCATTCTGCCGTTTATGGCTGACAGAACAGCTTTTGAAGCTTCATCTCCGCAGACATAATCCTTCATAAGTCTGCCCTCCTCGAAGGTGAGCTCATCGTGAAGCGGAAAGAATTCACGGAGAAGGAAATCGCCGTAACGGATAAAACGGGTTTCTCCTACCAGTCTCCACTCGGTGCTGATAGTATCAACAGCAACACTGTAACAATCCTTAATGGAATAAACAATACCTTCGCGCGTATTTTCGGGTGCAAAAACAATTGTTGAAGCAATAAGTGCTCCGTCATTATGTACACAGGAATGGCTGTCCGTACTTCCGACAATCGGATATTTCCTGCCCTTAACACGGTCGTCGTAATATCTCGCTGCCTGAAAACCGTTCTGCTGATAATAGCTTTCTCCTCCAAGAACCTCAAACGCGTCAAACGGCTGAGTCTGCATCATATACTCCACGAGAGTTTCTGGTACCTGAAAAACATTCGCAAGCCAGTACGGATGGCAGAATATACCAAGACCGTCTGCTTTTTTGATATGATTGAAAATCCATACACATGCGGCGTATGTAAATTTTTCGATATCTTCAGGTATATCGAGTTCTTCCGCAAGCTCACGCACCTGTCGTTTATACTCTTCAACACTGATAACCTCAGGGCATTCACCGTCAAGCGATCGAAGCTCCTTTGCATCACCTACATCAATGTGATGATCTCCCGGCATAAGCGCATTAACGCTGTATTTTCCGCCGAAATTAACGATATGTATATCATTATCCTCGAGGTGAACCTCCTCGCCGGTAACAAGATTATACTCAATCGGCACGTCTTTATATGCATTTATAGCCTCCAGCGACGGATAGTATGAATCGTGGTCGGTAATTGCAAGGAAATCATATCCGTTCTTACGGTATTCAGCCGCTACAATAGCAGGTGCCTGTTTTCCGTCGGAACGGCACGTGTGCATGTGAAGGTCACCGCGGAAGGGATATCTGCCTACCATATCAGGTAAAAGTGAATAAACAGAAAGACGCACGATCCGCTTTTCATCCTTCAGAACATCGACAAAATGCTCCTGTTCATCGCGATAGATATGGCTGAATCTAATACAGCCATCCGAATCAGGCTGTACCGGGTAGGAAGCAAGATTATTACGCTGCTTATAATCACGGATATTTCCCTGCGTAACAGCACGCACCTGCACGGTATATTCACCGTCGAACGCTACGTGAGCACCGAGAGGTTTAATCGTAACCTCAATTTCCTCATCGCAAGGAAAAACCTTCGGAAAAATATCAAAATTAAAGAGTTCAAGTTTAACCATAAAGCCACCCCTGATTTTCAAGATTTTATTAAAAATTAATATACCATAAACGATAAAACTCGTCAACAAATATAACAGTCAAAAAAGCATATCACCGAGCATATACTTGATACGGACGGTGATTTTATGATTATTGAAACTGTATTCAGCTCGTTATCAAATCTTTTGTTTTTCGCTTTGCATCTGTCGAATGCGAGCACGTTCCCTCCTCCGCTTTCAGCTAAGGATGAGCGTGATTATCTGGTCGCATTCAGAAACGGTGATATGGATGCAAAAAATGAGCTTATCGAGCATAATCTGAGGCTGGTGGCACATATTATCAAGAAATACTACGCAAACTCCACGCAGCAGGATGACCTTATTTCTATCGGCACGATAGGGCTTATCAAGGCTATCAACACCTTCGACGTTGATAAGGGCACCCGCCTGGCTACATATGCCGCAAGGTGTGTTGAAAATGAAATACTGATGTATTTCCGTGCTCAGAAGAAAAGTGCTCAGGATATTTCGGTAAATGAACCGATAGATACTGATTCCGAAGGAAACCCTTTGACACTTATGGATATTATCGCGACAGAGGATCGGATTATTGATGATATTTATAAAATCTCAATGATTAAAACTCTTCGCGAGGAAATAAGGAAAATCAGCAATCCGCGCGAAAGAACAATTATCATACTTAGGTACGGACTTGACGGAAACAACCCTATGACTCAGCTTGAGGTCGCAGGCCGTCTCGGCATTTCGCGGTCTTATGTTTCGAGAATCGAAAAGAAGGTGTTGGCAAGGCTTAAAAAGGCATTGGAATAATATAAATTATTGCAACAAGTCCACATTTGTGGTAATATCAGCACGGTGATTTTATGCAAGGAGTTTTAAATTTTATCAAAAAAGAGGCTGTGCTGTGCATTTCGTTTATTTGCGCCGCGGTAACGGTATTTTTCGTTCCGCCCGATGTTCAGTACGTTGAATATATTGATCTGCACGTGCTGAGCTTATTACTTTGTCTTATGGCAGTTGTTGCGGGATTTCAGGCCTGCGGGATTTTCCGCTGTCTTACATATGAAATCTTAAAGAGGACAAAAAGCGGTCGCCTGCTCGGTCTGATACTTGTACTCCTCCCCTTTTTCAGCTCGATGCTCGTAACAAATGATGTTGCTCTGCTCGTGTTCGTGCCGTTTACAATCGGCTTACTTTCGCAGCTGCAATCTCAAAAATCAGTTATCCCCATTCTTGTTTTACAGACAGTTGCGGCAAACCTCGGCAGTATGGCAACACCCGTCGGCAATCCGCAGAATTTGTTTCTTTATTCCGAATACAATCTTTCTGCGAGCGAGTTTTTCACCGTAACCCTTCCGCTGACAGCCGTGAGTCTTATTCTTCTTAGTCTCGCCTCCCTCCCCGTTCTGCCCAAAAAGCTCGGAGAAATCACTCTCACGCAGGAAAAGATATCTGACCCGAAAAAGCTTGCCGTTTACGCAGTTTTATTTATAGTATGTCTGCTGACGGTTTTCAGAGTTATGCATTTCGGAATTATGCTCGGTATCGTCATAATCGCGATTTTGATTGTCGACCGTAAAATACTTTTAAAGCCGGATTTCGCTCTTCTCGCTACCTTCGTATGTTTCTTTATCGTTTCGGGAAATCTCGGCAGAATTGATGCGGTAAATGAGTTTCTTCATACCCTACTGAATAAA
The DNA here is from genome assembly GCA_017379935.1 of Clostridia bacterium. Classification (GTDB taxonomy): domain Bacteria; phylum Bacillota; class Clostridia; order Oscillospirales; family Acutalibacteraceae; genus CAG-488. The sequence continues at coordinate 11,464 of JAFNVC010000007.1, forward strand.
AACGCACTGCTGACCGCAACGGGGGCAAGCCAGATAATAAGCAACGTACCTGCGGCTGTACTTCTTTCGGGATTTACTGAAGATTGGAGATCACTTCTCGAGGGTGTAAACATCGGCGGACTTGGCACTCCGATAGCATCGCTCGCGAGTCTGATTACCTTAAAGCTGTATCTTCGTTCAGATAACACAAATGGCGGAAAGTTTATTTTAGTTTTCCTTGCGGCAAACATTATCGGTCTTGCGCTTTTGCTCGGCGTTGCTACGGTTATATAAAGCTATCCCTCTGAATCGGCTGATTCAGAGGGATTTGTTATTTAATGTATTCGATGTCGTATTCGTCAATTTTCATTGTATTGGATTCACAATCATATCCGATAAAATAAAAATAATATCTTCCGTTCTCATCAGGTACGGTATTAAACTGATTCGTGTCCGCGTTATATAAAATAATGTAATCGTAAATATCTATTTCCGTAAATGATGAGCTCAAGCCGAAAAGATTATTAGGTATTTTTGAAATCCATCTTTCATCTGACGGGAGTGCTTTTTCAAATTCGTCTGCCTGATTATCTTCAAACCATATATCGGAAGATGAATGTATATATTCAGTGTCCTCATACTGATCTTCATCCGTCCAGTAATATGTATTTATACCTTCCGCTTTCGGAATATCAATTCCGATAATCTGTTCGGCGTTTATTACGGCAGCGTCAGTATGGTCGGCAATATCCTCCGCCATATACGGCGCAAATCCGAAAGCACCAAGAATTAACGTAAAAATAACACCAACAACAATATTTTTAGTACATTTATATCCCTTTGCTTTAAAAATAATGCCCATTATAAGTGACGCAATCGGAATCGGCATTGCCACAAAAAACGGCCAACAGCTTTCATGCCAAGTAAGCTCTCCGGGAATAAGCATCATTATCAGCATAGCAATAAATTCTGAAAAAAACGTCGCCACAAACAGAAGATTGAGAACAATCTGAGTAGTCGTCATTCCCTTTTTGTTGACAACCGTTTTTTCAGGACTGCTTTTTAAAAGCAAAGTAAACACGCTGTTCTGAACAAGCTCCGATTTTCTTAAAATGAAGGTAATGGCGTTAGCCGTAACATAGAGGTATTCGCCGTAATCTAAAAACTGTTCAATATCGTTAAAGTCGAATTTGAAATCAGATTTTATTTCTCCGTTTCTTGTAATTTTTACTGTAAAGAAGTCATCATAAGCCTTAATATCGTAAGAGGATTCAGGTAATCTTTCAATCACCTTTTTCGAGCTTGATTTGTTAGCAGAAAAGGTTTTTATAACAATTACCGTTGATAAAAACATAACTCCTGCGCCTAAGCCTAAAAACCACTGTCCTTCCTGCTCAAATAACGCCCATACTAAAAAACCAACCGCAAAAGCTGCACACAATATCATTCGGTAAATCAATTGCATATTGCTGCGCTTGTACAAAGTTTCAAGCTCATCTTTTGTATATCGGAAAACATAGCTTTCTTTTGCTACAGGCAAATTTACCTCGGTCTGATTCTCCTCTGCACATCCGAGAAGCTCATCAACGGACACGCCGAAAATTTCCTTGAGTCTTATCAAATTATCTATCGTCGGGACTGTCTGATCCTTTTCCCACAGGCTGATTGTCTGTCGGCTGACAAGCAGCTTCTGACCAAGCTCCTCCTGCGAGAGTCCGAGCTGTTTTCTGTAATAATTTATTTTCTCTCCAGTTGTCATAGTTTACTCCTTTGGTTAAGCTTTTTTGTTTTTCTGTGAGAATTATAGCATAACCCGTGACTTTTGCCAAGCACAGCGTGCTTGATTTTGTCAAGCGGGACTTGATTCCGTGAAAATTTACAAAAAGCTTTTTTGTTTTTCTACATCGGCAGATTTTTATCTGATTGAAAACAGACAGTATTTATGATAAAATGTCATTATGCAAATTTCCGTGCAAATTTAATTTCGGAGGTCTGATATGGGACAGAAAATTGAAACCAAAAAATACGTACCTAAAAAAGAAACGCAGGCTTATGCAATTGCCGCGTTAGGTCAGGGACTCGTTTACAGCTGTATGTCGAGCTACATAACCGACTACTATATGAACGTTCTTACCCTCAACGCATTCTTCGTTATTATGCTTATGCTTCTTGCCCGTGTATGGGACGCAATCAACGACCCGATGATGGGTATGATTATGGACAGACACACAACCAAATGGGGCAGAATGAAGCCTTATCCGCTCGCAACAGCTCTTCCTATCGCCGCGCTCACGATTCTTATGTTCGTCAATCCCGGCTTCAATACGGATAACAAATCAATCTGGCTTTATGTGTTTGTTACTGTTGTTTATGTTGCCTGGGGTATGATTTATACAGCGAGTGACGTTCCGTTCTGGAGTATGCCGAACGTTATGACACCCAACCCGAAGGAAAGAGGAACTCTCATTTCTCATGCCAAAACAATCGGCGGTATCGGCTCGGCTGTTACAGTTGCACTTCCGATTATTGTCGGTTACTTTGTAGCCGATATGGATATTGAAAGAGCAAACATAGTCAAATACGCTGTTATGGCAATTTCAATGGCTGTCATCGGAATGCCGCTCTTCACTCTTTCTACATTCAAGACAAAAGAAAGAATCCAGATTCCCAATGCGCAGAAAAAAGCACCCGGAGAGCCGTCAACACTCAAGAGAATTTTCTCCTGCAAGCCTCTTATGCTCGTTGTACTTTCAGGCATGCTCTCCTTCGGCCGTTATATGCTTCAGGCGGCGGCTCCTCACGTAGCTCGTTATTCGGGCTTCTATCTCGGTTCAACAGCTCCGCAGACAGTTGAGGAAATCAACAAGAACATCTCCAATGTTGCTCTTATTATTCAGGTCTGTGCAGCTATCGGTATGTTCGGTGCTATGCTTGTTCTCCCGAAGCTTTACAAGAAATTTGAATACAAGCAGATTATGATCGTTTCCTGCATCGGTGGCTTCCTTTCAAGCTGCTGCACACTTATAATCGGCTGGACGACCAAGAATCTTCTTATCTGTATCCCGTTTATGCTCATTTCAGCAATCCCCCTCGGCGTTATCAACAACGTTTCATTCGCGATGGTTTGTGACTGTCTCGACTTTATGGAATGGAAAACAGGATACCGTGACACAGGTCTCGGCTCAGCTTGCCAGTCATTCGTTAATAAGATCGGTAACGCTTTTGCAACGGTTATGATTATCGTTATGTACATCGTTGTCAGCATCGACGTAGCACAGCTCAACGTCGGCAGCGGCGAAGCTGTTGTTCAGGCTATCAACAGTCTTTCTCCGACACAGAACTTTGCGATGTTCTCACTAGTTACAATCGTTCCCGGTATCAGCCTTCTTCTTTGCGCCATTCCTCTCTTCTTCTATGATCTTACAGGTAAGAAAAAGGAAAAGGTTTTCTCAGAGCTTGCTGAGCTCCGCAAGGTGCGCGGTATCAATATCGACGAATAAAGATACAAAAAGCTACTCCCTGAATCCGAGGATTCAGGGAGATTTTTTTACTTATTTATCAGGTAAACGCATTGAGATCAAATGTAAATTCAACCTCTTCACCTTTGATAAGCTTAACTATGATATTAAAGAATGCTTTTATAAAGTTAGTAATTGAAGTCAGGAAATTATTATCCTTTTTGTTTAAATCTTCTTCGCTGACCTCCAGCGGAGCAAGTGTTGCGTTGTTGACATTTACCATATACTGCGGATATTTCTCGCTTTCAACGGTCATATCATAGCGCATAATTTCAACTGACGGTTTTTCGACGGGTGCGAAATAGTTATGATGCAAATCCTTGACAAACCAAGTTGTTTCGGGGAACATACAGGTTGATGCATCAATGATTTTGTCGGGAGAGATATATTTCTGATTTTCCTCTGAAACATTCGAAAGATATTCATCCGAAAAGACCTCGCCGTAATCCGCGGCTGTTGCGCCGAATGACTGTCTGTAAACCGACGTATCAGCGTCACTCTGTACAGTTGCACCATCATAAAGCGGGAATTCTGGGAAATTGTACTTTACAAAAATGTAGAAATTGATGCCTGCTTCCTTCATTTCACGCATTGTGTCGAGTGCATTTACCTGAACATTATAATAGTAGTCGTCCGCTTTCTCGATAAAGCCCGCATACTCAGCTCTGATCTCATCAGTATTGAAGATGTAGTCTCTCGCCTGTTCATACAGTTCGGGGGTGACCATAGCCCAATATGAGAGCCAACCGCCGAAGGTGTTGCGGATTATAAGCGGGAACAAATCATCCTTGAACATACCGACAAAGGTTGTGAGTGCATCTCCCGTAATTCCGAGAGCCTTTGCCTGCTGCAGAACTTCAACAAGAGCGGTTACAAGACCAGCGCAGGTTTCATCGCCGATAGCGTTTCTTTCATCAACATAAAACCTGAGGAAATTGCCCAACGCTTCGTTTTCGATTTCTACCTGTCCCGTAAACAATGCGCTCATAAAATCAACGCCCATTATAGATGAAGAATAGTAGGAAATATCAGAAATATAAGTTTTTGCATGCTCCTTATAAAGCTCAAGATACGCCGCAATAACGTTTGCACCGTAGCATCTGCCGATAAGCTGAACTTTATCCTTACCTGTTTTTTCAATAACATCATCGATATGAGCCTTGAGCTCGTGAGCGGTTTTAATCGGAGATTCGCGCCAATCGTACCAGAAGCGGCAATCCCACACACCGAAATCTGATGTCTTTCCTTCAAGATGACCGGTCTCAGTATAAAAACGCGGATAGCTTCCGTTGGTAACCTCACCGTTTTTATCAAGAATAAGATCCTCAAAAATCGGTGACCAGGAAGCGTTGAACTCCTCGGCATAGGATGAATAATCACCCGTAACCATGCCCTTTGCAAGCTCCTCAAGGCACGGACCGAGAGTTTCCTTGATGATTGCTCCGAGATCGGCATTGAGCGGATAAACAGTTTCGCCCTCAGCATTATAAATATCATTTTTATGTGCCCCGATTACATAAACGGTAGGATATTCCTCAGGCTCGGTTGCAAATGACGGTGCAACACATGCAAGCGTCAGCAAAAGACAGAGAAATACTGATAAAAGCTTTTTCATAATAACACCTCTCAAATTGTAAACTCCCAATCCTTTTTCGGAGGATTGATAAATGCTACTCTTTCAAAATCCTTCGGGTTATGGCGTACAATATAATCAATATATGAATCTACCATCTCTGCTATCAGAATATAGCCGGAAGGATTCATATGTCCGTACATAAAATAACGGTCTTTAAACTTATCATCAAAAGCAGGTCCGTATTTACCAAGATCGATTACAGCTGCGTTTTCGAAGTGTTCAGCAAGACGGTACAGCTCATTAGCAATAAGCTGTGCTCTCGGGTTACGGTTGCGTTCAGGTTCGTTCGGAAGAGTAACAAAGAAAAACTTAGCATCAGGACTTATCTCTTTGTAACGGGCAACAATCGCCGCATAATAACCGACAAACGTTTTTTCGTTCTCTCTGTAATTTTCTTTTATATCCTGTATCGAACCGATCGGCAGCTCGGTCTTGTTCATATCATTCGCGCCAAGTGCGATAACATAAGCCTGAGCGGCCTTTGCAGGATCCCAGAAGCCTTTTTCTTCTGCAAAGGACTCTATATACTCCCCTGCAGTCATTCCTCCGCGCGAGAAGCTGTACGCCTTAAGACCGTTTTTGCGCGCAATATGCTGCCCCCATGAATATTCAAAAAAATCGTGATAGCCCTTGCCGCCGTTTTCGTCACGGGATTCAAATTCTCCCGATGACATACTGTCTCCGACGAAGGCAATTGTTCTGAAAATTGAAGTATTCGAATAGCCGCTGACAAGGGAGTCAAGCGGTCTTTCGTTTTCTTTGTATAGCTTTTCGTTCCAGTTCATAAAAAACAATCCTTATTCGGGTTTTGCATTTTTGTGCGGTATATTTTCAGCAACTGCCGCAAGCAGCTCAGCAGCAGGAAGCACCTCGACGCCGTCATCAAGCTGACTTACAAAATACGCAAGATCATCCGGTCCTACTGTCCAAGGATGCACATTGATTACTGAATATCCGTTAATTGAATCGATATCTGCGGAATAGGAGTTAACAATTTCTGCCTGCTCCTTTAGCCACTCGTTATTGACCTGCGCCGCATCGCCCGAGGGATGCCAGAGTGAGAATCTGACAGACATAAACGGTTTATCATTCTCAAAGTAAACCTTACCGTGTCCGCCCGCATAATAATCGTCGTCAAACTGAAGAATACCGCCGTCAATATTATCATATTTAGCGAAATTCTTCAACTTATTTGTATAAACCCACTCATCGTAAGCTGTTGCAGGAGGATCGTTAAGAAGCGTTACGATACGAAGTCCCGAATCAAGCATAGTAGCCGCAGTGCGGTCGGCAAACTGTCGGATATCCTTTGCAGACATAAACGAAATTCGTGCATAGCCTGCTCCTGACGGGCCCGAAATAAACGTATTGTTCATTTTGTTATTATCCTGCGCCTTTTTAACGGCAGTTGAAGAAAACTCCTTCATCTGCGGAGCAAAGGTCCAGGTGATCGGCGTATCTATATTATAGCTCTGCCATGTGTGATACTCGGCATAGCCGTTTGAAATCCACTGAGCATTGTCGCCGTCGCTGTATACAATTGCAACATAGTGCTTATCAGGGTTAAGCTCAGGTGCCTGTGCCTTCTGCGCCATAGGTGCAGTTTCAACACGATTACAGGTCAGTATGCTTGTGTTGAAGGAATGATCGGAGGGAATAACATAATGACCAAAGCGTGAAGCACACTGGGTATATTTAACCTCATACTTACACCAGCCAAGAATCATTGAAGCGGGCTCAAGATCCTTAAAAAGACGATCTCGGAATGTACGAGCAAGATAATCGTCATCCTCAACATAGCACATAAATATTCTCTGCTGAACAGCAAGGTCACGAAGACCCGAAGCCATCCAATAAAGATGAATCAGAACATCCTTACGGAATTCGTCCTTATGCTCTTCATAAAATTCGCGCTGTTGAGTGAAGTCAAGAGTATCATCTGTCAGGTCTTCCTTCTTCTCAAGTCCGATAGCTTTGACTCTTTCTTCAACTGACTGCGGAACAACAAGCCAACCATATACAGTTGCGTAATTGAACGCCATATTTATCTGCTCGGTTGTGTCCGAATTGGTATAGAGAACATATCCGTTATCCTTAATATGAGAAAGATATCTCGGAATAAGATTTTCGAGTGTCCAGTTCTTGCCGTTTTCATCTGTGTAAAGAAGCTTAGCTCCTGCAGCCTCAAGATCTTTAAGCTCTGCTTCAGCTTCAAAGCCGCCAAAATTGATAAAAATCGAAGCTGCTTCTCTGCCTACCAGGCCCTGAAGAGACTGAATAGCTGCGCGCTCATCCTTGGATACTCCTCTAACAACAACTATTTCATCAGCAAGAGGCTTCTGTTCGAAGTCAGTAACAAGAGCTCTGAGCTCATCCTCACTCAAAGGCTCACGTATAAATCCCGGTATAAAAGAGGTTATACCGTTAGAAATGAACATAATAATCGACAGGAATAATGCAATTGTCGTTTTGATAAAAGCCATAATAATACCTCCATTATTATATAACAATAATATAACATATTATTCTGAAAAAAACAATCAGCAGATTGTAACCTTCACACCTTCAGGCGCAGAAATTTTCGGTTTTTCACCATTCTTCATTTCACAGATAAGCTTACCGTAAGGAGTAAGTACTTCCGCTGTTGCAAAATCCAGTCCAAGCAATGATGGTGAAACCGAAATTTCCTTCATTCCCGCAGAAATAATCTCAAGTCCCATAAGTGCCTTTGGCAAAGAGCAGAGCGGTGTTCCTCCCCATGCGTGGCTATGGTCAAAAGAATAGGTCGGCTCCGGAGGAATAAAGCCTTCAACAAGACCTTTGTGACAATCCTTAACCGGCTTCTTCCATTTTTCTATAATTTTAAGTGTATATTCATCACGCAAGCCGCAACGATAAACCGCTTCGAGAAAATAGTGCAGGAAATAAGGCTGACATTCGCCCTCAATTTCATCCTCCGCTATTTTACGTATAAGCCCGCGCGCCGTTTCATCATCACATACTCCAAAGCAAGCAGCAAGCACATTTGCATGCTTAAGATAATAACGCTTATCTGTATTGGGAGTCGTCCATTTCCATGACGAGGTAAACATTTCATCAAGAGTACTCAATCCCATAAAATAAAGACCCTTTTTCTTATCATACAACAGACTGTTTATACTCTCACGCAGATTTTCGCGCTTTTCGGCACAGCGTCTCGCTTCATACAAATCACCAAGAATACGGTAAAGCCCTTCAGCGTTATCAAGCGCAGTGAAATAAAACATATTAAGGCATGTCTGTCCCAGTGCCTTAGGCGGATGATGCATTGAAATACCGTCAATATAGATCCAGTCAACGAACATATAATCAGGCGATTTTTCAATCAGTCCGTTTTCACCGACATATTTTTCAAAGCGCTCAAGAAGCTTTCTCAAGCCTTTTTCACACTTTTTTATTAATTCAATATTGCCCGTGAACATATAAACGTCATAGAGCATTTTAACCCAGATAAGACTATACGTTGTATGAAACATTCTTCCGTTTTCACGCTCAAGCATAACCGCTGTACGGATAAGATCGAATTCCGCAAGACGCATATCTCCAAACGAAAACGGAGTCATCATACTTTCAATATTATAATCACCTGTGCAAGCCATAGGCTCACAATGACGAGGGCTGTCAAGATGATGTGTCTGACGACAGATTTTAAGAGTATGTTTACATGTTTCCAGCACAAGGTTAATGTCTGCATCACTCGTATACGTGGTCGCCTCATCTCGTACGGGATAATGAGTTTCAAGAAAAGATACCGTAACCTCTGCCTCAGAGTCGGATTTATTCTTTGCATCAACAGCAATATTACCGGCACTATGCATAAAAAATCCGACATATTCTCCGTCTGCATTAAATATTACCTGTTCTTCATCTGAGTTTTCACTCGTCTCACGACACATCAGTCTGAGTTCAACCTCGCCACGTGCTTTTACCTTAACACGCAAAAAGCCGGCCCATATCTTATCAAACTCCAGCACAACAGTCTTTTTCTCCTCCGGTGAAAGTGAGAAGGTACTGTTTTCAGCAAAAAGCTCATTTTCATCTCTGACAGGTATCAGTGATTGCTCCGCACGCCAGATATCTGCGGTTATTTCTGCATTTACAAAGTCATCCGGTGTAATTCTCCCATCAAATGAAAGCGGAGAAAGGTATGCGCCGTTTCTGCGTACAAGCCAGCTTTCATCTGTTGAAACAGAGGTATATGTTCCGTCATCAAACATAAGAACAGCTGAAAGCATAAAGCCGCCGTGTCCCTTCGAATATTCACAAATCTGGACCGGCGTCATTTTAACACGCGCAAAAAAATCAAGCGTATCCGTTTCGGAGAAAAGCGTTGCTTCCGAATAATAGCAATTTTCGCGCACGGTTTCGTTACCTATAAAATCGCCGCCAACGCAGGCAGGACCCGTTGCCACTAAAGCACCGTTGCACATCAATCTGTAGGTTGTATCCGCACAGAAACGAAGCTCAGCACGAAGAATTTTCTTGGAAAACTTATATGTTTTTGCAAATTCAGCAACCGTAAAGGCATGTTCGCTCCTCTCGTGAAATCCGCTGATTACGGTTGTCTGATGATACGGATAATGCTTCTTCGGTAGCCATATCCATTGTGTTTTGTGCTGAACGGACATAAAAGCACCTGCTTTCATAGATATTTGTAATGAGTATACCACAAACCATAGAATAAAGCAAAGAAAATCCCCGTAGCGGTGTACGAGGATTACAGGATGATTATGCTTATATATCGCGATTTTTATTTCCTAGCTGATAGAACGCTACCGCAGAAGCAGCGGCTACATTAAGCGAATCAACTCCGTTGTACATCGGTATTTTAACGGTAAAATCACAATCGGAGATGGTTTTATCAGAAAGACCGTCACCCTCTGTTCCCATTATAACAGCAAGTCTCTCTTCCTCCGACAGCCTCGGATCATCAATGGAAAGCGAATTATCCTTGAGTGCCATAGCAACTGTTCGGAAGCCCAAAGACTTTATCTCATCAAAAGTATCATCAGATAAAAACGTCCATTCTATCTGAAACACGGTGCCCATACTTACTCTTGCGGCACGTCTGTACAGCGGATCAGAGCATCCGGGAGTCAGAAGCACAGCATCCATTCCCAGTGCGGCAGCAGAGCGTATTATCGCACCTACGTTTGTCGGATTCATCACCTTATCGAGTATTACAATTCTGCTTTTATTTTCGCAGATCTCTTTAACCGTAGACAGTTTCTTCCTCTTCATCGCACAAAGCATACCTCGCGTAAGCTTGAAACCGGTCAACTGAGTCAGAACATCAAATTCTGCGCAAAAAACGGGAACACCTTTCATTTTTTCAAGTATCGGCTTACCCTCGCCATCTATATGCTTTTTCTCCATAAGGCACGAAACCGGCTCATACCCTGCATCAAGCGCCCGTTCAATAACCTTGGGACTCTCTGCTATAAACAAGCCCCTTTCGGGAAATTCCCTGTTAAGCAGCTGAACCTCAGTTAACCGGGCATAAACATCAAGCTCAGGTGCCAGAAAATCTGATATTTCAATAATTCTGTTCATATTACTCTCCGATTGCAAAAAGAAATCTGACGTAGACACAGATTAAATTACATTCTTTTCTATGCAATCAATCAGAAACTCACTTACTATTGTATTCGCCCACGCAAACCAGACCCTTGTAAATTCATCCGGATTATCAACATTGAAGCCTTCGTGCATATACCACTCGCCTGCGTGAGTCGACAATATAAAATCAAGGAGCGTCTTTTTTTCCTGCAGATCTTCGGTTGTCAGTCCCTGCATTGCAAGAGCAATATGCCAGATATAATTTTGGGGAGTGTGCGGACTTCCGATTCCCTTTGCAGCCGTGCCTTCAAAATAAAAAGGATTAGCCTTTGAAAGGAGCATTTTTCTTGTATTCTGATATATTTCATCGCTAATATCACAATAGCCAAGATACGGAGCTGACATAAGCGAAGGTACATTTGCATCGTCCATAAAGAGTGTATTACCGTGACCGTCCACTTCGTACGCGTAAACTTTCCCGAACTCTTCCGTTTCAATGATTGCATATTTTCTGATACCCTCATCGATTTCGTCACGCAGAGTCAGCGCCTTGCCAGCAAGTTCTTCGTCGCCATAACCAGCAGCAACCATTTCCGCCATTTCCTTAAGAGCCACAACTGCAAACATATTGGCAGGAACAAGATATCCGTAAACGCAGGCATCATCACTCGGTCTGAAGCCTGACCATGTCATACCTGTGTATGCAACGGGATTGCCCTTACCCTCGTTATGAAGAGTGTCACTGTACGGACAATTGTGACGGGTAAAACGGTACGGTGAATTTTCGTGATTCTGCTCAGTCCTCCATGTATTCAGAATAAGCTCCATCGCTTTTTTAAATTCATCCGTAAACATAGCTTTATCATCAGTTATTTTATAATACTGATAAGCAAGATGTATCGCATAGCAAAGTGAATCTATTTCGTACTTACGCTCCCACACCCACGGGCTCATATCTGTAACATCATCGGTATGTCCGTGACCGTTGCCTTCAAAATTGAAAGCATTGGCATACGGATCCATAACAACAGAATGCATCTGACGCGCAATCACCTTTGATATTACGGACTTTATCTCATCACACTCAAGCATTATCGGAAGATAATTCTTAACCTGAGCAGCTGAGTCACGAAGCCACATTGCAGGAATATCGCCAGTTATAACGAACGCATCATTTTCGCTTATCTGAATAGTTGTTGTCCACGTGTTAACAAATGTATTATTAAAAAGCTTTTTAATATCCTCGCTATCGGTTTTCGAGAGAATCTTATCCATATATTCTCTCATTTTTGCAGGAACCGGATTGGTCGGTTCAGGTACTTTAACGCTCATCGCTCTTATCCTCCCGTTAATTGCATGGTATTATTATATGGGGTACAGTCATAAAACGCAAGTGTAAAGGTAATTTTTACAATAAAAAATCTCCGACACCCTATCAGGTATCAGAGATCTTATGGTTGCGGAGGCCGGATTTGAACCAACGACCTTCGGGTTATGAGCCCGACGAGCTACCGAACTGCTCCACTCCGCGATATTTTATTGTGCGCTCTCTTGAGTGCTTGACTATTATATACTGCCTTTTTGTATTTGTCAAGTGTTTTCTTAAAATATTTTATGCTTTTTTATTTTTATTTATTCCGTTTTTTGATGACAATTAATTCTTTTTGTGATAGAATATTAACAATTGTAAATCTGTTAAATAAAGGATGATATTTTATGAAGAATATTTTTGACCCTAATTTCAGAAAAATCAAGCCGACCGAGGGTAAGGACTACACAATTCCTCAGGTTGACCTGAGCGTTAAGCCCGACGGCCTTGACCCGAAATTCGACTATCTTTATGATCTGGTTACAGTTGACAACTCTAAGCCGTATCAGGCTCATCCCGACAGTGTTCTGCTGAAGAACGGCAATATCCTTTGTATGTATCCCGCAGGCCACGGTAAGGGCGCTGTTATGACAAAAATCAGCACCGACGGCGGACGCTCCTGGACAGAAGAGTTAAAAAACAAGCCTGCAAGCTGGGATAAATCCCGCGAAACACCTACTGTTTACCGTCTTCAGTTTACTGACGGTAAGACAGCCGATAAAATCATTATGATTTCCGGCAATCCTAAGTGGCCGAAAGAGCCGACCTGCGGCGGATTCAACTATTCTCTCTCCTCTGACGAAGGTGAAACCTGGACTGAATTCGATCTTGTTTTCGATAAGAAGAGCGATTTTCCGATTATCCCTATTGTTGCACTCGCAAGCCTTACTCAGCTTAAGGAAAACGGCAAGTTTGTTGATAAGTGGATGGGCTTTTTCCATAACCCTAATTTCAACAATTTCAAGACTATTCTTACTTTCGACGAAAACGGTAATCCGCATTGGAGCAAGCCGGAGAAATATTTTGCCGCACACCGCGACTACGAGGCAAGCTCTAACATGTGCGAGGTTGAGGTTGTCCGTTCCGACTTCGGCAAGGGCGATGAGCTTTGCCTGATTTCACGAAGCAACTCGAAGAAAATCAACTCACTCCTTTCCTTCTCACAGGACGAGGGTAAAACCTGGAGCCGTCCCGTAGAAGCACCGGCTGCACTTAACGGCGAGCGTCACAAGGCCGACTATACTCACGACGGCAGACTCTTCATTACCTTCCGTTCTATCGAAAGAGGTCCGCGTGCGGCAAGAACAAAGCAATACGACTGGAGCAGTGAGGGTTGGGTTGCCTGGGTAGGTACTTACGACGACCTCAAAAACGGCAGAGAGGGTCAGTACAGAATCAAGATTGCACACACATATCTTCTCAAACAGACAGAGCCTCAGTATTCTGCAAATGCTGACACTGGATATTGCGGAAACGTTGTGCTTGAGGACGGAACGATCGTTACTGCAACCTATGGAATTTTTGACAACACAGACATCGTAACATCACTTCAGGGTAAGCGTGAAGGCAGAACATATATTGCATCAAAGCGTATCCGTCTTGAGGATACAGACGAATTGGTAAAGTTAATTAAATAAGCAAAAACAGGCAGAGCTTCAATTGAAGCTCTGCCTGTAAGCTTTTATTATTTTTTGATGGGATTAAGGGGTGCTGTGTGCCAGATATCGCGCGCATACTCATTGATTGCACGGTCACAGGCAAATCGGCCTGCACCTGCGATATTCATAAGCGACATTCTGTTCCATGCATCTCTGTCCTTATAAAGCTCCTCTGCTCTGAGCTGTGCAGACTTGTAGTCAGCAAAATCTGCAAGAACCATATACGGATCGTGATGAACAATCGTTCCGCCGATTTCCGGGAACACCTTACCTTCAATACCGTTGTTAATGAATTCAATAACACGTCGGATGTCCGCATTATTCTGATAATAATTTCTCGGATTATAACCGATTCGCTTGAGCTCGTTAACCTCAGGAGTGCTCATACCGAAGATAATGATATTATCCTCACCTACCGCCTCGTGAATCTCGACATTTGCACCGTCCATTGTTCCGAGTGTGACTGCGCCGTTGATCATAAGCTTCATATTACCCGTACCGCTTGCCTCAGTACCTGAAAGAGAAATCTGTTCACTGATATCTGCGGCAGGCATAAGTGCCTCAGCCATTGATACATTATAATCTTCAAGATATACAACCTTGAGTCTGCCTCTAACATCGGGATCATTATTGATAAGATCACCCAAAGCACAGATAAAGCTGATGATTTTCTTTGCCATAAAGTAGCCCGGTGCAGCCTTTGCAGCAAAGATGTATGTGTGCGGTGTGAAGTCTCCGTCGGGGTTTTCCTTGATTGCAAGATATCTTGAAAGGATGTGGAAGGCATTGAGGTGCTGACGCTTATACTCGTGGAGCCTCTTTACCTGCACATCAAAAATAGAATTCGGATCAAGCTCAATTCCGTTCTTTTCCTTAACGATCTCAGCAATCTTCTGCTTGTTACGGAATTTGATTTGTTCAAGCTTCTTCAGTACTTCCTTATCATCAGCAAAGGCTCTGAGCTTTTCAAGCTCGGCTCCGTCGTAGATGAACTTATCACCGATAAGCTCTGTAAGGAGTGCAGTAAGCTCGGGATTTGACTGACAGAGCCAACGTCTGTGAGCGATACCGTTCGTTACATTCTTGAACTTATCAGGAGTTACAGAATAGAAATCCTTGAACACGCTCTCCTTGAGAATTTCGGAATGAAGAGCAGAAACGCCGTTAACACTATGTGAGCCTGCAACAGACATATTGGCCATACGGATAACTCCGTTTGAAACGATAGCCATACGCTCAACCTTATCTGCATCGCCTGTTGAATTCCAGACGAAGCTACGCCAACGGTTGTCAATTTCCTTTGTAATGCCGTAAATTCTCGGAAGAAGGCGCTTGAAGAGATCCTCGGGCCAGCATTCGAGCGCTTCCGCCATAACGGTATGATTAGTATAAGCAATTGTCTGAGTAACAATCTTCCATGCCTCGTCCCAGCCATAGCCGCATTCGTCAAGAAGGATTCTCATAAGCTCGGGAATCGCAAGCGTCGGGTGTGTATCATTGATATGAATCGCAACCTTTTCAGCAAGATTGTCAATTCTGCCGTAAATACGAAGATGGTTGTTGATGATATCCTGAACGGAGGACGAAACGAGGAAATACTGCTGTCTCAGGCGAAGGCTCTTTCCCTCAGGATGATTATCGGCAGGATAAAGCACCTTACTGATAACCTCTGCCATAGCATTATGCTCCATAGCACGCATATAATCGCCCTGATTGAACATATCCATATCAAGACCGGGTGCCTTTGCAGACCAGAGTCTGAGCACGCTGATGCCTCTGCCGTCCTTACCTGCGACATACATATCGTGCGGGATAGCTTTAACGATCTTTGCATCGCGCTGTTCAACATGATGATAGCTGTTATCCCAGATTTCGTCAATCCAGCCCTCAAATTTGATATCAACAGCCTCCTCCTCACGGGGAACAAGCCAGACGTCTCCGCCCGGCAGCCAGAAATCAGGCATCTCTGTCTGCCATCCGTCAACGAGCTTCTGCTTGAAGATACCGTATTCATAAAGAATTGTATAGCCCTTCGCGTGATAGCCCTGCGTTGCAAGTCCGTCAAGGTAGCAGGCTGCAAGTCTGCCGAGACCGCCGTTACCGAGACCTGCATCAGGCTCGCAGTCATAGAGCTTTTCAAGCTTTATGCCGAAATCCTTAAGAGCAGACTCCATTGTTTTTGTAAGATTAAGATTGTAAAGATTATTCTTAAGAGAACGACCCATCAGGAATTCCATACAAAGATAGTAAACCTTCTTTGTATCCGCAGTCTTCGCCTCGTTATGGAACTCCTTTCTTCCGTTCATCATCATATCACGAAGAATGAGAGCAATTGCTTTGTAATAATGCTCATACGTTGCCTCATCAGGTGTTACCCCGAAAAAATGGGAGAGCTTATTGGCAATCTGTTCTTTAGCTTCTTTCTTGGTCATTTTATAATTCATTGCTATTCCTCCTTGGAGCTTATGTATTAATAATATACCAAAATGTATAAAAATACAACACCTAAATGCATTTCATTGTAACAAAATTTCAACTGTTTTTTGTGCGATTTGCTAAAAACTATAATTGATTTTTCCTGTTCGTAAATACAAATTATAAGAATTACACAAAATATACCGTTTTTTACTATACAAGTAAATTTTTGAATATACAAAAAAATCAAAAAAATGTCGAAAAAGGCTTTTCTCATCTATACTTTTATAGTATAATGATCTAAACATTGTCTTATTTTTAATATTGGCGGACTTTTTCGCTTTATTCCGCGGAGGTATTGTTATGGATAAAAATAAAATCAGACTTACTATCGGCGGTCTTGATTACAGACTGACCACTGATGAAGACATCAATTATATGAAAAACCTCGGCGAAGAGGTTGACGAGATCATATCTCTCCTTCTTCAGGGTCATTCCAAGCTTTCTCAGGTACAGGCTGCTGTATTATGCGCTCTTGATTTTGCTGACAAATACCATCAGGCTGAGCGCAATGCAGACTATCTCAAGGCACAGATCCAGATTTATATGGAGGATGCCGCACGGGCTAAGACCGAAGCAGAAATGGCTCGCAGAGAAGCAGAAAGAATGACCAGAGACCTTCGCAGCATCAGAAGAAGTCTTGAAGAAAAGGATCAGTTATAATGAAAACAGAAATACTTGCACCCGCAGGCTCAATGGAGTCTGTTATTGCCGCTGTTCGAAGCGGCGCAGATGCCGTATACCTTGGCACCAAGGATTTCAACGCACGCCGTAACGCCGATAATTTCGATGCTGAAGCGCTCAAGGCTGCTGTTGATTACTGTCATAAGCACGGCGTCAAAGTACATCTGACATTGAACACGCTTATTGCGGACGGCGAGCTTGATGATGCTCAGGAAGCCGTCCGTCTTGCTTGTGAAGCAAATGTAGATGCAATCATCGTGCAGGATCTCGGACTGGCCGATATTATCCGCCGCTGCGCGCCCGATATGCCTATGCATGCTTCAACACAGATGAGCGTACAGACACCTGCCGGACTGAAGAAGCTGAAAAAATTGGGCTTTACACGTGCCGTGCTTCCCCGGGAGATGAATAAAGAGGAAATCCGCAGGCTTTGCGAAAACTCACCGATTGAGCTTGAGTGCTTCGTACACGGAGCACTTTGTATGTGTGTGTCGGGTCAGTGCTATTTCAGCGCTATGCTTGGTTCACGAAGCGGTAACCGCGGTGCCTGTGCACAGCCCTGCAGACTCCCCTTCGGCGTACCTTACGGTACAGGTCATGACTTGAGCCTCAAGGATTTATCTCTCGTTGATTACATCCGCGAAATGGCCGAAATGGGCGTATGCTCATTTAAGATTGAAGGCAGAATGAAGCGTCCTGAATACGTTGCCGCTGCTGTGAAAGCCTGCAAAAATTCGGTTGACGGAATTATTGACAACGAGCTGAGAAGCGACCTTAGAAGTGTTTTTTCACGCTCGGGCTTTACCGACGGATATTATCAGAACAAGCTTGGGATCGGAATGTTCGGCACACGACAGAAGGACGACGTTACCGCCGCTGCCGGTGTACTTAAGAAGCTTGAAAAAATCTACGAAAAAGAGGTTGCCGACACAAGAGTGGATTTTGCCTTCACCGGTATACTCGGCGAGCCGTTATCTCTTGCCGCTCAGGCGGACGGAAAGAACGTTTTTGTAGAAAGTGAAGCACAGCCTCAGCCTGCAATGAATAAAGCTACAACTCAAGAAGCCGTACAGATTCAGCTGGAGAAATGCGGCGGAACAAGATTCTTTGCCGGTGAAATTGATATTGAGCTTGACGAGGGCGTATTCATTCCCGTTTCCGAGCTTAACAAGCTCAGACGCGATGCGCTCGAAAAGCTTGAAAATGACGAAAAAACCACCGTCAAGGATTTCAAAAACGAGTTTGTTTCCGTCAAACCGCACCAGGGCGGGAAAAAGAGACTCATCTGCCGTTTTGCAGATATAGAAAGCATCCCCGAAAACTGGGATTATATTGAGCAGGTAATCGTACCCCTCGGCACCGAAAGGCAGGTAAAAAAATCCGTGCGCGTAAGTGTTGAGGTTCCGAGAGGAATTTTCTCCGACGATGAAAAAATCCTTCGTCAGCTTAAAAGCGCCGGGGCTTACGGAATTACCGAGGCCTGGGCCGGCACGCTCGACGGAATTGCTCTTATTCAGAAAGCAGGACTTAAGGCAAATGCATTTTTCGGCTCCAATATATTCAATTCCCGCTCCGTTAAGGTGCTCGAGGATATGGGAGTCAACAAAATCTTACTTTCTGCTGAATTGACTATGTCTCAGGCACAGTCAATCGGCGGTGAAGCACCGCGCGGAATTTTTGCTTACGGCAGACTTCCGCTGATGCTTACCAGAAACTGTCCGCAGAAAAACGGTCAAAGCTGCTCTGACTGCAAGCAGAACGGCAAGCTCATCGACCGCAGGGGTGTTGAATTCCCGATTGAATGCCGTATGGGTGCAAATGATATTCTTAATTCCGTACCCGTTTATATGGCCGATCGCCTTAACGAAATCCGCAATATGGATTTTATGCTCCTTTACTTTACAAAGGAATCCAAGGAAAACGTACGCGAGATAATTACATCCTATATAAATTCAGGTAAAGCCAAGGGGGATTTCACCCGCGGTCTGCTTTACAGAGGAGTTGAATGATATGCCTTTTATAAGACCTGCTGAGGATAAGGACATTGCAGGGATTGAATACGTCTGCCGGATGACCGCAGGTCCCGAATCCAGAGAAATCGAAGCAGTCGGAAGAAAGATGTCGCTCACCTACTCCACCTATTATGCACGGGCAGAGCAGGACACCTGCTTCGTACTGGACGATGACGGCAGAGTTGCCGGATATATTCTCTGCGCCCCCGACTATAAAAGATATATAAAGGGATTCCGGAAAAACGAAATTCCTCAGATATGGAAGCTTGATAAAAAGCATTGCATATTCTCATATTTTCTCCCGCTCAGCTACCTCCCCTTCAGGAGTAAATACCCTGCGCATCTGCACATCGACCTGCTTGACGAATACCAAAGCAAGGGCTACGGCTCAAAGATGGTACAGACACTTCTTGATAAGCTTAAAAGTATGGGCTTACCCGGAGTTATGCTTATCGTTGACAAGAGCAACACCGGTGCACAGCGTTTTTACGAGCGCGCAGGCTTCAAAAAAATAATCTCCGCTTTCGGCGGAGTTGTGATGGGTATGGAATTTTAAAGCTTCGCTTCAACAAACCAGCGCTCACCGTCATCAAAAAGGTAGGTTTCCCTGCCCATTATACGCACGGTAAAGCGCACGCCCGTACCGCCGACCTTGGTTGCGGCGGCGCGTCGGACATCGATAACACGGTCAATCTCGTATCTTGTCCCGTCCTCCCACGTGACGGACAGAGGAACGATTGTGCCGTATTTATCCTGTCTGAGAGTTACATCAACATAAACCTTTCTCATTTATATTCACCTGAACATCCGCATTGGCATTACCGATTCTGTCGGGTTGCCGTGCGGAATTTTTTCTTCCTGCATAAGGCAGGCATTAAAAATCGCATTTTCACCGAAGCGGCGGCGCAGTTCAAGCACTGTGTCGTCGATTTTCTGCGTTTTCTCGTGTTTTCTCATATCAGAGAAAAAATCAAGCTGTGCGGGGGTATCTTCATCAATAAGATCAATCGCACGAACAGTCACTGCGCGCACATCGTAATTCCACCTGTAATTGGAGATAAAAAGCTCAATTGCCGCACGCGCAAGCTCAGTAGCACTCTGCGTGGGTATAGCAAGCTTTTTCTGAAACTGACGGCTGAAAAGATTACAGTCCTTCACGGTAATCTGCACTCCCGATGCCTTAAGATTATAATGACTGAGACGGCGGTTTACATCCTGACTTAACGAAAGAAAAACACGCCACACCTCATTTGCATCAACAAGATCTGCCGAGCAGGTTATACCGTGTCCGATGCTCTTGATCGGTGTACGGTATCCATCGGGCATTACACGGGAAAAATCAAGTCCGTTGGCAAACATCCACAGCTCCGTTCCGCATTTTCCGAATTGTGCAGCTGCCCATTCCTTTCGGCACACGGCAAGCTCGCCGATTGTATGGATACCGAAGCTCTCAAGCTTTTTATATGTTGCTCTGCCGATACCTATCATCTCGTTTGCAGGCAGATGCCACAGCTTTTCCTTAAAATCATTGCGAGTGATAACGGTAACCGCATCAGGCTTTTTCAGGTCACTCCCGAGCTTTGCAAAAACCTTATTAAAGGAAACTCCGATAGAAACAGTTAAACCGAGCTCATATTTCACCGTTTCGCGGATATCGTTTGCAATTTCTTCCCCTGTACCGAAAAGTCGCTGACTTCCCGTTACATCAAGCCATGCCTCATCGAGCCCGAACGGCTCGATGAGATCGGTATAACGACGGTAAATATCGCGTACGAGATTTGAATACTTTATATATTCATCATAATGCGGCGCAACGGTGATAAGGTCATGGCACTTCTGCCTTGCTTCCCATATAGCCTCGCCCGTCTTGACTCCGTGTTCCTTCGCCTCCTGCGATTTTGCAAGAATGATACCGTGGCGGTCCTCGATGTTGCCCGCAACTGCAACAGGCTTTCCGCGAAGCTCAGGATTGAGCATACATTCAATTGAAGCGTAGCACGCGTTAAGGTCAGAATGCAGAATCACCCTTTCCATTGTTTCACCACCGATACAAATTACACTCTTATTATACGAACATTTGTTCGCTTTGTCAAGCGGAATTTTCTGCTAAGGCTCAACGCCGCGCTGAATCTTGTAACCTTATTGTAACTTGACAATATTTCCCGTAGTGTGTTATTATAAACTGTAAAATTACTGTAATTTTGATCGGAAGAAGGTTTAGCTAATGATCAATTCTGATAATCTTTGTATGAGTTGTATGAAGGAAATCGGCGACCTTAAGCAATGTCCTCATTGCGGTTTTCATGTCGATTCTCCTCAGATTGCTCCCTACCTGCCGATAAGAACGGTGCTCGACAACCGTTACCTCGTCGGCAAGCTCCTCGAATATAACGGCGACGGCGCAACTTATATGGGACTTGATCTTTCTACAAGAACATCCGTAAATATAAGAGAATTTTTCCCTGAAGGACTCGCAGAGCGTGACCCGAAAAGCCTTGCGGTTTCCGCTCCCGAAGCACACGCTACCCTCTTCAACGAATGCCTGCACAGCTTTGTTGAAATGTGGAGAAAGCTTATGAGGCTCAGCGGTCTTTCCGCTCTCATAAAGGTTCAGGACGTGCTTGAGGGCAACGGCACCTGC
Source organism: Clostridia bacterium (assembly GCA_017379935.1). GTDB lineage: Bacteria > Bacillota > Clostridia > Oscillospirales > Acutalibacteraceae > CAG-488. The sequence goes on from JAFNVC010000007.1 coordinate 33,034, forward strand.
TACGCGGTTACCGAAAATGTTGAAGGACTCACTCTTCGCGAATACCTGCTGCGCAACAATGTCGGATACATATCCTGGGAAAAGGCGCGCCCCCTGCTTATGCCCGTTCTTTCAACGCTCGGTACACTCCATTCTTCGGGAATTGTGCACAGAGGCATCTCCCCCTCGACGCTCGTTGTTGCAACAGACGGAAAAATCCGTATCACAGGCTTCAGCATCAGTCAGGTGCGTTCAGCAAGAAGTGAGCTGAAAACTCAGCTTTATAACGGCTACGCTGCTTTTGAGCAGTACGGCTTCGACGGCAGACAGGGCGCATGGACGGATATCTACGGCTTCGGCGCCGTGCTTTACAGAACACTTATCGGTACAGACCCGATTGATGCAACCGAACGAGTCACGAACGACAGGCTTATGGTACCCGGTAAATTTGCCGAGCAGCTTCCGGCTTACGTTATAAACGGACTTGTCAACGCACTTCAGATTCTCCCCGAAGACAGAACAAGAAGCGTTGAGGAGCTTCGTGCAGAGCTTTCCGCCTCCCCGAGTGCAGCGGCAGGCGCATCACACGACCTTGACACTACTGCAAAGCAGCCGAAATATCAGACAATGGCACAGCGCATTGAAAACGAGGAGGATGACTACACCTCCGAAAAGCGCGAAGCCGCACAGAAGAGACATAACCGCTCTTCAGCAGTTATTGCGGTCGCTTCAATAATCATCGTGCTTGCGGTTGCATTTCTGGTTCTCTGGCAAACAGGTGTTATCGACCTTGGCGGAACAAACACAACCGCACCCGTTCAGCAGGAGGTTATCTCCGTTCCTAATTTCGTCGGCAAGGTTTATACCGATATTCTTGACGACCCGTATTACAACAGAAACTTCAAGTTTGAAAAGAGCGAGGTTTACAGCTCAACAATCGAGGAAGGTATCGTTATTGAGCAGAGTGAAAGCGTAGACTCTCAGGTTGAGAAAAACAGCGTTATCAAGCTGACAGTAAGTAAGGGTAAGGAAATTGTCACATTCCCGACATCGGGTATCGTCGGCACAAAGTATGAGGATGCGGCAAATCTGCTCAAGAAAATGGGCTTTGTCGTTTACAAAACAGATAAGCTCAACAATATCAATCAGACGGCAGGCACGGTTGCAGGCATCTCACTTGAGGCAGGCGGACAGTACGAAAAGGGCACTGTAGTTTACCTCTTTGTCTGGGAAGAGCCCGAAACCACAACAACAGAGCCGACTGAGCCGACAGACAGCGGCAGCAACTTCTGGGACGACTGGTTCAATCAGAACAGCGGCTCCGAAGACCTGCAGACGGATGAAGGTACATACTAATTTTTATTACAGCAGCTCCTGCATTTCAGGTTGAACGCAGGAGCTGTGTTTTTTCTTTTATTATTGATTTAAAACAGAATTTATGGTAGAATTGTTACAATTGAGGTGATATGAATGGATTATAGCTACGAATATTTTAAAGTAAGCGCGGATTATGTTAAATCCATAGTTCCGTACGAGCCCGAAATAGGTATTATCCTCGGCTCAGGACTCGGCAGCTTCGCAGATAACATCGCAAATCCGATTGAAATTGATTATAAGGATATTCCGAATTTCCTTGTCTCTACCGTGCAATCGCATGCCGGCAAGCTGATTTTCGGTGAGCTTGAGGGTAAGAAGGTCGTCTGTATGAAGGGACGCTTCCATTTCTACGAGGGCTACGACTTTGAACAGCTCGTTATCCCCATCCGTCTTTTTAAGCTTATCGGTGTCAAGAAAACTATTCTCACGAATGCAGCCGGTGCAGTCAACACATCGTACAACGTCGGCGATATTATGATTGTCAAGGATCATCTCAAGCTGACAGGTGCAAGTCCGCTTTGCGGCAAGAACATCGAGGAATTCGGTCCGAGATTTTTTGACGTGACGGATATGTATACAAAAGCTCTTCGTGAGGTTGCGCTTGATTGTGCCGAGGACAGCGGTCTTACGGTACACGAGGGCGTTTATATGTTTTTCACGGGTCCGCAGTTTGAAACACCTGCCGAAATCCGCGCCGCGCGTATACTCGGTGCTGATGCCGTAGGTATGTCAACCGTAACAGAGGCTTTGACTGCGGCACATTGTTCGATGGATTTATTAGCTCTTTCTGTTATGACCAATATGGCGGCGGGAGTGCTTGACTGCAAGCTTTCCGACGAAGAGGTCGGCATTGCAGCAGCTAAAATCGAGGACAAGTTTGCAGGATATGTCAGAAAAATCGTTGCAAAATTCTGATGTAAACTTGAGTTTACATTAAAAAATTAAAAAAATAAGCATTTATCAACTCGGGTTGATAGATTTACATTTTAATTAAGCTTATAATTAAGTCATATTAAAAGCGAGGTGTTTTTTATGACAATTGGTGAAAAAATTGGTGTTTTAAGGCACGAGGCAAATATGTCTCAGGACGAGCTTGCGGAAAAGCTCGACGTTTCAAGACAGTCTGTTTCAAAATGGGAATCCGGCAAGGCACTCCCCGACTCTGATAAGGTTCTTGCTATGGCTGAGCTGTTCGGCGTTTCAACAGATTTTCTGTTAAGGGACACAGAAGAATTTGTAGCCGACGAGGAATTAACACAGCCCGTTGCCGAGCCTGTTGTTCAGGCCACAAGCATTGCATGGAATGAGCCTCCAAAAACACCGTCTCAGAAAAAGAACAACACTAAAAAGGTTGTTGCGTTTGTTGTTGCGGTCTGCCTGATTATCGCGGCAATCATTCCGATTCCGACAGGACTTTACAAAAAGGCTTTCGATGCAATTACCGAAGACCCTGTCGAATATCCGTACATCCTTGTACACGGTCTCGGCGGTTGGGGTGCAGAGGCTGACATAAACGATGTAAGCCCTTATTGGGGCAGTACAACCGGAAGTCTTGTTGACTACCTTGCAGGTCAGGGTTATACGGCTTATGAGGCTTCGGTGGGCCCATTCTCCAGCACATGGGACAGAGCCTGTGAGCTTTACGCTCAGCTGAACGGCACAACCGTTGACTACGGTGAGGCACATTCTGCGGCGCACGGTCACGCACGATACGGCAGAGAATACACGACACAGCTCGCTCCCGGTTGGGGTACAAAAACCGAGGGCGGTCAGCTTATCAAGGCAAATCTCGTAGGACACAGCTTCGGCGGTGCAACGGTTAGAATGCTCGCATCCCTGCTCGAATACGGCAACGAGGCCGAGGTTGAAGCAAGCGGTGAAAATGTATCCGGGCTTTTCAAGGGCGGTAAGGGTGATTACATCAACAGCGTAACTGCACTCTGTGCACCGCACAACGGCTCTACACTTTTCTACGTTATCGACCAGTATAAGGTTGTTGACCTTGCAATGGACATCGTCAAGCTCGGCGGTTCGCTGACTCAGAACAATTCTATCGGTGATTTCTACGATTTCCGACTTGAGCATTTCGGCGTTGATTCAGCCAATACTGATGCAAGCACAATCATAAACACCGTTTTCAGCCAAGGCACGGACAACGCGGCGTACGATCTTTCTCCCGACGGTGCGGCTGAAATCAACAAGCAGATAAAGCTTGTGCCCGACGTATATTATTTTTCCTATGCTTACTCAACAACACATATAAGCTCGCTGTCAGGCTACCACGTTCCCGATATTAGCGGCACGCTCGCGCTTCTCATCCCAACAGCAACGCTTATGGGAAGATACTCCGTCAACAAGGTTACTGATTTCCCGATTGACGAAACGTGGCTCGAAAACGACGGACTTGTCAACGTAGTTTCTGCACAGCATCCCGCAAATGACGAATGGCAGGATTACGATGAAGAAAATATCGTAAAAGGAAAATGGAACGTGATGCCCGTCAAGCGCGGACATCACGGCACGGTTATCGGCCTTAGTGCAGACACAGTAGAAACACACGATTTCTATCTCGAGCTTATCTCAATGATAAACACACAGCCGAGGGACAGAAAAATTTATTTCAAGGGGTTTTAAGAAATGAAAAGAGCAATCAAACGATTAACCGCAGTTGTACTTGCTGTTATTATCACTGCAGGTCTTTTTACATCAGCTTTTGCAGTACTCAGAGGTGATGTTGACCTTAACGGCAAGATCAACTCTCTCGATGCACTCCGCATTCTCAGATATAACGTTCAGCTTGACACCGAAATTGACGAGAAGATTGCCGATATCAACGGTGACGGCAAAATCAATTCACTCGATGCGCTCGGCGTGCTTCGCGTAAGTGTAGGTCTCGACGAGGAAAGCGAGGTTGAGGATGACGAGCCTTCCGCTCCCTCCTGTGTCGCTGATATCGTTGCAATGTATAACGATGCGGTCAACAAGGTTATAAGCGACAAGGCAGGCTACACAAAGCAGAGAACAACGACGGTAACTCACCTTGACGCAGGCAATTATACAAGTATGGCCGGTGATATCGTAAAGGAATTCCTCGGCGAAGGTACAAGCGAATTTAAAAACAGCAAGGGCAATTCAAAATATCTTGCAAAGGCTTCACTCACAGCAGATGACGTTACATCCGCAGCCTGTCAGAAAACAGGCTCAACCTACACAATCACACTTGACCTTAAAAACGGTACAAGCTCATACACAAGCAAAAAAGCCGAAGATAAATCTCCTGTTGCTAAAACCGGTCTTCTCTCAGGAAATCAGCTGAACCCAGAGTATGACTACCTCAACAGCGCAAGCATCAATGCAGGCATCAAGAGCAAGGGCGCAAAGGCCAACTCCGTAAGCACAGAAACAATCAACACCAAAATCGTTGTAACTATTGATGCCGAATCCGGAAAAATGCTTTCTTACACAGCATCCTTCGACCTTGAGGTTTCGATTAAAAAAATCTCAGTTGCTATCATCAGTGTTCCGAGTGCCGAGGGCAAGGCTCATACCGCTGTTGTTCTCTCCGATTTCAAGTGGTAAATAAAATTTAAGGTGCGGTAATCCCGCACCTTTCTTTTTTGTTGATTTAGATACAGTTTCGTGATAGAATAGATATATTATGAATATCCGAGGTGCAATATGAAAACTTTATTCAAAAATGCCGATATACTTCTTTTTGAAAACGGAATATATAATGTTCTGAAAAACGCATACCTTGCCGTTGATGAGGATAAAATTTCCTACATCGGAAAGGACAAGCCTAACGATAGCTTTGACGAAACAAAGGATATGACTGGTAAGCTGATGATGTCAGGCCTTTACAACTGTCATAATCATTGTCCGATGGTGCTTCTGCGCGGTGTCGGCAGTGACCTTCCGCTCAACGAGTGGCTTTTCAATAAGGTATTCCCGATTGAAGACAAGCTGACAGCAACCGAAATCGAAGCCGGAACAAAGCTTGCCCTGCTCGAAATGCTCGCAGGCGGTACGGTCAGCTTCTCGGATATGTACTTTGAACCTCAGGTGACAGCGAAAGCTGTTGCAGATGCCGGAATGAAGGCTAACCTCACCCGTCCCGTTCAGAGCTTTGATCCGAACGAGGAGCCGAAGGATTCCTTCAGAATCGCACAGTCAATTGAGCTTTACGACGAGTGGAACAAGGCTGAAAACGACCGAATCCTTATTGATTTCTCAATCCACGCTGAGTACACCTGCACAGAAAAAATTGCACGTGCTTATATTGAGGAATGCAACAAAAGAAACGGAAATCTTCACATTCATCTTTCCGAAACAGTCAAGGAGCATAATGAATGTAAAGAAAAGTACGGCAAGACTCCGACCGAATGGTTCAACAGCCTCGGCGCTTTTGACTCCAGAGCCTTCGCGGCGCACTGCGTAACACTTGAGGACAGCGATATGGAAATCTTCCTTCAGAAGGGAATCAGCGTTGCGCACTGTCCTTCAAGCAATATGAAGCTCGGAAGCGGATTTGCAAGAATACCGAAAATGCTTGATATGGGAATCAATGTTGCCATCGGTACTGATGGTGCGGCAAGCAACAACAACCTTGATATGCTCGAGGAAATCCACCTCGCCTCCATTATACATAACGGCTATATGCAGGATGCAACCGTAATGAATGCAGATACCGTCATTAAGATGGCAACGCTCAATGGTGCGCGTCTTCAGGGCAGAGACGATTGCGGTGAATTAAAGGTCGGCAACAAGGCAGATCTCATTGCAATCTCACTCGATAAGCCTCGTATGTTCCCGATTGTTGACGAAAAGTCTCTCATCACCTACTCTGCACAGAGCAGTGATGTTTCAATGACTATGGTTGACGGTAAGGTGCTTTACGAAAACGGCGAGTACAAGACTCTCGATAAGGAAAAGATTTATTATGACATCGAAAAAGCGATGAAAAAGTTATATTGAGGTGACAGAAATGGAAAGAGCAGATAACGGTCTTGCTTTTATGTTAAGATATGAAAATATTGCGTGGTACGAGGACGGTAAGGTGAAAATTCTCGACCGCCGCGTTTATCCCCGCGAGGTCAGATTTGAAATCTGCAAAACTCATCAGGAGGTTACGCAGGCTATCCGCGATATGGTAACACAGAGTGCAGGTCCGTACACGGCGGCAGCTATGGGTATGGCTCTCGCCGCTTACGAATGCCGAAATATGACAGCCGACAAGCAGCTTGAATATCTCCTTGCGGCATCTGACAATATTTCACACGCGCGTCCGACTACGGTTGCGAGAATGTCGCTCATTACGGGCGGATGTCTTGAAGCCGCAAAGCAGGCTTTGCGCGACGGTACGGATGTCAGCGAGGCAATCGTGAATTATACTATCCGCGCAAACAATCTTCGCTACGGCAAGGTTAATCTTATGGCGGAGCATCTTGTTGATATGTTCCCGCAGAACGGCACGGTTATGACACAGTGCTTCGGTGAAACTATCGTCGGAATGATGCTTAAGGTTGCTAAAGAGCGCGAAAAAAACATCCGCATCTTCTGCCCCGAGACACGTCCCTATTTTCAGGGTGCCAGACTGACGGCAACGGTCTGCAACGAAATGGGCTTCGACACAACAGTTATCTCGGACAATATGCCCGCATACGTTATGAAGAAGGAAAACGTTGACGTTTTCACCTCAGCCGCTGATGCTATCTGTCTCGACGGCCACGTTGTCAACAAGGTCGGCACATATCAGATTGCAATTGCCGCAAAGTATACAGGAATCCCTTATTTCGTAACGGGTGCGCCCGACCACGGACATCCGACGATCGACACGGTTAAAATCGAGATGCGCGATCCCGACTTCGTGCTTCAGGCGATGGGTGTAAAGACTGCCGCAGACGGACTTAAGGGGTACTACCCCGCCTTCGACATCACTCCGCCCGAGCTTGTCAGCGGTGTTGTGACAGATACGGGTATTTACACCCCGTATGACCTCCACAGCTATTTCAAGGACGGAAATATGGGCGAATACGAAATGGTAATATAACGGCAAAAGGCGCTGTATCACAATGATACAACGCCTTTGTTGTTTGTTAAATCAGAATATTCCCGTAATAAATATTTCAAGTCCGATAAGAACAAGTATCGTTCCGCCGAAGATACCTGCCTTACCTGCAAGCCTTGTACCGAATTTTCTTCCGATAAGAATACCTCCGGCACAGATAAAGAACGTTACAACAGCAATAACCGCGGCACAGACAACAGCCATTTTAAGATTATAATCTGCAATGGTGAAGCCGACAGAAAGAGCATCTATAGAGGTTGCAACACCCTGCACGAGAAGAGCCGTTATACCGATTTTTTTACAGTTGCATTCATCGTTGACACAGTCATTGCCTCTGATACCCTCGACAAGCATTTTGCCGCCGATAAAGCAGAGAAGAATGAGTGCTATCCACGGAATAAACTTTTCAAACGCGGTGAAATACTGAACGACAGTATGAACGCATATCCAGCCTATCATCGGCATAAGCGCCTGAAAGAAAGCAAAAATTCCTGCTATACCGGTTATTTTACCTGATTTCATTTTAGGCTCATTAAGCCCGTTAGCAAGAGAAACCGAAAAGGCATCCATAGCGAGTCCGATGCCGAGAAGTGCGCTGTTGAAGAAAAACTTGAAATCCATACTTCTGCCTCCAAAAAAATATCGGGTACAGCGTTCGCTATACCCGGTCACTTCAAGATATAAAGACACCATGTATAGCCACTGCAGTTATACATGAGTCTCGCAATTTAAAACAAGCCAGACCTTGCGGCCAGTATGTTGACTTGTTACACACCTTCGTGCGCTCGCTACTCCCTCATTGGAATTGCAAGGGGTATTATATAGAGTTTCGTGAATTTTGTCAATATTTTGCTTTAATTTTTTCGTAATATGTCTTGTGAAGCTCATAACAATGATATATAATTATACAGTATTATAAATCAAAGGAGTTTAAAATGATTATCACAGACAGCATCAAATATATCGGCGTAAATGACCACAGCACAGACCTTTTTGAAGGTCAGTTTGATATCCCGAACGGCATCGCTTATAACTCGTATGTTATTCTCGACGAAAAAATTGCAGTTACCGATACAGCTGACAAAAATTTTGCCGACGAATGGTTCACAAATCTTGACAAGGTGCTTGACGGCAGAAAGCCCGATTACCTCATCGTTCACCATATGGAGCCTGACCATTCGGCTAACATCGACGCCTTCCTCAGGAAATATCCCGAGGCTCAGGTTGTTGCTACCGTTAAGGCGTTCAATATGATGAAGGGCTTCTTCGGCGAGGATTACGCTGACAGACGAATCGTCGTCGGTGAGGGCGACACGCTCTGCCTCGGAGAACATACACTTACATTCTATACCGCTCCGATGGTGCATTGGCCTGAGGTTATGGTCAGCTACGACAGTAAGGATAAGGTTGTTTTCTCCGCTGACGGCTTCGGCAAATTCGGTGCACTCGACGCTGAGGAGGACTGGGCATGCGAGGCTAGAAGATACTATTTCGGCATCGTCGGCAAATACGGCGCACAGGTGCAGGCACTTCTTAAAAAGCTTGCAACGCTCGACGTTAAAATCATCTGTCCCCTTCACGGACCCGTGCTCAACGAAAATCTCGGATATTACATCAGCCTTTACGACATCTGGTCGTCCTACGGCGTTGAAAGCGAGGGTATTGTCGTCGCATACACATCCGTTTACGGCAACACAAGAGCGGCGGCAGAGCTGATTGCAGAGAAGCTGCGCGAAAAGGGCTGTCCGAAGGTTGTTGTCAACGACCTTGCACGCTGCGATATGCACGAGGCTGTCGAGGATGCCTTCCGTTACGGAAAAATCGTCCTTGCGACGACCACCTATAACGGCGATATGTTCCCGTTTATGAAGGAGTTTATCAACCACCTCACAGAAAGATTTTATCAGAACAGAACCGTAGCATTTGTCGAAAACGGCTCGTGGGGTCCCGTTGCGGCAAAGATGATGAGAAAAATGCTTGAGGGCTCAAAGAACGTCACATTTGCGGAAACGGTTGTGCAGATTAAATCAGCCTTGAATGCAGACAGCATTGCGGCAATTGATAACCTTTGCGATGAATTGATGAAATAAGAAAATAAACGTAATAAGCCGTAGCAGGAAATTCTGTTACGGCTTTTATAAATTATGAATAAAAGGTCAGCATCTGAACACACTCCTATTAAAGGAGGTTCTGATATGGTATATATTTGTGACGTATGCGGATGGGTTTATGACGAGGCAATCGGCGACCCCGAAAACGGGATTGAGCCCGGTCAGAAATTCGAGGACCTGCCCGAGGATTTCGTCTGTCCGCTGTGCGGAGTCGGAAAAGATTCCTTTTCAAAGGAATAACCCTTATCGGATTGTTTGAGGACAATCCGATTTTTATTTTTCGAAAAATAATTTAGCAATTTAAAGTATTATTACGAAAAAGCACTTGAATACTGTTTCAATTAGTGATATAATGAAGCATAATTTTTTTCATGAGGAGTTTTACTATGTTTAATGCAGAAATGATCGTATTCTGCGTGTACCTTGTGTTCATGGTCGGCATCGGCGTATTCTTCTTCTTACGCTCTAAGTCCGGCGGTGATAAGGGCTACTTCCTTGGCGGTCGCCAGATGGGTCCTTGGGTATCCGCATTATCAGCAGGCGCTTCAGATATGAGTGCCTGGGTTCTTATGGGTCTCCCCGCTTCTATTTATGCCGCAGGTCTCGGCCAGGCATGGATTGCAATCGGTCTCGGCATCGGTTATGCGCTGAGCTGGCTGATTGAAGCTCCCAGACTCCGTCGTTATTCTATCGCGGCTAACGATTCAATTACTATCCCGCAGTACCTTACCAACAGATTCCTTTCAAGCAACCGTGCTTTACAGGTTATCTGTGCAGTTATCTTCCTTATTGCTTACACTGTTTATGCAGCTTCAAGCATCAAGGCTTGCGGTACTCTTTTCAACACAGTTATGGGTATTGATGCTACCGTTGCGATGTACATAGCAGCAGTTATTATCATCTGCTACACCTTCCTCGGCGGCTTCTCGGCAGTTTGCTGGACAGACTTCTTCCAGGGTCTTCTTATGCTCGGCGCTCTTCTCATCGCTCCTATCTTCGCTGTCGGTCTTATTAATGCCGGCGAAGGTGCAGGAACAATGGCTCAGCTTCCGGAAAATTACTGGAGCCTTTTCTCTAACTGGAAGGATATCGTTTCCGGTCTCGGTTGGGGTCTCGGATACTTCGGTATGCCGCACATCATCATCCGCTTTATGTCTCTTCGCTCTGATAAGGACCTTAAGAAGAGTGCAAAAATCGGTATCACATGGACTGTTCTTATTCTTACCTTCTCTGTTGCGGCAGGTATTATCGGTCACCTCTTCCTTGGAGAAATCACTGACAGCTCAACAGTATTCATCCAGATGGTCCGCAAGATCTTCCCCGCACTCATCAGCGGCCTTCTTCTTTCCGCTATCCTTGCAGCTGCAATGAGCACAGCTGACTCTCAGCTTCTTGCTTCTGCTTCTGCTTTCTCGGTTGACGTTTATAAGCCGATCATCCGTAAGAACAAGGCTTCCGATAAGGAGATGCTTTGGGCAGGCCGTTTTGTTGTTCTTGCAATTTCAATCATTGCAGTTCTTATCGCTTCAAATCCCAATTCAGGTACGATTATGGACCTTGTTGAAAACGCATGGGGCGTATTCGGCGCAGCATTCGGTCCCGTAATTATGCTTTCTCTCTTCTGGAGAAGACTTAACTTTGCAGGCTCCGTTGCAGGTATCGTTGTAGGTGCAGCTGTTGATATTCTCTGGCTTGTATTCCTCAAGGATCTCGGCATTTACGAAATCATCCCCGGCTTCGCTGCAGGTCTCATCGCAACAATAGTTGTTACACTTCTTACAAAGGCTCCGTCAAAGGATGTTACAGATATGTTCGACAAGGTTGCTAAGGGCGAAATCGGCGAATAAAAAAAAAGAAAAATCTACACCCCGAAGCTCAGTGCTTCGGGGTGATTTTTCATTCAGATATTCTTTCAATAATCAGTTTAATCTCGTTTATACAATACGTATCCTCAAAATAAATTCTGCGCTTTCGTCCTTTAGATTCGGTAAAGCATAAGAAATAGACAGTTTTGCTCGGCTTTCCGACACGGTTGTGCAGTACCTTTCCTTTAAATTCAGCGGATTTGATTTCGCCGTATTTATAAAGCTTTGCGTTAAAGGGATTAGTTCTGACAAAAAATCCGTCGGGATAAATTTCTATTCGGTAAAAAATATAATGATTTATACACCAGATATTATACCCGAGAACACCGGCGGCAGCGGCCAGAAGAACTAACGATTCAATACTGAATCTCAACATAGAAACCCAAAAGACAACTATAATCCAGAACGGAGCGGCAATAACCGTGCTGATAATCAGCCTTTTCAGCGCATAATCCTTGCCTTTAATGAGATATTCCAGCGAGCTTACATCTCTTTCCATTTCTTTTCCCCTTTATTTAACCGATTTAATCAGGTTATCCATAGCATCAAGGAGGATGCGGGCGGTTTTGATGCCCGTTGAGTTCGTTTCCTCGTAATGGTTGCGGTCCATATGGTCGTGGGCGCCGTTTATGTAGGGCAGCTTGGCGTCGAGCAGGAAATCGTTATCGGGAATGATATATCCGAGCTCATCGTTACACAATCCGAGAACAAAGGTGTGCTTCGCATCGCTCTGCTTTTTAAGAATCTTATAATGTGCATCCGTTCGTGTTGCGGAATTTTCCATAGTAAGGAATTCACCGTTATAAAGCTCAGGGAAAAGCTCGCCGGGGATAAGGAACATTCCGATATCCTTTTCGCCAAGCTCGAGATAGCCGACCTCAGAATAGATATAAGGCACAAGACGGTTCTTGCTGCGCGCGATATCGTTATTAAGCACCTTCATAAAGCGTGCGAGAATGAGAACAAAGTTAGTTGCTTCAATCTTCACGGGCGCGTGTTTTATGTTGATGCAGGGCTTAAGCTCCTTCTCATCCGCCATAGAGTTTACCATTTCACCGAGAGCTTTGCCGAATTCCTTCGTGTAAGCCTCGCAGTCAATTGTTTCGCGGTATACCTTCTTGATTTCCTTTGCAGAAATCATACCTCCGATTGCGCCGTTGAAGAAAACAGCATCGCTGTTCGGGTTATTGCCCTCGATTTCCTTAATCATATATGCAGGGAAATCTGCGCTGACCGTCTTCGTGCAGCTGCCGAGAAGCTCCGCGTGAGATGCGAAATTGACGATGCAGACATTCCTCGACTTATCAAAGGCTTCAAAGCGGATTTTCGTCAGATTATCGTCGAAGGTATCGGGGGTACGGCAGTCAAACTGCATATCCTCAGCCTTGATTACCGAATAGTAAAGTCTACCCGGAGTGCGGTTTTCGTAAGCGGAGATAATCGCATTTGCCGTAAGGCGCTCAAGACGCGCCATAAACTCATCATCCCTGCCGCACTTAAGGATTCTTTCGCCCCAGAGTCCCTGCGTATCAATCGCAGAATGGGAATGAGTTGCCATTACATTTATTGATTTAAGATCCGGGATTTTTCCGCTTTCGATAACGAGCTTTCGGATGTTGTTGATGTTATGACGGCTGATGCCGACTGCATCAACACAGCACAGCACCACGCCTCCCCTGCCCGTGTTATCGTCGAGATAAACAGCACGCGCATACATATCGTCAAGAACGCCCTGTGCGGGGTTATTAGAGTCATAGCCCGCGATAAAGTAGCGTTTGGAGCTGACGTCCTCGGGAGTGAGAACTGTCTTTGCAAAGCCGCAGGTAAAGTGCGAGCCGGGCTCGCAGGAGAATTTCTTGTCACCCGTGAGCATATATTTATTCGCTTTTTCCGCCGTTGTGAAATTCTTTTCCGGCATCGAAAAAACAACCGTCCTTGCAACCTTGTATAAGGCTTTTCTGATGATTTTATCAGTATTCATAAAACACACCTCTTTAGGCTATTATACATCATTTTTGGAAAATTGCAAATAAAAAAGCGCGGAGGTCGTCCGCGCTGTAGGAGGATTACTCAATTATTTCAGCATCATAATAACGCAATATGTTATTTTCAATGATTACCTTTGCTGAAAATTTGATTTCCTGATTATATTTCAATACACTTATATCAACACTGTCTGCAAAATAAATCAGCATATAAACATTACTATCATTAATAGAAATATTAAATGCGGGGGCGTAGCTATTATTTGCACCCTTGAGAACACCCGTAAGTTCGATTGTGTCACTTTCAAGGTAAGCCACAGGCATCTGATAATGTTTTGTATTAATAGTATATCCACCTATATCATTTGAGGTTTCGGAAATCTCATCTGTAATATTTCCCACAACAGTTATAGACTGTCCCATCTGCAGTTTTGCAATTTCTTCTGTCGCAAGATAAACATCCACTACATATTCACTACCAAATGATCCTGATAATATAATATAGTTTTCTTTAATTTCTCTGACAATGCCATTAATCAGTAAAGTCTTATTACAATACATTTCTTTAGCACTGACGATATTCTGCATAGAATCATTGTGCATATCTATAGCTTTAACTTCTTCTGCAACCTCTAACAGCTCTTCCTTAGTCGGTGTTTTTTCACCGCAAGCGGCAAAACTCAAACACATTCCAATAACTAAAAATAATGCTAAAATTCTTTTCATTATTAAAGCCCTTTCTTATTTTTACTTTCGTGTGTATGTTTGCATTTTTCCTCCTTAAAAATAAAAAGTGTGTGCCAACCGAAGTCAACACACACGAAAAATGCTGACTCGTTTAGCTACAACACTAAATTATTCCCCAACAAGCGATGCGAAAATAGAAGTCAGCATTTTTACCAAGTAAAAAAGCCCACTTCGCCAATTGGGAAACTATTTAATTTAGTGTGGTAATTTTATTATATCAAATCAAATTGCTGTATTCAAGTGTTTTGATTAAATCAAGACAAACAAAAAACCGCTCTCTTGCGAGAACGGATTTTTCTTTGGTGAGGATGAGTGGGCTCGAACCACCGACCCCTTGCATGTCAAGCAAGTACTCTGACCAACTGAGCTACACCCTCAAATATTGTTTTGTTAAGAAAAAAGCACTCGCAACTGCAAGTGCTTTATGGAGCGGATGACGAGGCTCGAACTCGCTACCTCCACCTTGGCAAGGTGGCGCTCTACCAGATGAGCTACATCCGCAAATG
>JAFNVC010000008.1 GCA_017379935.1 Clostridia bacterium
CCTGGATATCGGCGTTGCGCACCTGGAACAGACAGAGAGCCTGAGGATCAGGTAAGGAGGGAATATGGCTAAAGTAATTGGCTGCATGGGTGAGTCCGGCAGTGGCAAGACAACCGCCCTATTATATCAAACACATTCCCCATTGTCAACACTTTTTTTAAACTTTTTTTACTTATTTTTTCTCTCTTTCAACCCTCCCGCGTGTTCGGTGGATATTTAGCTGTTTTCGCCCCTTTTGTATACTATATGTTGATTTTATCCTTACTTTCGTCTTTTTTGTCTATATGTAGATCCGAGAAAAACACAGAGAACATTATATATATGTATACAAAAACTCCGGGAACCTTCGCTCCCGGAGTTGATTTTTTTATCAGCCTACAAACTTGATTGTAAGAATCTTTTTGCCTGTGATTTCGAAATCTACGAATCCGTCCTCTTTCATTGTAAGAGGTGCAACGTCCTTCTCCTCAAGGCTGACGAGCTTAACCTCGCTCCACTTCTTGCCTGAGTATGCGGGAAGCTCGAATTCTGCACGCTGTCTCTCAACGGGTGACTGTGCCTTCTCAATCGGAGCCATACCGCCGTTGAGACGGATAGACGTATTAACTGTACAATCTGACGGATTGAAGATACGTACAACATAGCCCTCGCCGTCCTCGCTGAGCTTAACTGCGCTGACATTGAGCTTATCGCTCTCGAGCTCAAGGAAGGAGTGAACGAGACCGTTCTTACCGTGCTCTGTCGGTGCAAGCTGTGCGATGCCGAATGAAAGATTGAAGCGCTCGGACTCGCCCCATACATTGCCCTCTTCCCAGTCGCCTGCGTGTGGCATAAATGCATAGCGGTATGTGTTAACACCGATGCACTGTGAGCCCTTATCAACGCGGCTGTAGTCCTGCATATCTGATGTTACGCAGATGCGGAGCGGGAATGCGCGGAGAAGTGAAAGATAAACCGTGCCGCACTCGTCATCGCTTGCCTCATAAGCCTTGAGGCCTGTGTTGAGAAGAGCAACGCCGTGTGTACCGTCCGTTACGTCAACGAAGGAGTTCATCGGATGCTCGGTCATCGGGATTTCATCATAAAGTGAGTAGTCGAGCTTTGCAACCTGACGCTTAACAACGTCAAACTGACCCTGAGCGTAGGAGAACTCTGACTTGATATCTGTCGGGAATGCAACCTGAAGGTAGTGATCCTCGGACTGATTGTCGATTGTTGTTTCAATCTCAAGATACTTTGCGCCCTTGCGGAGAGTCACGATGCTGACAATCTTGCAGGGATTGAGGTGCTTTGAACGAGTCTTTTCGTCCATATTACGTCCCTCGGGAAGTGCCCAGTCAATTTCAATCTTATATGAAACCTCGAGCTCACCCTCGTGGAGAAGTGTAATCTTTGCACGCTCATTAAGAGTTGTGAAGGTCTCGTCGTTTTCGGGGATGATGTGCTCCCAGGGATTACCGATTTCGCCTGTATCCTTGAAGTAGCCGAGTCCCTCATAAGACTTGCCGTTCACCTTATCGAGTACGTTGTATGTACCGTTAGCGTTGAATGAAACGCGGAGATATTCGTTCTCCATAACCTGTGCTCTCTTGAGCATTGTCTTCGGAGTATTTGCACGAACGTTATAAAGCGGCTGAAGCTTGAGTGTTCTGTAGCCGAAGCCGGGGATATCCTTAACGTCAACGACAATCTTATACTGCTGGGTATGAAGAACATTTGCAACGTCGTTCGGATTCTGGATAATCTGTGCAACGTGCTTGTTTGATGCAAGAATCTGATATGTGAGTGCTGTGCCGTCAACATCAGTGATCTTGAATGAATCCGCCTTCCACTCTGCGGGAAGCTCGATTGTCATCTGAACGCTCTCGCTTCTCTTGAAGGGTGCGGGGTTGTAAACAACGATAGCAGCATCGTCGCGTGTGAAGCCCTCGAGCTTGATGTCACCTGCAACGTCCATAAATGCACGCTCGTAAACGCAGTTTGAAAGCTCCTTTGACTGTCTGTAACGTGAAACAACATCCTCGTAAACGATATCACGTCCGCAGGCACCGATGCTGTCGTGGCCGTGGTTCTGAAGAAGATAGTTGTAGGAAAGGTCGATGAAATTCTTCTGGAACGGTGCGCCTGCAAATGCAGAGAATACTGCGAGAGGCTCAGCGTAGTTCATAAGCTGAGTTTCTGTCTTGAAGTTATCCTGCTTGATGTATGTTCTTGCAGAAAGAATCCAACCCATAACGGGGCTTACGCTGCCCTTTGTGAACGGCTCACGCATCTCGCCCTTGAGTACGGGTGAGTTTTCGTCGAACTCGTCGATGATGCCCTGCTCCATCTCCTTAAGAGTGCTGTGGAATACCTCAGCGTTCGGAAGAACCTCGTCGAGATCCTTGATCATATCAACCTCACGGATATCCGGGCAGGATGAGTCGTGGCCGAGTGACCAGAAGCGGTGAGATGTTGTCCAGTCGCCGTCCTGCTCGCGCATAGCCTGCTCTGCACGCTCCTTGATGTTCTCCTTATGATACTCGAAGAACGGATGTGTATACTGATAGTCGAGCTTCTGATTCTCGTTATCCACAAACTTGAAGATACCGTTGTTATCGTTCCATACCATATCACGGTTGTTCTCGTTAGACTGATTGTAGTAAACGGGACGCTGAACGATATACCATATATTATAACGAGGACGCTTTGCAAGACGTGACGCGTAGATGCGTGTTCCGTCGGGGCTTTCCCAATAGAATTCCGAACGGGGTGCCGTGTACTCGTTAACACCGCGGTAGAATGATGCAAAGTGAATATCAAAGCCTGCATAAATCTGCGGAAGCTGTGAAATCTGACCCCAGCCGAAGGGTGAATAGCCGGTCTTGCTGATGCCGCCCATTTCCTTGCCGATCTTATGACCTAGGAGAAGGTTTCTGATAAGAGCCTCGCCGCCGACGGTGAACTCGTCGGGAAGACAGAACCAGGGACCTACACCGATTTTGCCCTCTGAAACAAGCTTCTTGAAAAGCTCCTTCTTCTCGGGATAAACCTCAAGGTAATCCTGAACAGGCATTGTCTGTGAGTCAAGGTGGAAATGCTTATACTCGGGATTCTTCTCGATGATGTCGATGAGCATATCGAGCATATAGCCGAGCATATACTGTGTTCTTCTTGCAGAGAAGCGCCACTCTCTGTCCCAATGAGTGTTGGATATAAAGTGACAGCTGATCTTCTTGTTGTTATCCATTTGCTGTATCTCCTTCTGTATTTTCCTGCTCAGCCACGTCGCCGATTGTTGCGACGGACTGTGCATTCTCTGTTGGTTTTAAGGTTGTTTTAAGTCTTACTACACTTTTGTCGATATCCTTCTTATGATCAAGATATGCATCAACAAGCATAAGTGCGAAAAGAGTTAATGACATTACGCTGATTACGGTTTTTGCCGAAAACTTTTTCATCAACCAATCATCCCTTTATAATTTTTAAGATATCCTCAAAGCTGTCCTCGAAATAATTACAAACAGCCTTTGTTCCGCTTTCAACAATGTTACCGCCTGCGATACCGATTGTTGTATAGCCTGCAAGACGTACCGAGCAAGCACCTGCGCCGCTGTCCTCGATGCCTACAACGTGGTTGCGGTCTGCAAAAGCCTCGCCGAGACCGACGATCGATGTCTCGGAGTAAAGCCACGGATGCGGCTTGGGTGAAAGCTCACCGAGAGTACCTACAGAGCCCTTGCGGAGCGGGAAGCCCGCAGAGATGATTGCATCGTAGAAATCCTTCGGATCGCCCATACCGAGAGTCTTGAATGCGGAAAGAATTTCAGGCCATGCCTTCTCATAAAGACCTGATGTAACAAGACCGATCTTGACACCCATATCCTTAAGCTCGTAGAGGAAATCCTTAACGCCGACTGTCGGAGTGAACGCGCCGTCCTTGCCTCTGCCGGCCATAATCTCTTCCATCTCTCTGTGAGTATGCTCGAAATAGAAATCGCGAGCCTTGTCGAGTGATGCACCGGGGCAGTATTTATCGATACAGTACTGAAGATGCTCGGAAACCGAATGGCCTGAAACGAAGGGCATATCAGCCTCTTCAAGCTCAAACTTCGGATTGCCGAGAAGGCTTGCAATACTCATCTGAATAATCCAGATCCAGAACTCCTCACTGCGTACTGTTGTGCCGTCAAGATCCATAAGAACAGCCTTTACGGGCATATCAAGCTGTACGGGGTGAACGGGATAATATGTCGGATATGCGATTGCAGATTTTACGCAAGCGAGAGTGTGTGAGCCGAAGGAAACGAACTCAACCTTCTGGTCGCCTGTTGCAAGGATATCCACAACGCCGTTCTTGCCGACGGAGAACTTGCCGTCCTCTGTTGTCTCAAGCACGTGGAAGCCGCTGTCTGCACCGATATCACCGAGATCGGGAATGTGAATTGTCTTATCAAGTAACATAAAAAACATCCTCTTTTTTCCTAATATAGTCAATCACTTTATATTAACAAAGCGTGCAAAAAATGTCAATCGGATTTTCGTAAAAAAACTGTGTTTTTTCTGCAATTTACGATGTCATAATTTGTTGACTTTTGGTTGATTTGTAAGTATAATTACTTTATCTATTCTGTTTTTCCGACGGCTCGGAAAACACGGAATATGCAAAGAAAAATTAACGATGCGGAGAGTCAGTCTATGGATAAATTACTCGACAAAAGAATACGCACGATGATAGAAGCTCTGGAAGGCTTTGTTACACCCGTCCGTCTTGATATGACAGGTTGGAAAACGCTTCCCTGCGACTACAAAAAAGATAACACGGTACCCTCACCCGACCTTGACAGCTGGCAGGATTTCGGCGTAACCCAGACATGGGGCGAAAATCCCGAGGAGCACCGTTGGTTCTATAAGCATATTGAAATCCCCGAGGAGCTTAAGGGTCAGGACGTTGAGCTTTACGTTTCTTCAACAGATCCGCACGGTCAGCAGTGGGATCCGCAATTCATCGCTTACCTTGACGGTAAGGAAATCCGCGGTCTTGATTCCAACCACCGTTACCTCAAGCTCGACAGCAGCAGGGACGGCTATGACGTTCACATATATGCTTATTCAAAGCCTCACGGCGAAAGAGCATATTTTTACAGCCAGCTTTGCACCTTCAACAGAGATGTTGAAAAGCTCTACTATGACTTAAAGGTTCCGTACGAGGTTATAGAATACCTCGACGATATGGATAAGAACCGCGGAGATATCATCCTCCGCCTCAACGAGGCACTCAATCTGCTCAACTGGTGCGCTCCGATGAGCGAGGAATTCCTCGAGTCCGTCCGCAAGGCCTGCAAATATATGGACACCGAATTCTACGGTAAATTCTGCAAGGAGCAGGATATTCAGGTAAGCTGTACGGGACATACTCATATCGACGTTGCATGGCGATGGACGCTCGAGCAGACACGTGAGAAGGTTCAGCGTACCTTCGGCAGCGTTATTGAGATGATGAAGAAATATCCCGACTACCGCTTTATGTCCAGCCAGCCGCAGCTTCTTAAATACCTTAAAGAGGATGCTCCCGAAATGTACGAGGAGGTAAAGCGCCTCGTCAAGGAAGGCCGTTTCGAGCTCGAGGGCTCAATGTGGGTTGAGGCTGACTGTAACCTTTCAAGCGGTGAATCGCTCGTGCGTCAGATTATGCACGGCAAACGCTTCTTCAAGGACGAGTTCGGCGTTGATAACAAAACCGTATGGCTTCCCGACGTCTTCGGTTACAGTGCCGCTATGCCTCAGATTATGAAAAAGAGCGGTATCGACAAGTTCGTAACCTCAAAAATCGCCTGGAACGAAACCAACCGTCTCCCCTACGACACCTTCACATGGCAGGGCATCGACGGCTCACAGGTTTTTACATATTTCCTGACAGCAATCGAAAGAACAAAGAATTTCGAGAGCATGTACTGGCGTTCAACCTATACCCCCGACACAACTCCCTCCTACGTTCAGGGCACATGGGACAGATATGAGCCCAAGGCTCTCAATAAGGAGCTTCTTATGCCCTTCGGTCACGGTGACGGAGGCGGCGGACCGGCAGACAACCATATTGAATATTTTAACCGTCTCAAGCACGGCATCAACGGCTGTCCGCAGGTCAAGTGGGAAAGCGCCGGCGATTTTCTCGAAAGACTCCGCACGAAGCTCGAGGGCAACAAGCGTCTCCCGAAATGGGTGGGCGAGCTTTACCTTGAGTTCCACAGAGGCACCTACACCTCACAGGCAAAGAACAAGAGAAATAACAGAAAATCCGAGTTCCTTTATCAGAACACCGAGCTTGTATGCTCGATGGCTGACAAGCTTCTCGGTGCAGAATATCCTCAGGCTGAGCTTAACGAGGGCTGGGAGGGAATTCTTCTCAATCAGTTCCACGATATCATCCCCGGCTCTTCAATCCGCTCCGTTTATGAGCGCTGCGACGAGGATTACAAAAAGATTATCGGTTCCGCAACAGAGCTTGAAGGCAAAGCTTATAAGTCACTCCTTGCTAACATAGGCACAAACGGAGGCGTTGCTGTATTCAATCAGAACTCCTTCGAGTCGAACGGCTATGTTGACTACAACGGCAGAACATACCGCGTCAACGGCATCCCCGCAAAGGGCTACAAGGTCGTTGACCTTGCTGACGCTGAGCCCGTTGTTTACGTCCGTGACGGCAAGCATCTCGAAACAAGCAACTATATCGTTGAATTCAACGACGAATATGTCATCACCCGTCTTTATGATAAGGTGAACGAGCGTGAGGTTCTCCGCGAGGGCGGCAGAGCAAACTACATTGAGGCATTCGAGGATTACCCGTACGAATACGATGCATGGGAAATCTCCAAATACTATACTGAAAAGAAATACGAAATCAACGACGTAAGCGACGTTCAGTTTATCGACGAGGGCGCACGCTTCGGCTTTGAAATCACAAGAAAGTTCTACAAGTCCGTTATCAAGCAGAAGATTTACTTCTACGACGGCTCAAACCGAATCGACTTCGACACCTATGCTGACTGGCATCAGGAGCATCTCTTCCTCAAGGCAGCATTCGATGTTGACGTCAATTCCGACAAGGCAACTTACGAAATCCAGTTCGGCTCGGTTGAGCGTCCCGTTCATAAGAACACAAGCTGGGAATCCGCAAAGTTCGAGGTCTGCGCTCATAAGTATATCGACTATGCAGACTACGGCTACGGCGTATCACTTCTCAACGACTGCAAGTACGGTCACAACATCGAAAACGGCACAATGAAGCTTTCAATGTTCAAGTGTGCAACTCATCCGGATCCCGAGGCGGACAAGGGTGAGCATATCTTCACATATTCACTCTTCCCGCACGCAGGTAACTTCCGCGAGAACGGCACCGTACAGCTTGCTTACGAGCTCAACTGTCCGCTCAGGGCTTTCGGAATCGGCAAGCAGGACGGCTCTCTCCCCGAGGAGTATTCATTCATCACAACAAGTGCAGACAGCTTCATCGTCGAAACCGCAAAGAAGGCAGAGGCTGACGATGCACTCGTTGTCCGCGGCTATGAAGCATACAACAAGCGTACAAAGGTCAGACTCGATTTCGGCTACGATATCACAAAGGCTTACATCTGCGACCTTCTCGAAAACAACCTCGAGGAGCTTGAGGTTAAGGATAACGGCGTAGAATTTATTGCAAAGCCGTTTGAAATCGTTACCGTCAAAGTATACTAATTACATAGTAAAGAGGGTTGTCCCTTGAATAAGTTGAAGCAAACAGCAGTTCTTCTGATCATCCTTGCATCCGCACTCTTGTCACAGACAGCCGCAACTGCAGCCACGGACAAAATCGATCTGGCAGAATGGAATACGCAAAGCTCTCTGTATACCGTTCTCAACGATGAGGATATCCATTCGAATTCAGCGGTGGTTATGGCCTTTCTCCGTACAGACTATGACCGCCCGTCGAACAGAATCCGAATGCTTTTCAGTCTTGAGCTTGATTCGTTCACGGACGAGAGTAAATCCGGGGTATGTATGCGCGTCAACGGCGGTGAGGATATCATCCTGCGCGCCGACGGCACGGCTGAATATAACGAAAACGAATATTTCGCGAGTCTCATAAGCGATTCCGATCCGAGAACAAAAACGCTTTATCTCGAGGTCACACTCGGCATCAAGAAGGGTATCTCCGATTCCGTTGTGCTCGATTTCAATTTTTACGATACCGAGGGACTTGCATCCAACACCTACAGTGTTGATATTTCCGAGCGTGCTGAGCCCTCAACCTCTGCTGCTGAAAGCAAAGTCACGGCACAGACAAAGAAAAACAACCCTTCCGCAGGCCGGAAGCCTGCTTCACAAAAAACCGAAACCTCCTCAACTGAGGAGAAATCAACTGATATTCAAAGTAAAACGCATATAACCGCACATCAGGAAAACCAAGGCGGTGAGGTTATAAGCGTCACAAGAAAAGACCGTGCATTTGCAGTTCTGCTGGTACTCGGCACGGCAACGCTCTGCAGTACGGGCGTTTTCTATCTGATACGGCGTCGCAATGATCCGAACAACGGAGGCTGATATTTATGAAAAAATACGGTTTGCTCGGTCGGAAGCTTCTTCACAGTCTTTCCCCCGAAATTCACAGAGAGCTCGGCAACTTCAGCTATGAGCTTTTTGAGGTCGAGCCCGAAAATCTCGAAGCATTCATAACAAAGAAGGATTTCGCGGGTCTCAGCATCGTTTTTCCTTATAAGAAAGATGTTGTAAAATATTGCGATATTCTCACGGATACCGCAAAAAAGCTCGACTGTGTTGACACGATCACTGTTGATGAACAGGGCAGGCTTGTCGGCGATAACTGCGAATATGACGGCTTCTGCCATATGATCACCAAGTGCGGTATCGACGTAAAGGATAAGAAGGTGCTTCTCCTCGGCAAAAACGCATCGGTTATCCGCTGTGCTATCGAGGATATGGGCGCAAAGGAAATCGTTGACGTTACCGTTGACGGCGAGGTCAATTTTGAAAACATCTATGAGCATACTGATGCTCAGGTGCTCGTCAACACAACCCAGACGGGTATGTATCCGAATAACGGCGATAAAATTGTCGACGTCAAGCGCTTCCCGAAAATCGGCGGCGTTCTTGAAGTAATTTATAACCCGAGAAGAACAAAGCTCATCTGTGATGCAGAGGATCTCGAAATCCCGAACTCTGACGGTCTTTCGATGCTCGTTGCGCGCGAATATATGGCTGAAATCCGCTTCGGCAGAATTGAACCCGACGAGGAGCTTTTCAAGGCGACCTATAAGACGATGAGCGACCGCAGAAAGAACATCATTTTTGTCGGCCTTCCCGGATGCGGAAAGACGACAATCGCAAAGGTTGTTGCCGCAAAGCTCGGCAGACCCTGCATCGACGTTGACCGACTTATCGAAATGAAGGCGGGTATCCCCGTTTCATCAATTTTCACAGCCTACGGCGAAAAATATTACCGCGAGCTGGAAACGGAGACTCTCCGCAAAATCACACGCAACGGCGGTCAGGTTATCGCTACGGACAGCGGTGCTGTTATGAGTCTTGAAAACCAGTATTATCTGCGCCAGAACGGCTACATCGTCTGGCTTTCACGCGACCTTTCCGAGCTTAAGCTCAACGGCGTTCATCTCGCAAGAAACCGCGAGGCACTTGAGCGTATCCACGCCGAGCGCTCCCCTGTTTATAAATTCCTTGCCGATATCAATGTCGAGGTAACCGATAACGCAGAAAAGACTGTTTTCGAAATCATCAAGAAGATGAACTTCAAGCAGATTCCGACCGTTTATTAAAAAGAAAGAAGATATATATGGATAAGCTTGTCTCAATAGTTATCCCCACACATAAAAGAGAGGTTGAGTGCCTTGCCAACGCGGTCAACTCCGTACTCAACCAGACATATAAAAATACAGAAATCATCATCGTCGATGACAGTCCGTCCGATTATGAGAAGCGCGGCGAGGTCAAGGCTTATGCCGAAAGCATCGGACACAACAAGGTAATTTACCTTCAGAACGAAAAAAATCTCGGCGGCTCGCTCACGCGTAACAGAGGTATCGACGCCTCAACGGGCGATTACATCTCCTTCCTCGATGACGACGACGAGTACACGCCCGACAAAATCGAAAAGCAGCTGAAATATATGCTCGAAAACGATTGCGATATGACTTTTTCGAACACGGTTATGTGCAAAAACGGAAAAAGTGTTGAGGTCAGAGATTTTAAGGACATCCCTGCCTTTGATAACGAATCGCTTCTGCACTACCACCTGCTTTATCACCTGACAGGCACCTCCACCTATATGTTCAGGGCGGAAAAGCTCCGCAAAATCGGAGGCTTCGATAACGCTCTCTGCGGTCAGGAATTCATCCTTATGCTCAAGGCAATTGAGGGCGGTCTGAAAATCCGATATATGGACGTCAACGACGTGCTTCACACAATCAGCGCCGAGGGAAGCATCTCCTTCAGCAGAAACAAAATTCAGGGTGAAAAAAATCTTTACGAAATCAAGAAGCGCTTCTTCCCGAAGCTCTCAGGTAAAGAAATAAAATACATCAACTTCCGTTACCACGCGATTATGGCGATTGCATATAAGCGCAATTCGATGTACGGCAAAATGCTTGCAGAGGGCATAACGGCAGTTCTCACCGCACCGACGGTGTTCATCAGCGAATGCCTCGCACTCGCTAAAAATATGCTCGAACAAAGGAAGAATTAACAAAAATCCTGCTCAGCCCTGAGCAGGATTTTTCAGCTTTTTCAGATATTCTTTTTGCTCTGCTGTCACACGATAGCTTTCCACTGCCTTTTGTATTGCTTTGTTGTGTGTCCATTCGTCGAGGACATTATTTTCAATAAACGGCAGAATTTGTTCATACTGATGCGCCAGCGCCGTCGCAAAATACCACGCCTGCATCATTCTGACATAATACATATCCGAACGGATTTTTGCTACCCTCTGAGGGAAATCAATATCAAAGCTGTCATCAAGAAAATGTATCATCAGCATTTCAATGCCGAAGCGCACGGTATACGGCTGCTCACTGCTCATCCATTTTTCGATTTCGGGCAGAAGCTTTTCTTTATTTTTCGAAAAAATCTTCGGCCGCATCATATCGCAGGTAGCCCAGTTATCAACAAAGGGCAGAAATTCATTCAGCCTCGTTATCAGTCTGTCGAAATCCTTTATTTCACAAATCAGAAACGCGTGCAGATTATTTTCCTCATAGTATTTGTGCGGTAATACGCTTAGAAAAACCTCCGCCATATCAGTTTTTGAAAATTCTTTTGCAAATTTTCTGAGCTCGGGTGTGCGCACTCCGATAACAAGCTCCTTCTCCACCGTCGGCATCAGCCTTGAGTGAAAGTCCCTGTATTTCAGATCCTGCATTCCGGAAAGCCGGTCGCGGACATATTTTTCGACGCTTGTCATATCAGCGCTTCCCATTCTTTTTCGCGGAAGCCTGTGGTGATTCCCTTTTCCGTAATCAGTATCGGACGCTTGACGAGCATTCCGTCACTTGCGAGCAATTGAAGCTGTTCTTCCTCACTCATCGTCGGAAGCTTATCCTTAAGCTGCATCGACTTGTATAAAAGTCCGCTGGTATTGAAGAATTTCTTCAGCGGCAGTCCGCTTTTTTCGTACCATTCCTTCAATTCCCCGTAGGACGGCTTTTCATCTTTGATGTGTCTTGTTTCAACTGCAGCCCCCTTGCCGTCGAGCCAGCTTTTCGCCTTCTGGCAGGTTGTGCATTTCGGGTACCATATCAATAACATTTCAATCTCTCCTTTTCATTATATATAGTATCATTTTTTCTTGAAAACAGCAAATAATTTTTATTGAATGTTTTTTATGTTTGTGATAGAATGTTTTCGATTTCAAAAAGCTTCTCTGAGGTGTAATATGTTGAAAAAAACAGATTGGAAAACGATTTTAAAAATCGCGGTGGGCGTTATTGCCGTTTACCTCGCTATACATTACTGGCCGAACATCTCGGGAATTATCGGAACAGTTTTTTCTGCCTCCACACCCGTTATTCTCGGCGCTGTATTCGCTTATCCGCTGAATATCCTGATGTCCTTTTACGAGCGTCACTACTTTCCTAAATCGGATAAGCCTGCCGTTGTAAAAAGCCGCAAGGCTGTCAGCCTCGTCGGAGCAGTCATCACGGTGCTCGGTATAATTTCACTCATTATCGGTCTTATCGCTCCGCAGCTTGTGACCTGTATCCAGATGCTCATCAACGAAATTCCGGGTGCGATGGATATGCTTATCGTCAAGCTCAAGGAAAACGAGTTCATTTCAAAAAATCTTATCGATTCACTCGCTTCGATTGATTGGCGGTCACGCCTGACAGATATTATGCAGACCGTCACGAGCGGTATCGGCGACTTTGCGGGAGTTGCGGTCAGCGCAGTTACTTCGGTGTTCTCTGTTGTATTCAATGTTATACTCGGTGTGATTTTTGCACTTTATATTCTTATCGACAAAAAGCGTCTGGGCAGACAGCTCAACAAGGTTTCGCAGAAATATGTTCCCTGTGAAATTCTTGAAAAGATTTCTCACGTTATCGGTATTCTTGACGATTGCTTCCACCGTTTTATCGTCGGTCAGTGTACGGAGGCGATTATCCTCGGAGTGCTGTGCATCATCGGTATGTCGGTACTGCGCATCCCCTACGCGCTTATGATCGGCACACTTATGGGCTTTACGGCACTTATTCCGATCGTCGGCGGACTCATCGGTGCGGGTGTCGGCGCATTCCTTATTCTTATGGAGTCT
This sequence comes from Clostridia bacterium, assembly GCA_017379935.1. Lineage (GTDB taxonomy): Bacteria > Bacillota > Clostridia > Oscillospirales > Acutalibacteraceae > CAG-488. The sequence goes on from JAFNVC010000008.1 coordinate 12,800, forward strand.
CCCGTCAAGGCATTGATCTTTCTGGTTTTTGTTATCATACTTCAGCAGATTGAGGGTAACCTCATTTACCCGAAGGTTGTCGGCTCCACAATCGGACTTCCCGGTCTGTGGGTGCTTGCCGCGGTTACTGTCGGCGGCGGTGTTTTCGGCATTGCGGGTATGCTTGTCAGCGTTCCGCTTGTTGCGACGGTTTACAGACTTGTGCGTGAAGATATTGCAGGTAAAAATGAACTTTTACGGTCGGTGGCTGCAGATGCGCCGACAAAAGATAAAGAGGTGTAATTTTGGAAAGTAAAACAAAAAAGATTTTTCAGTTGTTTCTCGTCTTTCTGAAAATCGGTGCATTCACCTTCGGCGGCGGTTACGCGATGATTCCGATTATTCAGAAGGAGATTGTTGAAAACAAAAAGTGGATTACGGACGACGATATCCTTGAGATTATCGCGATTGCAGAATCCACACCGGGCCCGATAGCAATCAACTCCGCAACCTTCGTCGGCTATCGTGTTGCAGGCTTTTTCGGCGCAATGCTCGCAACTCTCGGCGTTGTTCTGCCGTCATTTGTGATTATTCTTCTCATTTCTTTTGTGTTAAGAGAGTTCCAGGACATTCCCGCCGTGCAGTATGCATTCAACGGCATCCGTGCAGGTGTTCTTGCGCTTCTTATCAAGGCACTCGTTACTATGTACAAGAAGGCTCCGAAGGGGCTTGTCAGCTACATTGTTATCGGCGCATCCTTCCTTATTACCGCGTTTTTCGATATCAACGTGCTTTTCGTTATCATCGGCTGTGCGGTGTTCGGACTCGTTACTTCTCTTATCGCTGAAAGGAGGAGTAAGAAATGAACATTTTTCTTGACCTTTTCCTTACCTTTTTTAAGATAGGTGCATTCACCTTCGGCGGCGGCTACGCGATGCTTCCCCTTATGCAGGAGGAGGTGCTCGCGCACAAATGGATGCCTCTCGAGGATGTTGTCAATTTTATCGCTGTCAGCGAGAGTACACCCGGCCCGTTTGCAATCAATATGGCAACCTATGTCGGCTCGGAGGTCGGCGGTGCATTCGGACTTGCAGGCAGTCTTTTCGGCTCGTTCTGTGCAACGTTCGGTGTCGTTCTTCCGTCGTTCATCGTAATTCTTATTGTTGCAAAATGCTTTGAGCGCTTCAAGAACAGCAAGGTTGTAAAGGGCTGTATGACAGGACTCAAGCCCGCAGTTGTCGGACTCATCGGCTCGGCAATTATTTCTGTATTGCTGACGGTTTTTATTCCTAACGGATTTTCACTCGGCATTTTTACGGACGCTTCGTTCTACGTTTCACTTGCAATTTTTGTCATCTGTACCGTGATGGCATTCAAAAAAGTTCATCCTATTATTATCATCGTCCTTGCCGCCGTGCTCGGCATTGTAACGGGATACGTGCTGTAAAAACTAAGACACTTTCGACAACCGAAAGTGTCTTTTTGCAGTTTTTAAATTTGTATTTCGCACTAAAAAACTTTGAACAGCAAATATTCATCAAAAATGCGGTTTAAACGCTTGCTATAAATTTTCTTCAATGTTAAAATATCTAAAAAATTCAAAAGGAGAGATTGATATGATTTTATTTGTCATCAACAGTCTTGAAAATGAAACGGACAGGCAAATTATTCTTGATATCTATGAACAATATGCACCGTGGATGCGAAGTCTTGCTTACAGCATGACCGAAGACTATGATGTCAGCGATGATCTGGCGCAGGATTGTATAGTAAATCTTATAAAACACGTTGACACCCTGCGCAATATGAACGGCCGCCAGTTGAGGTCATATATCGCAACCACCGTTAACAACACAACAATAAATTATATGAAGCATTCTTCACGAACCTGTCTTGTTCCGGAAAATGAAGAATGTTTTTTTGATGAAATTCCCGCCGAGGACAATGTTGAAGAGGATGTGGAAAAGAAGCTGAATATCGAATTGGTCAGGGAAAATATCAACTGTCTTGCATCGCGAGACAAGGATCTGATTATCCTTAAATATAACCACGAGCTGAGCGACAGAGAGATTTCGGATATCATCGGCATCAAAGAAAACAGCGTAAGAATGACTATCCGCCGAAGTGTTGACAGGCTGGGTAAAAAGGTAGAAAGAGGGGCTGCAAAATGACAGAGTATAACAAGCATATTTTAAAGATAGTCACGGACGATATCCTCGACGAGAACGACGAGCTGTTCTTAAAAGAAATTGAAGCGGCGAAAGCCGACCCTCGCTTTGCGAACAACAAGGAGCGCGACGAAAAATTCAGAAAGGCGCTTGATGAAGCTTTTGCGGTGAAAAAGCCGCGCCGTAAAGCGCTTGTGCGTGCCGCGTCCGTCTTTCTTGCACTGATTCTCGGACTTTCCGTAATGACAATAACCGTCAAGGGCTTCCGTGAGAAGCTTTGGGAATTCCTGAATAATCTGGGCAATCATTCGTATTCGTCAATGCTTTCCTCAAAAAATTCGAATGATAATAAATTGTTGGAATATGAGGGAATGTATATCCCGAAATATATACCTGAGGGGTATGAGGTTTTCAAAATTGTTAATGAGGAAACCTATAACACCGTTAAATTCAGAAATCTTGCAGGAAACATCATTTCCTATACTGAACATACTCAAAATGTTGAAAAGAAATTCAATTTGGATAAAGAAGCCTACGACAGTTATGAAACTCATACTATAAAGGGTAAAGAAATTATCATTACCACAAAAGAAAATGTTATTTATCTTACCATTAAAACAAATGATGCGATTATTTATGTGATTTTTAATGATAATAATGTAGATTTTTTAGGGTTTGCTACACATATTGAGAAAAAATAGTGTTACATTTCTTCAACTCAGTTGTTTAATATAGCGTACAGCTTAAAGCAAAGGAGGTCAGAAGAATGAAAAAAATACTGGCGTTTATGCTGTCGCTCGTTATGATGAGCATGTGCTGTATTTATGCTTCAGCGGAAAGTAATACAGAAACCTTTGAGTTGATGTCTGATTCTGAGGCTAGCCCAAGATACACACATCTAGGAGCGGTCAGTGCAGGAATCAAAGAAAAGGCATTGGGTTTTGTGCTTTGCGAGTCTACATATGCTTGTATGCACGAAAATTACACCTTTGTGCTTACGTGTACGCTTCAGCGCACAGACGGAAGTGCCGCCGGCTGGCAGACCTATAAAACAACAACGGAAACGTTTTTGGAACTCGGTACGAACGGCATAACAGAAACCTGGTTCGCGCCTGCAGGCTACGCGTATAGAACGTTTACGACAATCGTAATCAAGAATTCGCGTACAGGCAAGGTTGTTGAAACAGCTACCTGCGACAGCCCCGTTATTTACAAATGACAGAACACAAATTTTCAGAAGAACGGTTTTTAATGTGAACAGCGAAAAGAATCAGAATATTCCCGAAATAATTGAAAGAGAAAAAGAATTGATAAAAAAACTCCGCGAGCTGCCCGAAGATTTCAGACGGCAGATCTTCGACGGAATTATGAACGCAGAAATCGCTGAATTTGACAACGATTAACTTAAGCTGTTCCCCAAAAGCCAAAAGACCTTCCCTCGCGGAAGGTCTTTGTTTTTTTACTTATCAAAGCTCGGGTTGAACGCGTAGAAGTTTTTACAGTCCATTTTGTCCGTTGCAAGTCTGAGTCCTTCGCCGAAGCGCTGGAAGTGAACGATTTCTCTTTCGCGCAGGAACTTTATAGGCTCGCGCACATCAGGATCGTCAACAAGGCGGAGAATGTTATCATAAGTAACACGAGCCTTCTGCTCAGCCGCCATATCCTCTGAAAGGTCGGTAATAAGATCGCCCTTCGACTGCATGCTTGCTGCCGTCCACGGTAATCCGCTAGCCGCTGTCGGATATACACCCGCCGTATGGTCAACGAAGTAGGTGTCAAAGCCGCTTCGCTTGATTTCCTCAGGTGTGAGATTTCTTGTCAGCTGATGAACGATTGCGCCTATCATTTCAAGATGGCCGAGCTCTTCGACTGCAATGTCCGTCAGTAATCCCTTGAGCTCGGGGTACGGCATCGAATAACGCTGGCTGAGATATCTCAGCGATGCGCCGAGCTCTCCGTCGGGTCCGCCGTACTGAGAAATGATGATCTGAGCATATTTCGGATTGGGGTTGGCAATTTTTACGGGATACTGTAATTTCTTTTCATAGACAAACATCAGCAGCTACCTCCTAAATCCCACGGCCACGGATTTTTAAGCCACATTGCGCCGGGGTCGCCGTTGGAATACAGGGGGCCGAACTGCTCCTCATATTCGCAGATAAGTTTTTCGTTTTTCTCTTCGTATTTTTTGTAAAGCGAAAGTGCGGTAAAGTCATCGGGGTGGGTGTCGAGATAAAGGTGAAGCTCCCACATCGCAAACTGAACGGCATCAAGACTTTGTAAAAGCATTGCTCTTGTCATCTGTTACCACTTCCGAGGAAGGGCTTGTTGAGAACGGGGAACAACGTTCCGCACCTGAGCGCCTGCATTTCGTCGTAGGTGGTAAAATCCGTCTGAAACGGCACATAAGCCATTGCGACCTGCGGACATTCGGGCAGAGCCGTCATTTCACCCGAATAGCTTTGCGCAAAATGCGGTTTATGATAACCCATCGGCTTGACGTGATGGGAATATGAAGGGTTATTCAAGTCAAACTAACTCCTTTTCAGATTTTTGGCATACGCCTAATACATTCTATGCACCTGAAGAGTTAATGTTAATTTCCCGAAAATCTCGGTTCGTCGACAAGCGCCGAACCCTACAAAATAAATTTTAGTTTGCTCGATAATTTGGGGTTTGTCGGGATGTTAATTTTTGATTGAATTTAAGTATAGCAAAGCCTCCCTTGCCTAAAGGGAGGTGGATTTTGCGTAGCAAAAGACGGAGGGATACATTAACAAGATTTATTTTCTGATGTGTTTTCCTCTGTGTATCAAACTATCCCTCCACCACTTCGTGGTCCCCCTCCCTTTAGGCAAGGGAGGCTGGGTTTCTGCGACATTTCATCTCCTCGACAAATTAAAATTTGAACCTTCGGCGGGGATGAAATTTATACCCTCACACAACTTTCGCAACAACCTCTTGATTTTTACATACAATTATAGTATAATAACCTAACTTAAATGCGATTATCGGGAGAAGTAGCTCTTCTTCGTCATATCAGAGAATGAGGCGCTTTGGTGAAAGCCTCTTATGACGCGATTTGTGAAATGCACCCGCCAGCACGCAGGGGGAAAGGCAGACGCCGAGTATCCCTGTGCGGAAGCCGCCGTTACAGGGCTAAAAAGTAATAAGTCGGAGTGGAACCGCGGGATACCGCCTCCGTCGCCATTGGCGATGGGGCGTTTTTTGTTGTCTCTGACTGCTTTTGAAAGTGAGTGATAATATGTTTGAAAGAATGCGGGAGGATATCAGGTGTGTCCTCGACCGCGACCCTGCCGCGCATTCGGCAATCGAGGTTATGCTTCTGTATCCCGGCTTCAAGGCTATAAGAAGCCACAGAAAAGCACATTGGTTTTACAACAAAAAGATGTTTTTTATCGCGCGTTTGATTTCGCAGATAAACGTCCGCCGAACGGGTATCGAAATTCACCCCGGCGCACAGATCGGCAGACGCTTCTTCATCGACCACGGCACGGGAATCGTTATCGGTGAGACGACAATCATCGGCGACGACGTTACAATTTATCAGGGCGTTACCCTCGGCGGTACGGGTAAGGATACGGGCAAGCGACATCCGACAATCGGCAACAATGTGCTCATCGGTGCAGGCTCAAAGGTGCTCGGTCCGATAACCGTCGGTGATAATACCAACATCGCATCGGGTGCGGTTGTGCTTGACAAAATTCCCAAAAATTCAACAGCCGTCGGCGTGCCCGCAAGAGTTGTCCGCCGTAACGGAAAAAGGGTGCAGGATCTTGACCAGGTTCATATTCCCGACCCGATTTCTCAGGAGCTTTGCAAATTAAGAGCAGAAATAGATAAACTAAAGAAAAAGATGGAGGAACAAGAATAATGAAAGTATTTAACACTCTTACCCGTCAGAAGGAAGAACTCAGAACAGTCGAGGAGGGCAAGGTAAAAATTTATGCCTGCGGCCCGACAGTTTATAACTTTATCCACATCGGCAACGCAAGACCGCTCTGCGTTTTTGACGTTCTCCGCCGTTTCCTTGAGTATACAGGCTACGACGTGCGCTTCGTGCAGAACTTCACCGATATCGACGACAAAATCATCAAGCGTGCCAACGAAGAGGGCGCAACCTATAAGGAAATCAGCGAGAAGTATATCGAGGAGTTCTGGAAGGACGTCAAGGGTATGAACATCCGCGAGGCTACCGTTCACCCGAAGGCAACCGAGAACATCGACGAGATTATCGCTATCGTGTCTTCTCTTATCGAGAAGGGCTACGCTTATGCAGTTGACGGCGACGTTTATTTCAGTCCGAAGAAGTTTGACGAATACGGCAAGCTTTCGCATCAGCCGCTTGAGGACCTTGAGGCAGGCGCAAGAATTATGGTCGGCGAGGTCAAGAAGGAGCCGATGGACTTTGCTCTCTGGAAGAGTGCAAAGCCCGGCGAGCCCTACTGGGAGTCACCGTGGGGTCACGGCAGACCCGGCTGGCATATTGAATGCTCCGCTATGGTCAGACGCTACCTCGGCGAGACAATCGACATCCATTGCGGCGGTCAGGACCTTATCTTCCCCCACCACGAGAACGAAATCGCACAGAGCGAATGCTGCAACGGCTCACCCTTTGCAAACTATTGGATGCATAACGGCTACATCAACGTTGACAACGTGAAGATGTCGAAGTCACTCGGCAATTTCTTTACCGTCCGCGACGTTGCTGAGGCTTACGGCTACGAGCCCATCCGTTACCTTATGATTTCTTCACATTACAGAAGCCCCATCAACTACAGCACAGATGTTATCGAGCAGTGCAAGGCTTCGCTCACGAGACTTTACACCTGCCGCGACAATCTTGATTTCGCACTCAAGAATGCGGCTGACGGTGAAGTAAGCGAGGAAATCGCAGCAATGCTCGAGAAGCGCCGTCAGCAGTTCATCGACGCTATGAACGACGACCTTAACACAGCCGACGGTATTTCCGCAGTGTTCGAGCTTGTCCGTGATATCAATACAAACGTAATCACCGATGCACCCGTCAAGGGTAACTGCGAAGCAGCGGCTAAGCTCTTCGACGAGCTGACCGACGTGCTCGGACTTGTTTATAACAGAAAGGCTGACGACCTCGACAGCGAGGTTGAGGCTCTCATCGCACAGCGTACTCAGGCAAGAAAAGACAAGAACTGGGCAGAGGCTGACCGAATCCGCGACGAGCTTAAGTCAATGGGCATCGTCCTCGAGGACACCGCTCAGGGCGTCAAGTGGCACAGGGAATAAGATCTGATTACAACACACAAAAAGCAGAAGAAGCAATCGCTCCTTCTGCTTTTATCTTTTTTAAATTATTTCGACAGGACAGCTTTTCGGGACGGGCAACCCGTCGGATGTTGTACAAATTTTAATTTGTCGGGATAACGGTTGCGTTACAACCCACACCTCACCACCGCCTACGGCGGAGCCTCCCCTCGAGGGGAAGGTGCCGAGGAACGAGGCGGATGAGGTGGCAAAAGCCCCCTACAACCCCAATTTATTCAACAAAAACCAGCCTGCCGTTGCGGTAGGCTGGTTGAATTAGTTATATTATTGATCCTAATACAAACAAAACAAGCAGACTAAGTATTAAAAATCCTACTCCCCCTGCTATTGTCCATCGAAAACAACTCGCCCAATCAATACGCGGCTTCACTGTTCTCGTTGATACATAGGCTTCCGAGTGTATAATTCCCGTACCCAAGCCAAAAATAATCGCAGGCAGATAAAATGTTATAGCCGGCGACATATCGTCTTTAAAAAACAACATAGTTATTATCGGCACACAAGCTGCTGCAAGCATAAATATTATACCGATAGTTTTTCTTATTTTAAAATTCTTTTTCGCCTTATCTTCTTTCGTTTTATACTCTACCGTTTCTTGAATTTCATACGCATCCTTTTTTGCATGATAAAGGTCAAGGACTTCTTTTTTTCTTTTTTCTTCTCTTTCTTTCTCGGTGAATACGTCATAATTCTCCCAAACCTCACCGACCTTCTGATTACCTAAATATACGTTGTGCGTTTTTCTTTGCGGCATAAAATCACCTCATAAATTATTGAAATCACATACCTTCAAGGCAATCATATATCAAAATGGTTTATATGTCAATATACCAAATCGGTTTGCATATAATGGTTATGGTGATTTTTATGTATAAACAAATCCGTAATCTTCGAGAGGACCGCGACCTTCTGCAAAAGGATGTTGCGGAATATCTCAACTGCTCGCAGGTCTGCTACTCGCGCTATGAGCTCGGCACGAGTGATATTCCGACAGAAGCACTGATAAAATTAGCGCGATTCTACAACACAAGCATCGACTATCTTTTGGGTATGACCGACGAATCGAAGCCTTACCCTCAGAAGAAATAATCCCCGTAATTTCGGCTGTTGTCCGAAGTTGCGGGGTTTTTATTGCTTTTACAGCAGAAATATGATAGAATTTCAGCAGAGGTGGTTCCGATGAGCCTTAAGGATAAAATCAGATTTAAAAACGGGAAACTGAAGGTTATGCAGATTTCTGATCTGCAGGACACTAAAAACACAAGTGTTGACACCTTGCAGTTTGTAGATTCCGCGATTGAAAAGGTTAAGCCCGATTTCATCATACTGACGGGCGACCAGCTCGATGTTGTCGGACTCTGGGGCAAGGGCGAAAAGGCGGAAAGGAATGTTGAAACCGCAATCCGCAGACTTTTCAGCGTTATTGAAAAGCACAACATCCCCTACGTCCTCACCTTCGGCAATCACGATCGTGAGACGGGCGTTTCCAACGAGAAGCAGGCGGAGATTTACAAAACACTCAGAAACTGCATCTGCTTTGACGGCCTCAACGACGGCAGACCTGACGTCGGCACGTTCAATGTTCCCGTGCTCTCGACGGACGGCGAACACGTTGCGCTCAACTTTTTTGTTATGGATACTCATTCAAAAACAAAGGGTGTCGGCTTCGAGGGCGTGAACGATAAGCAGCTCGACTGGTACAGAAGCGTCGGCGAAAAGCTCAAGGCTGAAAACGGCGGTGAGCTTGTACCGTCAATGGTTTTTCAGCACATCCCCGTCAGCAATATTATGGAGCTTTTCAAGGAGGTGTCCAAGGGAACAAAGGGTGCGGAATGCGACTTTGTGAAGGGCAACCCGAAATACTGGATTTTGAACGAAGAAAAGCTTTTCCACAGCTATACATACGGCGAAACACCGTCAATGACACTCGGCACAAAGCAGTTTGATGCAATGAAGGCTCAGGGCGACGTTTTTGCGATGTATTTCGGACACGACCACTACAACTCCTTCGCGGGCAAGGTGGACGGCATTGACCTCGGCTACTGCCCCGGCATGGGCTATAACTCCTACGGCTCCAAGTACAGAGCGTTCCGCGTTTTTGAATTCGACGAGAATGATGTAAAGAATTACAAGACGTATTCGCTCAATTATAAGGATTGCTGCGGTAAGCTTTACACCGCTCCGCTTAAGAACTCGCTGACCTATTGGTCGCCGTGCAATCCTTCCGCGGCAGGCCCGTTTGCGGTTAAGATTTTATCCGTTCTCATTCCGCTAATCGTCGCACTTGTGCTTCTTTACAATTTTGTCAGTGCGGATTTTATAACGGGACTTCTTACAGGTCTTGCAATAGTAACGGCAATTTATTTCCCGACAGGACTTGTTTATAACAGAATATTGAGAAATAAAATTATAAATAAAAAATGAGGTGTCTACTATGAACGAGGTAATGAAAACAATTCTCAAAAGACAGACAATCCGCGAATACAAGCCCGAGCAGATTACGGACGAGCAGTTAGAGGCACTCAAACAGGCGGCTCTTCGTGCGCCGAGCGGAAGAAACGGTCAGCCGTGCCATGTACGATTTGTTCAGAACGCAGAAATGCTTAAGGAAATGAACACGGATTTCAAGGAGCTTGTCGGCTACGACACTCCCGCTTACACCCGTTGGGACACCAATCCCGTTTACCACAACGCGCCGACGTTCATCGTGCTTTTTGCTGAGGGTGAGAGCTATATGGACGGCGGAATTATGTGCGAAAACATCTGCATCGCGGCAGAGGGTATGGGACTCGGCACCTGCATAATCGCAAGCGTCGGCGCACTCTTTGCAGACGGTAACGAGCATGGCAACAAGTGGAAGCGCGCATGGGATATTCCCGAGAAATATAAATTCCTTATCGCAATCGCAGTCGGCTACCCCGACGAAAAGCCCGAAATGAAGCCCCGCTTCGAAGACAGAATAAAGGTTATCAGATAAGGAGGGTCACTTATGTTCAGATCAATCATCTCATTCCTGGCATCAATCCTCATTTCTATCTGTATCACGCTCGATATCCCCTGCTACCCGATGGGTAAAAAGGTCGATATGGATAAATTTGAAATCACCTATGAGGAAGAATTTGAGGGTGAGCTTGACCGCAGCGTATGGTCGGGTCACTATCAGTACGGCAACACTACCGTAGCAAGAAGAGGAAGCTACTGGAATCAGTATCTCGCCGAGACAAAGGACGGCAACCTCGTCATTCCCGTAACCTATCTTGAGGACGGTATGGGCGGTAAGGGTGCAGGCTGGTACACCGCCGGCATCGACACGGACGAGGATTCCGAAAACGGCTTCAGCCAGAAGTTCGGTTACTTTGAGTGCAGATGTATTCTTCCCGAGGGCGCTGACCTCTGGAGTGCCTTCTGGCTTATGAACAGCGGTGTTTACGACGAAAACGGCGACGGCAGAGACGGCACGGAAATTGATATTTTTGAAAGCAACTGCTACGGTGATCTGTTTAACAAGGCGATCACATCCAACCTTCATATTGACGGCTACGGCGACGCTCATCAGAAGCACGGCGCAAGAAAGTTCTTCATCAAAAACAATCCCTACGAGGAATTTAACACCTACGGACTCGAGTGGAACGAGAACGAGTATATTTTCTATATCAACGGTGTTGAGACCTTCCGCACAGATTTCGGTGGAGTCAGCCAGAACGAAGAATACATTGTTCTTTCGGTGGAAATGGACGGCGAGGACGGCGTTACATCAGGCAGAGAAAATGCACCCGCAGAGGGAACGGAATTCATCGTTGATTATGTAAAGGTTTACCAGTACAAAAATCTGATGGAGTGATTTTATGTTCAAGTACGAATACGAATCGGTAAGCTGTGAAATGGACGGCTGGGGAATGTTCAACGGCAATTCATACGGCATTGATGATTATAAATCGATTATCGAAAAGCGTGCAAACGACGGTTGGCGTTATGTCGGATATATCCCGACAAGACAGCGCGGAACAGGTCACATTCAGGAGCTTGACCTGATTTTTGAAAAGGAAGAATAAAATTTAAGGGCGTTGTGCTTTTGACACAGCGCCCTTTGCTTATTCATTTATAATCTCATTATATTTTTCAAGATTGATTTTCTTGTCCGCGAGCATCTGCTCAACCCAGAGCTGAAGGCTTTCAATGGTGATCGAAAGCTGCTCGAGCTTTCTCTGGATAGAAACGAAATCCCGGATTTCGTCATCGTTTATCTGACCGTTCGAGGTTATTTCGATAAGACGCTCCTGACTGTTTTTCATTGAATTCAGTGAAAAAAGCATTTCGAGAATAATCTGTGAAAGGTCCTTGACCTCAACCTCGGGAACGTACTTTTTACCGATGGGACATTCGTTTGCGCAGAAGTGATTGCAGAGTGTCGGCTCGCCGTAAATTTTCGAAAGGAGCATAATCTCTTCGGGAGTGATGCTGAATTTTCCGTTTTCAATACGCTCAAGTCTCTCCGGCTGAAGCGGAAAATCCAGCTCCGCCGCCTTGTCGCATACCTCGTCACGGGTAAGCCCGTGCCTTTTTCTTGTTTCCTTATAAATTGTGTCCGCCATTTTTATTTTCTCCTCTTTCCGTAGTAGAAAAATTATATCACACTTCTGAGAATAAATAAAGATATAAAAGAAAAAAGGGAATGTAAAAACAAAAGCTTTTACATTCCCTTGATTTATTGGATTTTACTCAGCCTTCTTGGAGTACTTTGTCTGATAGATAACTCTCATTATCTTTGCATCGATCGGGCTTAATGCCTCACCTGCGCCGAAGAATACTGAGCCGATGTGAGTCTGACACTCTCTTGACATAATAAGCTCAACCGCGTCAAGGTCACTTTCCTTTGTGCCTGTGCAAAGAGCACCTGCACCGCGGATAAGAACAGCGTTACTGCCCTTTACAGCCTTTGCCGCCGCCTTCGCGGAAGCACGTGAGCCGTCCCACTTGAAGGAATTGATCTTTGTGCCTGCAATCTGTGCAAAGTCGTCAAGACGCGGCATAATCGTCGGCTGTGCAACGCTCACTGCAACCATTTCGCTTGCTGTGAGATGCTTGATAAAGCCTGCGTTTGTCTTTGCATAAATTTCAGCGTGAACCATTGCTGTTGCGGGAACATCGTCAGCCTCTGCTGATTTTGCGGTCTTGATATCAACTGTAAAGCTCTTGCCGTTCTTGTAACGGATTTCGAACTTTGAGCCGATTCTTGCGCTTTCGCCGAAGTCTGCAATCTCCTTGGGCATCTTTCCTGCACCGACAGTCTTGATGTAGCTGTTAAGCATACCCTTATAGGAATATTCTGAAGTACCTTCATAAAGAAGGTAAGCCTTCTGAATCTTTTCCTCGCAAAGGTTTTCAAGCTCTGAAACAACCTCAAAAGCCTGCTCGAAGCTGTTACCCGTAACAACAGCACCGTGCTGCTTCATAAGAATAGCCTTGCTGTTCGGATACTGTGCATAAGCTGTCTCGACAGCCTTGCGGAGCTTTGAGGTTGAGGGCATACCATAATCTGCAACGGGAACGCAGTCTCCGAAGAGAGCCGCATATTTTTCGGGAACGTCAATGTTCTTGCCCGCCGCACCGACAACGGAAGCCTTTATCTGATGAGTGTGAATAACGAAATTTTCTTCGGGGCGGAGTCTGTAAGCATCAGCGTGAACACCCTTTTCACTCGACGGCTTGATATCTCCCTCGTATGAGCAGTCAGCAATATTGACAACAACGATATCGTCGGGAGTGAGCGTTTCATAAGCTCTGCCGCTCGGAGTGATAACGAACTGAGTGTCAGAAATCCTTGCACTTACGTTACCCCAAGTACGTGCGATAAGACCTGTCTCGAGAAGCTTTTTGCCTGCTTCAACAACAAGCTCTTTTGCTTCCTGAATATTGTAAGCCATAACTATATCTCCTAAAAGATGAAATATGATTAACCGATACGGCCGCAGTTATCGAATACTCTGTCGAAGCGTGCGATTGCATCGTCGATATCTTCCTCAGTGTAAGCAGCACTTGTGTAAAGACGGCTGCCTGCAAGAGTAACCATACCCTCTGCCATATATGCAGCACCCATATGCTCCATTTCCTTCTTACGAGCGCTTGTCTGCTTGAGAACATCGGGAATCTGCCACGGCTTTGACCAGTCGATTGAATAATGCATTGTACCAACTGTATCAAGGTGACAAATTGAGCCCTGGTTGAATGCTACGAAGGGAAGATTGTGCTTCTCAATGGACTTCTGGAGACCCTTTGTGAGTCTGTCGCCCATTTCGCCTGCCTTCTGGCAAGCATTTGACTCTTCGATTTCGCAAAGAGTATAGTAACCTGCAACGCATGAAAGCGGAGTAGCAGCCATTGTACCGCCGCACATTGCCTTCTTAACCTTCTTGCCTGAGCCGTCAAGACCTGCGCCGAGGTGAGCCATAACATCCTTATGACCGCCGATACCGCCGGCACCGGGATATCCGCCTGCGATGATCTTACCGAAGATTGTGATATCGGGATCTACGCCGAAGTAGCCCTGTGCGCCTGAAACGCCGATACGGAAGCCTGTAACAACCTCATCGAATACGAGGAGTGCGCCGTACTGACGGCAAAGCTTCTCAACGCCCTTAACGAATGCCTTGCTGAGGGGACGTGTGCCGCTCTCGGGGCCAACGGGCTCAAGGAATACAGCAGCTGTACCGCCGATGAGCTGATTTTTCTTAAGCTTCTTCTCGAGGTCTTCAAGATCGTTCGGGAAGAATTCGTCTGTATGCTTGAATACGAACATCGGAACGCCGGGAGACTGGAGGTTCTTTGTACCCGGAACTCTCATACCGTAAGCGAGCTGATCCGACCAGCCGTGGTATGCGCCGCCCATCTTGAGGATGTTCTTCTTACCTGTTGCAAGACGAGCAACACGGACAGCACACATACAAGCCTCTGTACCTGAACCGAGCATACGGAACATTTCAACTGAAGGAACACACTCTGCAATCTTGTTTGCGAGCTTGTACTCGTACTCGTGGAAAAGACCTGTTGAAGGACCGCAGTCATTAAGGAGCTCGATAACCTTGTTACGGATCTTCTCGGGATTGGAGCCTACGATTGTCGGGCCGCCTGCCTGAAGGAAGTCGTAATACTCGTTACCGTCGATGTCATAAAGCTTGTTGCCCTGTGCCTTTGTGAAAACAAGGGGGAACGGATAGTTGAATGCAAGGTTGTGCTGAACGCCGCCGGGGATACGTCCCTTAGCAACATCAATCATTTCCTTGGATTTAACGCATTTCTTTGCGAAGTACTCTTCCTCGTACTTCTTGAGAGCCTCGGGCTTAACGCTGTAAATCGGCTTTTTGATGAGCGCGTCGAGCTGTTTTGTAACAGCATCAGCGTCAAGATACTTGGTGATAGCAAAATTTTCAGCCATGGTAATTCCTCCGATATATGTATTGTTTTTGTAAATATAGCGATAACGCTTTATATCCAATATGCAGTATAACACATATAATAAAAAAATTAAATGTTTTTTTGTATTTTTTAAAAAATTTTTACAAATTTATACATTTTTATGTTACAATGTCATTAACACAAATTGGGGGTATTTAAAATGGCTATCTATGTTATCGCTTACGATGTCGGTACAACCGGTATGAAAACCTGTCTTTTCGAGATTGATAAGACAATCAGACCCATCACAAACGCTTACGGCGCATACAACCTTTATATGGTCGGCGACGGCGGTGCAGAGCAGGATCCCAACGAATGGTGGGGCGCGATGTGCTCAACCACAAAGGAGCTTTTCAGCAAAACTGATATCAAGCCTTCGCAGATCGCAGGTATCTCCTTCTGTTCTCAGGCGCAGGGTCTCGTCCTCGTTGACAAGGACGGCAACCCCGTCCGAAGAGCGATGAGCTATATGGACCAGCGCGCAAAGGAAGAGCTTAAAAAATATATGGCATACGGCTTGCAGATTGCAGGCGCAAACATTGTTCCGCTTCTCAAGTCCCTTATCGCTACGGGTGCGGTTGCCTGCAGTGTCAAGGACCCCGTTTACAAATATAAGTGGGTCGAGGCTCACGAGCCTGACGTATACAAGAAAATTCACAAGTGGCTCGACGTTAAGGATTTCCTCATCAGCCGTTGCACGGGTGAGTTCGCAATGACAAAGGATTCAGCCTTCGCAACCCTTCTTTATGACACCAGAAAGGGCAAGGAGGGCTGGAGCAAGAGCGTTACGGGCATTTTTGACGTTAATATGGACCATCTCCCGAAGATTCTCGGCTCAACCGACGTTGTCGGAACAGTTACCGCAAAGGCGGCTGAACAGCTCGGACTCGCAGAAGGCACGCCCGTATTCGGAGGAGGAAGCGACTCCTCACTCATCGGTGTCGGCGCAGGCAGCGGCGCTGTCGGCGACACTCATATCTATCAGGGTACATCAGGCTGGGTCGGCACGGTTGTTGAAAAGCAGCTCGTCGATACATCGGCTATGATTGCGGCTATCGTCGGCGCAGATCCCGATTCCTTCGTTTACTTTGCAGAGCTTGAAACCGCAGGCAAGTGTCTTGAATGGGTGCGCGATCACCTCTGCCTTGACGAAATCGGCATCTTCAAGCAGAAGATGGACGTTGCCGAGGATCCCGAAACAGAGTACACAAGCCTTTACGATTATATGACAAAGGTTATCAGCGAGGTGCCCGCAGGCTCAAACGGTGTTATTTTCACTCCGTGGCTTCACGGCAACCGCTGTCCGTTCGAGGACCCGAACGCATCAGGTATGTTCTTCAACATCAGCATTGATACAGGCAAATCCGAGATGCTCCGTGCAGTTATCGAGGGCGTTTGCTTCCATCTTAACTGGATGCTTGAGGCTCAGAACAAGAAGATAAAAACATCTGACGTTATCCGCTTTGTCGGCGGCGGCGCACTTTCGGATGTTACAAGCCAGATTCTCGCAGATATCACGGGCAAAACCGTCGAGGTTGTCGGCCGTCCGCAGGATATCGGTGCTGTCGGTGCCGCGGCAATGGTCGGCATCGGTCTCGGAGTTATCGAAAGCGTCAGCAAGGTAAAGGAATTTGTCCCCGCTGTCAAGACCTTCAAGCCGAACACAGCCAACAGAGCGGTTTACGACAAGAACTTTGCCGTATTCAAGACTCTTTACAAGAATAATAAAGACAGCTTCAAAGCGTTGAACGGATGATTTTTTGAAAAAGGCTATCCTGACAATTACATTAGCTTCCGCAATAATTTTCTGCCTTGTGTCTGCGATTTTACCGCGGCACAAGGCGGACTTGTATAGTGCGCTTTATGAGCAGAACATAACGATAGAAAAATCACAGGAAAATGAAATCGAGCTTAAAAAAGGAGACTGTTTTGTACTCGGTGAAATTTACGGTGAGCCGATAGTATGGGAGATTATCGAGGACGGTGATTCCCCTCTCGCGTGGTCGCTTAATACAATCTGCTTCAGAGCGTATGACGAAAAATCTTCCGATTGGGAAACAAGCGACCTGCGGGAATGGCTCAACAGCGGAAACGGATTTTTGTCGGAGGAAAATTTCGCTTCAACCGAAATCATATCATCAGATAAAGACTGTGATAAAATATTTTTGCTTTCCAAAAATCAACTTCAGAAATTTTCCGAAGCTGAAAGAGCAAAGGCTCCGACCGCTTCGGCAGTCAGAAATGACGGCTCGGATAAATTAGTTATCCGTAAAAACTGCTGGTACTGGACAAGCAGTCCGATAGAAACAAATTCCTCGAGCGTGACGGCTGTCACAAGCTCAGGCGGATTTTACAAAACCCTCCCCACGGATACACTGATGGGCGTCTGCCCCGCATTTTACCTGCAAAGCAAAACCGTAACCGTCCTCGGCGGTAACGGCACAGCAGAAAAGCCGTATGTTATTGCAACGGGAGGTGAACCCCGATGAAGAAAAAAGAAAGTTTTCCGCTGATGATTTTTACAGCAATAACCTTCACCTTTTTCCTTTTTTTCACGCATCTGATAATCAAAACGGATGACGGACATTTTCTCGGAATAATGAGCGAAGAGGGCTTCCGTCTGACAGAGTGGCTCCGCGAGAGATACCTCACCGTTTCGGGACGTACGGCAAGCGAATTTCTGATGATGAGCTTTCTGAAAATCAATCCGGTTTTCTGGAAAATTTTCGCCTCACTTTCGTTTGTTTTTATCGCGTGGTTTCTGCAGAAAATCTGCACGGCTTTTTCGGGAACGCTGACACAGAATCAAAAGAATATTTTTTGTTGCTGTGTGCCGTTTCTTGTTTTTATCGGTGCACTCAATTCGGGTGCATTCTGGTTTGCGGGCAGCTTTACGTTTCTTTTTCCGTTCACAGCGTTTTTGCTGACAGTTGCACCGCTGACTTTTGACTTTTTTGAAATCAAATACAACAAGTCTTTGAATGTTGTTACGGTTCCCACCTCACTTCTCGCCTGCTCTCAGGAACAGACAGCCGCACTGACGATTGCATTTTTGTCAGTTTTATTCATAGCTGCATCATTTAAAAAGAAATTGAGATTCTACCACGTACCGCCGATGTTTTTCGGCTTTGCAAGCGCAGTATGGCTTTTCACCTCGCCGGGTATGAGAGGCAGAATCGTTATGGAGGGCAGTAGCTTTCCGAGATTTGAGGAAATGGGCTTCTTTGAAAAAATCCTATGCGGTTTTTCAAATTACTTCGGCTATTCCTTTTTTATGTCAATCATAGTCACGGGACTTTTTGCCGTGCTGATTTACTTTACGGTCACACGCCTTTATGAGAGCAAAAAAGCAAAGGTCTTTGCAAAATTCTTTATCTCGTTTTTTGTTCTTGTTGCGGCGGGAGTTAACGGATTTTATATTGCTTTTAACAAAACAATTCCCGACAAGGGCTTTGAAAGGCTTTTCAAAAACGGTGGCTATGATTTGGTAAGCATCATCACGCTCATCCTCTGCTTTGCGCTTCTTGCTCTTTTCGCTGTGATGCTGTTGCTTGTTATTAAAAAGGATAAAAAACTCGGATTTACGGCATCACTTTTATTTGCCGCATCGGTGGCAAGCGCGGTTGTGCTCGGTTTCAGCTCGTCAATCTACGCTTCGGGACAGAGAGTGTTTTTCTTTACCGACCTGCTTATGCTTTTCGCCTGTGCCGTGCTGATTTCTGCCGTCAAAGAAAATAAAGCAAGAATAATTTACAACACAGCAATTATCCTTGCTTTGATAATGTTTATTCTTAACTGCTTTAACTTTGCATTACTTGAAATTCCGATAATGGGGTGATTTTATGAACAAGGAACAGATAAAAAGAAAGCTTCGCATAATGAAGCGCAAAAAATGGCCGTTCATTCTGATTGCACTTGCAATTGCTGTTGCGGTGGCTCTGCCGCCCGTAATTTCGGCGGTGATGACAGGCGACCGGCTCGATGCCAAAACGCCCATTCCCCTTACGGACGTTATCATCAAGCAGACCGAGCGAGAAAAAATCACGCTCGTCGCCCACCGCGGATATTCGGCCCAGGCACCCGAAAACACCTTGCCCGCTATTCAGAAGGCGGCGGAATACGGCTTCGATTATGTCGAGATTGACGTCCGTCAGACTAAGGACGGCGTATGGGTACTGCTGCACGATGAGGACATCGGCTCAATGTGTGATAAATCCGGCAAGCTTTCGTCCTATACCTATTATGACCTTGTGCCGTGCAACGTCGTCAAGGGTGCAAACATACAGGATTACCCCGGACTTAAAATCCCGACCTTTGAGCAGGCACTCAAGACCTGCCTCGAATTCAACGTCAAGCCGATGATTGAGATTAAGGATTACACTCCCGAGGGACTCGAAAACCTTCTCAAAATTATTGAAAAATACGGCTTTACAAAAACCTGCTCCGTTATTTCCTTCCACCGCAGAGCAGTTGAAATTGTGCGCGAATTAAACAGTGAAATTACAATTTACAAGCTCGTTTCAAAGCTAGATACTGACGAGATGGAATACTGCCTCGGCAATCCCGATATGGGCGTCAGCTTCAATGCAAATCAGAAGGCAAACACTCCCGAAAAAATTGCCGAGCTGAAAAAAGCGGGCATCCCCCTAGCCTGCTGGACGGTCGATACCGCCGAAACGATGCAGAAATGGGTGGATGAAGGCATAACAACCTTCGTTACGAACCAGATATATTTCCATAACTAAAACAAAAAACGCTACTCAGTCCGAGTAGCGTTTATTTTCGTATTAAAGCATTTTCTGATATTTTTCTTTCGCCCTGCGAATCATTTCCATTGCTTCCTCCACATCCCGGTGCGGTGCAGAATTTTCATCCTGCTCCGCATCAAGTGGATCTGCCTGCGGCTCGTCCTCAACGGCTGTTTCCTCATCCTCAGCTAGGTAAATATCGGACGAAGCGGGGGTGTCTTCACCAAACGAGTCGTATTCGGCTCTGAGCTCAGTCAGGCTTGTATACAATGCAAGAACATCCTCGGATATTCTTGTAATGTCAAGAAGAAGGTCGTTGACGGTCTGCTTTGCGCTGTTGATTTTCGCATTGGTAAGGCTTGAAATATCCTCCGCGAGAATACGTGCACTTTCCACATAGTGGTCGGCATAGTCAACAGATTCGCGCATCAGCCTTGCCGATGCGGCAGAAGCACGGGAATTGTTCTGCGCCTCGGCAGAAAGTCTGTCGATTTCAGCATCCTTTTCGGCAACGACAGCCTCAAGCTCGGCAACAGTGCGGTTAAGACGCTCGATTTCCTCGCGTTCACCGCGATTATCAAGAGCCTGCGCCTGCAGCTGTGCGATGCAGTTGATGACCTCGTTACGGTCAAAGCCGCCGATTATAGCTTTTTTCAGAACAATTTCCTTTTCCAAGAAAACATCTCCTAATTACTCTACGTCAGAAGTACAGTTCGGGCACTTAACAGCCTTGATGTCGATTTCAGAGCAGCAATACGGGCACTTCTTTGTTGTGGGCTCTGCTTCGGGCTCCTCGTTTTTCTTTGAAGCCTTTTCCTGAATCTTGTTGATAAGCTTGATAAAGCAGAAGATTACGAAGGACATAATAAGGAAGTTGAGAACAGCTGTTACGAAGTTGCCCCATGTAACTGTTGCCGCAAACTCGCCCTCGCCGATTTTCCATACGCGCTGTGAAAAATCAATGTTACCTGTAATCATACCTACAAGGGGCATTACGATATCGTCAACCAAGGACTTAACGATAGCCTGGAACGCGCCGCCGATGATAACACCGACTGCAAGATCGATCACGTTACCTCTTAAGATAAACTTTTTAAATTCATTAAAGAAGCCTTTGCCTTTTTTCATTTCTGAACACCTCTCCTGATAATATTTAGTTGATTTTAACATATATGTGCACCATTTTCAATATCCAAACGCAAAAATATGACGCAAAACCCGATTTTTTGCCAAAAAATAACAAGATATTGTGGCAGAGTCAAAATTACAAATGTGCTTCATTCGTTCGGGCCTCTCTCCTCCCCTCTTTTTGCTTGCATAACCTTCGTCAATCTGCCAAAAATAATCGCAAAAAAAGTGTTGCATTTTACCGTAAAAAATATTGATATTCAAAATACGTTGTGATATAATTTTCTACATTAAAAAACCGAAATCGAGTTTTCTCGAGGGATTATACATTTTCAGGAGGTCAGTATTATGGATCAGAACAAAAGACCCGAATCTATGCAGAGAATCACCACACCCGAGCTTGCTCAGGCTTTCATCGCCGAGCAGGTAAAGGCAGTTCAGGAGCAGGTCGGTGACAAGAAGGTTCTTCTTGCGCTTTCAGGCGGCGTTGACTCATCCGTCGTTGCGGCATTGCTCATCAAGGCTATCGGCAAGCAGCTCGTTTGCGTTCACGTTAACCACGGCCTTATGCGTAAGGGCGAGAGCGAAAACGTTATCGAGGTTTTCAGAAATCAGCTTGACGCTAACCTCATTTATGTTGATGCAACAGACCGTTTCCTTGACCTTCTTGCAGGTGTAAGCGATCCCGAATCAAAGCGCAAGATTATCGGCGCAGAATTCATCAAGGTGTTTGACGAGGAGTCTGCAAAGCTTGACGGAATTTCATTCCTTGCACAGGGCACAATTTATCCCGACATCCTTGAGAGCATCAAGCAGGCAGAGGGCAAAAAGGCTGTTAAGTCTCACCACAATGTCGGCGGACTTCCCGAGGATATGGAGATGCAGCTCGTTGAGCCGATTAAGCTCCTGTTCAAGGATGAGGTAAGAGTTGTCGGTGAAGCACTCGGACTTCCGCACGCTATGGTATACCGTCAGCCGTTCCCGGGTCCGGGACTCGGTGTAAGATGCCTTGGTGCAATCACACGAGACAGACTTCACGCTCTGCGCGAGGCAGATGCAATTCTCCGCGAGGAATTTGACCTCAACGGTCTTGCAGAGAAGGTATGGCAGTATTTCATTGCAGTGCCCGATATCAAGAGTGTCGGCGTTAAGGACGAAAGCCGTTACGAGGGCTGGCCCGCAATCATCCGCGCAGTCAACACAACCGACGCTATGACAGCAACAATCGAGGAGATCCCCTACGCAGTTCTTCATAAGATCACTGCAAGAATCACAAGCGAGGTTGAAGGTATCAACCGCGTCCTCTTCGACCTCACCCCGAAGCCGACAGGCACGATAGAGTGGGAATAAGAAACGAAAAGTCCACAAAGCCTTATATATCAAGGGTTTTGAGACTTTCAGAAAGCCTCGTGATACAAAAATGATACTGTATAAGGCTTTCCCACATTAATTTCATACAAGAGAAAACCTCTCTCGTTTGAACACTTAGTTCATTCGAGAGGGGTATTTTTTATGCCCATTTTTCGGCAGCGTGATACTATGAATTTTGTTGTGCAGATTTTACAAACTTATGCATTTTGAAAAGTTTTTTCGGCAAACTACCTTATTTTTACCCTTTCCCAGTCATTACAAGTAGAGGGTTGTTTTTTCGGCAGATTTAACAAATTTTCAAATTTTAGAAACTTTTTTCAATTTTAGGGGTGATAAAGTGCCATTCTCTGTCCCAACTAGTGAGGGGTATTTTTCGTCAGTTTCTACAAACTTGTAAATTTTAGAAACTTTTTTCAATTTTAGGGGTAAGAAAACGCTATTCTCTGTCCCAACTAGTGAGGGGTGTTTTTGCACAAAGAGTAATACACCTATTTGTGCAAAGCTACAAAGTTTTAGATTTTGAAAAATTTTTCTTCAATTTCTTTTCGTTTTGGCCTTTCTAAACCCTTACCCCTTGAGAGGGTAAAAACAGCCAAAACCAAGGCATTGGTTTTATGCAAAGCTACAAAGTTTCAGTTTTTTGAAAATTTTTTCTCAATTTGGTTTATTTTTGGCCCTTCTAAATCCTTACCCCTTGAGAGGACTTTTTAAGTAAGACATAAAACGCAGGAAATTACAGTATTCAATGTCGGTCAACCGACTTGTAATAAATACTAACCGAAAGGAGGCAAATCAAATGGCAGTTTTAATGAACGCAAAGGAAATCAGCGAAGAGCTCGGTATTTCCAAAACACTTGCTTATCAGATTATGGAAAAGCTCAACAAAGAGCTTGAAGCCAAAGGCTTCTTCGTAATCAAAGGCAAAGTCAGCCGCCGTTATCTCTCTGAGCAGATTTACGGCATGCCCGAAAAAGAATAATTAAAGAAAGGAGATTGCGAATGGCAGTCTACAAGGACAAAAAACGCGGCACATGGTATGTTTCGGTTTACTACACCGATTGGAAGGGTGAAAATGCCCGCAAATTAAAACGAGGCTTCAAAACCCGTAAGGATGCAGTTGCCTGGGAGAACACGTTTCTGAACAAAAACACAGGTGACTTGAATATGACCTTTGAGGAGTTTTACGACATCTACAAAAGTGACCTTGAAGAAAGACTTAAGGAAAACACGTGGGTTATGAAAACTAGTGTAATCGAGCTTAAGATTCTTCCTTACTTCAAGAAAAAGAAGATGTGTGAAATCAAACCTCCAGATGTACTAGCCTGGCAGAGAGAAATGAGGGCATACCGGGATAAGGACGGTCAGCCTTATGC